>CAYPLH010000028.1:0-50122 GCA_964411505.1 uncultured Clostridiaceae bacterium | reverse complement strand
TACCCATCTTCATAACAGTTAATTTTTAAATCTTTTATCATGAAACTAAACCCCTCCTATAAGCGACCTTCCAATTAGAACCGTTGGTAAATTAATATAACTTTATATCTTCTCAACAATCTCAAGTGCCACCGTAACCGGTCTTATATCACCCATAATATCAAGCTCAATAACTGCCTGCCTTTTATGTCTATCTATTTTACGGATAATACTTTCAAAACCTTTTAGTGATCCTTCCTTTATATAAATGCAATCTCCTCCAACAATAATCCCACTGGATGATTCAACACAGTAATCACCGTTGCACAATTTCAGAAGTGTGTTCCTTTCACGTTCCCTCATAGCAATATCATCAGGATCTCCATAATTTAGTATGCGAATAATATCTGCTGAACCATAAATAATGTTTCTTGTATCTTTAGTAAATTCGGAATATGTTGTACTCGATTCTATGAATACATAACTTGGAAACATTGGCTTTAATTCTTTTTTTATTATTCGTTTTGAATTTTTGAATACTGTCTCAAGCATGGGAATAAAAGGTTTATAGATATTTTTATCAAGTTGATTTACGAGGAGCTGCTTAACTTTTTCTTCCCGACCTGTCATGGTAAAAAGCACGTACCAAAACATTATTACCTCACAAATTTTTATTTCGGGTTTACAGAGCTTCGCCCTTTCACACATTATTCAGTGCTACACATTTTTTATACTATGTCATCATCAGATATTAACGCGACCCGGCGACGATTAAGATCTTTCAGAATTTTTAGATGTATTTGTTTGACCCAGATGTCTTTTATATACCTTTTGATAATGGGTTTTCAACCTTGTCCGTCCAGCTATTCTGCATTCGGACACCATATTTACTATTAGACAACTCCCATATGTAAATATTTACACTTAACAATGTCATTATTTTACCTGTGTTTTTTTATTCAATCAAGTGCACCTTTAGGGGATAAGTGAACTTATATGCACAATTTTCAAGTGAACTTTTACACGATTTGTATACTTTTCTGATTTGGAAAGCTGAAAAGCCGCTTAAATAGCTGATCTTGGTTTTTGTAATGCGATAAAAAGAAAAGGCTTAAAATAAAGTTAGAAGTGAGTGCTAAATCCTATTTGAATTTTATGTTAACTCTTTTTTTATCATCTACAGTATGTTGAGCGAATGAACTTAAGTATTTTCGCAGTTGGTTAGGACGACATTGGGAAATGCACGTGTAAAAATATGCTTTATATCCTCGTTCTTGCTTGAAGTTGATGTTTTGCGGCGATAGACTCAAACAACTTACCTTCCATTTCGCACCCCAAAGCGCTACACGATAAACAGAAAAGAGTTAGTGTATATTCCTCAACCTCAAAAGTACCATCTAGCCCTAAATCTGAAAAGCGGTCGGAAACAGACAGCGAGTACAGCTTAACATTTTTTAGGACGATGTGATCTTTGATTTCCCCAGCGGTATATCGTTTCCCATTCGTACATTTATTTGTCCGCTGCGTTAGCTCCGCGATGCGGCTGGACTCAATGGGCGTCGCTTCGTGAATGTTCATCTTAATCTCAAGGGCGTTTATATAATCTACAAAACTGTCATATTGAGATTCCAAGGCTTCACGCGATTTATCGGTACGGTAGGTTTCGTTGCGCTTTTCAATATCCACTATACTGACATTGCTTTTTAGGTTAAACCAGGATAATTTATCATAGACCAAATCACACTCATATAAAATCGCTGTTACTTCCGGCAATATGGATTTTACAGCTTCAATCTCAACGACCGAATCGTCTATAAATGCTATGCTGTCAAGGCTGATGTTAAGGGCTTCGGCTATCCGCTTTATATTTTCTGGCTTGTTCTCCAAATTCACTTGAAAACAAGCTATATGTTCCTCTTTTAACTCTCTTCAAGCGGAGGCTCGAAAAGTAAAGATTGCACCGAAGGATAAAACCTTTAGTGCAGTCTTTTTTGTATGTGTTGATTGCTTTTCAAGATAGATAAATAAACCAAGCAACTTCAAATTGTAACCACTATTTGTTTTTACAATAAGATTACTGTGCAAAAGTCGGACAATATCGTCTAATGAAAGTAAATCGTTAGGAATGTCTCAATTGATGCATTTCTGCGGTATATAAAATCACTGTTTCCATCTGTTATGTTACAGCCTGATGTGTATTCATCAGCTGCATCACTTTCATCCTTCGATTCTTCAACAATGAACCATCCATAACCACCGTCCTTGCGCGGAGGATATGGCCTGTTTTCAAGAGAAGGCATATTCATTTTAATGTTTCTGACCTTTTCCCGTAGCGCAAGCGGTAATGCAATGTATCCAAGACGCTTAATGCCGAAATCGTGCCCATAAAAGTTCATTGCATTTATTTTTTCTTCGCATTCGAAAAATAACTTTTCAAAATAATCTGAAATGTGTCCAATCAGCGGTCTGAAGTGATTTTCCATCTGAACTTTATCCTTCAGACGGAGAACTATGAAGCCAGTCATGTATTTTTTACCGTTCTGTTGAATTGCATCTCCATAGATTAGATGCGGAAGTGCGTCTTCAATGTACATTGTCGGAAGTCCTGTATTCAGGCTGATTTCTTCGATTGTTAACGGTTCTTCGTATGCCGCTTCGCAGATAGCGCGAGTAACTTGATTTGAAAGGTAAGCACTAGCGTTCATTGAACCATTGCAGGAAGTAGATTCCCAGTTGATGCGTTTATAAACCTTATCCATTATGAATTCTCCTTTCGTATTTGAGCCGATTCTATCCTGAATCTTCTGACGGCTGATATTTTAGACGCCATTTGATTGTGGTCTCCGGAAGCTGATACTTTGTAGCAAGCGCCTTAACAGACAATTCGCCGATATAGTAATCTACCAGAATGTTTTTGTACTCAGAAGATAGCGTGTGAAGGCAACGAAATATTGCCTCATATTTATCTTTGACCGCTTCTTCATCCACGACATCGTAGTCGTCGATAAGGTCAATAGCAAATTCATCACAACAAATTTCCAAATTGCTTTTTCTCGCCTCACAAAAGCGTGCATAACGATTGTGCGCTTTTCGCCATACCCATGCGTTAAGACACTCAAGATAAGGAGGAAAGAGTAAATGGAAAAAACGATCATGAGTGTGCAGGAGCTATCGGCAATGCAGAAGCTAAAGCAGATGAGAATATGGTTTCCCTAGCGCTGGGGAGCGGACAAAAACGGCAAGCCTACGAAGAATCCTTTTGCCGCAAATGGTAGTGCAACTGGAACAGATGATACACACAGCAGCACATGGGTTTACTACGATGAAGCTGTGGCAGCGGCAGATAAGCTTCATATACATTCATATAAGAGAGATAAAGTTATACCATACTTTCTTCCCATATATCTGGTATATCAAGCCCTAACAAATTTGCAATAGTGGGGGCAACATTAGCAAGTCCAAAATTGCCTTGCTTTATATTGTATAATCTAGTCTTATCATATATTATTAATGGCACAGGGTTGAGAGAATGCGCAGTCTTCATCTGGTACTCGCCAGATTTGTTAACTTCAATCATATCATCAGCGTTGCCGTGGTCAGCAGTTATAATCAGAATTGCATCTCTTTCATCAACTGCTTTTATTATTCTTGCAAGTCCCAAATCAACCGCCTCTATACCAATAATTGTTGCATTAATATTTCCAGTATGTCCTACCATATCGCCGTTAGGATAGTTACAACGAATAAAGCCATATTCGCCAGATTTTATAGTTTCAATTACCTTGTCGGTTATTTCAGCAGATTTCATCCAAGGCCGCTCATCAAAGAAAACTTTATCAGATGGTATCTCGCAGAATACCTCAAGCCCCTCGTTAAATTTCTGACTTTTATTTCCATTCCAAAAGTATGTCATGTGACCATATTTCTGTGTTTCAGATACAGCATACTGCTTTATACCATTTTTTACAAGCAGCTCAGATAGGGTGTTTTTTATATCTGGTGGATTAACAAGATATCTCTTTGGTAGGTTCATATCTCCGTCATATTGGAGCATTCCAGCAAATATAACCTTTGGTACACGCTTCCGATCAAATTTATTAAAATTATCATCGTCAAAAGCCATACTGATTTCAATAGCTCTATCGCCACGAAAATTAAAAAGCACCACACTATCACAATCATTAATTGTTCCCACAGGTTGTCCATTTTCTGCAATAACAAACGGATGTAGATCTTGATCTATAACATTTAGCTCTTCTCTATACGTTTTTATAGCTTCATTAGCAGATGAAAATTGCCTGCCTGCACCAAGTACATGTGTCTCCCAACCGAGACTTACCATATCCCAGTTTGCCTGATATCTATCCATTGTGATTTTCATTCTTCCTCCACCGGATGCTATTCTAGCATCAAAACTATCACAATTAAGTTCTTCTAGAAGTTTTTCTAAGTCGTCAACATAAGTAGTTGCAGAAGTAGCTGGAACATCACGACCATCAAGCAGAATATGAATTCTGATTTTATTTACCTTGCTATCTTTAGCCTTGATAATCATTGACTTTAAGTGATTAATGCTCGAATGTACATTTCCATCTGACAAAAGCCCAATAAAATGCAATACTGTATTGTTTGTAACACAATTTAAAACTATATCATGCCAACTTTTAGACTCGAAAATTTCACCACTCTCTATACTTTCATTTACAAGTTTTGCTCCCTGTGAGTAAATTTGTCCACAGCCGAGTGCATTATGTCCAACTTCACTATTTCCCATGTCATCATCTGACGGTAGACCAACAGCTGTTCCATGAGCTTTAATATATGTGTTGGGATAATTGCTAAGTAGCATATCTAAAGTCGGTGTATTAGCTAGCTTAACTGCATCACCATAATTGCCCCTTCCTTTTCCAGTTCCATCCATTACGACTAATACAATAGTTTTTCCCATTAAATCTCCTCCCGTACTATAGAAATATTCTCAGTATCTTCATCTCTTGATTTTCAAGGCTTTGTAGATTCTTTTTCATTGAAATTTTGCATTTTTTAAAAAACACTTGACTAGTCTCCATAATTTGTTGGCGCTTGCGCCCTTATTGACAAGGTAATTTTTCCGAATAGAATCAATTTTCATTTTCATGTTTTTTGGCTCTTATATTTATTATACCCAACAAATACTATGTTTTTATTTGCATTTTGGGGCAAGTATTTTTACTTCTTAATGTGACCAAAAAGAATGGGTAGTTTTGTAAACAGGCTATTATCTGCATCCTTTTAGTAGGCTGTGAAGATGTTCTTGTCCAAATGTTCGCAAAACTCTTTATAACTTACTTCGCACATGTATGATTTATAACAAGATAAAAAACTACAGCAGAAGATATGCTCTGTATCCTTTGGTATAACTTTATCCGCAGGCTCATGCATTTCAACAACTCATTTTTTGTTAGTTGTTGCATGACAGTAATAAACTATTATTTTAAATCAATTCCATATCTAGACCTTCTACATTGCAAAAGTGTGAATCTTTAGTTATTAGTTTTAAACCATATTGTTTTGCAACAGCGGCAATCCAAATATCGTTTTCTGGTATTGGTTTACCTTGTTTTCTCAATTCGCTTTTTATATTTCCAAATTCCCTTGCAGTAAAGATATCATTGTTTAAAACAGTAACTTTCATAACCAGCTCATCAATTCGAGCAATGTTGTTTTCTTTTCTAGCAGAGTTAAAAGCACCAAAATAAAGCTCCCCAATAACAGTACATGGTATAAACACTTCATCGGCTTCAATAAGGTATTCCTTTACTGTTGCATTCTCTGATAATAAAAAGATTACAATATTTGTATCAAGTAAGAGTTTACCATTCATGCAAGTCTACCTTTTCACACCCTTCATCAACTATTTTGATCATTTCATTGGCATCTTCCTTGCTAATTTTACCAGCAAAATGTAATAATGATTTCCCAGTTACACCTTTTGGCAGAGTAGCAATTAATGCATGAACGAAATCCTGTACTTTCTTTTGGAGGTCTACAGGTAACTTATCCAAATCATTGATTATATTATCACGTATTTGCATGTTTACCATAATGATCATCCCTTTCAAAAAACAATTTATATATTTCTATTATAGCATAACGCAGCAAAGCTGCAAGTAGTTAGGGAGTCAGGTTTGTGTCAAGTTTAGTGATCCTTCCTTTATATAAGTACAATCTCCAACAACAATCCCACTGGATGATTCAACACAGTAATCACCGTTGTACAATTTCAGAAGTGTGTTCCTTTCATGTTCCCTCATATCAATATCATCAGGATCTCCATAATTTAGTATGCGAATGATATCTGCTGAACCATAAATAATGTTTCTTGTATCTTTAGTAAATTCGGAATATGTTGTACTCGATTCTATGAATACATAACTTGGAAACATTGGCTTTAATTCTTTTTTTATTATTCGTTTTGAATTTTTGAATACTGTCTCAAGCATGGGAATAAAAGGTTTATAGATATTTTTATCAAGTTGATTTACGAGGAGCTGCTTAACTTTTTCTTCCCGACCTGTCATGGTAAAAAGCACGTACCAAAACATTATTACCTCACAAATTTTTATTTCGGGTTTACAGAGCTTCGCCCTTTCACACATTATTCAGTGCTACACATTTTTTATACTATGTCATCATCAGATATTAACGCGACCCGGCGACGATTAAGGTTCCAAAAAAATATTTTCAGCAACAGTAAATGCGTAGCATTTATGTACCTACTTCCTGCATTATTAGCTATAATGCTTAGCTTGTTTGTTATAATACTCATAGTATTGAGGCTTATTAAGAAGTTCCTTATGAGTGCCGACTGCATTTATTTTTCCTTTTTCCATAAAGATGACTTCATCTGTATATTTACAAACAGACAATCGATGTGAAATAAGAATTACTGTTTTCCCCTGGTTAGCTAGGTATTTATATAAATTAATAAGTTCATCTTCAGAATAGGGATCCAAAGCACTAGATGGTTCGTCAAAAACAAAAATCTTCGCATTTTTATATAACGCCTTCGCAATAGCCACTTTTGAGCTATGAGTAAAAACAATGATAATGCAAGAGAAATTAATCGCTTCTTACTCATAAAATATTAAACCTCCTTTGATAGCATCACTTTAATTTAAGTTCTTCAACTTATGATGCTGGCATATACAACTTTAATTTTTGTCTTTACTGAAAATGATGCTTAAATGACCAGAATTCAAGCCATTTGAAATGCGGTTTCAGAATGTCAGACTTAATGCGGCTATATCGTGTCCAAATTTTAGTCAGGCGTGATGTCAGTGGTTTGTTGCTTCCACCCCCTAATAATTTATTAGGCATTAGCACACTAATTAAAATATAGCGTAATTTTATCCAATAATTTCCCCCGTGGCAAGTTCACTTTTCATTGAAAAGGTGAACTAATAAGTGAACTTTTCAACTATTTCCCAAACATCTAAAAGAAGCAGCTAACCGTAACGGATTTCATGTCTTTGTCGCGATGTACAAGGCGATTGTCGAAGACTGGATACAGAATGGGAAGATTAATGTTCCAAACGATGCGGTTTGTGATGCATTAATAATGATGTAGATTCATAAATCCGCTCATAAACTTTGTTGCGCAACAGATAGTTAAGCAGGTAAATGATAAGTCTGGCACCCTATTAAGTGCAACTAACCTTTGCTTACAAATTAAAGAAAATGATGGTAATATGAATATAAGGATGTGATGATAACTGTTTAATATGAAAAAGTTCGGAGCATATGTTTCTCAACTTCGTAAAAATGCTGATATGACACAATCTGAGCTTGCAAATAGATTAAATCTTACCAGACAGGCGATTTCGAGGGTTATGAATGCGGCGATAGCTTTCCGGATGTGTCTATACTTGTGTTGCTTGCAGATATTTTCAATGTTTCGCTTGATGATCTAATTAGTTCCAGAGAACCGACACAGGGTGAAGCTGCAATTCTTTGCGAGGTGGCATCAGGTAATGAGAAAGTAGTCGTAAGGAGCTTTTCGGATATTTCTGGGCTTGCACCGCTTCTAAAGCCAAGTATACTCGAAAAGCTGTCAGAGAGGCTTGCCGGTCAGGAGATTGATATCTCAAACGTCGTTTCTCTTGCGGAATATCTCTCTGATGTAACAACAGTGAAGCTTCTTGAAACAGCAACCTTTGGCACTATCAACGATCTTGTTTTAGTAGTTTAACTTTTTCGGTATTGATATTAAAGTTTCCTTCAAATGTGATATTTCCATATTTAATAAATCAGGTAGCCTTATTGAGCATTTGATAAAAACCGTTAAGAAACCAAATGAATAATTTCATTCAGCAGCTTTGACAATGTTTCCTTAGCATCGCCAAGGAGTAAACTCACATCATGGGATTTTTTGTAGAGTGGGTTTTCTACTCCTGAATAGCCTGTACTTAAATCATAATTGCATATAATAATATGCCTTGCTTTACCAACTTCAAATATCGGCATCCCGTAAATAGGTGTTCCCTCAGCAGTGTTTGCTGCAGGATTGATCACATCATTTGCACCTACTATAATTGCCACGTCACAATCAGCAAATTGTGGGTTTATATCATCTATCTCATATAGTTTATCATACGGAACATCTGCTTCACACAAAAGCACATTCATATGCCCCGGCATTCGTCCGGCTACAGGATGAATTGCAAAAAGAACTTCCGTATCATTTTTCTCAAGCATATCAGCAAGTTGCTTGACAAAAACCTGTGCCTGGGAAAGTGCCATTCCATAGCCCGGTATAATAATTACCTTTTTAGCTTCAGTAAGAAGCCTGACAGGATCTTCCATATGTTTTGGCAATACTGCTTCCTCAATAAAAGCTTGAGAACATTGAACCTCACTTTCTTTTGTACATGGATTCTTCCCGACATCATTAATAGAAACCTTGGAGCGGGATGTGACCAATATCTTACCAAACAGAACATCTAATAAAGAACGATTCATTGCACGACACATAATCTGTGTCAGTAAAAGACCGGATGCACCTACTATACTTCCAATACAGATCAATAATGGGTCAGAAATAGCCATTCCTGCGACTGAACCTGCAACACCGGACAGCGAATTCAGAAGGGAAATTGTTATAGGCATATCTGCACCGCCTACACGAATAGAAAAAGCAACTCCGAAAAAGCCTGAAAATAGTATGCACAAAGTAATTAATATGGATAACTGTATTCCTGACGAAGGTGTAAATGTGAGTGAAAAAATCAAAATAGCAATCATTAGAGCACTTATATTTGTAATAATGTTATGTTCGCTCCATACAACAGGTTTCTGGGGAAACATTTTATGAAGTTTTCCTCCTGCAACAAGACTTCCGGTAAGAGTAATCATTCCAATGACCAGTGCCAGGCTTGCCGTCAGTTTTGAGAACTTATTAATATTAGTACCATCTATCATTATTACAACTGCTGTTATAGCTGAGGATGCTCCGCCAAAGCCATTTAATAAGGCTACCGTTTCAGGCATTTGTATCATTTTTACCTTATAGGCACCAATTAATCCTACAGTAATACCGGCAGCCATTAAAATCCACAAGAACATATCATCAAGAATAATATATTTGTAAAGTGTCAATAAGATTGCGATACCGATGCACACAGAAGAAAGCATATTACCTTTTGCTGAGCTTTCAACCTTACTCATCAGAGCAATACCTGTTAATACTCCGGCTATCAGCACACAGCAACTTAAGTAGTAGACAAGGTCACTCATCACTTTTGCACCTGCCTTTTGCGAAACATACACAGCATCCGGTGAGTTACACCAAAACCACCTGCGATATTCAGCATTGCTAAAAAAACAGCAAACCCTCCCAATATGCGGTTATTTGTATGAACTGCCGCACCTGTGGCAGTAAGAGCACCTAAAATTGCCACACCAGACAGGGCATTCATCCCCGACATGAGCGGTGTATGAAGGACAGCCGGAACATTTTTTATCAGTTTATACCCAACAAGTGAAAAGACAACAAACATTAATACCATAAAAATCGGATTCATATTTTCCTCCAATTACTAATTTAATGATCGCTTGCGCGGTAATTAGTTTTTCCATAGCCATACAAGACCGTGGTCTTAAAAGTAAGAGTGTTTAATAAAATTCGTATTTATAGCCCCATTAATTCCTTTGCACCAGCATGAACAATTTCTCCATCAATTGTTGTGAGTATTTTCGATATAATTTCATCGTTGCGGTCAAGGACAATTTTATTATCCTTTGTAAGATATTTAAGAAGGTTATAGATATTGTTTGCAAACATCCATGTGGAACTCATGGGTATAAGTCCCGGAATGTTTTTAATACCTATAATAGTAACTCCATGCTTTACAATCTTTTTTCCTGGTATAGTAGCGGCACAATTTCCACCCTGATCTATAGAAATATCTATGATTACTGACCCGGGTGCCATTGATGCAACCATCTCCTCTGTTATAATAATCGGAGCGCGGCGACTTGGGACCAGAGCTGAACAAAATATACTATCCATGTTTGAGACTGTATCTCTAATCATTTCACGTTCTTTTTCAAGCCACTCTTCGGTCAGTAATCCGGCATACCCACCTTCCCCTAACGCTATATCAACGGGGATACCTGTATCAATAATCTTTGCGCCAAGTGATTTGGCTTGCTCTGCTGCATCAGGTCTGATATCCGCAGCATATACCACTGCGCCAAGGCGTTTGGCTGTTGCTATTGCCTGAAGTCCTGCAACGCCTGAACCAATAATTAATGCATTACATGGTTTTATCATACCTACGGCACAAAAAATCTGCGGAACAAATTTAGGCAGTTCGGAAGCTGCCATCAGCATTCCTTTGTATCCGGCACAAGTACTCATTGATGTTAATGCATCCATGTTCTGGGCGCGGGAAATGCGTGGAATTCCATCCAGCGTAAGACCGATTATTCCTTTTTTAGCCATTGCTTTAAGCATATCTTGGTTTGCCGGTGAAGCAGGATGGATAAAAGTAATAAGATATTGCCCACTATGCATCAGATCTGTTTCCATGCAATTCTTTTCATAATTAAACTGTGGTTCCTTTACTTTAAGGATTACTTCAGTCTCCCTGTAAATTATTTGGCAGTCGTCTACAACCTTCGCACCGGAATCTTCATACATTTTATCGCTGTAAAACGAGTTTTCGCCTGCTGACTTTTCAACCAGGACTGTGGCACCTTCATTAACCATTTTTCTGACTGTTTCCGGAGTTGCAGAAACACGACATTCCCCCTGCATTATTTCTTTTGGAACACCAATAATCATTTTGACCCCTCCATATTAACAACATTGTTATATATAACTATCGTATCCTCGCAAATGCCTTCTCCCTCAAGAAAATCCAAAAACCTTCCAACATTTCTATCATGTCAGGATTTATGTATCTTCTTCAAATACAATCAGTTTAAATATTTGAACAATCAACAGGGATCGTACCTTTAAAGGGTATCTCCCCAAACAGTGCTTTTATAGCTGCAGACTGTATTTCTTGGGTATCAAAATAGGCATTAATGCATACCGGTGCATTTTTGAAATATTCATTATGTATATAAGGGGTGCCAAAAGAAATAATTATAGTTTTAAGCTTTGCATAGGATAAAGCAGACCAAAGTATCCTCTGGCTCAATAATCCATGGGAGGCAAAGTCCACCACTCCATAGCCCCTGTTGCTGAATCCGAATATTACAAGATCAAAATCATCTGCAATTTCACAAAATTCATAAATACGTAAAACATCTCGCATTTCAACCTCGATTCCACGCTTTTCAAGCTCTTCCTTTAAAAATCCCATCCTGCTTCGGGAGCCCGAAACTGTTGCAGCAATATAAAGTACTCTTTTAATTTTATCTTTACTAAGCGGAAGCATGTTATTTCGGTCACGAACCAAAGCTATGCTGCCCTCGGCTATACTTACGGTTGTGTTCCTGATTTCTTCGGTTTGTTTACTTGTAAGATCAAAAAAACCGTAGTTTTCCTTGGAAAACACTCCTCTATTTTTCTTTAATTCAAAGACTTTGGCGCAGGCATCATTTAGCCTATCCATTAAAATGTTTCCATTATTTATTTCCTTCTCTATCCTGTCAAGATACTCGAAAGGAACCCACAGCAGCATGTCACACCCACTCTCAAAGCACTTTACGTGCGCATCCATTTCATCCTCGTACCATTCAAGGTATCCTCCCATATTAAGAGCGTCTGAAACAACAACACCTTCAAACCCCATTTCATCTTTAAGCAAATCAGTTGTCAATTCCTTTGATAATGTACATGGAAATGGATTTCCATACATTCTTTCCTTTTGAAAAGCAGGAAATGCAATATGACCAGTCATTATTGTATCAACACCTTCATCTATCAGTGCTTTAAAAATTTTGCCATGTTTTTGATACCATGCTTCCTTTGAAAGGTTAATACAACCTGTAGCAACATGAGGATTTCTCCAGTCGATACCATCACCGGGAAAATGTTTTGCTGTGGCGGAAAGACCGTTTTCCTGCATTCCTTTTACAATAGATCTAAGAACCCTCAATACTTTTTCGGGATTATCTCCGGCAGAACGAACATTGGTAGCCTGATTTTTAGGGTTGATATTTAAATCCGAAACCGGTCCGAAAGCCCAATGTATTCCTATTGATCCCGCTTCAAGAGCCAAACCTTTCCCGAATCCATATGCAAGACCTTCCGATTCGGTTGCTGCAACTCCCATAATCGAGGAGAATTCGGTCATACCTTTTAAACTGGCACCGCAGCCCGATTCAAAATCACCGCAAATAACAAGAGGAATCCGGCTGGCATCCTGATACCCTTTTATAAGGTTCCGTGCTTCTTCAAAACGGTTTTCAACGTTTTTGATTACTTCCGAACCTATAAATACTCCCCCGATAGGGTACCTTTCAAAAACATCCTCCAACGAACCCAGCTTTTCCCTTAGTTTCTCAATCTCAATTGATCGAAAAATCATTGTCTGACCGATCTTTTCTCTAATGCTCAAATTCTCAAAAGATTTCATAAAGTATACCTTCCTTAACATTTTACTTTTTCACACGAAACAATAATAAAACATCCACAATTATATGCGATTTCATTTTACCCGGATACTTTCTTGCCACCCGTTTAATCATTCATCCCCAAATGATCACATGCATGCTCCGGAATGTTCTCAGGTCCTATCAAAAGGGGCTTATCCGGAGCTTTTAAAAACACATTCTCCATGTATTCCGAAGATGCAGTTCTGACCGTTTCACAATCAGCCGTATCATTACCGGAAAAATATATACTGTTTATCGGGACATTGATATACATAGCTGTTTTTGCTCCCGATACTTCAGAGGCTTCAAATTTGTTTCCAATCACTTGAAACTGCGTAACAGAACATCTTATACTAATCTGGCTTTTACCTTTTAAACGGCAGTTATCCTTAATGAGATTACCTTCCAAAAGTGTTCTGTGCGCCGATTGGGTATACAAAGGTCCCCTTATAAAAACTCCGCTTCTTCCGCCATCTGCAATAGTATTATTTCTGATTATATTGTCAGTATCCCTTGAACCAATGGAAATTCCGACACCCTTGTTGCCCTTGATTGTGCAGCCTTCACACAGTGAATAGGTAACCCTGAGGCAATAAAATATACCGTCACTGCCATTATCCAAGATTTCACAGTCTCTTATAACCGAGCCCACCGAGCCGCTTCCCGGGTGAAGACCATAACCACTGTTCCCAATAAGCCTGCAGTTTTCCACTACCGTGCTTTTGCACGCCTGAAAGCTTATACCATCACCATTATAGTTTCTAACTTCCACGTTGCTCACTTTTATGTTGTGTGCCTGAAGAAAATATATTCCACCACCCCTGCAGCCATTAATGTACTGGTTTTCTTCCGCATTCCCGTCAATCAATAAATCTCTGATCATGGCATTTTCTATGTTGCATCCGCTAATTATGGGATAAACCGTTATTACCTTACCGTTACTCCATGGAGTGTAGTCATTATTGAGCTTTTTTGACAATAAAAGCTCACTGCCTCTAATCTCTTTAATTGTAGCAACCGTTGTATGAAAAGCTCCGCACTTGTCACCTGTTATGTATACTCCCATTCCTTTTTCAAATTTCTCCGGCTCCAGAACCGAAGCATCATAGTGTCCATATCCAAGATAGTAAAGGATATTTGATTCTACACAGGTTGGTTTGAAAAATATAGTATCGGTTCCACTTCCACATAATACAACTCCACTTTTTAAATGAAGTGAGTCATTCATTATGTATTTTCCCGGCAAAACCTTTACCTCACCGCCTCCGTTGTCTGCTGCTCTGTCCACAGCTTCCTGTAATGCACTATTTGTGCATCCTATAATATCCGCATTTTGTGGTCCTACTGAAATTCTAAACATAGCTACCTATCCTTCCATTACTATTTTAATATTTGTCACTACTGATGGCATTATTATATAACTAATTCTATTCGTTTCCAAGATGCTTCCATGCTGCCTCAGGTATATTATCAGGTCCTACTAGGAGACTTTCTTCCGGCTGCATATTAAAATAGCCATCCAGAACCTTCATTGATGAAGATCCAAGCAAACCATATTCCCCCGGATCATTTTCATATGCGTATACTCTTTCAGTTTGGGCACCTACATATATTAAAGGTACACTTGTCTTTGTCCCCTCTGCATTTTCATATACATTCCTTACAATATGAACATCTGAAACTGCGGAAATTATTGATATCTGACCTTTTGCACTTTGTTGACCTTCATTTGCATATGCATTGCCGGAAAACCGGTTTCCTTCTATCAGGGTTCTGTGACCTGCCTGATTTAAAGAGTCCCTCTTAATCAAGATGCCTGCAAGCTTGTTGTTTTTGATAACATTGTTTCTTATTATACTGTCCGTATCCCTCATACCAATCGATATCCCATTGCGTCCGTTTTCTCCGATGGTGCAACCTTCAAGAAGTGAATATGTAACCCTTACACAGTAATATACACCATCGCTTTCATTGTTTGAAAACTCACTATTTCTGATTATATCGCCCACAGAACCGCTTCCAGGATGTATGCCATAGCCTTTGTTTCCTGTGCATATGCTATTTTCAACCAGTGTATTTTTGCATGCCTGAAAACTGATGCCATCTCCGTTGTAGTTTTTAACCACAACATTATTTATTTTTACATCATGTGCTTGCAAAAGAAAAATTCCGCCACCTCTCATACCATGTAGATATGCATTTTCTTCAGCATTACCATCTATAGTGATGTCCGAAATACTTGCATTTTTTATATTGCATCCACTTATTACCGGATAAACTGATATTACCTTCCCATTTTTCCAAGGTATGCAGTCAGCATTTAACTTTCTTGATAAAACAAGTTCAGTTCCGTTTTTCTCTAAAACGGTTGCCACAGTTGAATAAAAACCTCCGGACAAATCATCAGAAATATAAACTCCCATTCCAATCTCAAATTTTTCCGGATTGGCAACAGAAACATCATAGTGTCCATATCCCTGATAATATATTATGTCCGATTCAACACTGGCAGGTTTATAAAGGATGGTTTTGTCCCCGCTTCCGATAAGATTAACTCCGGCTTTAAGGTGCAGGGAGTCATTCATAATGTATTTACCCGGCAGAATTTTGACTGTGCCGCCACCGGCTTCTGCTGCCTTATCTACCGCCTCCTGAAGCACTACATTTGTATTACCGGTCAAATCTCCGCTTTCCTGTCCTACCGTTATTTCAAATGCACTTTGCGCCTTTCCGCTAATTTTTACCACATCCTGATTTTTAAGGGCAAGTACCATTACTGCGGCCACAACAACAATACCTACAGTTAATAATATTATTCCATTTTTGCCCTTAACAAATGAGTTCACAACCGTTTTATCCTTTTTCATACGCTCTTAAGTCCTCCCTTTTCCTTTTGGACTATCATCCCATAACTACAATAACTTTATGAAGCTTTTTGTCTTCTTTATATTCAATTCTGTTTCCTTCAACCTCGCAACCATCCACCAAAATTCTTTTAATACCCTTTTCCACACCATCAGGATTCTCAATCCGTATTTCGTAAGTGTTCTGCCTGTACTTTCTTCTTATAGTACATTCACGCCAGCTTGAGGGTATGCAGGGTTCAAGTATTATTTCATCATACCCCGGAATAAACCCGAGAATAGCCTGGGTCAACGCCCTGAACATCCAGCCGGCAGTTCCGGTAAGCCATCCAAACATGGCAAATCCAGCATTATCATTCTCTGGACCAAGATACATATTTGTAAATGCATAAGGTTCACACCCCGAGTGCTCTATCAGGTTGTACGGACTGTCAGGTATTATCTTCGCCATGGTATCATACGCTTTATTGCCCCGACCCATTATGCAGTCAGCAAAAATTTTAAACGCTCCTCCATGGCAGTAGGGTGTCCCATTTTCCCATATGCCAGGAATGAAAGATGTTAACCTTCCAATTTTCATATTTGTTTTTGTATATGCAGGATACAATGTCAGAGGTCCATAAGGTGAATCAAGAAGCTCATCTACCTTCTCAAAGGCTGTTTTAAGCCGTTCCGGCGGTGCTATGCAACTGATAGCTGCCCAGGACTGGCTGTTTAGAAATATCCTGCCTTCAGCTTCAGTGTGCGTTCCCACCTTTTCACCATCATCATTGTATCCCTCAAGGTACCATTGTCCATCCCACGCAACCTTGTTTACAACTTCACGTACCTTATCAGCCATTTCTTTCATTTCAGCTAAAAGATCATTATTTTTCAGCACAATAGCTGCAATTTCCTGCATTTGAATCAGGGCAAAGTGAAGAGCAATACTGGTCCATGCACTCTCTCCTCTGCCACCGGCACCAAGACCTGTCATTGAATCATTCCAATCACCCATATGTGCCAATACCAGCCCATGAGCACCTTTATCATTGTAAAGATGCCTTACGGCCCTTAAGCAATGCTCAAGAACTGTTCCCTCATCTCCATCCAGAAAAGGTACTGTAATATCCAAAAAACTATATTCCCCTGATTCCTTCAGGTACTCGTTAACCGCCATCGGTATCCATACAGGACTATCGGAATAGTATAGAGGATTTATTGGCAGCCATCCTCTGGGGGCATGACCATCCTTGTATTGGTGCGCAAGCGCTTCCAGAATTTTTCTTCGCGAATCCTCCGGATTAAATGAGGCATTGCCCCATGCATCCTGAAGTACATCCCTGTATCCTCTGGACACCCCCCTGCCTGTCTCTGAACACAGAAAAACCTGCTGCTTTGTCCATGTATTGAAAATATTATTGATTCTCTCATCAGGAGTTTGTATGTATACGTTTTGTATCATTTCTTCTTTTTTTGCAAGCAGCTTTTCAAAATCCTCCTCAATCTGTCCTTTGGTAAAAAGCTTATCAGTCATTGATACCGCTTCATCCATTGATTTTATACAGCCTATAAGGACATCAATACGCTCCTCTTTCCCCGGCTCCAGAATAAACTCATTTTCAAATACTCCTGCAAGCTTTTCGCAGCTGGCAATATAATTGGAGCATTTACCTCTTATTACGGCTTCAGGCAAAGTAAAGGTTCCATAAGTACCTAAAAAAGCTTCAAGTCCAGTATCAAACCCCTGAGGTTTCCTGTTTACAGCCATAAATCCATTGTATCTTTCATGGGGAGCTTCAACCGACTTATTATAGGCGGTAATAATATTTTTCTCACTATTATATTCGGTATAGAGGTTTGAGAAATAATCACACCTGGCGGTATAGCCTTCCAGAGCCCACTCCACCACTGGAAAGAATTTAATCCTCCTCTTAACATCAGAAATGTTCTTTATGTGAAATGTCCATATTTCCACAGGGTCACAGTCATTTACAAATACTTTTGCATTGACTTCTATGCCCATAAACCTTGAATAATATTTGGCATACCCCAGCCCCATGGTACAGGAATATGCATCCAGCTTCCGGTTGGATGGATAATAACCGGGATTCCAGTACTCGCCCGAATCCATATCCTTAAAATAAAAATACCTGTTTCCATCATTTATAAGCTTGACACGACCTCTTAAATCTACATAGGAAGCAGTAATTGACGACTTGTTGCAATACAGACCTTTTCCTGTAAGCATATGATTAAAAGCAGAAAGGAAAATTTTGTTCCATGAATAGTTGAGCATAGGCCTTTTCATGTTGTAATCGGTAAAAACATACTCTCTTCCATTATTCTTAAAATACCTTGTCTTATTCATTTTATCCTCCTTAAAAACTATATTTGACCTAAACCAGTTCATATAGCTGATCTTTTGATGTGCATGTGTATTGAAGCAGAACAATTGGCTTTATTTTGTTAGAAAACCAGGTGAGCAAAATATAAAAATGCGTGAAAAAAACACGAGGTTTTTTAGCTTTTTTGTGCCACGGATGGCACATAAAAGGCGTTAGCATTTTTATATTTTGGAACCTTTGGTTTTCTCAAAATAATTAGCCTGTTCAGCTTTAGTACACATGCATATTATTTAATCAAATCAATTTATTCCTAATCAAGCAGCTGGATTATATTCACAATGTTCTCGACATCCAAAACATTACCAAGCCCGTCAAATATTGTCCTAGCTTTTTGCACCGAATAATCCTTAATGGAATTATTTATACAGTTCATAAATTTAAATTCCATTTCATCCTTTGTTAGAGGATTATCCCTGCCTCCTTTAGGATTTTCTACCCTCGTCTTATACACACTGCCGTCCTTTGTTGTAATATGCATTTCAACTGGTGTTAAACCTGATTTATCCTTTTCAAACTCAACTGTCTTAAACCTTGATACAAGACTTAAAACGTCAGTATTAGACATAACTGCATCCTTTTGGAAATCTTCAAGTCTAGGTCTGCCTTTTAAAAATGCCAGAGATGCTGTGTACTGCGCACTAAACTGTGCATCAACGGTAGGGTTATCCCGAATTTCAAACTTGTTTCCAATTTGCCCCATTGAATTTGGTGGAATAAAAATTGTGCCTTCAATAATATCCTTCCACTTTAAAGAGTGCTTTTCCTTAAGATACAGTGCCGCATCAATAACAGGGTGTGTACATCTGCAGCATGGATACGGTTTAATGCTTATATTCATCGTTTCATAAACATTACCAAGATTATCTGTTAAAAAGCTCCTGTCTATGTTGCTGCCGGTATAAAGAGCGGAAATCCCAAAATCTCCATCGATAATATTTTTTGCACCTGTAATTCCATTAGCTGCAAAAAATGCCGCATTGACTCCTGCCATTGCGCTAAAACCAGGCTGCATCCTTTTTGCCAGTACTCCATCCGCCAAAGCCTGCCTGTTTCCGTGAATTTGCGAATAGGCAAGCCCAAAAGCATTATGCATTTCTTCTTCATTAAGACCAATCAACCTGCCACATGCTGCAGCTGCTGCAAAAGGACCCCAAAGGGTGGTAGGCAGCCATCCTGTATGCAGCCATGGAATGAACGCCATACCCAGTCTGTTTGATATGTCCAGCCCCACAGCAAGAGCTGCAATAAAATCCTTTCCCGATATAATCCTGTTACACCTTTTTTCAGATAAAAAATCAGAAGAAGGCAGAGCTTCAGATACTGCAAGCATAGCTGGGACTATGGTTACGCATCCGTGGTTGATTGCAGCATCATGAGTATCATCAAAATCATTTGCGTGAGCCATTACAGAATTCAAAAAAGCAGCATTTGGTGCACTTGTTTTTTTGTTAAAGGAAAGTATTGTAGACTGACTATTTCCTCCCCAAAAGCTCATTACCTCTTCCAGTTCCTTAATTCCTGCCGCACTGCTTCCGCTTAAAACACATGCAACAGTATCCATAAAAAGTGTACCTGCCTTTTTCATCACTTCTTCCGGTATACTCTCTGCTGCAGTATTTGCAGCATGTTTTACAAGCTTGTGTATTAAATCCAAGTTATTTTTCAAATATTTCACCAACCCTTTTTTCTTGCTTTGGCAACCTCAAAAACACCCTCTTTTTTGCAGCTCACCAATACATTTAATAGAAAACTCACGGTTTTTAGCTTTGTCATTAACCTGATCATTTTCCCCTTCAAGAACTCCTTTTTTAAATTCTGCAACAGCTACATTTTCATTACCTGCCAACGAATTTATAAGTCCTTTGTAATAGTGTGCTTCAGCCAGGGCTGCACGGGCAGAATCCCCATAATTGATATTTTCAGGATAATTAAAAACTTCATTTATAGATTTAAGTGCTCCATCAATATTTCCAACTCGCGCTTCCTTCATTGCTTTGCTTATTACTACATCCCTGTATAAGGGACCGCTGATTTCCCTACCTTCCCAGTTTTCAAACTGATCGGTGGAAAACATATAAAGTGCCTCATCCTCTCTCCCGGCATCCTTTAAAATGCTAATCAATGAAACTAATATGAGACTTCTATTTTTTGCCTGCTGCATGTAAGGTATAAGCTGTATTCTTTTATCTAGCCAACCCTTTTCCCTGTAAATTCTGTCAAGATATGTTATGGAGCTCTCGTTCCCACTTCCATTTGTGAAAGTATCCTCTTCAAAGTATTTTAATGCACCAACTGCATTCTTATTATAATTATAAAGAATATAGCCTAAATTCCGTAGAAGGGCTGTATACTTGAAGCCTTTGTTATAAGAATCCATAAAGCATCCAAGGGCTTCATCCTTTCTTCCTGCCCAGTAGAAGTAATTACCTAAAAGATAATCAAGCTTTCCTGTTGCATCCCGCCTTCTGTATTCACTTAAAACTTTTGCAACCAGTTTCTCGTTTACGAATGCGTAATCAACCGGCATATCAACTATTTCATTGAAAAGGCTTTCAGTGTTAATTCCCTTCCTTTTCTTTATTTCCAGCTCCAATAGCTTGCATTTGATATCAGGCTTCTTTATAATTCCCATGATTTTTAAAGCCTCGTCAAACAGCTGCATATCCATATACTCAATGATTATGCTTTTCAGTACCCTTACATCTTCGCCGGTATAGATTAATAGCTCATTTTTGTAATCAGAATTACATTGCAAGAAGAATTTTTCCGCCAACATATATTCATCTACCCAATCCAGCCTTCCTAATATCTCTTCCGATTTTTTATAAAGACCTGCCTTCCTTAAGCATATAACAGTGAGGAACAATGCATAACTATTTTCAGGAGAAATATTGCTATCCAACAGCTCCAGTGTGTCTTTATAGTACCCAAAGCCTATATTGATTTTTGCAAGTTCAAGCACAGACGGTACAAAATAGTGGGAATCCACAGGAATATCCATAAACAGCCGTCTTGCTTCTATCAGATCTCCCTTCTCCTTATTGGCAACGGCATAGAAAAACCTGGCCTTGGAATTTCTGTTGTCATACTCCAGTACCTTCTTATAGCATATTTGTGCCTTTTCTATTAAGCCCATTTTCATATAAATTCCCCCAAGCCTTATTAAGGCAGATATGCATTCGGGCTTTTTACTCAGAATTAATTCAAACAGTTCACATGCTTTTGTAAGTGATCCCATAGATTCAAGCTTTACCGCCTGTTTAAAGAGCTTTTCTTCATTCTTATCATATACAACTCTTGAGTCCTCATAGAGATCTATATCAATTTCATTCTCATAAAATTCATCCCTGCTTCCAAGGCTTAACATATATCGGCTGTCGGAGAAAATATCCAGTGTGAAACTATCGTTCATGTTTATAGGCTTTCCGATGTCAAAAGCTATTTCCTCAACACTTCCGGGTATTAAATCCAAAACCTTTTTATATTCCTTCCCGGAATAGTTGAACACAATAGTGGAATTTTTCAAAGGCTCAACAGCCAGCAGCATGAATTTGATACCTTCACCGGTAAATTCATAATTTACAGCAATATTCTTTTCTGCATACTTAAACCCTCCCATGTCAAATACAGGGTACCAGTATTCAGTCCACTTAATCTCTTGGTGGGGTTTTAGAAATTTAAATACAGACTGGGTCTCGAAAGGACCACTCTGAATTTCAATATATTTTGTTCCATCATTGGTCAGTGCCCTGTTCCATGCTACTGACCTACCGTCATTTCCCCATATGAAAAACTTTGCTCCCTTTATCCTCTTTCTGTCAGCATAGTGTACTATGCCCCAGTCAAGCTCGGTATCATATGTGCCAAAGAAATTCTCTGTTAAAAGCTTCCCAAAGGTTTCATAGGAATTAGGTATCTCAGTCGGATTGCTGGCATTTACACCTTTATAGTAAGGCCACTTTATATATTCAGGACATTTATTATTAATACACCAGTCAAAGGGATATATAAGGCGCATATTCGCCGTATACTCCACTGCGGCATTAGTCCAGAAATAGAATCGGTTTTCATAGGATGTGGGATTATACAATTTTACATTCTGTTCTATTGCAGCTTTCCCAGGAGAAAGCTTTAACTCCACTTTCCAGCACATTGAAGACATTTGCTCTATATTGCCAAACTCAATTGAAGCACTACCATCATTGTAATTTTTTAAAGTATAATTAACCCTGTCCATGGTATTGGGAGAATGGCTGATCGGAAAATTAAACTCCACTCCCCCTGAAATCCAAGCGCCCCTTCTTGCAATCATTCTTGGCAATATTACCGGATTTTTTGTAAAAATCTCTTTCCCTTTGTTTTTATAATGAGCACTATAGATTTTGCCTCCTAAGGATGGAATTGTTGTTACTTTTATATGCTCATTTTCAATTATTACAACATCATAAACCATGTCATGAACCTCATAGGATCTGTTAATCTGCATAGTATAAGGGTATGATGCCCTGTCAAAGGCTGGATTCAAATCATCTTCCAGTAGCTCATAGGTTGGAAGAACCAATTTATCCTTATAAACATTTACTTTATTCACTTTTACCTCACTCCCGGCATTTAATATTAAGTCAATCTATAACTACATGAATATTACATTGTTAATCAGCATTCATGGCACTTGTATGAAATAATGACATGCATCAAGTTAATATACATGCAAAGATAAATCATATCTTTCGTTGTAGTACTAATGAGCACCCGCTTACAGGTGGTTGTTTGTATAAAAATCGCTCATCAAATAAGCCATCATCTACACCTTGTCTGCCATAGTAAACTTCCCTTGCAGCAGCTCTATAATAAGGGCCATATTTCTCATTATATGGAATGGATCTTTGACGGGTAGTGCAACAAATTTATCCTCCGGGTTACCCATTCTGTCTCTTATCTGTATCCATTCACCAATTTCCTTGTTAGGATTTGGAAATGTTTTAAACACATAATCATGCACAGTATTAAATAATTGAGCTGCCTCTTCATCGCCTGTCAGTATATAGGAAAGTAGTGTAGTATACAACGTTTCGGAATGCGACCACCAGACTTTATTGCTCCAATCATTCAAAAGCTTCTGTACCTGTGAATCCTTTTCCATTCCTTTAATACTTCCCCGGGGCTTTCCGCCTTCCTCGTCAGCAAAAAGAAGTATACCTCCCCATTCTTTGTCCCAGCCTTTCTCAAAAGCAGCCTTTAATACTTTTACTGCTTTTCTGATAACTTCTATATTTCCTTTTGTGGCAGCCTGATGCATTACAAACCACATGTCTTCGATTGTGTGTCCCGGGTTAATGTACCGCTCAATCATAACACTTTTGTCATTGGGTCCGTTAACACGATTCCTTTCATGGATCAGATAGTCCTCTCCGACAAAATTATTAATAACATCATACATGTATGCATCTGCCCATTTATCTGTCTCCTCAAAACTGCTGTCACTCAGCTCTTTCATGGCAAGGGCTAGCTCTGAAGTCACATTGAGCATCATCATGGGAGCACTTCTAAATTCCCTTTTTCCAGATGATTCAGTTCTTTCCAGCACTCTTTTGTACAAGTCCTTCGCAAAATTGAGAGCTGCCATATCACCGCTGACTGCTCCGTATTTTGATAAGCCCAGTATTACAAACTGGTCAGCAGTTATATTTGTATCACATCTGCCGCCATGTATCTCAGGTTTTGGAATACCTTCCTTAGTCAATATAAATGAGCAGTTGCCATTTTCGAGAACAACATTCTTCATAAGAAAATACGCAGTGGATTTTGCATATCCTAGTAAAACCTCTTTTTCCTCATCAGAGAATATGTCCATAGTAGCAAGCTTTGAGTATATCCACACAATCCTGCCTTGAGACCATGTATACTTATCGGTGCTTAAAATTTCATCCCCCATATTATTTATACAGGAAAATACACCACCGTTTTCTCCATCCATTTTATTCAGCCAAAAGGGTAACACATCGTTTTTTAAATGACTAATATAAAAATTAAGAAGTTTTTTTTCATCTGCCAGATAACTCATATTACCTTCTCCTTTTTAGATATATGGAACAACATTTATTTCTGCTATATAACTAATAAAATCACAAAATCCCAGTATTTTTGAAAGTCACACTGTATAGAATTACTGTGTTCCATATAAATATATTTATAAATTTCCTTATTTTTTTACATCTATATCATAATAATCTTCCCATGCATCCGGGTCTCCGTCACGGGGACCATGCCATGTACTGTTACCAAAGGTAGTAATGTACAGCATATCCTTATCATGCTTATCAAGAATAACCCTGTGACCCCATTTAAAGTTAAACCCCTTAAGCTTCTTCCAGCTTCTTCCTTTGTCTTCAGATTTATAGGTAGCACTGTTAAAGGTGGTAACATATAAATTTGCAGGGTTATCTTCATCAACCGTTACAGCAAAGGTATGGATATCCGGATTCAGAATATTAGTCCAGCTTTCGCCGTCATCTACTGTAACAAATACTCCTCCCTTTTTCAGATCCTCATTTATGGTTTTTGATGGCCAACAAGCAATATACAACTGCTTAGGATTAGATGGATCATATTGTATATCATTAGGAGCATTAACTCCCGAAGGTAATTTGATCCTCGTCCAGCTTTGTGCACCATCTGTTGATTTATATATAGCGCCATCAATCTCAGCTCCCCCGGGACCGGGTTCATATCCTCTCGTAACTACCAGGTACAATGTTCCGTCAGGAAGCAAAGCCAATCTGAAAACATCGAGGCTCCCGGTTATTCCATTATTCTTAAGCTCCCATGTATTCCCGTCGTCAGTAGATTTATAAACTCCCTTTTTGAATGCGGTAACGTAAATTGTTCTGTTTCCCGGAGGGCTTTTAGGATCCAGGATTATATGAGTGCAGCAGCTGTTTTCATCCATTCCCTTGTTTGAAACAGACCATGTCTTTGCCCCATCCTCACTTTTGCATACTCCACCTGGCGTATGTCCAAGCCGTCCGTTCTTGAACATTTTTTTTCTGGGAAGGTCATGAGAATATCCCCAAGCCGAAAACACCTTATCCTTCATATCCGGGTCAAAAACAAGCCAATAGCATGTGTTTGTCCATCTTGGAGGCATTTCCTCTATGGCATGATACCATGCATTTCCATCATTATTTGAATAAACAACACCGATATCCGTATTTGATATAACCAAATGATTCTTATCATAGGGATCAAAATGTATCCCGTAGCTTGTTGAAGTGTTAATTCCTCTTGTTGAAAACGAACCATCCGGGTATTCATTGCAATATACCTGTTCAAAGGTTTCTCCGCCGTCTTCTGTTTTAAATGCGGCGCCCATGTCTGTAAAATAGAAAATATCCGGGTTAGTAGGACAAATTCCCATACCAATAGGACCCACCCCTTTAGGTCCTACTCGGGAATGCTTAGGTTTATAAAGTTTTTCTACCCACCCTGCTTTTACATTGGATGATACATCGTACACATCCGATTTCATAATCCATTTCCAGGTAGTTCCGCCATCTATGCTTTTGAGCACACCAAACTTATTTACAATCTCTTGCTGGGGTGTCAGCTGAGGGTATGTTTTTGTTCCAAGATATATTATTCTGCTGTCTGCTTCATGTACGGCAACCAAATTAAAAGCCGGCATTTTACCACTTTCTTTTTTCGGCACTTCGCAAATTAAAAGCTCGGGGGCATCGAGCCCCTCTCGCTTTTGGTTATAGACTTCGCTTAACAACCTAATTAAATCCGAACCCACATCCTCCCAGGTGCATCCGTAATCCTTTGATTTCCATACTCCCATAAGTAATTTTTCATTTTTCCATTCAGATGCTGTAAGTACGTAAAACACAGGGGCACCGGTTTCTTTATCCATTCCCCATGCACCATGAAATATTTCATTTGCACCTTCTGGAAAACCTCTGTGTCCTTTACTATTGTCCTTATCTATTTTATAAAAGCCTGTATCTGCAATAACATACAGACTGTCGCTATCCTTTTCCGTTATCCCTGCATATATGGAACACACCTTATTTCCCTCCATGGAATAAAGCTCATTCCATGTTTCGCCTCTGTCATCAGAGAAAAATATGTGCAGCTTTTCTGACTTAATGCCAAGATATATTTTATTGCTGTCCTTAGGATCCACCCTTATACATTGTATACTTGTAAAATGCCCTTTAGGCCAGTTATCATTTGATAAAAAAATGTGATCTGCTTCGTCGTTTACTCTGCGTTCTCCAAAAACCTTTTCAGGATGAGGAAAAACAAGCCTCCATTTTTCTCCTCTGTCATCCGAACGGTATAAACCGGTTGAACCGGCGTAAACAACATTTTCATTATTAGGGTCGAAGGCAAAAGAATGTATTCTGGATTTTAAGTGAAAATTTCTCCAGCTTAAACCTCCATCATAGGTTATGAATCCCGGAGTCATATCGCAGCTCATTAGAACCATACCCGGATTATATGGGTTTATGGTTGGAATGAAAACTCCTCCTCCTGCTCCGGGACCGATTATTTTCCATTTAGTTTTTAAGCTTTTGCTATTATTCATAATTTTCCTCCGCTTTTATATTAAAACAAGCCTCCCCCCCACAAGGGAGGCTTGTTTTACTTAGTCTATCTATAAAGTGTTTCTAGTAAGATGGTGTTGCATAAAAACGTACCTGTTCTTTTTATTTTTTACTGCTCGTATACTGACCTGATTATTTCATTGACTGACGGTACAATTTCTTCCATAGCTGCCCTGGTAGATTTTGTACCGGCTATAGCCTCGTTGACAGCTTTCTCAACTTGCGTTGGTACATTTGAGTATGCCGTAGTCGGATTATAAGCTAAATTCTTCATTGAAACAAAAATATTATCCAAAAACCTTTGATCAGGACAATCAGCTGCCATTAATGACTCAAGGATTTCATCTGATAACTTTGTAAGCAAAGCGTCGGTTACAGCACAAATATTTTCAGGATCCTTAACTGAAGCCGGAATAACCCTCATTGGTTGTTTTATTGTATAGGAGATATTCTCTCCATTGGGTCCTTTAGGAACCAACACACCACCGAAATCTGTTCCAAGCTTTTTGATAATTTCAGTTCTCTGACTATATTGTCCAAAGTACATAGCTGTTTTGCCATCCATAAACTGCTGCATTGGATAATCCCACTTAGATCCTTCAGGATAAGGTAATACAACCTTATCTACATGAATCAGATCTCTCATAAAATCAATGGTGTCATAAGTATTCTGGTTATTAAAGCCTATTATGTCCATGCCATCAGGGTTATAAGTTAATATAGACGCACCGTTTGCATTAATCATATGAAGGTAATTAACATTTGACAGTCCGAACTGATCATACACGCCATCTCCATCAAAATCCTTTGTTGTTGCAATTGCAATTTCACGCATCTTTTCCCATGTCCACTCGTCGGCATCCTGCAGGTCATATATGTTTGGCAGACCTTCATCTTCTAGCATTTTTTTATTAAAGAAGAAGCATCCTTCCGGGTTTCCACGTGTATCCGATACTCCATACACTTTATTATTATAGGATGAAAGCTTAACAATATTAGGATCCCATTTTTCCTGCTCCATGTCAATATAGTCGCTTAAAGGCAGCAAATATGACTTGGATGCGAGCGGCATCGCTTGCGGGGAATCCATAAACCAAAGCTCACCTTTAGGATCGTTGGCCAGCATTGATGTAATAAATGTATTTAAGTATTCAGCATTTGGCACCCTTACATATGTCACCTTGCAATTAAACTTCTCCTCAATCATTCTGTCCTGGTTGTACCTTAAATCACTATAAGCACTTACACCTAATGAAGGTGCTTCATTCCATTTGGCAACAATTCTGAATTCGCGCCCTTTCATGTCAATTGGCACAGGTGTTGGATCCGCTTTGGCAGTTGTAGGAGCTGCTGTTGTAGGGGCAGCTGTTGTACCATCATTATCACCGGAGCTTCCTCCCGTCTGTACACATGCTGTCAGCATCATCGAAACAGCCAGCATCATGGATACAACCAGCAACATTTTTCGTAAAATACTCTTTTTCATACTTAATCCTCCATTAATTATAATATATTTATTTAAACAAAACTTTTTAAATTTTGTCTAAAACTATTTATACTCCTGCTTACAATCAGCTTAACCTTTTATCAGCAGGAATTCTGTTATAGTCCTTATAATTGATCAAAATATAACATCCTGATGCAGCACTCTTATGTCATCCCACTATTCCCGAACGCTCAATACTTTCAACAAAGTGCCGCTGGGCAAAAATATAAATTATCAGTATTGGTGCTATCATCATTAATGTCCCGATATTATCAAGCATTTGATGAACTACATTATTTACTATTATACCGGTCTGGCTTATGGTAAGAAACTGCTGATATTCAGCAAAAATCGAGCCTAGTGACGAAGCCAGAATTCTTTTATTAGTCCAGAACATAGTTACATAAAAAGTATCATTCCACTGCCATACCAGTGAAAAAAGACCAACACTCACCATTATGGGTATAGCACTGGGAAGCATTACCTTATAAAAGGTCTTAAAAACACCAGCTCCGTCTATCATTGCAGCCTCCTCAATCTCAGCAGGCATGTTTCTGAAAAACTGCCTTATTATATAGATATATAAACCATTTCTAATTCCCATACAGGTGGCAGATGTAAAGACAAAAGGCCAGAAAGTATCAATCATATTCAGACCTCTGAAATTAAAATATAACGGAACCATGATAGTCTGAGGCGGAACCAGCAGCGTCAAAATTACCAGTGAAAAAAAGAGTTTCCCTGCCGGAATCCTGAACCGTGCAAAACCATAACCGACCATTGTACAGGATGCCAGCTGAAGAATCGTTGTAATTACAACTACCTTCACTGTGTTAAGAAACGACTCGGGATATTCCATAAAAGTATAAACGACCCTGAGATTTTCCAACGTTAAATGCTTTGGTATCCATATTACGGTTGGGTCGTACAGATCATCGGTATGCATAAAAGTAACCGATAATTTAAGGAGCAGTGGGTATATGATAATATATGAAATACCAATAATAAGAACTGCTCTGATTATTGACCAGCTGACCTTTTTTAAATTTGCCGGAGCAAAAAAAGCGATCAGCCTTATAAATAATGGACTGTCTTTTATGAATTCTGTTGTTGCCGACTTTGATAAAATATACTTACTTTTGGAATAATTCAAGGGTTTCATATATTTTTCGCTCCTTAATAAATTATAAGTTCTCAATAGTCTGGTTATTTGCCTTTTTTATCTGTAGTAATATACCTTCTTTGACATAGCCCATGTAACAAAAAACAGTATTATTGAAACAATAATAAAATATATCCATGATAAAGCCGAGCTATAGGTAAAGTTAAAGCTGCCAAAAGCTAATTTTACCACCATTGCCATAACAACATTTTTAGATGAAGTAAATGAGTTAATTACTGTATATACGGTATTGGTGAGTATATACGGACTTAGCATGGGAAATGTTATTTTCCAAAAGTTTTCCCAGCCTGTGGCTCCTTCAATACTAGAGGCCTCATACAGCGACGGGGGTATAGTCTGAAGAGCTGATAAAAACAGTAATATCTGCACTCCTGATTCGTTTATTATTTCATTTATCCTTGAAACAGCGGAAACAACATAGGAAATAAGCATTGGATGAAGCCCTATTTCAAATAAATACTCTAAAAGTCTCATACTTCTGAAAAAATTACCTGTAACATCTTTGGATGATTGCCCGGCGTTAGCGGCTGTTTGTACAAGCTCTCGCTCTAATTCGCCTGAGGCAATTGAAGCAAGAATCCCCGATGCCATAATTACCGGCAGAAAGAATATTACCCGTGCAACAGTCCTGCCTTTAAATTTTTGGTTAAGCAAATTAGCGGCAAAAAAACTGAACATAATGATAAGCGGAACATCAGTTGCCATCATCTTAAGTGAATCGACCAGGTTTCGGATAAAAACAGGATCTCTAACAAAAGCATCCCTGAAATTTTTAAATCCTATATGCTCCAACTCATATCCTGTAGGAATTACCGTCAATCTGCTAACGCTGAACTTTGCAGAAAGGATCATTGGATATGCGAAAAACAACATAAACCCTATTATAAAAGGAAGAATAAACAACAAACCCCATAACCCTCTTTTTTGGGTAATAGTCAACCTTTTTAATCTCATCATTTAACTCCCACCTTTCCTACAACTCTGAAATTCTCCGGTTCTATTTCAAAACCATCAATGGTCACTGCTTTCTTATTGTAGTTTACAATTATACTTTTACCTTCTTCATAAGTAGTTTGATATACACCATCAGACAGTTTCCTATGATCAATTATTAACTGATCTGTTACATCTCCAATAGTTGAATTTAAATCTTCATATAGATTTATTGCTTGTTCGAACCAATCTTTATATCCAAGAGAATAAAGCTCAGAATAATTGTATGAATTTTTTAGTACCGACGGGTCGGCGTAAATCCATTTATAATATAGTCCTGCTCCGGTTTCAAATGACTTTAGTATGTTTTGCTTATAGTTTACTGCAAGATTTACTGGCTCTCCCGCATAATTAACACATCCATGAACCACAATCTGATAAAAGGGAATACTTTCACTTTCTACAATGTAATTACTGTTTGCAAGAGGCATATTTATGATGCTGTCCACATAGGGGAGTGTATAAGCATGACCATTGCTTACCATAATACTCAAACCGCTGTCATAAAATTTCTTGGTCTGTTCTTCAACAATCTTTTCAGCATCCTGCCGGTCAACCAGTCTTTCTTCTTTAAAGTCTGAATTTAATTCCTTTCCTATATCTCTTAAAGCTACACCACCTACAGGCATATTTAAATAATTCTTCATGAATTTATCTACATGCATAGCAAGTTTAAATGGAGATAATAAATGACTTGCAATCTTATTCCAGTCTCCGTAGTTTGCACCACTCATATTAAGCTGATATTTCCTTGCATTGCGTCCATCAATAAAACAAGCTAAGTTCGATTTGGTACTGTATCCTATAGGTGTCTTATATATATGGAGAAACGATGCTTCAGGATATACACTAAAATTATTTTCTTGAGCAAGCTCCATCAGGCTTTTAAATCCGTTTAAGCCTCCAAGCTTCTTGTCGATCTTAATATTAAGCGGAGGTGTAGGGTATAAACCACCATTAAACCAGCCTGAGTATTTAATTTTTATATTATCTACACCCTTGTCCTGAAGTTCCATAACCATCCGGGCTGCTTCATCAAATTTTGTCAGAGGCTCGTAAGCATTCCATGGTATCCCCAGAATTGATTTTTTTATATATACTCCTCCAATAACTTCCATAACAAAAGGTAATTCTTTTTTTTCTTTGATTTTCTTCAGTGTTCCTTTATCCATTAGATACTGCCTGTAATACTTTGCCATACCTACATAGTTTGCATCCTCGCCATTCAAAAAAACATATCTGATTTTTATATCACCTTGATAGGGTGTCTTCTGATATACATTAATCATCTGCCCCTTATTTGTTCCATAGATGAATGTTGAAGTCCATGGCAATATGTTAAACTCACTGTAAACATTATTGTAAGAGCTTGTTATTCCTCCAATGTTTGCATTAATTAGACCATGGGCATCTCCTTCCTCAATAACGGCGAAGGTTGCATTATCCTTCCGTTTAATTCCAAAAACCGGGAGGTTGACCTGCTCAGACGTTTGTGCTGATGTCAGTGTAGGCTCTACCATGGCATAGTCTTTGCCATAAACATATCCTCCATATATCATGCCTGCTTTATCAGGGTCGTTATAGTTAATAAGTGCACCCGATCCGTCAGGAACAAATATGTAACCTTCCTCTCCCATTCTGATTGAATTAAAATGTTCAAGTACCCTAATCGAAGTTAGTGGCAACTTTTCCGGACACTCAATTTCACTACATGAAATCCTTGCAACAAGATTATTATTATCAAGTGTATATACAATAGGTATTTTAAACATCTCATTTTCAGGAATTACTATATTAATATTATTATCAAAATTGTCCTTGTTAAGATCCTCCACCGTATACCCGGCCTTCTTAATTACGGTGTAAAGTACAGGGTATTCAAAAGTTTTAGTATATGTACTGAGTTCATAAAGATCCCCATTTTCCAGGGTAGGATACTTCTCAAGCAATTCGTTCTTTTTTTCTTCATTTTCAGCATCATTAAGTGAAATAAGCTTATAGCACTTTTCCAGCAGCTTCTTCTCATCCTCATCCTCCACCTTGGAAAGTATTAATTCCTCAAATCTTTCTTTGTTTATTAATGATGGTATATTCTCCTTTCCCATAGCTTCTTTACCTAATACAAATACAACCTTAACACCTTTTTCCACTGGTACGATCTCAAACTGACCAGGTTTTACACTGTCAACCGCGCTATTCATAGTTTTTATCTGCCCGCTGCCGGTAAAATAGGTAATAGAAATCTGAGCTCCCATTTTTTCCTTATTTCCTGCGTTTGCAAGATTGTCTTTATCTCTTTCGGGAGGATTTGAAAAATAAACCGCACCTGTCATTTTATCCATTACAGCTATTTCTGCTGTCTTTTGATTAATATATAAAGACAAGCATTTGTTTTCAGTCACAACTTTCATATTGGGTAGTTCTAAAGAGCTAACAACGCTTACATTATTTCCGGCTCCATATATGTCCAACTGCAATATAAGACAAAATATTACTACAAATATAACTACTCTGCGCAATTTACTCACGGCTATCCCCCTCTTAAATCCTAAAGTTTATTTCATGAACCAAATTACTGACAAATCCGGTAATTTCCAATATGAGATTGAAAAACAACACACCTATAAAAACAATTATTCCGATACCCACCACGATAAGAAGCATGGTGACAACAGTTTTCCCTAGCGAATATTGATGTATAGTCATGGTTGATACAAAAAGCAGATAGACTGTCCACAAAACCGCAAAGGATTGAAATACGTATAAAAAAACTCCCTCTTGTGCAGTAGCAAAGTTGCTGGCAATAGTCACTGGAAATTTTATTAGTATCAGTGGCACTATGGCATAAGCAGTTGAGATAAAAATGTCCTTATACGAACCTTCACCATCCATTAGAGTAGTCAAGCACCAATTGGCTGCACACCAGAGAAGAAATGGCACGATAACCCTCATTATCTCACTAATAATATTGAGTCTGGACAGATCATTAAAGTTAAATAAAAACCCTGAATTCTGCCTTTCAAACACGAAAACAAACGCAAGGAGTACTATTATTGAAAAAGCTGATTTATAACTGCCTTTTTTCTCATGTTTTAAGTCCCAGAATCCATCAAAAGGATGGGATACTACATGGAGAGAATACATCAAACTACTCTTTAAACTCATTATAATGATCACACCTTTTTTGCTTATTGTTATTTGCTACTACAGCAAAACATTTTACTTATCCTTTTCTAAATAGTATGTTTAAGCATTCACTCTGTTTAGGAAAGGCTCATCATAAGGGCTAACAACTTATTTGCTGTTTATTTCGCTTTTGCCTTACTCTTTTAATAATCTGAATCAAAACCACAATTGTTACAATTGAAGATAAAATAACTCCAAAATTGTTTTCTATGACTTCTTTTCTGTAAAGCTTAAATGCATCGGAATAATACCTTCTGTGATTCCCCAGCTTGAACTTTTCCATTGCCTCCTTATATTCCTGTTGTCTTAAAAGCGCTTTTCCATAGCCTATATAAGCAAGATGGTAATTATTATTAACTGCTATAATCTGTTGCCACCTTTGGGTCGCTTCAGAATATTTACCGCTATAATGAAACCTTACAGCATCCTTTATGAGCATTCCGTATTCTGTAGGAGAAAAAACAGTAACACTGTTGCCACCTTTGTCAAGCACAATTATTCTGTCGCCTATAGTATCGATAGCAGAAGGCGCTCTGAACGTACCCTCCTGAAAACCTAATCCACCAAAAACATATAAAAGATCCCCGTCCGAGTTATAAGTAAAAATCCTTCCCTTTGTTTTATCAAGGCAATTATATACTCCTGAATCTTCAACACATACATCAACAAAGGATGAAGTCTCTAGGGTTAGGTCTCCGACAGGTTCAAATACTTCGGAGTTTCTCCTTAAAATATCATCTCCTGACGGGTTAAGCCTCTTAATAGGGCGAAAGCCTTCTCGGTTTACAGAGGAAAATGCATCCATAATATTATCCAGGTCGCCTGTTGTCGCATAGAGGAATCCTTCATCATCTACATCAAAATTACTGTACTCAGTTGGAAGGAAAATTACCATAGCTTCCTTCTGCTCTTTTGTAGATATGTTTCTCCAAAAATAATCGATAACACTAGGGGTTACCCTGTTTGCCCCCATAAAGCCCCTGAACCTGCCCTCAGCATCCAGCTCAATAATTCCATCATAGACACCTCGACTGATTATATAAAGCCTTTTGGCTTTATCCAGTGTAACTTTGATTGGTTTAAATACAAATGTTTCTTCATCTATTATTTCTGATTGAGGCTTTCCGATTAACCGTAATAGGTTTCCTTCTGAATCTAGAACCACAATTCTTCCATTTTCTGTATCAGCAATATAAATATCACCATTATCTGATACAAATAATCCCTGCGGGTCCTTAAAGCCATCCCTTTTTCCTCTATTATCAAAGCCATCGATAATCTTAAGTTTTTTCCAGTTACCGTCAAAAATTGCAAGTCTGTTGTTTCCTGAGTCTAATAAATAGATTTTGTTTTCCCCATCTACAAAAATATCTCCAGGGTTTTTTAGAGGTCCTATTCCCAGTTCATTTCCCATTAGTACGTTTTCGGGAAGGTAGGCATAAGGACACTCCACTATCTGCCAATAATAATCGTAAATATAAGATACATAGGCCGGAGCAGAATAAGAGATACATGTATTTGAAAGTAGAACAATGATTATCACTGTGATAAATATACTGCGTTTTAAAAACAATTTCTCCACCCCCATCTATTCTTTAATGCCTGATGTAGCAAGTGTTTCAATAATATTACTCTGTGTTATTATAAAAACTGATATAGGGACAATTAGCATAACCAATGAGACAGCACCACCTACACCTGCACGGGCGATACCGCCGTTTAGTATCTGATTTAGGGCAACCGGAAAAGGTTTGTATTGCTCACTGTAAATATAAGCACCTCCGGTTGTTGCCCATAATCCCTGAACTGTAAACAAAATCAATGTAAGCCACGCTGGTTTTACCGAGGGCATTACAATTCCCCAATAGGTTCTAAATTCGCTTGCCCCGTCAATCCTGGCTGATTCTAGTATCGCATCCGGGATCATTGCAATAATAAAATTTCTCATTAGAAACACACCCACCGGGGCTGCCAGTGCGGGTACAATAAGTGCGTAGTATGTATCTATCCACTTGAGCTTTGACATAATTAGATAGTTTGGGATTGCGGTTACCGCAGTAGAAAACATAAGTGCAAGAATAACTGCCCTGTTAACAATATTCTTACCTGGAAAATTATGTTTTGCTAAAGTATACCCTGCCATGGATGCAACGAGAACATGCCCAGCTGTACCTACAACAGTTATAAAAATAGTGTTAAAAAAGTATCTTGAAAAAGGTACCCAAGAACTTGACATAAGCAAGAACATATCCTTGAAGTTATCCATTGTCGGATTTCTAACAAAAAAACGAGGAGGAAACAAGAAAATTTCATTTAATGGCTTAAAAGCATTCGAAATTACATAAATCAGGGGAAGTGCCATAAAAGCCGCTACTAAGGCCAAAGGAATAAACACCATTACATCACCGAAAAAAGATCTGTTTACTTTTTTATGCCTTAACTTAAGTTTTATTTTCATCCTCTCATTCCCCCACTTTCTTTAAAAGATTCTGAACCCACTTATTTGATCCTACCATTACTAGAAACAAAACTGTTGCAATAGCTGAAGCATAACCCATTTCAAAGCGGATGGTTCCATAATCCATCAAATGAGTTACAACAGTGTGTGCTGCATAGTCCACACTTGGGAAACCGGCGAGCGCAGTACAGACACTTCCTACATTAAAAGTTGAAGTGATCTGCATTACAGCTCCAAACATCAGAATTGGCTTCATTGAAGGAAGAGTAATAAACCAGAGTTCCTGCCACCGATTCTTTATTCCATCAATAGCTGCTGCTTCATAAAGGTTTCGATCTATACCTTGTAGTCCTGCAATAAATGCTAAAAAACTGATTCCAAGATTCATCCAAAGTGTAACCAGTATAATAACCACCATCATGTACTTCGGATTCTGCAGCCACTGTATCGGTTCTAAAATCATCCCGATTCTAATTAATAATGAGTTAACATATCCATAAGTATCACCACTGAACATCACTGTCCAGATCATATAGGCATTTCCTGACAAGGACGGAGCTGTGAGCAGCAATGTAACAACTGACCTTATCTTTGGTGACAGTTCATTTACAAACCATGCAAATAAAAAACATGCAATATAGCTAGCAGGACCTGTTATCGCTGCAAAGAGAAAAGTATTCTTAACAGCTATAAGGAAAATATCGTCAGCTAAAAATAGCTTGATATAGTTTTGCCAGCCTACAATTTTAGGTGGCTCCAATATATTGTAATATGTAAAACTTAAAAACATAGAAATAACTACCGGTGCTATAAAAAACACAGTAAATAATACGAAAAAAGGTGCAAGCAGCAGGTAGGATTCTTTATGTTTTTTAATAAGTGTAATTTGATTTCTAAATCTTCTTTTTACCACACCAGATTTAGCAAGCGTAAAATTCCTATTTTTCAAAGACTGCGTTCCTTTGGTTAACATTTTTTACCCCCATTCCCAAAGTGCCTGTGCCTATAAATCAATCAAGCCCGAATTCTTTTCTTTTAGCAGCTATTTCCTCATTTATCACCATAACATAGTCAAGCAATGTTTCTCTTACATCAGCACCGGTATTTGTTACATTCCTGAATGCATTTTCTAGATGACGACCAGTAAAATACCCACCTGGAACCTCAGGTATGCCCCTTACCCATTGCCACTGCTCCATAAGGTTATCTATATCCTTTTTAGGCCAGGGTAATTGTTCCAGAGCCTCAATATTAGCGGTAGGATGCCTGGCTGCCGCTCCCATCAGGCTCTCCATTTCCACTCCAAACCGAACCTGCGTATCGGTACTGGTCCACCATTTGATAAACTCCCACGCACTATCCTTATTTTGCGAAGTGTTCATTATCATGCAGCCCGTTACCGTTCCCGGAATATCTCTCCTTATAATCCCATCATTACTACAGAGACCCGGCACCAGTGCAAAATCCCACATTCCCCGCAATTCCGGAGCAAAAACAGTCAACTGATTGTATAAAGTGTAGTCTGCAATAGCTAGAGGTATTTCACCTGTCCTGAAGCGGTTTGCTACATCATATTTAATGGGTATTTTATAATTAGAGTATAACTCAGTCCACTTTCTGAACGCTTCAATAGCAATTTCGCTGTCAAGTGCACTGACTCGGCCATCTTCTTTATAAAATTCTCCTCCTCTTTGATAAAGCATCATACCAAAGGAGAACATCCCTCCCGTAGTAACTCCTCCAGATTGTCCAATCTGTCCAATGTCCGTAAAAGGTATCCCAAAATCGAAGTTATGCTTTTGCAGCTCTGGAAGTACGTACGCAATATCATCCCACGTCTTTGGTATTGGTAGATTCAACTCCTCCATTACATCCTTCCTGTAAAACAGCATAGGGAATGTCTGCTTTTCAGGCAAAGCATAAACACCTTCTCTAAAAGTAAAGGGTAGAAGAGCACTATCCCTGAATCTTGCAGCTATATCTGTAAAATCGGGGAAAGCTGCTAAATTCTGTACTGCATTTCTCGTAGCATAATTTATAGGATCTCCTACAGGAATATCCAGAGCCACATCGGGTCCTATACCTGCTACTGTTGCCTGTAATAAAGCTCCCTGTACAAGCTTAAGGTTTACTCCTATTCCTGTTTGTTCAGTAAATGTGTCATCAATCATCTGCTTTAAAATTTGCGCCTGATCTCGACCTGAACCAATCCAAACATCAATGGTTTCCATATCTTCATATATATTTCCCAATAAGTTATAGTCCTCCAGAAAGGAAGAAACAAAGGATGAAACCTCATGCCACACTTTTCGCAAAAACCCAGTCTTAGCAGAGGGCAATTTTGCCTCCGGAGATGCTACAACTATATAGTCTATTTGAAGCGGTTGCCTTTTAGTGGTAAGGATCCACGACCCCAAACCTCCTATATTACTTTTAAAAGCATCAAGCCGTTTGGGTATAGTCTCAGGCTTCAAATAAAAATCCTTCATCTGGAATGCCAAGGTTTGGAGAATTGTTGCTTCACTTCCCCTCTGTCCGGTAGTTTCCAGCAACCGGGAAGCCAGTCCTTGTAATATATCGCCCTCTTCCCTGAAAATCTTTATAACATCCGGCAAGCTTTTATCAAGCTGATAGTCCCTGTATGGATCGGGAATGGTCCCGGTAATCATTATTATTTGGCGATAGGCTGTATTAAGATTATATATACTGTTTTCAACTGTCCTTAGTATATCTGTAAGACTTCCTAATGTCACTTCCAGCTTAAGCTCATGCATTCCTTTTGTAAGATAAAACTCATACGGTATATCTCCATTACCAAGCAATAATGACTGCCACTCGGAATCATAGTAAAATTCAATCTGGTTCATTTCACTAAAAGGAACCTTTCCATCAATTAACAGCTTTCTGCTTGAAGGTAAACCGTGAGCAAAACTCTGTATAAACTTGATAGAAATCTTGTAAAATCCATCCTCCGGCACTTCGAAATTCCAAGTAAGCCATTGCCCGGGAGTTGCCCATCTTAAGAAGGATGCACTGTTTGCTCCTATTGTGTTAAGGCGTATCTTTGCGGGGTGATAAGGTTCAGTAGATGGAGATGATCTGTCAAATACAGGATAGAGTGTCGGATCGGACTTTAAAACTGCGTCTTCTCCCTGTATTTTGCGTAAAAAATCGACGTTGCTTATCCTTTTATCCTTATTAATCTCATAATACTGATCGTATGTCAAAACTTCATCTTCCTGGTATACTTTTATGTATTCTATTAGCATTGGTTCTTTAGTTGAAACAAGTCTTAAGGTGTGACGGCCTTCCGAAAAGTAGAATTTGTAAGGCTCAGCGTAATACCCACTCAGATCTTTGAATGAAGTTTCCTGCCATATAGGCTTTTCCACCTGCCTTGGTATAAGATCATTATCGCGGTTATCTCTTTTAATACTACCTTCGTTTGTCCATACTCTTTGGAAAATAAGATTGCGAGCTTCAAAAAATGGAACCTCTCCATCTATGTACAGTTCCCTTTCTATAGAAGAATTCTTTCCCTTTACAGGATAATATCTTATTCCTATATTATATAAACCCGCTTGTTCTACTTCAAACTCCCATTCAATATAACCTTCATCTAATGTTTTAGTAAAGCTGCCAGAATCTTCTCCAACCGAATCCAAAAGCTCTACAGCCATGTCTGTACTTTTATAATTCTGTGCCGGTATGATGATTTCTTCCTGTGGGACTTTTGAGTTTTCAAATACCGAAATATAATCCTTATAGTTTACTATTTTATCCGACGTGGTCAACTCATAGGATGAATTGTTTTCCAATGCTCCTGCATAAGTAGCCAAACCGAATACAACAATAACAATAAAGATTGAACAAAAAGTAATTCTATTTTTTTCATTACTATAAATTTGCATGGCAGTATGTCCCCTTTGTGCTTTTAATTGCCATTATCTGTAAGGCTGATTTTTATAATTTCAACTTGTATATCATTTTATTTACTGCCGATAACAATATCAAGTTCACCTTTAGGGGAAAAGTTAACTAATCAATCTTTTTTTCAAGTGAACTTATGCAAGATTTGTATACTTTTTTGCCGAAACGCTAAGATATGTATCATTTCCTGATTATAACTGTCACTATTGGTATTTTTATGGTTATTATTTTTTATCTAAAAAGTTTACAGCAGTTCTTTTTCTGTACTCGGTGGGTGTGCAGTTAAAATATGACTTAAAGGTCTTTATTAAGCTCCGCACACTATTATATCCTACTTTTTCAGATATTTCTGTTACATTCATGTCACTGTTTGTAAGCAGCTCTGCGACTTTATTCATACGCACGTTTATAACATAAGAGTTAAAAGTTTCTTTGGTAAAACTTTTAAATACCTTGCTAAGATATCCCGGTGTAAGGTAAACATACTCTGCAATGGTGTTAAGGTTTATATTTTCCATGTAATGATCATTTATATAATCTATTACTTTGTCAATAAGGTCTTTGTTGTCATAAATGGAAGAGCTTTTAATCAGATTTATGCATTTATCCAATATGTATAGCATCCAATCTTCAATCTCAGATTCTGTGTCCAATTCTTCAATATAATTATATATATCATTATCTTTAAGATCACTTTTTTCTATTTTGTAAACAGAGTATATCTGCATTATGATATTGTGGATCAGTATGACCCAGTATTTTTTACTTCTATCAATCAGAATACTATTCTCCCTTAAATAACAGCTGAATCGTTTTATACCATCTTTTATTTCATCCAAATTACCCTTCTGAACATTAAATGTTATTTCATTTTCAACTTCATACGGATAGTTTGCTCTTGTTTCCTGGTAATCCTCCTGAATCACATGGAAAACACTACTCTTGTTTATACTTGTCATATAATACAGTTTATTTCTTGCTTCTGAGTAAGACCTGCTAATCTTGCCTATTTCATCATACAAACTCCCTATGCCTATATGAACCATAAGGTCAAGTTGATCCATCCGGTCGATTGATATCTCCAGTTCCCCTGATAGCTCTCCAATGTCCTGCTTATGCTTCATGCCCAGCAAAAAGGCTACCTGCTGTTTGTTTATCTGAATTTTTTCAACATATCCATACTCTGATAATATGGATATTACTTTTTCAAACATGGGAATTGTCTGTATAGTATCAATAATTTCCAGTTCTTGCTTGCCATCTATTTTTATATTCACTAAGATAACGATAAACCACTTAAGATCACTGCTTAAAAACACCTTATCCTCTTCAATCATATCCTGAGTTTCCTTATTTCCTATTAAAACCTCATACAAAACCCTTTCCTTATATGATGAAAAATAACGTTGCATCTCCCTTTTGTACTCGGCTAATTGCTTTTGCTGAACTGAATTTTTAATTATTATATTGTCAATATAACTGCTAATCTCTGCAAATTCATTATTCTTTATAGCTTTTTGATTGCCTTCTTCCTTAATCTCCATTATGGATCGGTTGGCTTTCAGGGTACGAAGAATACCCAGAACCGGTTGGAAAAACTTTACATCCATTCTTGATGAAAATATAACAGCTATTATAAAAAGCAAATTAGACATTATAAAAATCGGAACGTTAACCTTACTGATGGGCTTCATCAATTCATTTTCCGGAACTATCAGCATGTAAACCCTGTCACTCATATCAGACTTTACCTGCGTTACGAAAACTTTATCTTTACCAGACGGGATACTGAAGGATTTATTTAAATTATCCGCCCCTTTGCTCTCATCCATTATTTCTTGAATAGTCGTATCTGATAAGCCTGCGGCTGCATTTTCATTGTATGCAAAAATTATATCACCGCTTGAATAGCTGATAATAAGTGAACTTTTAGGAGGAATATAGTTTGCTTTAATTAAATCCGATAAGTAATTTTCTTTAACGTTTATAATAAGACCATTCTTTGTATTCAGCGAATAGGTCGGAATTCTTTTTATAAAAGAAAATACTTTGGTAATCTTGCCCGCTTTATTCATACCTTTGAATTTCTCTGTATCAACTGCTCTTAGTCCTGTTTCATAGGATATCCTTTTGCTGCTGTTAAAGTCCTGGAAAATATCTCTGTCAAAAAAATCATGTGTATTAAGTATACCATTATACCCGTTTCCAAGGGATTGGTAATAGACATTCTGCCCTTTATTATAAAATATATAGACCGAATCAATAAAATCATAGTTAGCGCCAATTTCTTCTATACCCCTATATACATAGTTCCAACGTTGATAAAGATTTGCAATATTTTGGTCTGCTCGATCCGCACCAATTTCTAGGGAAAAGCTATAAACAGCCTTGTTAAAATCTTCTATTTTATTCTCAATCAGACCGCTCATCTTATTCAGTAATAAAGCATTATTGTTATAAGCTTCTGTCATTATTATGCTTTTTGACAACTGTGTTGATATAATTAAATTAATTAGTGTAAGTATAAAAAAGAACTTTATAAATGAAAATGATAGCTTTGAAAAAACTCCAATTTTCTTTAATCGTTCAAACACATCATCATCTCCTGAAAAATATTTTAAACGGCTCCGGCTTTCCTATGCGATAAAAAGGACCATAACTAATATCCTTTAAAATTTCGTTGATATGCTTTAAAGCTTTTTTATACTGCGTCTGCTAGTAAATATAATCTTCCCCAGCTTCATCTGTCCATGCTTTTTGTATAATCATTCATCTTTCAGTTTTCATACTGCTGTCTGACCTGCCTCAGGATGCTTAATCAAACGTTCAAGCCCTACCTGATTTTTTTACTGTAAAAAGCACTGTAAATTTCTAATGGAATTTTATCCTGACACGGAGTTTGGCGTGTAAAAACCACCTCCAACTTTAACTGCAAATTAATTATATTATATTGTACCATGCGTTTCAAGTAATATAAACTATATTTTGATGTCTATTCAGGGGTAGCTCGTATACTTTCGTGAACTACATAAAAAAGGGGCAATAGTTGCCCCTTTTTATCTTTATGTTCTAAATCATTCTATAATTTCTCCTTCGACCAGTTGGCTGACAGACACATCAATTATTCTGTCATCCTCAATATATGATACCTTAGCTTCGTTACCGTTTAGAGCTTCTATCCAGACCGAATCACCATTGTGTAATACCTCAATTACACCAAGTGAATCCACAATTTCTCTTGCTCTTCTACTATCCACTAACAAATCATCTCCTTCTAATTTTTCATGGAACTAAACTTCCATTTATATTTTGGTCTTTTCCTTTGTTTTTATTACAAAATTTTGATTTTTAGAATAAAAATAAATTAACTTATATTCATTTCACCAGTACAACTACTCTGTAGCTTTTTAGGCAACGTAAAACACGAACGCTTTTATGGAGAGGGGAATATACTATTTGTATAACGCCAAAGGAAAGGGTGCTGATATGAACGACATCGTTATGGTACATAATCTTGGAATGAAATATCAATCACTGAATGGTGAAACAGAAGCATTAACCAATATAAATTTTTCTGTGAAAAAAGGGGAATTTATCAGCATTGTTGGGCCTAGCGGCTGTGGAAAATCTACCCTGCTGTCACTTATAGCCGGTCTTTTAAAACCATCTGAAGGAGAAGTCTTTATAAATGGCAGAAAGGTCACTGGTACAAGTTTTGATGTAGGTTATATGCTGCAAAAAGATTACCTTTTTGAATGGAGAAGTATTCAAAAAAATGTTTTGCTTGGTCCTGAAATACGAAAAACATTAACTGAAGAAACTAAAAAGTATGTGATTGATCTTCTTAAAACATACGGGCTTTATGACTTCAAGGACAAAAATCCCAGCCAACTTTCTGGGGGTATGAGACAAAGAGCTGCCCTGATTAGGACAATTGCAACCAAACCTGAAATATTGCTTCTGGATGAAGCTTTTTCCGCTCTTGATTATCAGACTAGACTAGCTGTCAGTGAAGACATCTATTCTATAATTAAAAAGGAAAACAAAACAGCTATACTGGTAACTCACGATATTTCTGAAAGCATTAGTGTGGCTGACAGGGTAATAGTTCTTTCAAAAAGACCGGGTACAGTTAAAAACATATACACCATTAAGTTAACCTGTCAAAATAAAAGGACACCGCTTTGTTCAAGGGATGCTCCTGAATTTCGATATTATTTCAATAAGATATGGAAGGAGCTGGATGTTCATGTCTGATTATAAAAAAGTAGTTTCTCCTGAGCACACAAAGTTTCTGCTAAACGTAAAAAGAAAGAAAGCAGCAGTAACGGCTACTCAGATTATTTTACTTATACTGTTTATCATAACATGGGAAGTTTTAGCTAGTCAGAGATTAATAGATTCCTTTATAACAAGCTCGCCTTCAAGAATATTGAAGACCTTGACAAACCTTTATAAGGAAGGCACTCTGTTTCATCATATTGCTGTAACATGTACCGAAACAATAGTTGGTTTTCTGCTGGGTACCTTAATTGGAACTACAATTGCTACTATTTTGTGGACCTCAAACTTCTTATCACGGGTGTTTGAGCCATATCTTGTTATACTTAACAGTCTGCCTAAGGTTGCACTTGGACCTATATTTATTGTCTGGATTGGAGCAGGATCTGCTTCAATAATAATGATGGCTCTAGCAATATCCCTAATTGTAACAATTATGGAAGTACTAAGCGGTTTTCTTGGTGTTGACAAGGATAAAATACGGCTAGTTGAAACCTTTGGAGCAAATCGCTTCCAGACCTTTACAAAAGTCGTACTCCCTTCAACTAAATCTACCATAATAAATGCACTGAAAATTAATGTGGGGTTATCTTGGGTCGGAGTTATAACCGGAGAGTTTCTCGTATCAAAAGCAGGAATAGGTTATTTGATTGTATATGGAGGGCAAGTATTCAAGCTTGATTTAGTCATGGCAAGCGTTATTATTCTTGGAATCGCAGCAGCCCTTATGTATCAAGGTATTGTGTACCTTGAAAAACTTGTGTTTAAAAACCATCCAGAAAATTCATAATTATGTATTAATTTTCATACTAGGAGGTATGTATATGAAAAAAATAATTTTACTACTGACAATTGTTATTGGAATTACAATGCTTCTGATGTCATGTGTAAAAACTAGTGAGAATCTTGTAAAGGTGAGTCTTAATGAGGTTACACACTCGGTATTTTATGCGCCACAGTATGTAGCTCTAAACAAAGGCTTCTTCAAAGAAGAAGGTCTGGATGTAGAGCTAACAAATGGTGGAGGTGCCGACAAAGTTATGACAGCAGTACTGTCAGGTCAGTCGGATATTGGCTTTGCCGGTGCTGAAGCTGCAATTTATGTTTACAATGAGGGCAAAGAAGACTTCGGAGTGGTTTTTGCTCAGGTTACTAAATGTGACGGTTCCTTTCTTGTAGGACGGAATCCAGAGCCAGACTTTGCGTGGAGCAATCTTGTAGGTAAAAACATTATTGGAGGAAGAAAAGGCGGCATGCCTGAAATGACATTGGAGTATGTGCTAAAAAAGAATGGAGTAGTTCCCGGAAAGGATGCTTCGGTTGATACTAGCGTGCAGTTTGATCTGATGGCTGGTGCTTTCACAGGCGGGCAGGGTGAATATGTGACTTTATTCGAACCTGTGGCTTCATTGTTGGAAAAGGAAGGAAAAGGTTATGTTCTTGCTTCAGTAGGCGAAGGTAGCGGTGAAACCCCATACACTACATACTTTGCAAAAAAGAGCTATATTGAGAAAAACCCCGAAATAATACAGAAATTCACTAACGCAATTTATAAAGGACAGATATGGGTTAAAGATCATACACCCGAAGAGATAGCCGAAACGCTCAAAACGTCCTTCCCCGATTCTGATGTTGAGCTTTTAACAATGGTAGCCAAAAGGTATAAGGAAGTCGATGCATGGAAAACTGATCCTGTGATTAAAAAGGAAGCACTTGAGCTTCTTTATGATGTTATGACAGAAGCAGGCGAGCTTAATAAAACGCCACCTTATGAAGATCTAATAGATAACAGCTTTGCACAAAAAGCAATAGAAACCATGAGTAAGTAAAAGCTTCGTAGTGCAACCTTTTGTTATCATTAGTTAGGGACTTTTTAAGAAAACAGTTTTGTTGATTAGGTTAGTTAGTTAGTTAGTTAGTTAGTTAGTTAGTTAGTTGCGTAAGATTTGTATAGACCTTTTTCAACATTTAGTAAAAATTTTGTTTACATAAGAAGAATGTTGGTAAATAATTCATGGAACAAATTTTGAACCTTATTTGTCTAACAAGACAAATATAAATTAAAAAAGGTTGTAAAACCTAATAATCCCCCCTAAAATGAGTACGGCCCCCTCCGTACTCATTTTTCATTCTGCGCATTCGTCTACGCACATTTTTGATTTCATTATAAAAAAGCAGGAAAAGAAACAGTAAACCAACATAACCGATTATAGGATAAAGGTATTTTACAATATTTGAAAAACCAAACTGACTTGCTAAAAGTGCAAGTAAAACACTTCCTGATGCAATAAAACTGGCCTTAACCGATTCAATATCTGCAAGCCGCGATACAAACCCAAAAAGACCTCCTACCGCTGTTGTGTAAACCTCCAGCAGCAACACTATAGCATATGCCAGCTGAGCTACAAAACCAATCTTCCTTGATATGTATACCATAGGTATTTCAAAAGCAGAAACACTAGGCATATACTTTTGAAGAGCTATACATATTACCATAGAGCTAACACCAAGTCCTAATCCTCCCAGCAATGCTCCACGCCTTATGGAGTGCTTACTCGCAGCATTAGCTCCAAGCGGACCGAGTATCGAAACAGAAAGTATAATATTATATGAAGCATATAGAAGGGCTGCCCACACCCAGCTTTTTATCAGCGCACTTGATTCTACTGCAGCCATTATTTCTCCACTAGGTTTTGAATCTAAGAATATGGTAGACAGTCCTACACTTAAAACTGCTATAAGCAAAAACGGTACAATAAAGCTTATTGAGTTAATAACACCTCTTACGCCTGTCATAACTGTGATTAATGTGGCTGCAGCCATAATAACATTTCCCCATATAAAAGGTATTCCGAAGTTTTCCTCGAACATGGCACCTGCTCCGGCAATCATGGAAGTCAAAGCTCCAAATAAAAAAAAGGTTATTACATAATCTACTACAGAACCTATGTATTTACCTCCCGTCTCCTTTATTATTTCAATATGCGATTTTGAACCCAAATTATGTCCCATATTCATGATAATATAGCCAAACAAAATGAATAATATGGTAGCCAGACCAATGCCAATACGGCCTTTACTCTCAAATACACAAAAAAACTGCAGTATCTCCTGTCCAGATGCAAAACCGGCTCCCACAACAGTCCCAATATACACTCCAGCTATTTTCATAGGTGATATCTTTTTTGCTGTCACAAAGTTTGCCCCTTTAACTGTTATTAATATCATCATATGATTATAAAAAGTGAATTACGCCTTATTCCATTATTTTTGCCTACTATCTTTTTGATGTGTTTAAAGAGCCCTATTAAATTAAATTGTGAAAAAGATGCCTTATAACAATATTGGGTAAATAAATAAAGGTAATACCATGCTTATATCATTATGCAAAATAACCGTAAACCTTCTTTAAAAGAAATTCATTTATAGATCACTTTTTAATAATTACAGTAAAATCATTGAGCAGATAGTTTTCAACAAAACAAATTTTTTCCAGCAAAACAGATAAATCCTGCAAAGCCTTCTTTATATGATCTTGATTGTAATAAAAATATTTATCCTCTTTATCATCAGATTTTTCGTTTAAAAGGTTAAACACTACCATATCATTAGAAAGTGTAAGAAAAACCGTGAGGGCTTTTTTCAAAAATGCCATGTTATCGCTCATCTTAAGATTAAAAATACCTGAGGCATATATAACGTCAAAGAATCCATCAGGAAAAACCTTTTCTTTAAAAATATCAATGCAAAGAAAATTACCGCCAGTATTTTTTTGCTCAGCTTTAATAATCATTTGCTCAAGAATATCAACACCTGTATAGTCAACACTTATATCATTTGCTTCAAGAAATTCAAACAGATTACCAAGACCACAACCAACATCCAGCACCTTTTTTCCATTCAAATCAACATTATCTTTTAAAATCTCAAATCTTTTCATTTGTGCTTCTTTAGTTTCCCATCCTAAAACCTTATAGTCTTCTTTAAATTCCTTTAGCTTCGGCTCATAATAGGATTTTATTATTTCCAAGTCCTGCAATTAATTGCCCCCATCAATAAATATTTTGATTATTCCCCAAAAAGTAAGTTAACTTACTTACTTACTTACTTACTTACTTACTTACTTACTAACATACATACATACATACATACATACATACATACATACATACATACATACATACATTGCCAAAAGGAGCATACTGATACTTATATCTTAAGTTTCATCTTCTGAAAGAGTTGTGGCTCTTTTTATCATGTCTCTACCGTACCTATTCCTTATTGAATCCATAGTACGTTCCAGCTTCTCTTCCTTTTTCCTCTTGGTATCATCTTCGATTATATCAAAAACACTAAGCTGTGTAAACGTTTTAGTCGAAAGGTTACTAATGCCAATACCAATCAGTCGCACGGGTTTTCTGATATTCCAGTTCTCAAAAAGAAGCTCTGCTCCTGTTCTATATATTTCCTTTGTAAGGAAAGTAGGGTTAATCGTCTTCTGGCGCGTGATAGTATTAAAGTCGTTATATTTGATTGTAATAGATACAGTTTTTCCAGTATACTCTTTTTCTCGTGCTTCAGCACCAACTTCTTCGGCAAGTTCTAGCAAAATAGCTTTCGCCATATCCAAATCAGTAATATCCTTTGATAGTGTTGTACTTCTACTTATTGATTTATTATCATATTCAGGACATGTTTCAACTGGTGATGTATCAATACCATTCGAAAGCCTGTGAAGATCATCACCATACTTTCCAAAAGAATCTCTTAGCAATTCTTTCTTACAATGGGCAATATCTCCTATTGTAAATACACCCATCTGATTCAGCTTCTTCTCTGTTTGTTTTCCAATCCCATACATTTCTCTAACTTTTAAAGGCCAGACTTTCTCTTTTACATCTTTTAACCATATCTCTGTGATACCCAAGGGCTTTTTCCGTTCTGATGCCATCTTAGCTAGGAACTTATTTTCTGATATTCCTATTGAGCACCAAAGATCCAGTTCCTCCATAATACTATTCATTATATTCTTTGCAATTTCCTGATATGAGCCAAACAACCTAATGCAACCTGTAAGATCTAGCCATGCTTCATCTATGCTGTTTTGCTGAATTAAGGGAGTATACCGTGACAAAATGTTCATAACATCCTTTGATTTACGTCTGTAAAAATCATGGTCAGGTGGAACCAGTATAATTCCCGGACAACGCTTTTTAGCTTCATGCACCAGCATGGTAGTTTTTATATTAAATTTTCGTGCATCATAATTAGCAGCCAGAATTATCCCTGATCTATTTTTGGGATCACCAGCAACTGCAGCTGGTTTGCCTTTAAGGCTTATATTTCTGGACATTTCACAAGCTATAAAAAACGCATTCATATCGACAAGAAATATTATTCTTTTCATAACATGCTCCATAAAAGGTTTATGCAACTGCTTCAGTTGCTATGCTGATATGATGTAGCAACAGAACAATTGGCTTTATTTTCTCAAAATAATTAGCCTGTTCGCTTGTTACATTATATCATTTTTAATAACACAAAATAAACACATCGTGCGACAAAAATCATCATAAGTTTCTACTCCGTTACAGTTCACAGGTAGCTAAAGAGATATAACTGTGCAATGTTAGGAAACATTAGCGAAATGCAGCTTAGAGATGTATAGTCAGAGTGA
>CAYPLH010000027.1:0-50653 GCA_964411505.1 uncultured Clostridiaceae bacterium | reverse complement strand
TAAGGTTCCCTAGCGAAAAAAAGTGGCAAAGCCACCTTTTTTAGGTTTAATCATTGTACAAGTAGAATACTCAGGAGGAGAAGGATTGAACTATATAGATTGTATTTTGACAAATAGGACAGTTACTGTGCCTGCAATAACATGGTTCATTGCACAGACCATAAAAGTAGTAAGTGTCATTGTTAAGGAAAAAAAAGTCGATTTTACAAGGTTTGTAGGTGCAGGTGGAATGCCAAGTTCTCATACATCTTATGTTGTGTCGCTTGCAACGGTAGTAGGAAAAAACGCAGGATTGAATTCTATTGATTTTGGCATAGCATTAGCTTTTGCTCTAGTTGTAATGCAGGATGCAGCAGGAGTAAGGAGGGCAGCGGGTAAACAGGCTGAAGTTTTAAATAAGATTATTTTTTCTAATGATTTTTTACATATGGATGAGAAGCTCAAAGAGCTTTTAGGGCATACTCCTTTTCAAGTAATAATAGGTGCGATTATGGGCATTGTATTTGGTGTTTTGCTAGGATAACAAAGCAATAATAATATAGAGCATGCAAAACATAAGCTTGATGTAGACAATCCGAAGTATTGGTTAATTGAAGGCAATTTGACTAATAAAACGACATTTATTATTCTTTAAAGTTTAGATTTTTTATGATATAATCCTATTACATTCAATCTAGATGATTTAAGGAGAAATCCTTTCATCTATGAAATAATATAGTTAATTCAATGGTGGCGCAGTATTCTAGTCAGTGCTACTGTTTTCGAAGACGGGCCTAAAAATCCGTTAATGGCATATCGATGAAGTTCCTTGTGTCGGCTTGTTACGCCCAGTAGTGGGCTGATGCTGGGAGTTAAGGTTTAGGGGCGATCTGCAATGGCATGCGGGCGTTGACCCCTTTTCCGTGGAGACCCTTACTTGTGGGTAGAAGGCAACTGAAGCTAAAAAAGCTTATTGTATAGATTCTTACGAGAAGGGATTGAACCTGTTTTGCGGTAATAATGCTGTGAACAGAGTAGCCTGCCTTGAGTAGATTTGGTGGATAATAGATCAGATAAATATTTATAGGCCAATAAGATATTTATTATTGCTGTTTGAAACCAGGTTTGCAAAAGAGGATAGGAAACAGAAAGGCTGTAGGGGAAAACCTCTAGACTGGTTGGCAAATTGAGGATTGCAGTGTGGTTTTAAGTGGTAATCAGGCCCCGCACATGGTAACATTGCGGTTGGAGACTTAAAGGGAAACTGCTGAAAACGGCGACGTTTCAGTGCTTCCAAGGGAAATCCTGCCTGACCTAAGCCGCAAAATTTACTCAATATGCCGCCACCTTTTAATAAATTTACCAAGTGTTAATGATAGGATTTTAAATGGGTGACAAGAAAAAAAATAAGTATAGAGACAGAAGGGTTAAACTAAAAAAAGAAGAACACAGCAAAAAAAGCAAAAGAGACAATTGGTTTATTAAAATTTCAATAGCTTCATTTTTCATATCTACTTTTGTTTCAATGATATCTTCGAAAATCCTAGAGGATTTAAATCTTATAGTAGCTTTTCTAATGCTTTTAGTTATAATAATAATAGGTATAATATTTGATATGATTGGAATTTCAGTTACTGCTGCAGATGAAACTCCTTTTCATGCTATGGCTTCAAGGAAAAAACTAGGTGCAAAGCAAGCAATCCGCCTTATAAGAAATGCAAACAAGGTATCAAGTTTTTGCAATGATGTTGTAGGGGATATCTGTGGTGTTTTGAGTGGTTCCATAGGAGCTCTTATGGTAATTGGAATGTCTGAGAAATTTGGATGGGGACAAGCTGCATTTTTAGGATTTATCTTTACAGGGCTTATAGCGTCCATGACTATTGGGGGAAAAGCACTGGGTAAAACATTTGCAATAGAAAAGAGCAGTAGTATTGTACATAAAGTTGGGTCATTATTAAACTTATTTACTAATAGTGTTAAGCGAAATCCAAAAACATTTTTTAATGATATTAGAAAAAAAAGATAAGGAAACAATGAGTTTTGCGCTGTTTAAGTAAAGTAAACATTGAAAGAGGGATTAAAATAGATTCAGATAGTTTGTTAAAAAGAATGAGTTTTCCTAAGGACTTAAGAGAGTTGTCTTTTGAGCAGCTTAAAGAACTAGCAAAGGAAATTCGAGAATTTTTGATACATAGCATTTCAAAAACAGGCGGACATCTTTCGTCAAACCTAGGAGTAGTTGAACTTACTCTGGCACTACATTATACATTTGATACACCGGATGATATGATTGTATGGGATGTCGGACATCAGTCCTATGTACACAAGCTGATTACTGGTAGGCGTGATAAGTTTGACACACTAAGGCAGCTTGATGGGTTATCAGGCTTTCCAAAATCAAACGAAAGCATATATGATAGCTTTAATACTGGTCACAGCAGCACATCCATTTCAGCAGCTCTCGGACTTGCTCGTGCAAGAGATATAAAAGGAGAGAAATATAACATAATAGCTGTAATAGGCGATGGAGCATTGACTGGGGGAATGTCCTTTGAGGCACTTAATGATGCTGGAAGGTCTCCAAATAACTTGATAGTTATACTGAACGATAATGATATGTCCATATCCAAAAATGTTGGTGGCTTATCAAAATACTTAAGTAAAATCAGGATAGAACCTTTCTATTATAATGTAAAAGAAGACCTTGACATAATTTTAAGCAAGATTCCAGCTATAGGCAAAAGTGCTGTTAGGGCACTTGACCGTGTAAAAGGAACAATAAAGTACTTAATTATGCCTGGAATAGTTTTTGAAGAATTAGGATTTAAATACCTAGGACCTATTGATGGACACAATATAGCAGAATTGAATAGTGTACTTTCAAGAGCAAAGACCCAGAAAGGTCCTGTACTTGTTCATGTAGCTACAAGAAAGGGTAAAGGCTATTGTTATGCAGAAAAAAAACCTGATTTATTTCATGGAATATCCCAATTCAATGCAGAGACAGGCGAAATTACAAATAATGGAGGAGCAAGTTATTCAAAGATATTTGGTCATAAGCTTGTTGAAATAGCTGAAAAACAGCAGAATGTTGTTGCAATAACAGCGGCCATGCGGCATGGAACCGGACTTAGTGAATTCTCACAGAAGTTTGGTAAACGATTTTTTGATGTAGGTATCGCGGAACAGCATGCAGTTACACTAGCTGCCGGACTTGCAAAAGGTGGTATGATACCTGTAGTTGCAATATATTCGACATTTTTACAGCGTTCATATGATCAGATACTACATGATGTTGCACTTCAGGATCTTCATGTTGTTTTTGCAATTGACAGAGCAGGAGTAGTTGGCGAAGATGGTGAGACACACCAGGGATTATATGACATATCATTTTTAAGACATATACCTAATATGGCAATACTTGCACCTTGTGATTACACAGAATTAAAAAAAATGCTGGAATTTGCAGTAGTTGAGCACAAGGGACCTATAGCTATCCGCTATCCAAGAGGGCAGGGAAAAGAATCAATATTCAATTTTAAAGACATAACATATGGCGCTGCTGAACTAATACACAAAGGGGATGATGTTACAATAGCTGCAACTGGAACTATGGTTGAAACCGCACTGGAAGTAAGAAATATTCTAAAAAATTATGGGATCAAAGCTGACGTTATCAATTTGCGGTTCATTAAACCGTTTGATAAAGAAATGATTATAAAGTCACTAAAAAAGACGGAGCGACTTGTAACTTTAGAGGATAATACTGTTGCTGGTGGGATGGGAAGTGCTGTGTTGCAGGTTGTGAGCTGTGAACTTGAAAATTTTAAAGCTCGAAACTTTGGATTCCCTGATAAGTTTATAGAACATGGTGCCAAAAAAGATCTGATTAAAAAATATGCTTTAGATGCAAAGTCAATTTCTGATGAAATTTTAAAAATGTGTAAATAGTATATTTAGGAGGCAGGATTTGTCTAAGAAGAGGCTAGATGTAATGCTGTGTGAAAGAGGTTTTACACAGAGCAGAGAGAGGGCTAGAAGAATTATTATGGCAGGTGTCGTATTTGTAAATAATAACCGTGAGGATAAACCAGGTTCTTTTTTTGAAGAAGATGTAGAAATCTTCATAAAGGAAAATGTGAATCCTTTTGTAAGTCGTGGAGGATTGAAACTTGAAAAAGCTTTAGAATCTTTTTGTATAGATATGTCTGGAGCTGTTGCACTTGATGTAGGTGCATCTACGGGGGGATTTACTGACTGTATGCTTAAACACGGAGCTCTAAAGGTTTATGCAATTGATGTAGGATATGGTCAACTGGCGTGGGAACTCAGACAAGATGAACGAGTAAGGGTAATGGAACGCACAAATATTAGATATGTAAAGACAGAACAATTAGATGAGCTTGCTGGTTTTGCATCAATTGATGTTTCTTTTATTTCTTTAAAGTTGGTGCTCCCTGTTGTATATAATCTTCTTGAACCTTTTGGACAAGTTGTATGTCTTATAAAACCTCAATTTGAAGCAGGACGAGACAAAGTAGGCAAAAAAGGTGTTGTAAAAGATGCTAAAACGCATCTTGAAGTAGTAGAAGGGATTGCTCTTTTTGCATCTGGGAATAACTATGTAGTAAAGGGGCTTGATTATTCACCAATAAAAGGACCAGAAGGGAATATCGAGTATCTGATGCATCTTGAAAAGACTGAATACTTAATGCCTCAGGAAGAATACATAAAAAGGTTATCAAATGAAGTGGTGGCCAAAGCGCATAATGAACTGGATAAATAGAGATATTAGTAATGTTGTTAAAAAACAAAAGCGTGCTATACATCTATAAGCTTCATTTCGCTAAATGTTTCCTAACATTACAAAAGTTATATCACTTCAGCTACCTGTGAACAGTAGCAGATTGAAAGCGACAGCATGTTATATAAAGTAGATAATTGAATTTGGAAAATTATTGTGCTAGAATATTCGTAAAAGCACAAAGTTAGTAGGAGAGAATATGAATGTAATAGGCATTATTCCCAATCCAGACAAGGACAGGGATTTGAAGTATACATCTGAACTGATTGAATCAATAAAAAAGCATGGCGGAGGTTTTATAATTTTATCTGATGCTGCGTCTAATATGGGATTAAGAAATTGTGCTAAAGATGAATCTGACCTTTTGGAGAATTCTGATATAATCGTAGCCCTAGGTGGAGACGGCACATTTTTAAACTTAGCGAGAAGGGTTTATCAAAAAGATAAGCCTATATTAGGAATAAATTTAGGAACTGTTGGTTTTCTTACTGAAATTGAAAAAAGTGACATTAAAGGTATTGCACGCAATCTTTTAAAAAACGAATTTGAAATTGAAGAAAGAATGATGCTTCAAGCTGAAACAAAACATCAAAATAAAACCGATTTTGATATTGCGCTTAATGATGTGGTTATTTCTAGGATAGCATTATCTAGGATACTGCATGTGAAAACATATATAAATGATGTGTTTGTTGATTCTTTTCCAGGTGATGGTATAATTGTTTCAAGTCCTACCGGTTCAACTGCATATTCGCTTTCAGCAGGAGGACCGATAGCAGAACCTGATATGAGCCTTATAATTATTACTCCCATATGTCCTCACATATTGTACTCTAGATCATTTCTAACAACTGGAGACAGAGTAGTAAAAATTGTAATAGATGAAGGCTATAACGATAATGCAATGGTTACTTTTGACGGGCAAAAGGGATTGGAAGTTACCTCAGGAGATGAAATAAGAATAAAAAAAGCAACTTGCTCTGTGAAAATGATTCGACTCAAAGAAAGAAATTTTTTCAATGTATTAAGATCAAAAATTGATTATAGGAGAGAAAAGAATTATGAAGTATGACAGACAAGCAAAAATTTTTGATATAATTGAAAATAATGTTGTCAGGACTCAGGATGAAATTGCAGATAAACTAAAAGAAGTAGGGATGGATGTTACCCAGGCAACTATATCAAGAGATATTAAAGAGTTAAGGCTGATTAAAGTCATGAATGAAGATGGTCGCTATATTTATGCTCCTTTTAGCCAGTCTGATAGTACAGCGTCCTCGAAAATGATGTCAATATTTACTCAATCATTCATTTCCAGTGATTATACTAACAATTTGATAGTGATTAAGACTCTGCCAGGAATGGCACAGGCGGCAGCTTCTGCCATTGATTCACTCAATTGGACTGAAATTGTTGGTACCATTGCGGGTGATGATACATTGATGATAATTTGTAGGGCTGAAAAAATTGCAGAAGAATTGTCTGACAGATTCAGTCGATTAGCTAAAGGTTCGAATTTGGGAAAAGCTTAATAAATTATGAACTGTCATAATTTATTGTGTTTATAAATGGAATGAGGGGTTTTGGTGCTTCAACAATTACATATAAAGAATATTGCTCTAATTGATGAACTAACAATTAATTTTGATAATGGGTTTAATGTATTAACCGGTGAAACAGGTGCAGGGAAATCTATTATTATAGATTCCATCAATGCAGTTCTTGGGGTCAGATTTTCTAAAGATCTTATTAGAACTGGAACAGACAAATCATCGGTTGAGGCTTTGTTCCAAGTTGAGAATGAAACTTTTGACAATGTTCTTGCGGAATTAGGAATTGAGGCTGAAGATGATGGAAGCTTAATATTATCAAGAGATAGTTTGCGAAGTGGTAGAAATTCCTGCAGGATAAACAGCAGACTTTCAACTGTCTCAAACTTAAAAGATTTAGGCGATAAGCTTATAGATTTTCATGGTCAACATGACAACCAGTCATTGTTGCATACTGGGTCTCATATCAATCTGTTAGATGCTTTTGGCGGAAATACGATTAATGAGATAAAATCGCAGTACACCTCATTGTTGATTGAATACAAAAAGATTAAGGACAAGCTTGATAGCCTTGTTACTAATGAAACTGAGAAAGAAAAGAGAATTGATTTTCTGAAATTCCAGATAGATGAAATAAAAAGAGTAGGACTTAAAGAGGGAGAAGAGGAAGAACTAGTAAGTAGACGACTTGTGTTAAGCAATGCCGAAAATATTATAAGAGTACTTTCTGAATCCTATGAGCTATTATTTTCAGGTGAAACTTCTGGTTTTTCAGCGCTTGATAAGTTAAATGCAACTGTTCAAAGCTTTTCTAAAATCGAAGACTTTGGTGACAGTTATAAGAAAATATCAACTAAACTTGAAGAAATATCTTTTCACCTTCATGATATTACCGATGAAATAAGAAGAGAAATTGCGCTTATAGATTTTGAACCACAAGAACTTGAAAAAGTTGAAGAACGGCTTGATGTTATAAGCAGGCTTAAAAGAAAACATGGAAATTCAATTAAAGAAATTCTGGAGCTTTGTATTACAAAAGAAGTTGAACTTGAGGAACTCACACTAAGCAGTGAAAAAATAGAAGATTTAAGAAAAGGGCTCATTGATAGTCAACAAAGGTTATATAAATCTGCTGAAATATTAAACAAGGAACGTATGCATGTAGCTAAAGTTCTTGAACAAAAAATCGGAAATGAGCTTCATGAACTGGAAATGAAAAAAGCACAGTTCAAAGTAGATATTGAATTTAATGCACAAAGAAATGAAACTGGAGGATACAGATTTTCTGGAGATGGTTTAGATAAGGTAGAATTTATGTTTTCCCCCAATGTTGGAGAACCTCTAAAACCTTTATCAAAAATAGCTTCAGGTGGTGAAATGTCTCGAATAATGCTTGCCATTAAGACAATCCTTGCTGATGTTGATGACATTCCGATACTTATTTTTGATGAAATAGACAGTGGCGTAAGCGGAAGAGTGGCTCAAAAGGTGGGTGAAAAGATGGCAATGCTCTCAAAAAAGCATCAGGTTATTTGCATTACACACCTTCCACAGATTGCTTGTATGGCAGATAATCACTTCTTTGTTGAAAAGACTTCTGATGGTAATATGACAAAAGTTAACGTCAAGGAGCTTTCTAAGGATGAAAGAAAGGGTGCTTTAGCAAAACTTCTTGGAGGTATCCATATCAGTGATATTTCCCTTTTACATGCCGAAGAAATGCTGCAATATGCATTTGAATTCAAAAAATCACATTCACTTTTGAAATGATATTACCCTATGACTATCAGCATACTTCTAACGCGCACAGCCATTGCCAAATATTACAGCATTTCAAACATTTTTATAATTATTTGCAAATAGTTGCATTCAACGGGGTTATTCATCTCAAATTGACTTCATATCCCAAATTGATTTCCTGTAAAAATTTCTAATTAACCAACCAATTAACCGACTAACTAACTATCTAACTAATCACCTAAATTTCAGCTCTCAAACTTTCCAACTTTTTGACCGAATAAATAGTCTTTCTGAAGGTTAATTTATGATTGAATATTTTTGTTATGCTTCAGCATTTTATAAATGGGGTTTGTTGGAGATACTTTTTAGTGAACATATACTTTCGGAAGGCGTGATAGTGTTTGAATGTTAGATTACAAAGAAAAAGCAAAATTACAGTATTTGCAGCATTAATTGTAGTAATGATATTAGGAGCTTATGTCCATGCAATGTATGTAGTTCCAGGAAGTGTGACAATGCTTCAAGGTAGAGAGTATATTTTCAGTTTTAAAAGTCCTTTTCTTGTAAATATTAAAGCAGACAGACAGGGAGTAATCACTCTTAATGAAAAGGATATTAAAGCAAGTGGATATTATCGGTTATCAGAACCATTATCGTTAAGTACTACCGAAAAAAGTGAGGGAAAAGTGAATTTGCAGTTAAAGATATTTGGTTTTTTACCACTTAAGACAATTCAAGTGTATGTAATTCCCGATAAACAATTAGCAGCATGTGGCAGCACAGTAGGTGTAAAAATAGATATTAACCGTGTTCTTGTTCTAGGTGTATCAGAAGTGCAAGCAGTAGATGGACAAAACACTCAACCGGTAAAAGATAGTGGAATAAGACCTGGGGACTTTATTAAGGAAATAAATGGACGAAATCTTACTTGTATTGATAATTTAATTGAGGCAATAGAGAAAAGCAATGGAAGGAAAGTTACAATTAAGTATGAGCGCAATGGTCAGGAATTTATCACGCAGGTGACGCCTGTTAAATCAATAGACGACAAAAAATATAAAATTGGTTTGTGGGTTCGGGATAGTACTGCAGGAATAGGAACATTAACTTTTTTTGATCCCGAAAATAATGGATTTGCTGCTTTAGGACACGGAATAACTGATATTGACACAGGAATACTTATGCCGGTTGGAGAAGGAAAAATACTAGAATCAAATATACTTGCAGTTAAAAAGGGTCAACAGGGAAGTCCTGGAGAGCTTAAAGGTATTTTTATGGAAGACAGGTACTCATTGGGCGAAATAATAGAAAATTCTGATTGCGGTATTTATGGAGTTTTAAATGATGATGCAATACTGAGAATACCATATAGGATGTATCCAATCGGATTAAGAACTCAGATAATGGAAGGTCCTGCAAAAATCATTGCAAATATTGATGGTAAAAATGTTGAGGAATTCGACATTGAAATTGAAAAAGTATCAAAAAGAAATTTTAGTAGTCCTAAAAGTATGGTTATAAAGATCACAGATAGTAGACTTCTCGATGTTACAGGAGGTATTGTTCAGGGGATGTCTGGAAGCCCAATAATTCAGAATGGGAAAATTGTCGGCGCAGTAACCCATGTATTAGTAAACGATCCTACACGTGGATATGGTATTTTTATTGAATGGATGCTTAATAAGTTAAATGTCACTAAAAATGCTGCATAAATATTTATAGCTTTACTTGTCATCTTTCTAAGAAAAAAGATATTTTGGGAAATATTAAATATTTAATTTTGTGCCTAAAGCCGGATATAATAAGACTTATAAGCGTATTTAGAAAATTTTTAATTGTAAAAACTTGAAATTTTGTCGAATGAACAATATAATGAAAACACAAACTAACACTAATGTACAATATTATTTTTCTAAGATTAGGGGGAATCTTTATATGACAGCTAAAAAGATACAAGTCGTTATTGCGGATGATAACAGAGAATTCACAAATATTCTGTTTAAGTATCTGAATAAACAGGAAGATCTCGAGGTCTCAGGAATTGCAAAGGATGGTTTTGAGGCTATTGATCTTATTTTGGAAAAGGAACCTGATGTTGTTATACTTGATATAATAATGCCTCGACTTGATGGATTAGGTGTATTGGAGCAAATTAATTCAAAAAATCTCAAAAAGAGACCTTTGTTTATTATCGTGTCTGCAGTGGGACAGGATAAAATTACCCAAAGAGCAATGGCTCTTGGTGCCGAGTATTATGTAGTGAAGCCTTTTGATATCGAAATACTTATTTCAAGACTCAGGCAACTGAGGGATTCAGGGTCTTCATATCCTATTAAGAACGATTATTTATATGAAACCCCTGTTAATAATTATTCAATTGGAAAATATAATTTGGAAGTAGAAGTAACCAATATAATGCACGAGGTTGGTATACCTGCCCACATTAAAGGATATCAATACTTAAGAGATGCAATTATAATGGTGGTCAACGAAATTGAACTTATAAACTCCATTACAAAGCAATTATATCCTAATATAGCTAAGGAGTACAATACAACCCCAAGCAGAGTAGAAAGAGCAATAAGACATGCTATTGAAGTTGCATGGAGTAGAGGTCAGGTAGAAGCGTTGGATTCATTATTCGGTTATACAATAAGTGTAGGAAAAGGGAAACCGACTAATTCTGAATTTATTGCAATGGTTGCTGATAAGTTACGACTACAAATGAAAGCAAGTTAAGAATAAGATAAGATAAGATAAGAAAAGAATGCCGATGGTATTGAAAAATGTACCATCGACATTTTTATTGTCTAGGAAAGCATATTTTCCTATGCCACCTTTTTTATTGTCTAGGAAAGTATACTTTCTTAGACAATGGGGATTGCAAAGGGGAAGCCCCTTTTTTAAATCAGGTTCCGCTTTGCCATGAGGACAGGTAGGTTATTTGTTCTTCTGTTAATATGTCAATTTCTATTTTCATAGAATCAAGTTTCAATTTAGCTATTTCTTTATCTATTTCTGCAGGAATCATATAAACCTTATTTGCAAGCTTTTTTGAATTCCTAATCATATATTCGGCACCTAGTGCTTGATTTGCAAAACTCATATCCATAACGATAGCAGGATGACCTTCTGCAGCTGCAAGATTTAATAGTCTGCCTTCAGCAAGTAAATACAGTTTTCTATCATCATTCAGAGTATATTCTTCTACAAAGTCACGAACAGTACGTTTTAAAACTGCAAGCTTCTCAAGAGCCGTTATATTTATCTCATCATTAAAATGTCCTGAGTTGGCAATTATGCAGCCGTCTTTAGCTAGTTTTATATGTTTTTCATCAACAACATTGAGGTTTCCGGTTAAGGTAATTACAATGTCGGCATAAGGCATTATCTGTTCAAGCTTCATAACACGAAAACCATCCATTGCTGCCTCAAGTGCCTTTACATGATCAACTTCGGTAACAACTACGTTTGCACCCATTCCTTTTGCTCTCATGGCAAGACCTCTACCACACCATCCGTAACCTACGACAACAAAAGTTTTTCCACTCAAAAGTACATTTGTTGCTCTTAAAAGTCCATCAATAGTACTCTGACCTGTTCCATAACGGTTGTCAAACAAATGCTTTGTATCTGAATCATTAACAGCAAAAATAGGAAAATTAAGCGCTCCATCATTTTCCATACTTTTAAGCCGGATAACACCAGTAGTCGTTTCTTCAGTTCCGCCAATTACGCTTTTCAAATATGTTTGACTATAGTCCTTATGCAGAAGACCAACAAGATCAGCACCATCGTCCATGGTTATCTGCGGTGAATGTTCAATTGCATTAATCAAGTGTTTATAATACGTGTCCCTGTCTTCACCTTTTATTGCATAAACCGGAATATTGTAGTCAACAACAAGAGAAGCAGCCACATCATCTTGTGTGGAAAGCGGATTTGAAGCACATAATACTACATCTGCGCCTCCGTCCTTAAGTGTTCGAACAAGATTAGCGGTTTCGGTTGTCACATGAAGACAACATGACATCCTAACACCATTAAGCGGCTTTTCTTTAATAAACCTTTCACGAATGAGTTTTAAAACAGGCATCTGATTGTCTGCCCATTCAATTCTCAATTTACCCTTATTTGAAAGGGATTTGTCTTTTATGTCGCATTTTACCATATCTAAATACCTCCATATTCAATAATGTATAGACCTTTATTTTTTTGCTGTCAAAGTAAAAATACCTGTATTATTCTTTGTTTTATTATTTTGGGTTAAGGTATCAATTTGAATTTCCTTAAAACCATTTTTGTTAAACCATGCTGTAATTTCATTTTTCTTAAAGCCAGGCCAATAATCATGCATTTTTTTAATTAACTCAGTGTTGCAATGCTCGTGAAAATCTGCTAAAAAAACCATTCCTCCAGGTTTAAGAACCCTGTACATTTCTCTGATGACCAGCTCAGGTGTTTCAATATGATGAAGAAACATGCTTGCACATACAACATCAACTGACGAATCTTGAAGGGGAATATCAAGACCGTCACCTTCAATAGCTGTAATGTTTGTTATACCTTCATTTTGAGCTTTGATAGTAAGATGTTTAAGCATTTCAGAAGAAAGATCAATAGCATAAACGTCATTTACATATCCAGACACTGACCGGGATATGAATCCGTCTCCTGCACCTAAATCAACAACAGTCATAGTTTGGTCTAAGACCCCCAAATTTATGAGTTTATCTTTTATAGTCTCATCGAAAAAGTTGGCTCTGATCTTATCCCATTCAGGGGCAACGACGTTAAAGAAATCTGTTGTATCTTTTTCACTGGCGGAATAAGCTTGTGAATTGCCTGACGAAAGCCAATCGATTAATGCTTTACGATTGAAACGCCATTCACGACCTATTTTTCTTGCCGGTACAATTTCCTCCTTGAGAAGCTTGATAAATGTCTTTACGCTTACACCGAACAAATCAGCAGCTTCTTCTAAAGTCAGTATTTCTTTATTCATTTAAAAACACCTCATGCAATCATAATCATTCAATATTTACTGATATTAGATAATTATATACCACTAATCTAATACTATCAACACGCAATTTCAGTTATGTTCAACCTTACTCTGCATACCGTGTCTATTCAGAGGTAGCTTTTCTTTCATGAAGAATCATCTCCAATACTGCAATACAGCTTCAGCAATGAAAACAATCAATTTAAAATGCCTTCTCGTTAAGTAATTCCGTGAACTCACTTGCGTTCAAACAGCACGGACATTACTAAACTCTAAGGCATTTTAAATTGTGTTTTCCTAAGCCTCGCTGTAACTAGCCGTATTAGAGATGATTCTTCAGTTAATATGTTTGAGCTACCTCTGAATAGACACTACATACCACAAATAATAAAGACATGTGTGTAGAATAAAGAATAATTGGCTTTATTTTGTTTGAACCTATTGCTCACTTAAGGTGAGCAGTAAAAAAATATTTTACTTATTTATTTCAACATATTATAATAAAAAAGAAGAAGGATACTAAATAAGTTTAAGGAGTAGATATATGACACAAATAGTAAGAAGAACATTTGTCGAAAAGAAAAAAAGTTTTGATGTACAAGCTCAAAAGCTTTTTGTAGATTTGAAAGATAACCTTGGTATAACTGGGCTAAAATCAGTTCGTATAATTAACAGATATGATATAGAAGGGCTTTTGGAAGATGAGTACAAAATAGCAAAAAACACTATTTTATCAGAACCAAATGTTGATTTGGTTTACGATGAATATTTGGATATAAATAATGAAGATAAGGTCTTTGCGATAGAATATCTTCCTGGTCAATATGACGCAAGGGCAGATGCAGCATCTCAATGTATTCAAATTCTCACAGGGAAAAATCGACCTTATGTAAAGGTTGCTCAGATTATTGTTTTGAGTGGGAAGATCACAGACCTTGAATTTGATAAAATAAAGGAGTATTTGATTAATCCTGTTGAGTCAAGAGAGGCATCTTTATACAAACCGGAATCACTGGAAAACAAAACGACAGTACCTCCTGATGTGAAAATCATTAAAGGATTTACGCAAATGTCAGAATCTTTGCTTTGTGAGTTTCATAAAGAGTTGGGGTTGGCTATGTCTTTTGATGACTTGAAATTTTGCCAGAAATATTTTCGGGAATCTGAAAAACGTGATCCAACAATAACAGAAATGAGAGTATTGGACACTTACTGGTCCGATCACTGCAGGCATTCAACTTTTCTGACAAGAATCGAAGATGTCGAATTTGACAACGGTGAATTGAGTGATGTAGTAAAATCAGCCTACCAAAGTTATTTAGAGTCCAGAAAGTATGTTTATAGCGGTACTAAAAAAGACATTTGCCTTATGGATATTGCAGTTCTAGCAATGAAGGAACTGAGAAAAAAAGGGAAGCTTGATGATCTTGAATTATCGGATGAGATCAATGCATGCAGTATAATTGTAAATGCAGAAATAGATGGAAAAAATGAAGAATGGCTTGTTATGTTTAAGAACGAAACACACAACCATCCTACCGAAATTGAGCCTTTTGGGGGAGCAGCTACTTGTATTGGTGGCGCTATTAGAGATCCTCTGTCAGGAAGGTCTTATGTATACCAGGCTATGAGGGTAACTGGTAGCGGTGATCCCCGTACTCCTGTAGAGGACACGCTCCCAGGAAAGCTTCCTCAGAGGAAGATAACTACTGGCGCGGCGTCAGGATACAGTTCATATGGTAATCAAATTGGTCTTCCAGCTGGACAAGTTTCTGAGGTTTACGACGAAAACTTTGTAGCAAAAAGAATGGAATTAGGTGCCGTTATTGCAGCTGCTCCTAGAAAGAATGTAAAAAGAGAGAAGCCTGTTAAAGGTGATGTTATTATACTCTTAGGTGGAAAAACTGGACGTGACGGTTGTGGAGGAGCAACAGGCTCTTCAAAGGAACATACAGAAGAATCATTGGTAACTGGTGGGGCAGAGGTGCAGAAGGGAAATCCGGTTATTGAAAGAAAGATTCAAAGACTTTTTAGAAAACCCGAAGTAAGTATTTTGATTAAGAAGTGTAATGACTTTGGTGCTGGAGGCGTCTCGGTAGCTATAGGTGAGCTGGCAGATGGTCTAAACATTGACCTTGATGCAGTTCCTAAAAAATATGAGGGACTTGACGGTACTGAGCTGGCTATTTCAGAATCCCAGGAACGGATGGCTGTCTTGGTTAGCAAAGAAGATTTAGAGGAATTTATTAAACAGGCAGCAGTTGAAAATCTTGAGGCAGTGAAGGTTGCTGAAGTTATAGAAGAGCCAAGACTTAAGATATATTGGCGGAAAAAAGCAATTGTAGATATTAGCCGTGCCTTTTTAGATACAAATGGAGTCGGTCAAAGTACAAAGGTATCGTACAAAAGCCCAATACTTGACCAAAGTCCTTTTAACCAACCGGTAGAAGGTGCTGTTGAAAATCCTGATGATTTGCATACCACATGGATTAATAACCTCAAAAAGCTTAATGTATGTAGTCAAAAGGGTCTTGTAGAAATGTTTGACAGCACAATAGGAGCTGCAACCGTGTCGATGCCTCTTGGAGGCACGTATCAGTTGAGCCCTCAAGAGGGAATGGCTGCAAAACTACCAGTTCTTAAGGGTAATACAAACACTGGAACACTTATGAGTTATGGTTATTATCCGTCTATGGCCAAATGGAGTCCTTTTCATGGAGCTGTTTATGCTGTAGTTCATTCAATCGCAAAGATAGCAGCAATGGGAGGGAATTATAAAAATATAAGGCTTACATTTCAGGAATATTTTGAAAAACTGGGTGATGATCCGGTGAAATGGAGCAAACCTTTTAGTGCTCTTTTGGGAGCCTTTTTGGTTCAGAAAAAGCTCGAAATACCTTCAATCGGAGGTAAAGATAGCATGTCCGGAACTTTTTTGGACTTAAGTGTTCCGCCCACGCTTGTATCCTTTGCTGTAAATACTACTGATGTAAGAAAGGTAATATCCACCGAGTTTAAGAAAGCTGGAAGTCATGTTGTTCTATTACCTTTGCGTAGAGATAATAACGAAATACCTTATTTAGATCAGCTTGACAAAAACTACACTAAAATTTATGAATTAAATAATAATGGAAAAATTCTTGCTGCCTCTACAGTAAAAGAGGGAGGTCTTTGTGAAGCTGTAAGCAAAATGTGCTTTGGAAATAAAATAGGTTTTGACTTTTCTAAAGATATTGATAGGAACCAATTATTTAAACCTGATATTGGATCAATTGTTGTTGAAATTGACAGAAGCGAATCTATTAAAGAGCTATTTTCCGGTTTGGAGTATATTGTTTTAGGAAACACAACTGATGATGAAGTAATTAAAATTTGTGGTGTAGAGATTAACCTTGATGAAGCAATATCAGCATGGGAGAGTACACTTGAACAAATTTTTCCTACCAGGGTAAGTGACGACAGACAGTATTCATATAATTACATGTTTAATAAAAGAGGAAAAGCAAAAACAACACCATCTATTGCAAAACCTGTAGTGTTTATCCCTGTATTCCCAGGCACCAACTGTGAGTATGACACACAAAGAGCATTTCTAAAAGCCGGAGCAATAACCGATATACTGGTGATAAAAAACTTAAACCCAAAGGATATAGAAGAATCAATTGGTATTATGGTCGAAAAAATTAATAACGCACAGATAATAATGATCCCCGGAGGATTTAGCGGTGGAGATGATCCAGATGGTTCAGGAAAGTTTATTGCCACAGCTTTTAGAAATAGTTATATTAGTGATGCCATAATGAAATTGTTGAAGCAGCGGGATGGGTTGATTCTTGGCATATGCAACGGATTCCAAGCGCTTATAAAAACCGGTCTGGTACCATACGGAGAAATAAGGGACATTGATTTAGAAAGTCCAACTCTTACCTTCAATACTATAGGGCGCCATATGTCGTGTATGGTTAATACGAAAGTAGTGTCATCACTATCACCATGGTTGTGGAAGGTAAAGACGGGAGATATGCATACTATTGCTGTTTCTCATGGTGAGGGAAGATTTGTGGCCAGTGATGAGGTAATTCAATCGTTAGTTAAAAATGGTCAGATTGCTACCCAATATGTTGATCTAGACGGAAATCCAACTTATGATATCCGTTTTAATCCAAACGGTTCGACATGGGCAGTAGAAGGTATTACAAGTTTGGATGGAAGAGTATTTGGTAAAATGGGTCATTCAGAAAGAATAGGATCTAATGTGGCAGTTAATGTACCAGGTGAAAAGGATCAAAAGATATTTGAATCCGGAGTTGAGTATTTTAAGTAATCTATTATAGTTTTTTTGTATATGGCAAAAAAGGTGGCTTTGCCACTTTTTTTCGCTAGGGAACCTTATGGTTCCCTTCGACGGATGCTCCGCATCCTGAGCACCCTCCTTAAAGCAGCAAAGGGGCTTCCCCTTTGCAATCCCCATTGTCTAGGAAAGTATACTTTCCTAGACAATAAAAAAGGTGGCTTTGCCACTTTTTTTCGCTAGGGAACCTTATGGTTCCCTTCGACGGATGCTCCGCATCCAAAAAAACCCTCCTTAAAGCGGCAAAAGGGCTTCCCCTTTGAAATCCCCATTGTCTAGGAAAGTATACTTCCCTAGACAATAAAAAATAATGGAGGCTAAAATATGAGACCTATGAGACCAATGAATTAACTTTCAATCATGTCAGGAATATAATCTGAAAATTGAGCTTTGTATAGATTGGAATACAAACCATTTTTTGAAAGCAAGTTTTCGTGTGTGCCTTTTTCTTCAATACCTTTATCGGAGAGTACAACTATTTCATTTGCGTTTTTAATGGTGGACAGTCTGTGGGCTATTACAAGTGTAGTACGCCCTTTAGACAGTTCATCAAGTGCATGCTGTATTTTAATCTCAGTTTCATTATCAAGGGATGATGTTGCTTCATCCAGAATTAAAATTGGAGGATTTTTTAAAAAAACACGAGCTATAGAAATGCGCTGTTTTTGACCGCCTGAGAGTCTTACACCCTTTTCTCCAACATATGTATCATATCCTTCGGGCAAAGAGCTTATGAAGCTGTGTATATTAGCTCTTTTTGCAGCTTCTATAACCTCTTCGTCAGATGCATTTATTTTACCATAAAGAATATTGTCTTTTATTGTACCTGAAAACATAAAAACATCTTGCTGTACAAGACCTATGTTAGTCCTAAGCGATTTGATTTTTATATCCTGAATATTTATACCATCTAACAGAATTTCACCAGCATTTACATCATAGAATCTTGGTATAAGATGGCATAAGGTTGTCTTACCTCCTCCTGAAGGTCCAACTAGCGCAAGAGTTTGCCCAGAACTAATTTTGAAGTTAATGTTTTTTAGAACCTTTTCTGTGTCATTATAAGAGAAGGTCACATTTCTAAACTCAATATCTCCTTTAATATCAGACAACTCAATGGCGTTGTTTTTATCAACAATTTGAGGTTTTTCATTGAGTATTTCACCAAACCTTGAGAATCCGGCCATTGCTTCTTCAAATTGCTGGGCAAAGTTTGCCAGTCTCCTGATTGGTAAAAGTACCATATTGACATAAAGAAGAAAGGTCATTAGATCAGCAACGTCGATAATTTGATAGTATACAAAAAATCCACCTACACCAATTACAACGGTATTAAGCATATTAGCTAAAAAGCCTATACCCGTATGAAACTCTGCCATATAGCGATAGGCAGAAATTCTTGAATCTCTGAACTTTTTATTGCCTGTGCTGAATTTGCTCAACTCATAATTTTCATTGGTAAAGGATTTTGAAACCCTTATACCTGACAGGCTATTTTCGAGATCTGCATTGACGTCAGCAACCTTTAGTCGAACATCTTTAAAAGCATTTGACATCTTTTTACGTTTGGTAACAGTAAACCAAAACATAATTGGTACTACTAAATAGAGTATAAGAGTAAGTTTCCATTCTATTCCAAGTAAAATAAAGAATGAACCAGTAAGCATTATAACTGATAAAAATATATCTTCAGGTCCGTGATGCGCAAGCTCTGCAATTTGATTAAGATCGTTGATAATCCTGGACATTAGATGACCCGTTCTGGTATTGTCATAAAACTTAAAGGATAGAGTTTGTAAATGTGCAAAAAGATCGCGCCTCATATCATATTCCATCCTTACACCTACAACATGACCCCAGTAGCTGACTATGTAATTTAAAAATGCGGTAAACAAATACAAAATAACAAGTGCACCTATTAAACTTGCCAACAATTTTACTTGCCCTGCGGGTATTACTTGCTGTAGCATATATCTTGTAATAACAGGGAAAAGAATATCAATACCAGCAACTAAAAAAGAACAACTCATGTCTAGTGTGAAAAGTTTCCAATGAGGTTTATAGTAGGGTATGAATCTCTTTAGCATAGAAAACCTAGATTCCAAAATAATCACCTTTTCCAAATGTAGTCCTTATGTATTTTAATATTAATTACGAAAAAAAGCAACAGATGCTTTTTTTTCGGGTGCATGTTGCGTATAATGATAGTGGTTATTTTAGAGGAGAGTAATGAGAGTTAATTCAATCCGCTTTTTCAGATTATTAAGATTGATATAGTCTAGCAAAATAAAGCCAATTGTTCTTTTTGCTACACGATATCATTATAACTTTTTATAAAAAAGCGGATTGAAGAAGAGTTAGTTATAAATTGACATTTAGAAATAGTCATGGTAGACTAGTACAAGTAAAGAATGTGACAAAAATATACATTAATACCATATAATAATATCACAAATAAAGATTAATTGTCAATATAATTTATTGAATTATCAAAAAATAATTGACTAGGGAGGTTTATTTATGAACGAAAATGAAAGACTTTATGAAATAGAAAAGCTTAAAACTGTTATGTTTGAGATAGAATGCCAGATTCAAAAGAACTCTGATAAGGTAGAGAATTATCTTAACTATCAAATAGAAGCTAATAAGCTTATGTGGGATGAGGTGCCGGCACCCTCAGACCTAGACGATATAGCTATAATGAATCAATACATTGATGAAATAAAAGTAAATGCTAAAACCAGAGAGTTTTACTTACAGTTAGTAAAAAGATTATTGAGGATGAAGCGATCCCCGTATTTTGGAAGAATTGACTTCAAAGAAACAGGAGAAGTAGCTGAAAGTGAGATTTATATTGGAATAGCCAATCTTGAGAATGGATCAGGAGATATCATAGTTTACGATTGGAGAGCTCCTGTATCCAGTATGTTTTATGATTACGAGACTGGAGAGGCGCAATATAAATGCCCTGCAGGAATTATTACAGGTGAGGTTACACTTAAACGTCAGTATAAAATTCTAGATGGTAAAATCAATTACATGTTTAACAGCAATATTAAGATAGATGATGAAATATTGCAGCGAATTCTAAGTAAAAGCGCTGATAACAAAATGAAAACTATTGTTACCACTATTCAAAGGGAGCAAAACAGGATTATAAGAGATGAATCTCATAAGTTATTGATGGTACATGGTCCTGCGGGGAGCGGGAAGACATCAATAGCTCTTCATCGTGTGGCATTTTTGCTTTATAGATACAAAGATACCATATCTCCGGAGAATATTGTTATTTTTTCTCCAAATCAGGTGTTTAGCGATTATATATCAAATGTACTTCCCGAGCTTGGAGAGGAAAATACTTACAGAACAACCTTTTTCGAATATGCGCAAAAAAATATTAATAAAACTTATAATCTTGAAGATATGAATGATCAGATGGAATACCTTTTGACTGCAGGAGGTAAAGATTATAATACAAGGGTAGAAGCTATCAAATTAAAATCATCTGAACTGTTTAAGAATGCACTGGATAAGTACATTCTATATATGAAGAAGGAAGGTTTTAAGTTTTGTGACATTGTGTTTGGCGGTAAGATTGTAATTTCAGAAAGTGAATTGTCAGATCTTTTTAGAAAAGACTATGCTTTTTTGCCGATAATGAAGAGATTTGCAAAGATAAGACAAAGGTTTAACTATATTTTAAAACCTTTTGCAAAAGAGCGATATGAAGAAATCCTTGAAGAAAATGCAAATTCGGGAAAATACGTAAACAAAAAAGAAATGAAAGCGCGAAGTAGGATAACGGTCAAGAATGAAATGCAGCCTCTTATTGAAAATATCAATAAGATGACAAGTATTAATGCTTACGAGTTGTATTATAATTTATTTAGGAATATGGTTTCTTTCAAGTCCTTGCTTAGCGGAGTTATTCCAGATAGCTTTAATGACATTTGTAGATTTACATTAAATTCTCTTGATAAAAAGAATCTTTATTATGAGGATGTCTTTCCTGTATTATATTTAAAGGGATTGCTTGGCGATATCCCCAGCATGTCTAGTATAAAACATGTAATTATTGATGAAGCGCAGGATTATACATTAATGCAGTATGAAATAATAAAACAGTTATTCAAAAATAGCAGCTTTACTATGCTGGCAGACTTAAACCAATCGATTAATCCTTATTTAAATATAGGAGCATATAAAAATATTGCTATGGTGTTTAATGATATAAAAAAGATAAATATTAAACTCAACAAAACATATCGTTCAACCAGAGAAATTACAGCTTTCTGCAATTCAATGCTTGATGTTGGTGAAGAAGTGGAATATGTAAACAGGCCCGGTAAAAAGCCTGCTATAATAGAATGCTTAGATGAAAATAGTATCGCAGATTTAATAAAGAAGGACTTATTCAAGGAAGAAGAGAAAGACATAAACTCCACAGCAGTTATTTGTCGTACAGATTCTGAGAGTAGGAGAATATATCAGCTTCTTAAGAAATATCCCAAAGTTCATTTAATCACAAAAGACGATACAAAATATAGCACAGGGATTGTTGTAGTGCCTTCATATCTTGCAAAAGGCTTGGAGTTTGACAGAGTTATTGTATTTAATGCTGGTAGTGGTAATTATATAAGTGAGCAGGAAAGGAAACTTTTTTACACTGTATGTACAAGAGCGCTCCATGAACTATATATATATTATTGTGGAAAAATTACTCCCTTTATTGAAGGTATCAGTAAAGAATTGTATAATGAATTGCAGGCTTATTAAAGTTAGTTAATTGGGAGGATTAAAATCATGTTAGATATTAATTTAATTAGAGAAAAGCCTCAACAAGTGAGAGCTGCACTTCTTAAAAGAATGGATGAAGTGGATTTTACCGAGCTTTTGGAGTGGGATAAACAGCGCCGTAGTATTATCTTTGATGCTGAGTCCCTAAAGGCTAAAAGAAATAAAGTTTCAGCTGAAATTCCTAAATTAAAAAAGGAAGGCAGAAATATTCAACAACTGCTGGATGAAATGAAATCCATAGCAGAAAAAATAAAGGAACAGGACACACTGATTACTCAGTTAGATAACCAAATTAATAATTTTCTAGTTGGTCTTCCAAATATTCCTGCTGAAGATGTAAAAGCTGGTGGAAAGGAAAACAATGAGGTTGTAAGGGTATGGGGTCAAAAACCTGAGTTTAAATATAAGCCTAAAAATCATGTTGATCTGGTTTGTAATCTTGGATTGATTGATTATGAGCGTGGTGTTAAGCTTGGAGGAAATGGTTTTTGGATTTACAAGGGAGAGGGTGCTTTAATAGAGTGGGCACTGTTAAATTATTTTATTGAAGAACACATTAAAGACGGATATGAATTTATACTGCCTCCACATATTCTTACTTGGCAGTGTGGCTATACTGCAGGGCAGTTTCCAAAATTTTCTGATGATGTTTTCACTCTAGAAAACAAGGAAGATAAAGCAAACAGGCAGTTTATACTTCCTACTGCAGAAACTGCTTTATGTAATTTCCATAAAGATGAAATACTAAATGAAAGTGAGCTTCCAAAGAAATATTTTGCATATACTCCGTGCTACAGAAAAGAAGCAGGAAGCTACAGAGCAAATGAAAGAGGCATGATAAGAGGACATCAGTTTAACAAGGTGGAAATGTTTCAGTATACAAAGCCTGAGGATTCAGAAAAAGCACTGGAGGAACTTATAGAAAAAGCAGAGAGACTCGTCCAAGGACTTGGTCTTCACTACAGGGTTTCAAAGCTTGCTGCAGGAGATTGCAGTGCGTCTATGGGCAAGACATTTGACATTGAAATATGGATACCAAGTATGAATGAATACAAAGAAGTAAGCTCAGCCTCAAACGGTTATGATTACCAGTCAAGGAGAGGAAGTATCAAATTTAGAAGAGATGCGTCAAAGAAAACAGAATTTGTCCATACACTGAATGCTTCAGGGCTTGCCACAAGTAGGCTGATTCCTGCAATAGTTGAACAGCTACAGATGGAGGATGGAAGTGTCTTGCTACCTGAAGTCCTTCAAAAATGGGTTGGAAAAGATGTAATAAGGGTGTAAACAGCAGTAAGTGCGACAGATTAGTTTCTGAATATTTGTTCAAATTTATATTTGATTAATATTCCCTATTGTAGTAGAATAATTAGGAAAATGCAAAATTTATTATAACAGACTTAAGGAGGTCTATACATGGATATTACAACTCAAATGGTTCAGGTAATCGCCATCCTAGTTTCATTTCTAGCTTTGGGTGTTGCGGCATATTTCTATACCTGGGTTAAAGCTCAACCTTCTTCTAATGCTCGTATCGCCGAAATTGGCGAATATATCCGTAAAGGTGCTGACGTTTTTTTAAAGCGTGAATATAAGGTATTAGCACGTTTTACGGTTGTAGTAGCATTACTGCTTTTAGTGTTCCTTCCACATCCAATCTGGAAGGGAAACATTATGAACAATATATGGATGGCGATATCGTACATTTTCGGTACAGTTTTATCAGCATTATCCGGTAAGATTGGTATGCAGGTTGCAACAATAGCTAATGTTAAGGCTGCTGAGGCTGCAAAGAAAGGCATTAAGCCTTCCTTTATGACCGGTTTCAGAGGCGGCGCAGTCATGGGGATGGCAGTTGTTAGTGCAAGTCTTTTAGGTGTTACACTTGTTATGATGCTTGTCGGGGATGCATCTTCTGTTCTTGGTTTTAGCTTTGGTGCAAGTTCACTAGCCCTTTTTGCTAAAGCAGGTGGTGGTATTTTTACGAAAACTGCTGATATAAGTGCAGACCTAGTTGGAAAAGTTGAAATGGGATTAAATGAAGATGACCCTAGAAATCCTGCTGTAATAGCTGATAACGTTGGTGATAATGTTGGAGACGTAGCGGGTATGGGAGCAGACCTTTTTGATTCGAACGTTGCTTCTGTTGCTGCTGCACTTGTTATGGCAACTTCTTTTGGTGGAGTAGCAGGACAAACTGCTGTAAACATGGTTTTTGCCTATGCAACATTGGGACTTCTATCCTCTATAGTTGGCGTTGCTACTGCACGTATGGAGGAAAACAGTGACCCAACAAAAGCACTCAATAGCTCTACTTACGTTACTACAGCAGTTTTCGCTGTACTTACAGCTTTAGCAACATTCCTGTTTAATTTTGAATGGCGTATTTGGGGTGCGACTGCAATTGGTCTTTTAGTTGGAACCATTATTGGTATTGCAACAGATTACTATACTAATGACAACAAACCGCCTGTTCAATATGTTGCAAATGCTTCAAAGACAGGACCTGCATTTACAATTCTTTCTGGTTTTTCCTATGGTTTAGTAAGTTCTTTACCTGCGTTAATAGGTATTGCACTTTCAGCTCTTTTTGCTTATAACATTTGTGCACCACTGGGTGACGGCTATGGTATGTTTGGAATTTCAATGTCCGCGGTAGGAATGCTTTCTATTGTTGGTATGATTATTTCAAATGACGCTTATGGTCCAATTGTAGACAACGCTAGAGGTCTTGCAGAAATGGGTGGTTTTGGTGATGAAGTAGTTGCAATAACAGATCAACTCGATTCAGCAGGTAACACGGTTAAAGCTGTTACAAAAGGTTTTTCAATAAGTGCTGCCGGGCTTACAGTTATCGCGCTTTTAGGCGCATTTATGAGTGAAGTTAATACAGCTGCTATAGAGCTAAATCTTGTTGAAGTAGGTCAAAAGTTTATAAGTGGGTTTGATATTATTAACCCGACTGTATTCTTTGGACTTATTATCGGTGTTGCAATTCCTGCGATTTTCTCTGCAATGTTAATGTTAGGTGTTGACAAAAACGCTCAGAGAATGATTAAAGAAATTCATCGTCAATTTGATACAATTCCCGGTCTTAAAGAAGGCAAGGAAGGTGTTAAACCTGATTATGAAAAATGTATTGATATTGCGACAACCGGTGCACTAAAAGAGCTTATTCCGGCAGGTCTTGTAGCGATTCTTTCAACTATCGCTGTAGGGTTTATTGGTGGAGCTCAAGCTATTGGTGGTTTCCTAACCGGTAACATTGCTTCTGGACTGTTGCTAGCTCTGCTTATGTCAAACTCAGGTGGATTATGGGATAACGCAAAGAAATACATTGAAGCAGGAAATTGCGGTGGTAAAGGCTCAGATGCACATAAATCAGCTGTTATAGGTGACACTGTAGGTGATCCATTTAAAGATACAGCAGGACCTTCGATTAACACTCAGATTACTGTTGTTTCTCTAGTTTCCTCACTGATGGCAGTATTGTTTATACAGTATTCAATTTTTAAGTAATACAATAAACAGTACCTAAAAAGCATTTCCATGGAATGTGCTTTTTTTAGGGAGTGATCATTTAATTAATATAGTTTTAAGATGAAATATACTTTGAAAAAGGCCTGGGATGTAAAATCCCGGGCTTTTTTGGTGCGCCTAGAAAGGAATTTGTTGAAAGTACTCTTTCACACTCATATGTGATAGGACAATCCATCTCGTTAATATACTTTGGTGAGGTGATTGTTTTGAAAATTTTTGTGATAAGGGCAAAAAGAATATTCTTGTATTTTTTTCTAGCATTAGCAGTGCTGTGCTGCATATTTTTAAGTATAGGCAAAATAGATAATATCAATGTTTTTAACGCTAAAAGGGATCTGCCGATATATTCAGTTGAAACTAATAACAAAAACATATCAATTACATTTGATTGTGCTTGGGGAGCAGATGATATTCCTGAGATTTTAGAAACCTTGAAACACTATAATGCCAGATCAACCTTTTTCTTGGTTGGACATTGGGCAGAAAAAAACCCTGAAATGGTAAAACTGATTCATAGTTATGGTCATGATATAGGCAATCATTCACACACCCACGTGAGGATGAGTGCGGTTGGAAAGGATAGAATCAGATCTGAAATTGAGCGCTGTAACAATAAATTAACTTCAATAACAGGATCGAAAATTGATCTTTTCAGGGCACCTTATGGTGATTATAATAATATGACTGTGTCCACTGCAAGGGAGCTTGGATGTTTTACAATTCAATGGAACGTGGACTCACTTGATTGGAAACCCGGTATTTCAAAAGAAACAATAATAGAACGAATAGTAAGTAACACTAAAGGAGGCTCGATACTACTGTTTCATAATGATACACAACATACAGCTAAAATACTGACAGTGATTTTAGAAACATTAAAAAATAAAGGATTTAACTTTGTTCCTGTTTCAGAATTAATTTTTAAGGAAAATTACTATATAGATTTTGATGGGACGCAAAAGACCAAAAAATAAAGTGACAGAATAAAAAAAGAAGCAAGATATTGTGCATTATACTTTAATTAGCGGTTTTTAATTGTTGAAAGTAGATGAAAATAGTCGATGTAATGCAAAATTTTAATATAATAATTGCATTAGTTAAAATTTGTAATATAATTAATATTATGATTCCTCCAACCTTCTACAAAGGTTGATGTTTTGAAATCTTATGAATGAGTAGACGATAACTAGGCTCACGAATAGAAAAGGGGATTTTTTGTAAAATTACTTCTAAAGTATGGTAGTTGTGAATATTATTACATGAGATAAATTTATTGATGTACAGAAGCATAAAAAGAGGAGCGTGGGGGGCTAATGGTTGGAAACATCATAGAAAATAACAAGGTGACCATTTCCGGTAAAATAATATCGGAGCTTGAATTTAGTCATGAAGTTTATGGTGAAGGCTTTTACCGAATGTATGTTGAGGTATCCAGATTGAGCGACGCGTATGATAGAATACCCGTAACAATTTCAGAACGTCTGATTAAGACACCCATTAAAAAAGGAGACTACATTGAGCTTGAAGGGCAATTCCGTTCATACAACAGTTATAATGACAGTGGGAATAAGCTTGTATTAACAGTTTTTGTAAGAGAATTCACTTTACTTGATAATAGTGACAATATGAAGCATTTAAATCAAGTGTATCTAAATGGGTATATTTGCAAAAAGCCAATATACAGAATGACGCCATTTGGAAGAGAAATAACCGATGTATTATTTGCGGTTAATCGGCCTTATAATAAATCCGATTATATACCTTGCATTTCATGGGGTAGAAATGCAAGATATTCAGAAAGCCTTAGTGTAGGAGACAATTTAAAAGTATGGGGAAGAATTCAAAGTCGCAAATATCAAAAATCACTTGAATCAGGTAGTGTAGTAGCAAGAACTGCATATGAAGTATCTATATCAAAGATGGAATTATGCAAAGATGGAGAAGACAATGAACATAATAGCATTGACGTGAGTGATGATAGTGTGGACTATGCTTAACATAAATGTAAAAGAACCTTGGGAGCCTTAAGGCTTCAAGGTTCTTTTACATTTATGCGTACCATTAGTTTTTAAAAAAATAATTAGTCTGTTCTTTTGCTACACTAGCATGTATTTCCTAATTTAAAAGTATTAAGGGTATCGGGTTGCAACAAAATATAATTTGTTATTTAAATATTAGCAAATTTATTCGTTTGTTTCTTACAAAATACCGCCATACCCTCATCAAATAGGGAAGTAAATAATAATCTACGCCAAAAGCCATTCCTGCGCCTCCTAGCATTGATATAGACGCAGGAATATACCACCAGCTCGCTTCATTAAAGCCAGTGGACAGTGTAAAATTCAAAATCATTCCCAGCGATATTAGACCTGCAAAAAAGGTCATTGTTCCGGTTATAAAAGCTAGACCAAGACCGACTTCTAAAATAACAATTAGAGCTTGGAAAAATAAAGCGTTAGGTATAATAATGCTTTCTGCAATCCAAACATACCAATTAGGTGTATGTTCGTTAACCATTTGGAATCCAGCTATAGTGGCGCTAGTATTTGTATCAGGCGGCAAATTAGTAAGCATAGCTGTGGTCAGCCAATCACCCTTTATTTTCATCCAGCCTGCATATAGCCAAGAGTAACCTAAAAATAATCGCATGGGAACAAGCCATAAAGTAAGAGTCCTTTTTGTATAGTGTTTTTCAATGTGGAATTTTTTGTGCTTCCTATCTAAAAACTCATGTTTTAAATATTTTACAACCTGTTCAAATCCACCTATCCCAAATAGATAATGAATGTTAACAAAATATTTAGAAAGAATTGCAAAAAGGAGAGGAAGGCGCCGTCCCATAATTTCGGCAACAGTAAAGAAATTTCCTATTGAGACCATAACACCATGCAGTTTTGGGTTTAGCTCTTTTTTTTCTTGACCTCGAATATCAGCCAGAATATTTAAAGCGGCAGTATTACCTGTTTGCAAAGCTATTTCAACCAGTGCAGGCATTACTGTTTCGCTGTTAGAAAATGCTGCTACATCGCCAACAGCATATACATGCTCATACCTAGTTTCTGTGCATTTATCTACATCCATCCTATAAACCTTACCGTTTTTAACACATAATTCTCTGCCTATTTTGGCAGGTTTAATGCCTGCTGTCCATATAAGTGTATTGGTGAAAATCTCCTCACCAGTTTTGAGTATAACTTTTTTTTCAGTGACCTCAACTACTAAAGACTTAGTTCGCACATCTACATGAAGCTTATTTTCAAGGTAATCTGATACCTTTTTTATACTAGCAGGTTGTAAGGTGCTTAGGATGGTAGGCAGCATTTCAACAAGAATAATACGTGGCTCAGATTTTGAAATTTCATATTCTTGGCAAAGCTTTTTAAACCAATGAGAAAGCTCACCAACAAGCTCAACTCCTGTAAAGCCTCCACCGCCTACTACAAAGGTTAGAAGGGATTTGCGTATATTTTGATTTTTTTCAGAAGAAGCCTGTTCAAAACAATCCTTAATGTGTTCACGGATTTTTATTGCATCGTTGTAGGACCAGAGGGTATAGCTATTCTCTTCTAAACCAGGGAGCCCGAAAAAGTTCGGTTCGCTGCCTATAGCAATTATAAGATAGTCATATTTATATTCTCTATTATTTGAAAAAAGAATTTTTTTATCAAAATCAAAATCATTTATTTCATCTTTTACAACATTTACATCAGTATACTGGAAAATATCCTTCAATGAAATAATGACACCATCATCACTTATTCTGTTACCAGCAACTTCATGAAGTTCTGTTAATAAAGTATGATATGAGTTTTTATCAATAAGTGTAATTTCAATATCTTCACCTTTTTTCTTACGTTTGTGTAAAGTAAGAGCCGCTTCAATGCCTGCGTACCCACCACCTAATATTAGTATTTTCTTTGAAGCCATAAAAAGTCCCCCTTGTTTGTTCTGCTTATTCAATATATTATATTATTATACCCTGCTTTAGCAAATTCATCTTTATTTTATTGTTGTATAATATTTACACCAGTTTGATAAAAATTAAACAAGTATTTAAGAAGAAGTACAAGGTTTTTATTGATATAGATCTAACAGTGTGAATTACACGCCAGAATACAGTTTGTAAAAAGTGACAAGAGGTAAGACATGACAAGAAAACTGAAATTATTTTTTATATTTTTAACTATATGTATTGTTCTAATCTCATGCTCAAAATTTCAAAAACCAGGTCTGTCCGAGGACTTTTTAATGGGAACAGTAATAATGCAGAAAGTGTATGGAAAAAATGCTGACCAAGCAATAAAAGCAGTCAACAAAAAAATAGCTGATATTGAAAGACTCATGACTATTAATGCACCTGGTGGTGATGTTAATAAAATCAATGAATTTGCTGGTAGAGAACTTGTTAAGGTTGATAAAGACACACTATATGTGCTTAAAAAAGCTTGGGAATTTAGCAATCTATCAAGGGGCACATTTGATGTTACTGTCGGAAAAGTTGTCAAAATGTGGGGCATATTCACCGATAACCCTAGGGTTCCTAATGTCTCTGAAATAATAGATGCGCTAGGTTTTATAAACTACAATGATATAATTATTGATGAAAGTAAAAGCATGGTAGGGCTTAAAACGAACGGACAAGTTATAGACCTTGGAGCTATCGCAAAAGGTTTTGCAGGGGATGAGGCAATACGATTATATAAAGAATATGGGATTAAATCTGCATTCGTGAATCTTGGTGGTAATGTTGTAGTTTTAGGCAACAAACCGGATGGAAGTCCATGGAGAATTGGCATACAAAATCCCCAAACACAGCAAAATGATTATATTGGAATAATCAATGTTTCAGATAAGGCGGTTGTCACATCAGGTGATTATGAACGTTACTTTGAAAAAGAAGGAAAACGATATCATCATATCATTGATCCTAAAACAGGTTACCCATCGGATTCAGATTTAATGAGTTCAACCATAGTAACCGAATTATCAGTTGATGCAGATGCTCTTTCTACAGCTACTTTTGTTATGGGACTTGATAAAGCCTTAGCCTTTGTTGAAAGTCTTGACAATGTTGAGGGGATTTTTATAACTAAAGAGAATAAAATTTATGTTACCCATGGGCTTAAAGATAATTTTGTATTTGAAGATGAAAGCAAGGTATTTGAGTATGTTGAAAAAAGGTGATATAATACTTCTGATTTTTTTATTAGTTATTTCGGTGCTTGTTTATATAGGTTATTTCACTTATAAGAGTGGAAGAGATGATTATGCCAAAGTTGCAATTATATCTCATGAAGGTAAGGTTATTAGAAAAGTTGATCTTGACTCTGTAGCTGAACCGATAATGTTCGATATAGAAGGAGAGTATAAAAATACAATTTTGATCGAGAAGGGTAGAATCAGAGTTCTCGAATCGAACTGCCCTGACAGAGTTTGTGTCAATACCAGCTGGCTTGATAAGATTGGCGACCTTGCTGTGTGCATACCAAATAGATTTATAATAAAAATTGAGGGTGAACCCGAAAAGGTTGATGGAGTTACTTATTAGTTTGAAAGTTGGAAAGTTGGAAGGTTGAAAGTTGGAAAGTTGTAAGTTGGAAGGTTGGAGAGCTGACAGGTTAGAATGCTGAAATGTTTTTTATTTGATTTCTTTTTTTTACTAAAGGAGCACAAAGTGAAAGGGACAAAAAGAATTACCATATTATCTATACTAACTTCTCAAGCACTTGTGCTTTCGATTGTAGAATCAATGATTCCACTGCCAGTTGCAATACCAGGAATAAAGCTAGGACTTGCAAATATTATTACTTTAATTGTAATAGCCCTCTTTGGCTATAAAAGTGCAACAAAGGTTGTTATAGTAAGAGTTGTACTTTCTTCTATATATAGTGGCAGTATTATAGTGTTCTGGTTCAGCTTAATCGGTGGTTTGCTAAGTACTTTAGTAATGGGGCTTATGTATCATAAGTTTAAAGATTATTTTAGTTTAATTGGAATAAGCGTGAGTGGAGCAATATTTCACAACATGGGACAATTGTTTGTAGCAGTAATAGTAATGAAAGAACTATCAGTTATATCTTACGCGCCTTTTTTGTTGTTTGCTGGAATAATAATGGGTGGTTTTACAGGGTTAACAGCACATTTTTTGTTAAAAGCTTTAAAAAAGATATTGCCAAGATTGGAGTAATTAAAATTGTGGAATAAATATCCGGAGATATTAGCAGAGTTGATAGAGGTTGATCAACTTATAAAAACAAACATAAATTCACGAAACAAGCTTTTGTCTGATACTGCTGAAAAACTGATTGAAGCCGGTGGTAAAAGGTTAAGACCTGCATTTGTAATACTTGCAGCCAAATTTGGAAACTATCAACGAGAAAAAGTTTTGCATATGGCAGGAGCCATTGAGATATTACATACAGCTACCCTTGTGCACGATGATATAATAGATAAGTCGCCAATGCGAAGAGGACTGTCAACTGTAGCGTCTTCATATGGTGTCGATATGGCAGTTTATGTAGGAGATTTTTTGTATACAAGAGCTATCATGATGCTTTCAAAAGAAATCCCAGTGGAGAATCTTGAAATGATTGCAAGAGCATTAAAGGCTATATGTGAAGGCGAAGTGGATCAATATGAAGCGAGGTTTAAGATAAATACATCCATTGTTTCGTACCTAAAGAGAATAAGCAGGAAAACAGCTGTATTATTTAGTGCTGCTTGTGCTGCAGGTGCTTTTTTGGCTGATGTTGAAAAAGAGACGGTCAAAAAGATATCAAAATTCGGTTATTATTTTGGCATGGCTTTTCAGATTAGGGATGATATTAAGGATTTTAGCTCTAATGAGCAAAAAGAAGGTAAACCAGTCAGAAATGACTTACAGCAGGGTGACATTACATTACCTGTAATATATGCTCTACGCGAAAATTTAAGAAATGATAAAGCAATGTCTTTATTTACAGATAACGGTTTAATAAATCACAAGGATATAGATAAATTAGGAGCTGTTGTTAAAAAATCAAAAGGGATTGCAAGAACTAATAAAATGTTGAACAAATATATAAAAAGAGGCAGAAAAGTACTTAATGAAATTCCGGATAACAAATATAGAACCATTATGATGGAATTATTGAATTCTTTAAATGTATAAATATTGTCGGGGGATCAAACAAGATAAATGATGAATAAAACAGCAGTTATTATAATAAAAGAATGTACAAGAAATTTTGATAAGGAGTATGACTATATAGTACCTGAAGAATTTCTAGAAAAGGTTAAAAAGGGTGTAAGGGTTATCGTACCTTTCGGAGCATCAAACAGGCTTTTGGAAGGTTTTGTTTTGTCTATTAAAGATACCCACAATACTAATAATATGAAAAGTATTCATAAAGTTATTGATAGTGAACCTATATTGACTGATGAAATGATTGAAGTTTCACGTTGGATGAAGGGAAAATACATTTGTACATGGGCTGATGCCATAAAATGTTTCATGCCAGCAGGTACAAATATTAAAACATTACAATTTGTCAAACTAAAGGATGACCAAATAAAAGATAATGTGAAGGTTAGCAATAAAAGTCATAACAAAATTGTTGAATATCTTGTAAAAAGCAATAGTGAATGCGAAGTATCAGACTTAAAGAAATTGAAGATTGCAGGACTTTTTGGCGTGCTTGAACATATGAAGAAATCAGGAATAATAGATATAATTGAGCAGTACACAACAGGTGTTCAGGAAAAGTATACTAGGGTGGCTTTTATTATACGACCTCACGATGAAATAATTGAAGCAATTGAAGGTGGAATAATACGAACTATCCAACAGATAAGAGTACTTGAAATGTTATTGGATAATGAATACATAGCTACTGCGGATATTGTTAAGTTTTCAGGTGTTTCACCTAGTGTGTTAAATACCCTCAAAAAAAACGGATATATAGATTTTAAGGAAATTGAGGTAATTCGCGATCCTTTAAAGGACAAATATATAGAAAGAACATTTCCACTTAATCCAACACCTGAGCAGGCAGATGTGATTAAAGAAGTAGTCCCATACCTTAGTGAAAAAAAATTTAGTGAAATGCTGATTCATGGTGTTACTGGCAGTGGAAAGACAGAGGTCTATCTGCAACTTATTCAACATGCCATTGAAATGGGACGTGAGGCAATTGTCATGGTTCCGGAGATTTCTCTCACACCGCAAATGGTGGAAAGGTTTAAAGGAAGGTTTGGGGATAGTGTAGCGGTTCTACATAGTCGTCTGTCTCTTGGCGAAAGATATGACCAGTGGAGGCTTATTTTTGAAGGGGAAATAAAGGTTGCTGTAGGAGCGCGTTCTGCTGTATTTGCACCTTTTAAGAATATTGGAATTATAATAATAGATGAAGAGCATGAAAATACTTACAAGTCTGAGGTTTGTCCAAAGTATACTGCGCATGATATTGCGAGAAAACGCTGTGAGTTAAATAATGCAGTTCTTTTGTATGGTTCAGCTACCCCATCAATAGAAAACTATTATCGTGCGCAAACAGGAGAAATAAAACTTCTTGAAATGTCTCTCAGAGCTAATAATCAACAACTGCCTGAAGTGGAACTTATTGATATGCGCAAAGAGCTAAAGGAAGGAAACCGAACAATATTTAGCCATGCACTTGCAAACCAAATGCAAAAGAATATTCAAAATGAGCTCCAAACAATACTTTTTCTTAACCGAAGGGGACATTCATCCTTTGTTTTGTGCAGGGATTGTGGTTTTGTAATTAAGTGTAGGTATTGCAATATTTCACTGACATATCATGATAATGACAAGAGGTTAACATGTCATTACTGCGGTTACACTGTAAAAAACCCGAATACCTGTCCAAAATGCAAGAGTATTAACATACGTTATTTTGGTGTCGGAACACAAAAAGTGGAGGAAGAAGTTAAAAAAGCTTTCCCGAACAGCACCGTTCTAAGAATGGATATGGATACAACCAATTATAAAAACGCTCATGAGCTAATTTTGGATTCATTTAAAAATAATAATATTAATACTTTGGTCGGAACTCAGATGGTTGCAAAAGGTCATGATTTTCCCAAAGTAACATTAGTAGGTGTTATCGCAGCGGACAGTCTACTTAATACTGGTGACTATAGAGCAACTGAGAGAACTTTTCAACTGATAACACAGGTTGCCGGAAGGGCAGGCAGGGGAAAGCTCCCGGGAAAAGTAATTGTACAAACTTATAATACTGAAGATTTCAGTATTAAAGCTGCTACAAAACATGATTATAAAGAGTTTTATAAGCAGGAAATTCTAATAAGAAGAAGTCTTATGTACCCTCCATTTACTAATATTGCAGTAGTTTTGTTAAGCGGAAGCTACGACAAGTCTACTTACTATAAAGCTGAAGAGGTTAAAAAAAGTATTCTCGAGCTAAAATATGCAGGTGATTGTCAGATACTAGGACCTGCACGCTCTCCACTTTCTAGAATTAAGAATCGCTACAGATGGAGAATAGTTATTAAATGCAATGATATTGACAAACTTATATTTATGCTTACAAATTTAAGTGATGAGTTTTATAAAGCTAAGAATAAAAAAAACATTTTATTAAGTGTTGACATAAACCCTGTGAATCTAATGTAAAAATTGCCTACGCGGTTACAGTTCACAGGTAGCTAAAGTTATATCTCAAGTTATGGAGGGTCTGAACAGAAACCCTATACGAATTTGACACTAACGGATACTGTTTCAGGCTTGATAAATATTACATATTTATATATATTAATAAAGGAACTATTAGATGTTCTAATAATTCTATGTAGTATGTCCTTCGAAGTTCATAATAAAGCATTGTGCATTTTAAAGGTCATATTGTAAGAATTAAAGATGTTATAAAAGTGTGGAGGTTAAATATGGCTGTACGAAATATAAGAAAAGAATCCGATGCTGTTTTAAGAAAAATATCAAAAGCAGTAGACAAAATTGATAAAAGAACACTTATTCTTTTAGATGATATGCTTGAGACAATGAACAAGTATGATGGAGTGGGTCTTGCAGCGCCACAGGTAGGTATACTCAAAAGAGTTATAGTATTAGATGATGGAAGCGGACCTTTAAAGCTTATAAATCCTGTAATATTAGAGCAATCGGGCAAACAAAATAATGCTGAGGGATGTCTTAGTGTTCCGACAGTTTTTGCTGAAGTTGAAAGACCTAATAAGGTTAAGGTTGAAGCTATGGATGTATCAGGTAAAAAAATTGTTTTTGAAAAGGAAGGACTTGCTGCAATAATTTTGTCACACGAAATTGATCATCTTGACGGAATTTTATTTATTGACAAAGCAGTGAGGATTATTCCTGAAGATGAGCTTGAGAACCAAAGAAGGAAAAAATCAAAATAAACAGGCGGTATCTAAAGTAAAAAGTTATAGGAGTTGTTGATTTTTGAAGGTTATTTTTATGGGTACACCGGAGTTTTCAGTTCCATGCCTTAAGATGCTGATAGAAGAAGGTTATGAAATACCTATGGTAATTACACAACCTGATAAGCCCAAAGGCCGAGGAAAAAAAATATGCTGTACTCCTGTAAAGGAGTTTGCAATAAAACACAATATTGAAGTTCATCAGCCGGTTAAAGTAAAAAATAAATGTTTTGCTAATTTGATAAGATCAGGTTGTCCCGATCTAATTGTTGTTGTAGCTTATGGAAGGATTTTAACAAGGAATGTACTTGAAATTCCAAGGTTAGGCTGTATTAATGTACACGCTTCCTTACTCCCGAAGTACAGGGGATCAGCGCCTTATCAATGGGCTATTATAAATGGTGAGAGTATAACCGGGAATACTACAATGTTAATGGATGAAGGCATGGATACAGGAGATATACTACTTAAGAATGAGATTCCTATCTCTGACAGCATGACAGCGGGTGAGCTTCATGATAAGCTGTCAATTATGGGAGCTAGTCTCTTAAAAGAAACAATTCAAGAACTTGTGAATGGTTCAATAGTTCCTGTTCCTCAAGATAACGAAAAGGCAACGTATGCCCCGATGCTTTCAAAGGATACTGGTTTGATTGATTGGAGAAAAGATGCAAAGGATATAAATAATCTAATACGGGGTACAAATCCTTGGCCTGTAGCATTTACTTATTATGAAGGGTTACGTATGAGAATATGGAAGGCTGAGGTTGTGGATAATAATTGTAGTGATAAACCTGCTGGAACTATTTTAAGTGTTGGTAAGATGGGATTAATTGTGGCATGTGGTTTCAATACACTTAAAGTTACTGAAATTCAACTGGATAACTGTAGACGCATGGCAGTCGAAGAATATATATGCGGACATAAACTAAATGCTGGAGACAAACTTGGCTAGAATTCAACGAATTCTGAAGGTAATAATGATGAAATAAGCATATGATTATTCCCCAAAAGGTAAGTTGACTAACTTCGTATCTAATATATACTGCCGATTAAATTGTTCGGACACCTATATTGGATGTGAAGTTCAACTGATATACTTTTAGGGTACTGATCAGTATATGTGATATTTTAAAAAAGGAGGCTTTAATGTAATTCAATGGATAAAGCCCGAGAAGCTGCTTTAAAAATTTTATACAATGTTTATTCAAAGGGAGCATATTCTAATATAGCACTAAACAAATATTTTCAATCAGCAGATCTAAATACAAAGGATCGAGCATTTGCTACTGAGATTGTTTATGGAGTAATTAAATGGCAGCTTACATTGGATTACATTATAGAAAGGTTTTCTAACATTAAATTAAAAAGGATCTCACCGTGGATTTTAAACATTTTAAGAATGGGAGTTTATCAACTTATATATACAGACAGAGTTCCTGTTTCAGCTGCGTGCAATGAGAGTGTAAATTTAGCTAAAAGGTATGGTCACAAAACCTCAAGTGGCTATGTTAATGCTGTCCTAAGAAATATAGCCCGCAACCAAGATAGTATTGAGTACCCGAATCCTAATAAAGATTATATTTTTCATCTTTCGATAAAGTATTCACATCCTAAATGGCTGGTAAAGTACTGGTGTGATCTTTACGGTACAAGCTTTACAGAGGAAATGCTTAGTTTTAATAATAGTATACCTGAGTTAACTATCCGTGTAAACACTTTGAAAACCAGCAGGAATGAGCTAGCCTCTAAGCTACAACAGGAAGGCTTGGCTGTATCAAATGGAAGATACATGGGTGACGCTTTGATTTTGAATGGGACAGTATCAATTGCAGATCTTGAAGCGTATAAAAAAGGTTTTTTCGTGGTTCAGGATGAAAGCTCAATGCTTGCCGTAAAAGTATTGGATCCAAAACCTGGTGAAGTTATAGCAGACCTTTGCAGCGCACCGGGCGGGAAAACAACGTACATTGCACAGCTTATGGGTGATACAGGGGAAGTTATTGCACGAGATATTTATCAGCACAAAGTAAAGCTTGTCAATGATGTTGCATCCTTGCTTGGACTTAAAAGCATACATTCAAAAGTGTTTGATTCGGTAAATATTGATGAGGATCTCATTAATAAAGCTGATAGGGTTATAGTGGATGCACCTTGTTCGGGCTTAGGAATTATTCGAAGAAAAGCAGAAATAAAGTGGACAAGAAAGCTAGAGGATATTAAAGCTTTGAATGAGCTTCAGTTTAAGATTCTTAATAATGCCGCGGTGTATGTTAAACCTGGTGGAGTTTTAGTGTATAGTACATGTACAATTTTTGAAGATGAAAATCAAGGAATTGTTGAAAAATTTCTTGATGCACAACCTGATTTCATAGTAGATGATTTAACAGCCCTTTTACCGCCAACATTAAATGGTGCTATTACAAAGCAGGGATATGTTCAACTGTTTCCGCACATTCATAAGATTGACGGATTTTTTATAGTGCGTTTTAAAAAACTTCAGAAGTAAGTAGGTGATTTTTACGATTGATAAAAGAAATTTAATGGATTACTCAATAGAAGATCTGGAAGAAATATTTAAAGAAAAGGGACTTGAAAAATTTAGAGCCCATCAGGTTTTTCAATGGGTTAATAGAGGTATTTATTCAGTTGACGAAATGACCAACGTATCGAAGGATATTCGCTCAGCATTTAAAGAGGAGTTTCACACAGGAATATTGGATATTGTCCATAAGCTTGAATCAAAAAAGGACGAAACAAAGAAATACCTGTTTGAACTTAACGATGGGAATATTATAGAAAGCGTACTTATGAAATATACCTATGGTTATACAGCATGTTTATCCTCTCAGGTTGGATGCAGGATGGGATGCAGCTTTTGCGCATCAACAGGAATTGGTTTCAAAAGAAACTTAACCTGTGGTGAGATGTTGGGGCAAATTATAACCATGCAAAAAGATTCGGGACAAAGAATAGGAAATGTTGTTATAATGGGCATAGGTGAGCCCTTTGATAATTTTGATAATTTGATTAAGTTCTTAATGTTGGTCAATCATAAGGACGGTCTTAATATTGGATACAGGCACATTAGTGTTTCAACATGCGGGCTTGTCCCGAGGATTTTGGAGCTTTCAAAAGAGAATATACCAGTTACTCTTTCCATATCGCTACACGCTGTAAATGACAGTTTGCGCAGTGAGTTGATGCCTGTTAATGACAAGTATTCTATTGACAAATTGATTGCAGCATGTAAGATATATACGAAGGATACTGGAAGAAGAATAACGTTTGAATATTCACTTATTAAAGGAATAAATGATTCAATTAAAGACGCAAAAGAGCTTTCTGTTTTACTTTCGGACATACATTGCCATGTAAATTTGATTCCTGTTAACGAAGTAAAAGGAACAGCTTACAAAAAAAGCAATAGAGCTAGAATTCAGTCCTTTTGCGAAGAGCTTGGAAAACACGGTATTGAAGCAACTGTGCGACGCGAATTAGGTAGTGATATAAATGCGGCGTGTGGTCAGTTAAGAAGAGGTATGGTAGAGGGGTGATATTATGAGGTTCGGTTTTAAGAGCGATAAGGGCGTTGTTAGAAAGATTAATGAAGATAGTTACAATATCATTCGTAACAATGATGGGATACCTTATTGTTTTATAGTTGCTGATGGTATGGGTGGGCATAACTCAGGTGAAGTCGCTAGTAAGATGGCTGTTGATCTTGTTACAGAAGCATTTAATGATGATTGGAAGATTTCAGGCATACAAATAGCGGATAAAATTACTGAAGTTATTAGAGCGGCCAATAGAATAATTTATGAAAACTCCATAGAGCATGCAGAGAATCATGGAATGGGCACAACTATAATAGTCTCAGTTTTACACAAAGACAAGGTTATTATAGGTCATGTGGGAGACAGCAGAGTATACCTCATAAGGAATAATACAATTTTAAAAATTACAACCGATCACTCATTTATTGAAGAGTTAGTTAATAAAGGGACACTGACCAGAGAAGAGGCAGAAATGCATCCTAAAAAAAATGTTATAACAAGAGCAGTCGGATATGAAGATGATGTTTCAATTGATATATATGAGTCAGATTTTTTTGATGGGGATATTTTTCTTTTATGTACAGATGGATTAACAAACAAGCTTTCAGAAACTGAAATTTTTGAAATTGTTAACAAATCCGATGAACTACAGACTGCATGTGAAAGACTTGTAGCAGGAGCTAATAAAAAAGGTGGCGAAGATAATATAACCGTGTTAACATTTTCCAGATAATCGCTTTGATTGCACAAAGCAGCAACGTGCATTGCAATTTACCAAAAGATTACCTGCGGAAAAGTCGTTTTATGACATGCTAGGGAACATTGTAATATAATTTTAATTTAAGTGAACCCCAAAATTTTATTATGATTACGAAAGTATATATTTAAATTGTGTCTATTAGTGCTAGAACATTAGTTTTTATATTAGTAAAACAAAAAATAACTTTTTAGAATATTTGCAGAATGTTTTAAATAGACGCATGAATGCTGATAAATAGATCAAATTAACACAGTAGTTTTTTATAAGAAATGTTTAACAAAAGATGAGAAGCTTGTGAATTAAAGCAGGTTTTCAACCTATAGAGGTGCAATATATGATAGGTAATGTTTTAGGAAATAGATATGAACTTATAGAAAAAATTGGTGGCGGTGGTATGGCAGTTGTGTATAAAGCCAAGTGTAAGCTGCTTAACAGGCTTGTTGCTGTCAAAATTTTAAGACCCGAATTTACTAATGATGAGAACTTTGTGAAACGTTTTTTAGCTGAAGCACAGTCTGCAGCCAGTCTTTCTCATCCTAATATTGTATCAATGTATGATGTGGGACACGAGGGCGATACTCATTATATAGTTATGGAGCTTGTTGATGGGATAACACTAAAGCAGCATATTTTAAATCACAAATCTTTGGATTGGCGCGAGGCTATAAATATATGTAGACAGGTATGCTCAGCTATTAGTCATGCACATAAAAACAAAATAATTCATAGAGATATAAAGCCGCACAATATCCTTATGACAAAAGAAGGTACTGCAAAAGTCGCGGATTTTGGTATTGCAAGAGCTGTGACAGCTTCAACATTAACATCTGCAGGTAATGTATTGGGTTCTGTCCACTATTTTTCTCCTGAACAAGCCCGAGGAAAGTATATAGATGAGACTTCAGATATTTACTCTTTGGGCATTACATTGTATGAAATGATAACAGGAATGCTGCCTTTCGATGGTGAAACTCCTGTTTCGGTAGCCCTCAAGCATATTCAGGAAAAAGCACCTGAACCTATAGAATTGGAGAAAAATATTCCGGAAAGTGTCAATAATATCATATTGAGGGCAATTGAAAAGGATCAGGCTAAAAGATATCAGTCAGCCCAAGAAATGTTGTCTGATCTTAAAAGGGCTTTGATAGATCCTGATGGGAATTTCGCGTCGGGTGAGATTCCGGTGGATAGTCAAACTAAAACCTTTAAATCAATTGATAGTGAAAATTTAATTCCGGAGGATGAATTTTTGATGAGCAGTAAAACAAAAGAAAAAGATTCGATAAGTAGAAACAACTTGACAGTTCTATTAGCTGTAGCAACCTCTTTTATTGTTATTTTAATATTTGGATATATAACATACAGGATGGTTGCTCCTTCCATAAGGCTAAAGCCTGATGATTTTGAAGTAGGGAATTATTTCAATAAATATATTGATGAAGTAGAAAAAGAATTGATTGATGCTAATATTAAAGTGGAGATAAAAAGAGTGTATCATGATAAAATTGAAGCTGACAAAATAGTTGAGCAGTCTATTGAATCTGGAAAGACATTAACCCGTGGCGGATTTAGTGTTATTGTATTATCTGTGAGCGATGGACCTCACCTAATTGAGATTCCTGACGTTAGAAACAAGGATTACCGAAAGGCAAAAGAACAACTAGAGCTTTTAGATCTTTTTCCTGTAACTCAGGCTGTTTCCCATGATACTGTTGCCAATGGTTTGGTGGTTGGCACTTCAATTGAACCAGGTACCATGGTCAAAAAAGATACAGCAATTGTTATTTACAGAAGCACGGGTCCGGACTTTCAGAATACAGAAGTACCTAATCTAATAGGAAAAAATTGGAAGGATGCGATGGAATTGATTGATGCTGCAAACTTAAAGGTTGGCAAGGTTTATCCAGAAGGCGGCAATAGTTATTATAAAATTGTAAAACAGGTTCCAGTTGCACAGGATATAGTGGAGGAAGGAACAGCAGTTGATATATATTTTGAAAATGCTGAGGAAACAAGAAAACTTAAAAATTTGACAATTAACCTTTTAAATACTGAAAAATACGATGACATTATAATGGTGGTTGTAATTGTAACACCATCAGACACAAATGAATCTGAAACATTAATCAACGAGTACAAAAGCAAGTCGGACTTTCCGTTGTCTGTATCTATACCGATTCCTACAAGTGGGCAAACCAAGCTATATATTAAACTTGATGATGAAGATCCTATAGAACAGACTTTTTCTGATAGTCAGGAGGGGCAATAGATGCCTACTGGAATTATATTAAAAGGAGTTGGCGGATTTTATTATGTAAAGGACCAAAAAGAGACTTTTGAATGCAAGGCTAGAGGTATTTTCCGTAAAACTGATACCAAACCACTGCCGGGTGATAGGGTGGTATTCAGTATAATTGATGATGAGAAAAAAATAGGTATAATTGATAAGATAGAACCAAGGAGCTCGTGCCTTGATCGTCCTGCAGTTGCTAATGTTAATCAGATTTTTATTGTAACTTCAATAAAGTCTCCTGTGCCTGATTTGCTTTTTGTTGATAAACTTACAATAACATCTCAATTTAAAGGACTGAAAGCAATCATTGTAATAAATAAAATTGATCTTGATAGTGAACGCTCATATGTAGAGCTTGAAGAGTGCTATAAAAACGCAGGTTTTCCCATGGCTGTAATAAGTAGTAAATTAAGAAATGGAACCGAGTCACTGGAAAAGTATTTGAAAAACAACATAACCGTTCTTGCCGGTCAGTCTGGTGTTGGTAAGTCTACTATTTTAAATAATATTAAGAACGAGTTGATTATGGAAACAGGTAATATAAGTGAAAAAATTGATAGAGGTCGCCATACTACTAGGCATGCTGAGCTCTTTGAACTAAAAAATGGAGGATTTTTGTTAGATACACCGGGTTTTAGCTCATATGAACTTAGTGACATTTTGTATACTGATTTGGAAAAATATTATCCTGAGTTTCAAAACCTGAATGAAAACTGCCGGTTTGTAGGATGCAGCCATATATCTGAACCAGATTGTGTTATAAAAAAGGCACTAGATGAAAATAAAATCGACAGAGGTCGCTATGAGCGGTATATAGAGATTTATAATGTTCTAAAACAGCAAAAAAGATATTAGATTGCACTAGGTTGCGGTGAAAATTGTGTAGTTTACCAAAGGAATTTTTGCAGGTTCTTCTCCTGTAATAAGTAATTTTACGACTTTGCGGAAGCAACCAAAATGCTTTTAGTTAAATATTTTATTATGATTTTAAGGGAGTGATATTATTGATAAAAATTGCACCATCTTTGTTATCATCAGATTTTTCAAAACTGGGAGAAGAAATTAAAACAGTAGAAAGTGCTGGGGCAGATATTATACATATCGATGTAATGGACGGTCATTTTGTACCAAACCTGACTTTTGGACCACCGGTTATAAAGTGTCTGAGGAAAACTACTACTTTGCCTTTTGATGTTCATCTTATGATAGATAATCCTGATAAATATATTGATGAATATGCTGATGCTGGAGCTGATATCATAACAGTTCATGCAGAAGCATGTACACACTTGCATAGGGTTATACAAATGATAAAACAGAGAAATATTAAAGCAGCTGTATCGCTGAATCCTGCCACATCGTTATCATTACTTGACTATATTATTGATGAATTGGACATGGTGCTTCTTATGACGGTTAATCCAGGTTTTGGCGGTCAAAAGTTTATAACATCGTCTATTGAAAAGATAAAAAATTTACGCAAATTAATAGAAGAGCGCAGGTTGAATGTGGATATTGAAGTTGACGGAGGAATTGATACTAGTAATATATATGATGTAACCTATGCTGGAGCTAACGTAATAGTTTCCGGTTCAACCATATTTAAATCTGATGACATCCCCGGGATTATTAAAAAACTAAAAAATAGTGCGTACAGGGGCTGATTGCGTTTATGATGGGACAAGCTGTTATTGTTGCAAATGGTAGCATTAGTGATTATAGCTTTTATAATGATATATTTTATGATGAATGTGATTATATTATTTGTGCTGATGGAGCAGCAAGACATTTAAAAAAATATAATATATTACCTGATCTTTTAGTGGGTGACTTTGATTCTATATCAAATGAAGATCTGGAGTTTTATAAGTCATCAGGAACCGAGGTTGTAAAATTCCCTGTTGAGAAGGATATGACTGACACCGAATTGGCTGTAAGCAGTGCCCAAGACAGAGGATATAAAAAGATAACCATTGTTGGAGGTTTAGGGACAAGAGCAGATCACTCTTTATCAAATGTGTTCCTCCTAGTAAAAATGCTTAAACAAGGACTTAGCGGTAGAATTATTGATGAAAATAATGAGATAATAGTTATAGACAAGCAGGTAAATATTGAACGAAAAAAAGACTTCAAGATAACACTGCTTTCGCTTTCAAAAGAAGTCACTGGTGTTAACACGCAAGGACTGTATTATACATTAAAAGATGCAACACTTGTAATGGGATCATCCTATGGCGTAAGCAATGAGTTTATTTCTGATATAGCACAAATCAGTATAAAAAGCGGATTGCTTATGATCATACTATCCAAAGATTAGAGTGAGTAAATGATGTGTGTGTAACAATAAGAACAAGTGGCTTTAGTTTGCTAGAAAACCTTTTTTATATGTTTGAGAGTGGTTGGTTTTCAAAAAAACAATTAGCCTGTTTTTGTTGTTACACACATATCATTTTAGATTTAGCTACCTGTGAACTGCAAGGGTAAATGGTTACTGTTTCCACCCACTATATCTTTTTAGCTACCTGTGAACAATAACGGTAAATGATATAGTGGTTGTGATTGCTTATTTAAATTCAGCAGCTAGTGCTTCAAAAGCAGGTAATGAATTTTCTATTGTTTTCATGCTTACACAAAAAGATAATCTTACATACCCAGGACACCCGAATCCGGTTCCTGGTACAAGCAAAATGTTATGTTTTTGAGCTATTTTTGCAAATTCAATATCATCGGGTATAAAAGTTTTGAGAAAAAGATAAAAAGTTCCCTGAGGCTTTTTACATTCAAAACCAAGTTTAACAAGATGATTGTACAAAACATCTCTACGCATTTTATACTGATCAATATCAACTGCCTCATCAAGCACTTCAGATATCAGCCTTTGCATTATAGCAGGAGCATTTACAAACCCAAGTACTCGGTTACACAAGACAAGGCATCCAATAAGTGTAGCAACGTCATTAATAGAGGGGTTTACAGCAATATAACCGATTCTTTCACCTGGCAATGCTAAAGACTTACTAAAAGAATTAACAATAATCGAGTTTTGAAAAATCTTAAAAATTGATGGAGGTACAATCCCATCATAGGTTATCTTAACATAAGGTTCGTCTGAAATAACAAAAATTGTGGAACCATATTCTTGTTCCTTTTTCTTTATAACCTCTGATACTTGGTTAAGCACCAAACTGCTATATACAACACCAGTAGGATTATTTGGTGAGTTTATTATAATAGCTTTTGTAGAAGCGTTAATTGCATTAGCCAGCTTGTCAGGGTCTGGCTCAAATGTGTCTTCATTGGTTTTTGCAATGACTGGCTTTCCATGATAATTTTCGATATAAAATAGATACTCAACAAAATAAGGCGAAAACACAATCACTTCTTCACCGGGGTTTAGAATGGATTTTAAGACAACATTCAGTGCAGCAGCTGCTCCGCAAGTCATAACAATATGTTCATTAGTTAGAACGGTACCATGCTCTTGATTTAATTTTGCGGCAATTTTTGATCGAACCTCTGGGTATCCGGCATTGCTCATGTAACGGTGCATTCCTGGTTGGTCAGATGATGCAACTTTAATAAGTGTTTTTTTCACTTTTAAAGGAGGCTCAATTTCCGGATTGCCAATACTAAAATCATATACTTTGTCTGCGCCATGAATGGCTCTCAGTTTGTCGCCTTCTTCAAACATCTTTCGAATAAAAGAAGAATTATTAAGTTGAGATGAAACTTTTTGTGAAAACATATATATGTTCCTCCTTGGTAGTTTAGTTAATTTTGTTCGCAATGCATGCAAAACTCGCAACAAAAAAGTCACTCTGTGACTTTCTACATTATACTTATAATACAATAATGCATGTCAAAATACCACTTTGACTTATAAACTTTTACGGTACTCTAGTTTATATTCAGCTACATATGTCAGATGTTGTTAAATATGAAACTGAAACAGCCGCTGATACTACAGTATCCAAAACATAAATCCTTTAAGTTGGAACAGCAAGTGTAGCGATTTTTGATTCTTCCGGTGTCACACTAATAGTACTATAATTCTCGTATATAACCATTCCTGGTTTTGCTCTTGATGGTTTTTTAACATTTTTAACTTCAGTAAAATCAACTGGCACATTTGACGAGCTTCGAGCCTTGCTAAAAAATGCTGAAAGCATCGCAGCTTCAAGCAGGGTGCTTTTAGGAACAGTTTCGTTTATAGTTTTAATAATCACATGTGAACCCGGTATTTTCTGAGCATGAAACCAAAGATCATTCTTTTGAGATTGCTTTAATGTCAGTAAATCATTTTGTTTGTTATTTTTACCCACATAAATATCAAATCCGTCAGACGAACGGTAGTGATGAGGCTTAGATGGTGATTCTTTTCTACTACCAGATTTCTGTTTTCTAAAAGTTATATATCCTTGTTCATATAGTTCATGGCGTATTTCTTCCACTTCATTATAAGATGTGCAGTTGTCTAGCATTTGTTGTACACTTTCAAGGTATGAAAGCTCTTGTATCGTTTCATTAAGCTGTTTGTTTAAATGGATATATGCACTTTTACTTTTATTATATTTCTTATAATAAGCTTGTGCATTCTGTTGAGCTGTTTTGTTAGGATTCAATGGTATATTAATATACTCTCCGTCATCACTGTAATAATTTAAAACTGATATGTTTTTGGCATTAGGCTCTATATTATAGATATTAGATAGAATTAGCTCACCATATAACTTGTGTTTGTCCCTGTCCTGTGATTCTAAAAGTTTTTCTTCTTGTATAGCCTTTTTTTTAAGACATCTATCCAAATTATTGCTTATAACCTTGACCATTGAGGCTTTTTTTTGGCGTATTCTATCAAACAGATCAATTTCTGCAAAATATGTGTCAGTGGCTTTGCTTATTGATTCAAAGCACTGCTTTTTAGCAAAAACCGTCAGAACAGTGCTGTGAAAATCCAAAGGTTTATTACTTTCGGCATCATAAAATACGCAGGGGATAAACCTGTTTTCCTTAATGTCGCTTAAAATACTAAATAATACAATTTTGAGTTTGTTAGCTTCTAAAGAAGAAAGCTTGGAGGCAGGCAAAGCTGTATCGATACCTGAACGTGCACAAATATCACTGCAAATAGCGGGACTAAAGCCTTTAATTTTGGAAAGAATAAATTTGCTTATGGCTGTATTACTATCCTGGGCTTCAATTAATAGTAACTCAGGATCTAGAATTACAAGACTCTTTTTATTTTGGGAAGGAGGCATTATATAATCTAGCCCTGGTAATACTTCTCTTACGCTGCTTATTTCATTCGAAATTCTTCTAATTGAGTCAATTATTCTTCCATCTTCATTAACAAGGATAATATTACTGTACCTTCCCATAATTTCTATAAGGAGTTTTTTAATTGTAAGATCTCCCAGATCATTATAGGATTCAACATTGATTGACACAATCCTTTCATAATCATAAAAGCCAACATCAACTATCCTACCGCCACTTAGATGTTTTCGTAGAAGCATACAAAAAGCTGGGGGAGTAATCGGATTATCCTTTTCAATATCAGTTAAATGTATTCTTGGATGATTAGCGCTTGATGATAGAAGTAGTTTAAAATTTCTTCCAATTGACCTTATAGTTATAATAACTTCATCCCTTTCAGGTTGAAATATTTTATCAATCCTTCCACCAATAAGCTTCTCACTTAGTTCAAGGGTAATGCTTTTAACTACGATTCCGTCAAAAGGCATATTTGGCACCTGCTTTCAAGTATGAAAATATGCTAAAAATTCACAGATTAAAGTATAGCATGATTTTATTGAGGATATTATATCATGAATTTCGAAGAAATTGCATGATATAATTGCGCATGTGCGTTTTTTGCTTTAGCAATTTTCTATTGGAAGTGAATAATATAGATGATAAAATGGATATAATCAAACTTCATAGCGATAGATATAAATTTTTTAAAATAAAAAGCTAAATGGTGGGTATAAGAGCAAACTGTTGATTTTCTGAATAATTGGGTGCCACCAACAATATTAAGAGCTAAAAACAATAATTGAGGAGCAAGTGAAATGGTTATAGGTATAATAAAAATTGAGCTACGTTTACATGAAGTATATTCTCTTAAAGAGAAAAGGCAAATAGTAAAAAGTATTATAGAACGCATAAAATCAAGATTCAATGCTTCAATAGCAGAGGTGGATCTAAACGATAATTGGAAGAGTACAATATTAGGAGCAGCCTGTGTTTCAAATGATGCGGTGCATGTAGACAGAGTTTTATCAAATATAGCTAATTTTGTTGAGAATGACGGACGAGCAGTGTTGATTGATTTTACAACGGAGAAGGTGCATGTTTGAAAAGGCTAACTATATAAAGTCAATTTTTCTTTTTACTACACTATACCATTCTTCGCAATCTAATGAAGCTGAAAAGGCAAATTGTTTTGTTGACTTGCTTGTGTTATTGTATTAAAATAATATTTGTTCATTCACTTATATCGAACGTATGGGGGTATAGCTCAGTTGGGAGAGCACTTGACTGGCAGTCAAGGGGTCAGGGGTTCAAGTCCCCTTACCTCCACCAAGTTAAAAGCTACATTTTTTTGTCGAAATAGATAAGGGAATGTAGCTTTTTTACAATTAATAAAAATATGGCGACGGCATGATAGTTATTTGACTATCATGTTTTTTGTTTCTTAAGAGTTAAAAGAAGCGAAGGATAATTCTCAATCTAATAGAGCAAATATCCCCTATAAAACAATAAAAGCAAAGAAGTAGGTTTATAGGTTTCCCTATTAAATAACCTAAATAATTATACAGGAGCTTAAGTATGAGTAACATTGTTATTGAGATACAGTCTGTAAAAAAAGAAATTTTACGTGTTGCCGCCTATTGTCGCGTCAGTACAGTATATGAAGAACAGCAAAGTAGTCTAAATTCACAAATTCAATATTATACAGAGTATATTAACAATCATGACGGATGGACACTTGCTAATGTTTATTATGAACAAGCATCTGGTACACGCTTTGACAATAGAGATGAATTCAATCGCATGATGAAAGATTGTAGGACCGGAAAAATTGATTACATTCTTACGAAGTCCGTCAGCCGCTTTGGACGTAATACACTTCCATTTCTAATGGGATTCAATGAACTTATTAGTTTAGGAATCACAATCTATTTTGAAATGGAAGACCTGGATTCATCCGACTGGCGTATGAGGCCAATCATTACTGCGGCTGCAGCTGTCGCTCAACATGAGAGTGAATCAAAGAGTGCAAATATCAAATGGGGAATTCAACGCAGCTTTGAGAAAGGGCACGTTAAGCTGAACTATAGCAGTTTTCTTGGCTATGCAAAAGACGAAAATGGAAAGCTTATCGTAGTTGAGGAAGAAGCGAAGATTGTACGGCTTATTTATGATCTGTATCTGAAAGGCTATGGTTGCCGTAAGATCAAATCTTATCTTGAGAAAAATGGTATTAAAACTGTAACCGGAAAAGGCGTATGGAGTACATCTACGATTGACCGGATTCTTTCCAATGAGAAGTATATCGGTACAGTGCTATCTCAAAAGTCCTTTGTTGAGAATTGCCTAACCCATAAGCAAGTGAAGAACAATGGCCAATTGCCTATGTATCTCATTGAAAATAATCATGAGGCTATTATTAGTAAAGAAATTTTTGAGGAGGTCCAGCACAGGAAGAGTTCATAGAATTGTTCGGATGAGCAACACATCGCCGAAAAATTTCCTATTTCTACCTACTTTGCGATTGAACCATGGTTGATTTTTTGTGATATAATACCTGACTTCCGTCGTTTAACTCAAAACATCGTACCTTAGGAGTCGATCAGGA
>CAYPLH010000026.1:0-54538 GCA_964411505.1 uncultured Clostridiaceae bacterium | reverse complement strand
TAGTTTCCGTTATTGCAAAAGTTATATCTCAATATGTAGGGTCTGAACTGTAGCACCCATCACTCATCCATGTTCTTTAAAAGCTCCAGCTGCGTAGTCAAAGATAGCTCTGCCCGGGCTTTAAAAGCAGCAACTTTTTTCTTAGTATCGTCAAACTCCAGTCTTATTCTTGCTAGCTCATTTCTTGCATCTAGCAGTATCTTTTGAGCCTGGTTTTCAGCATCCTTAATCACATTTTCAGCTTTTTCATATGCATTTGTCTTAATATCCTCACCTGTTTGTCTTGCCATCACAAGGGTGCTTTCAAGTGATTCTTCCATCTTTTTATAATGCTTGATACTCTCATTTAAAACAATAAGTCTATCCTTTAATTCAGCAATTTGCCTTGCATAGGAATTGTAATCTTCTATTACCTTGTCAAGAGCATCATTAACCTCATCTTCATCATATCCCATAAATGTTTTTTTAAACACCAAGTTCTGTAGGGCATCAGGGGTATAATTCATAAAATATACACCTTCTTATATATATTTTTTTAACTCTAGGCTTGTTCGACCTTTTTTCGTAGTTCCACCAACCTTCTCAAGTACTACTCGGCCTTTTCCTACAATTAAAATTGTGTCTCCTTCATTAACCTTCTTCGTAAGACTTAGAGTCACTTCATGATTGACACTTACCCTACCAGCCTTTATAAAATCCGCTGCCTTGTTTCTTGAAATACCAAACCCAAGGCTTGCAACACTGTCCAATCTTAATGATGCAACTGTTCCTTTTATTTCTTTAAACTTCTGATCGATTTTTTCCATTTCATTTGATTCTTTCAACAAAAACCTCCACCTTTGCCTTGCACAACATATCCACTTCAAGCATACTGCTTTTTCTTTTATAATAATCCAATCAATAATAAAGCATGCCGCCAAATTCTAGTACCAGTGTCTGGACTAAACCTAAAATAAAAAAAGCAATAATAGGAGAAAAATCAATCATCATATTTCTTCCAAAAGCAGATTTTTGAATTATGTTTCTGATTGGTCCTAAAATAGGCTCAGTTATTTGGTAAAGCAACCGTATTATCTGATTATCCCTTGGAATCGGAATCCATGATATAATCACTCGTGCAAAAATGGCATATTGAATTATCCTTATAACCCATAAAATAGCGCTAATTATCACAATATAACCTCCGTTTATTTAACCCATGGAAAAACACTGTCTTTTGAAATACTGTTATCCTTTAATTCGTTCATAACATCAACATTATTGGGAACGATAAGGAAAATATAGCTGGAAACTCGTTGAATACTCCCATCCAAACAATAAACTGAACCACTTAAAAAGTCCAATATCCTTTGGGCAATTTCTTTTTCCAGCCCTTCAAGGTTTACAATGATTGGTTTGCTATCCCTTAAATGATCACTGACATCTTGTGCATCTTCAATATTCTGTGGTTGCATAACAACAACCTTAAGTGATGATGAAGAGTGAATGTTTACAACTTTGTTTCTGTTCTTGGATTCACCATGCAGTGCTTGCGACTGTTGTTTAGCCTTCTCCCACATCTTTCCCTTTGTTTTTTCCACAGGTGATACATTTTCAATTTCTGTTTCTTGTTCTTCTTCAAGTCCCACAAAATTAAGCATTTTGTTTAATAAAGTTGACATGTCGAATACCTCCTATTTTTTCATTAGTAAAAAAGCAATCTTCATACTCCTAAAGCTATGATTATCTCCTATTCTATACCATATAATCTCTTTTTCCAAATATGGCTGTACCTATACGTACCATATTTGATCCCTCTTCAATAGCTAGCTCAAAATCATTGCTCATACCCATAGATAAATAATCCATACTTATATTATCAGTATTTTCCCTGCTTATGTCAATGAATAATTTTTTCAGCGCTTTAAATACCCATCTCACATCTTCAGGATTTTCGCTATATGGAGCTATTGTCATAAGACCTTTTATGTATATATTATCATACTCAGCAATCTTTTTTATAAATGTAATTGTCTCATCAGCTCCAATACCAAATTTTGACTCTTCATCGGCAATATTTACCTGAACAAGAATGTTTGACTTAATACCAACTTTTGAAGCTTGTCTATCAATTTCTTTTGCTAAACGAATACTGTCCACTGAATGTATAAGATCAATTTTGTCTATGATATATTTGACTTTGTTAGTTTGCAGATGCCCTACCATATGCCATCTACACGCTGAACCTATTGTTTCGTATTTATTAACCAGTTCTTGAACCTTGTTTTCACCAAAATCAAATAATCCAGCCTGTATTGCTTTACTAATTCTGTCCGCCCCCACTGTCTTTGAAACGCCTATTACAGTAATATCATCAGGTTGTCTTCCTGATTTTGATGCAGCTATTCGAATTTTTTCATTAAGCTTTTCAATATTTCTCCCAATAAACTCCTGTTCCAATGTCATCTTTCAATTACCTGCCCCTCTACTATGTTTTTCGGATTTATAACATATATTCCAAAAAGTTTGACATATGCATTATCAGTTTCCTTACCGGGTCCTTCAAGGTTGTCAATTATTGCATGCTCTTCATTCTTACCCTTAATTTTTACTCTTTGTTTTGTAGCATGATTAGCTTCAACAAGAACAATATCAGCTTCCATTTGAAGAGGGTCTATTCTCATCAGACTGGTTAATGGGACTTTGTATCCGGTATAGTATGTTTTTATCAAATCAATGTTGACACTTCTCGATGACGCGGTGTCGCTTAAGAAACGATCAATTTTTATGGAGACAACAAATTTGTCACCACTTGGAGCTGATATGTAATCAATTACGCCATCTACAAGCTTGTCAATATTATTGATCCGTACCTTCACATTAGAGTCTACTCTAAAACCGTCAATCTCCTGTCTCTCAAGTACTAAAACCAGGTAATACTCTATTCCATTTATTATTTTAGCAAACGGTTTGTTCATAGTTACTTCAACACTGTTTACAAAATCAACAGACTCAACCTGCTTTATATTTTTCAGATTTTCAGGAGTAAGCTCTTTTATCCCGCTTGGGTTAAAGTCCATTTCATAATCATCAATGCAGTAAGAAATTATTCCTGGTTTTTCAGAGGATATTTCTTTAGTATGAGAGTCAATAACCTTTTTTATCTGCTCCCTTTGCTTAAGCAACGAATCCATATATGCATCAGTTTTTCCAATACTTTTCGAGATTTCCGCCTTTTTTTCCATCAATCTATCAATTTCTTTTCGAATTGCTGTTACTTTGCTATACGAATTACTGTTTGTTTGAGTAATTATACGCAGCACCTGCTCTTCTATCAGTTTATCCAGCTTAATAAGATCCTCTGAAAAAACGTCAGTACCGCTTACTTTTTCACTGTTGTACTGAAGTATTTTCTTATCAACTTGTGAAAGCTCTTCCAATAGATTAGACGATGATTCATCAAATATGGTAGATAATTTATAGTTTGCAGGAAACTTTTCACCCTCAGCAAATTCCATTATCGCATAACCATCATAAGGTGAAATGAGAAGCTCTTCATCTCTTACAATATATGCTTCAGCATTTACAGAATCCTCTATCGTCCCACTATTAATCAGACCAGTTCTGATATTCTGACCATACACCCAATTGATTATAGACGGAACATAAATAAGAAAAAATACTGCAGTAAGTAGTGTGCCTAATTTTAACCTCAGCTTTTTATCGTGCCTTTTCTTATTCTTTTCATCATTTTTCTTCGATAATTTATTTTCTTCTCTTTTCATTTGTAACAACTCCATAAACAAATATAAAAATCATAGTATAAGCAAATGTTTATTTATCATATTTTGAAGCGCGGACAATACCCCAAGCTTCACGCTTTCATAAACCAAACCACCCTGCATATAAGCAATATAAGGCGGTCTTACAGGTGCATCGGCGCTCAACTCTATAGATGCCCCCTGAACAAATCCTCCTGCCGCCATAATAACCGGCGATTCATATCCTGGCATACTCCATGGTTCAGGAACTACATGTGCATCTACTGGCGAACCTTTTTGAATTCCTTGGCAAAAAGAAATAAGCTTATTTTTATCATTAAATTTTATCGCTTGAATAATATCACCTCTTTTAGAAAAAGGACTAGGTGAAATGTCAATGCCAAGGTTTTGCATAACAGCTGCGCAAAATACTGCACCTTTTAAACTTTCAGCGACAACATGCGGCGCCATAAAAAGTCCTTGAAATAAAAGCCGATTAATTCCTAATGTTGCTCCTACTTCTTTTCCAAGACCTGGACTTGTAAGTCTTATGGCTACCTGCTCTACATATTTTTCCTTACCTGCAACATAACCTCCTGTGGGGGCAATACCTCCCCCTGGATTCTTTATTAGAGAGCCCGCAACTAAATCAGCGCCCGCTTCAATGGGTTCTTTCTCTTCCACAAATTCCCCATAACAGTTATCGACAAGTACAACAATATCGCTTCTAATTCCCTTAACATATTCAATAATTTTTTCAATATCTTCAACTCTTAAGGAAGAGCGAAAGTCGTACCCTCTGGATTTTTGAATAAGAACCATCTTGGTATTTTCTTTAATATTGTTTTTTATATTTTCAAAGCAAACTTCACCATCATTGGTTAAATCCGCCTGCCTGTAAGTTATTCCAAAATCCTTTAAAGCTCCTCGGTTATCCCCTCTTATACCAATTACCTCTTCTAGGGTGTCATATGGCTTACCAGTAGCTGATAGCAGTTCATCCCCTGGGCGCAGTATTCCAAAAAGACATAGGGAAAGAGCATGTGTACCAGAAACTATATTATGCCTTACAAGCGCATCCTCAGCTTTGAAAATTTCAGCAAAAACCAAATCCAAAATTTCTCTTCCCCTGTCACCATACCCATATCCCGTGGTACCGGCAAAATGAGTATCGCTAAGACCATTATTCTGGAGTGCCCTAATAACCTTATACTGGTTATACTCACGTAGGCTCAAAATGTCATCAATGACTCGTTTTATTTGTTCTTCGGCAGATTGGGCAAGATCAATAACTTGCTTATCAAAACCCTCTTGTTTAAGAAAATTATATTGTAAATTGTTCATAGTTATCCTTGATTCTACCACAAATACTCATCCAAGGCTATTTACAGCAGCAGAATCTTCCTTTCAAATCCAGATAAAGTTTATGTCAACAACTTCTACAACAACACTTAAATTAAATAGCAGTATATGTACACCTTTTAAAATAATTGTAACGCTTTAGCATCTTTTATTAAAGGTTAATTCATAAGAATCCGTGTAGTACTATTTTATACAAGCTTGGCTAGTTTTTCAATAGATAAACAGTATCATCGAAAATATATGAGGAACTCCAGCTACAGTTCAGACCCTACATATTGAGATATAACTTTTGCAATAACGGAAACTACGCTTCATTTGCAAGAGCTGTATAGTTCAGTTCGGGCAAGCCGAAACTCGCAAAAATGCGTTTTGAAATGTTACTTTGTTGCATTTTTGCTCAAACAGTCGGCTTGCTTTTCCTCACTCTGACTATACATCTCTAAGCTGCATTTCGCTAATGTTTCCTAACATTGCAAAAGTTATATCTCTTTAGCTACCTGTGAACTGTAACGAACTCCATAATTGCCCTCCTTATTTCCCAAAACTTTACATTTTGATCTTTCAGTGCTATCATATACCCTATTCCAAGAACTTTTAAAGGTAGACTTTTACAGCTTTTTCGAAACTTTTTACAAATGACAATTTTGGGGGTCATAACAATGCAGATACTGAAGGATAAGTATAATATCACTGAGCTAAGCAGTGAACTTGAGTTAACTGACCATACTTTAAGATACTATGAAAAGGAATTTTCTTTACCCGTTCCAAGAGATGACAGAGGTAGAAGATATTATACTACTGAACTTGCTAATACCTTATATCAGATTAAAGCAATGAGAAAAGATGGATTACAGATTAAAGCAATAAAAAAAATTTTGCAATCTGAAAGTATAATTTCCGACCCTCCTCCAGTTGTTTTTGAAGATCAATCAGATTCAATGTCGCTTACCGTTAGTGGTAGAAATATTAACACTATACCATACCAGAATGATATAAATCACTTTGTTGAAGAATTTAAATCTCAGATAAATGAAAGTGTTTGTCGAGAAGTTCAATCAGTCATGAACCATTTCTCGGAAGAGATTAGAAAATCAAAGCTTGAGCTTGGAGCATGTATAGAAAACAATATGCGAAAGATGGAATCAAAAATGGATGAACATTTTAAAGAAGTTGACAGATCAATTAGCGATTGGCGAAGAAAGAGAAAGAGAAATCCAATACGAAAAGTCCTGAATATTTTTAAGTAGAAAGGTATTTCACATGGATATTTCTATAATTATAATAATTCCAGCATGTTTACTTTTTATTCTATTCTTTCTACCTGATTTTTTTCCAATTTGCTCAAGCTGTAAGAAATACAAGCTAAGAATATTCTTTAGGATTCACACATTCACACATATTGGCTTTGGTTATCGAACAAGAAAATCAGTATGCAAAAAGTGCTGCATAAAATATGATTTAAGAAACATGTCTGATTTTAACAAATTCTCCGAAGCACGAAAAAAGGCAAGCCTTAATATAATAAAGAACAGGTAAGGCTGGACATGAATTGAAAAGCTATTTTGGCTCTAAGAGCCCGCTCATAAAATCTATATTTATTCAAAGATAGCGGATTTATTTGAGACCATAAACCTACTAGCTTCGTTGGGACAAATACATCTTTTGCATAAATCAAAGCAAATATCGGCTTTTAGGGCGGACTCCTAGCAAAGAACCTTTATTTTTTATTCTTGGATATCGTCAAAAGCTACTGGTATCAGCTCTCTAAATTTAGCAAGAAGAGGTTTTGCGATTTCCCTCATCTGCGGATGAGCAGGTTTTGCTGTCCTTAGCTTAAAAAAGTGTCTCCATTCACGAAGATTCATAGTTACAACAATCTCCGTTTTCAAAGAATTAGGAAGTATGCTTCTTGCTTCTTCAGGTGTTGCTCCTAATTCTAGGAGTTCCATGTATTTTGCTTCAGTCAGCTCCATTACGCTTTTCCAAACTTCATATTTCTTTTTGTCATTATCATCATTTACATCCCAGAAGCATGGCTCAATATAAGTTATCTCCCCACAAAACTTGTCCTGGCTGTAGTTGCAATATCTTGTACTTTCCTGTGAATAAGATGCAAGCCTGTGCCGTACTATCTCATGTGAAACTCCACGGTCACAAATAATTCTGACAGTAACAGAAAAATGTTCAATAACTGATTCATGACCTCTTTTTATTATACTTTTTACAAATTTTCGCGCTGACTCATCAGTTATTTTTTCTTCACTTTTATAGCACGTTCTTCCTGCTTTCTCAATATGCTTCAGGACTTCATTGCCATCAACTTCTGATTCAATTATAAAATATGGATTGATTATTTTCATTTTGCACCCCCGAAAATAGTCTTCTTCTCTACTTCATCATTCATTCTTGCAAGAAAATCATCTATGGACATAACACCTAGATCTCCATCCTTATGAGATCTTACTGAAACAGAATTATTTTCTATTTCCTTGTCTCCAATGACCAGCATGTATGGTATCTTTTCAAGCTGTGCTTCTCTGATCTTATATCCTGTCTTTTCATTCCTGAAATCAGCTTCAACACGAAAGCTGCTATCTTCAAGTTTTTGCTTTAAAGCCTCGCAGTACTCATTATGTTTTTCAACAATAGGAAGAATTTTCACCTGCACAGGAGCCAACCATACCGGAAAAGCTCCAGCAAAATGCTCAGTTAAAATAGCGATAAATCTTTCGATACTTCCAAACACAACTCTGTGTATCATAACAGGCCGGTGCTTTTCACCATCAGCACCAACATAGGTTAAATCGAACCTTTCAGGCATTTGGAAATCTAGCTGTATAGTCCCACATTGCCATGTACGTCCTATGCAGTCTTCAAGATGAAAGTCAATCTTCGGACCATAAAATGCCCCATCGCCCTCGTTTATTTTATACTCCATACCTTTTGCTTCAAGAGCTTCCTTAAGTCCATTAGTTGCTACTTCCCAATCCTTGGCAGATCCCATTGAGTCTTCAGGTCTAGTAGACAACTCTACACGATAATTAAACCCGAATACCTTGTAAAATTGATCTATCAGGTCAATTACTTTAATTATCTCTTCTTTTATTTGAGAAGGCAGCATAAAAATATGAGCATCATCTTGTGTGAAACACCTTACTCTCATTAATCCATGCAATGCTCCGGACAGCTCATGCCTGTGTACAAGCCCAAGTTCAGCCATTCTTTGGGGCAAATCCCTGTAGGAATGGGGTCTTCTTTTGTAAACTAGCATCCCCCCAGGACAGTTCATAGGCTTGACAGCATAATCACTTTCATCGATTTTGGTAAAATACATATTTTCCTTATAGTGATCCCAATGCCCTGAACGATGCCATAATTCCTCATTCAGGATAATTGGTGTCTTAATTTCCTGATACCCTGCTCTACTATGCTCTTGTCTCCAATAATCCTCTAGTAAGTTTCTTAAAACCATTCCTTTAGGCAGAAAGAATGGAAAACCCGGACCCTCTTCAAGTATTGTAAAAAGATCAAGTTCTTTTCCAAGTTTTCTGTGATCCCTCTTTTTGGCTTCTTCAAGCCTGTTAAGGTATTCTTCAAGCTCGCTTTGCTTTAAAAAACAGGTTCCATAAATTCTCTGGAGCATTTTGTTTTTTTCATTTCCGCGCCAGTATGCTCCTGCAATCTGCGTGAGCTTAAACGCTTTTACCTTTCCTGTTGAAGTGATGTGCGGTCCGGCACATAAATCAGTAAAATCTCCCTGTTTATAAAAAGAAATTTCTTCACCCTCAGGCAGATCACGAATAAGCTCTTCCTTATAAGTCTCGCCCTTATCCTTGAAAAATTTAATTGATTCTTCTCTGGATAAAGTAAACCTTTCCAAAACTAAATCCTCTTTTGTTATCTTTTTCATCTCTATTTCTATCTTTTCCAGATCGTCAGGAGAAAAAGGTTTTTCAACATCAAAATCATAATAGAACCCATTTTCTATTGCAGGTCCAATAGCAAGTTTAGCTTTGGGGTAAATACGTTTAACAGCTTGTGCTAATATATGGGATGCAGTATGCCTGTATGCAAGCCTGCCACCTTCATCCTCAAACTTTAACAAATTAAGCTGGCAATCCTTTTCAAGCTTAAAGCTTAAGTCCCTCACTATTCCATCAACTTCAGCTGCCAAAACAACCCTTGCAAGACCAGCACTGATGCTTTGTGCCACTTCCATAACCGTTGTTCCCTTGTTATATTCCTTTAAACTTCCATCCTTTAAAGTTACTCTTATCATATTGGCTCCTCCATATTTATAAAGCATAAATTTTTATACACATATATTATGATTGCTCCCCAGCAAGTCGCTTTGCGACTTATTCCTGCAATCTAATATGATCATACAGCCTTCTTCTAAAAAACCCCATCCCTGCAATTATGCAGGGACGGGGTCTATTCCGTGGTTCCACCCTAATTTTGTACTCATTAATGACTATAACGTAAGTCAACGTTCCCGCTCCAAGGTGGTCTTCGGCGAGTTTATCCTGGAAATACTTTCAGCCTAGGTAATTCCTCTCTTTAAGGGCAATATCTGCCTACTCTTCTCTTCACTGCAGGTTTATTTTTTCTCATTATAATCTTATATTTGGGCGTTGTCAAGAATTGATAAAAACAGCTCCTCTGAGTTATGATCCACTGTTACAGTTCACAGGTAGCTAAAGAGATATAACTGTGCAATGTTAGGAAACATTAGCGAAATGCAGCTTAGAGATGTATAGTCAGAGTGAGGAAAAGCAAGCCGACTGTTTGAGCAAAAATGCAACAAAGTAATATTTCAAAATGTATTTTTGCGAGTTTCGGCTTGCCCGAGCTGAACTATACAGCTCTTGCAAATGAAGCGAAGTTTCCGTTATTGCACAGTTATATCTCAAGTTACAGAGGGTCTGAACAGTAACGATCCACTTATGATAATGTCTCATTGTACCACATGTGAAAATGTCACCTTTACATACAACCAATCTTAAGCTATACTAATGGTAATAACAATATAACAATCAACTTGGAGGGTCTATTATGTATAAAACAGAACAAGAGATTTTCTCACAGCATGATGCGCTCAAAAAAACTTTTGACCATATAATGAAAAACAAAAGCAGAATTAGAGAATTCTTTAGTGACAACTCATTTAAAAGCTATACTTACACAGGCTGTGGTTCAAGCTTCAGTTTGTGTAAATCAGCGGCAATAAGTGTTAACCAAAAAGGATTAAAGTCTATTGCAATACCTTCCGGAGATCTTATGATCAATTTTGATCATTATACGAAACTACTGCCCGGTACGCTTATAATTGCTCCTTCAAGGTCAGGAAGCACAAGCGAAGTAATTAACGCAATTAAAAAAGCAAAAGACAAATTTAATATTAAATGTATGAGTATTTGTATGAAAAGTGATTCAGCTCTCTCAAAGATTGCAGATTTTAATATTGAGCTCCCTTGGGCATTTGATGAAAGTATTTGTCAGACAAGAACGGTGAGCAACCTCTATCTTGCTAATATTCTGATTACTGCAATAATGACAGGTGATACAGAATTTATAGAAGAAGCAAAAAAAGCAGTTGATAATCAAGAAAAAAATATGCAGCAATACAAAGACGTTGCAAGGCAGATTGGAGAAATAACCGAGTGGAATAAAGTGGTAGTGCTTGCAGATTCATCTCTCGAAGGAATTGCAGAAGAGGGTTCACTGGCATTTAAAGAGATCTGTCAGCTTGATTCAAATTATTATCATATCCTTGACGTTCGCCATGGACCAATGGTAATGATCAACAACAAATCATTAGTGATAGTTGCTTGCTCACCTTCGGAAAACTCTTATCAAAAAGATTTAATAAAAGATCTAAAAAACAAAGGAGCAATTGTAGTTACTGTCAGTGCTGAGTATCATAACATCTGGGGTTCTGACTATAATATTACTGTACCTAGGTATAAGAGCTTTGAGGTTTTAGGTATACCGTTTATATTCGTTCCACAGGCAGTATCCTTTTATAAGGCATTAAGTCTGGGTATTAACCCTGACCTTCCTCAGGGGCTGGATCCCTGGATAAAATTATAAATTTTTAAAGGTATCAGTCTTTTCGGGTCTTTGATATCATCACTCATAAAACTATATTCCCAGAAGTTCAATAGATGGCTTCTGGGAATATTTTTTATCATTTTGGACAGTATATCCAATAAAGGAGTGCTTGCCATGAGAAATGGGAGATTTGAAAGGAATAGAAGACAAAGATTTACTAGGACACAGAAAGCCATATTGTATTTACTTGTGCTGCCATTATTCTCATTTATAACAGGCTATATTATCACTTTGCTTTTTATCGTTCCAAACACACTCAAATAATAACATAATTATCTCACATAAAAGTAACATTGTGACCTAAAAATCATCTTTCAACTTATTTGAGGAGTAATCATAGTGCAAGTAACACCGTCTTTAATTTCATTGGCATATAATTAATCATACCTCATATTTTGGAACTACCATAAGTTATATATCTTTTTCTATATATTCAAGCACTTTTTTAATGATTTCTTGGGTTTTTGCCTCTACACTATCAAAATCCATATAGGGTATATAATATCGCTCAAGTTCATCATGCTTAGTCTTTGCCATTTTTAGTGTTTCTATCGCTCTACCCATTAAGTAGTCAAATTGAGCTTCGTTAAATTCAATATCACGTTTATTGGGTTCAAGCAATGAATAGTTTATGAATTCACTTAAATCAATTTCTTCATCCGCCTCAATATCAGCATTATGATATGCATTTACAGTAGTAAATGCTATGTTTTTTCCCAAAATTACAACATGCTCAAGCTTATCTGGTTCAAGAGCGCAGTAGAAACATTCAACATCGAATCCATTCTCCACAGCAGCTGTTGCAATTTTAGTCATGAGCCCTTCAACACCCGTACCCTTGCCGCCTTTTATCTTGTATATCTTTTTTGTAACAAGCACAGTGTTCAGATGGTTTACAAGACCTTGAGGAGTAATAGCTGAGGCAAAAAGCTTTCGCCATATTCCCTTTTTATTAGCTATTCTATTACTAAATTGGAACGCTAAAGAACTTTGCACTGTCAAGTCTTGATCCATTTCATCCTTTGAATGCTTCCAAAAAAGGTTTGCAATAATGTTTTGGGCAATATTATTAGTCTTTTGATGATCCATAGCGTTAGAATAGATGGATTCAGTATCTTTATAAATTAAGAAAGCAGCTTTTATATAACTATAAGCTCTTGCAAAAAGATTTCGGATTTCCTTGCTGATATTAATAATTTCTAACCGGTTACTTACTATACCTTCCTCATTCCAGTAGTCTGCTAAATTGATAATTTCGTCAATTGCTCCAGGAGTCTTTGGTTCTACAATATGAGGTGCCGTACCGTCCATTAAGGCTACACTAGCTTTGGGAATAACTATTCCATCAAGGCTTCCCGGGTCACTTGAGCAATGCATCAGTTCCACATCATAGCCCCTTCTAATAACCTCATTTGCAACCCTTTTCATTAGCGTTGATTTTCCAACACCTGGACCACCTTTAATTATAAAAATTCGGTTTGCCTCTTCCTGACTTAATATGTAATCATAATAACTGTAAAACCCTCGTGATGTGTTGCCACCAGGAAACACTCGCTTTATTTTTCCTTCTGCCATAATAAAACCTCCATACTTAATGTATTACTATCAGAATATGCCTTTTGGATATCATGGGTGATTTTTCTGATACTTTTCGATTTTATTATGACCAACACCACAGCAACAAATTCATTAGTATAATGCATGTAATAAACGTGATAGGAATTTATAAAAAAGCATCAGGTATAAATTCCTATCAAGGTAAAATTCAAGGTAAAATCATTTTTTTGCAATCTGTATCTCTTTACCAGGGCATGCCCATGGTACACCTAACTCGGATGGTAAAGCCCAGTTTTCATAACACCTTTCGATAGCTTCATCCAATCCTTTTGCATATGTTCCGCTGTGTCCATCTCTAAGATCTTCAGTCCATTTCACCATTTCTTCGGGAAAGTTTGTAATTTGCGGCTTTGAATCCTGCATGCCTTGTATGCACAATGTGTGTGAAAGAGCAGCTTCGGGCGGACATAGTATCTTTGCTTTTCCTTTTACAGCCAATATAGCATTCCACAGTTTGACAAGTGTATCATTAAAAGGATTAGTAGTGTAAGCTTTTGTGCTACCATCGTTAAAATTTGCAGTTATAATACTACTATCTCTATCGCCTTTCTCTTCAAACTCGATTGCTGCTTTTTCAAACTCATAACGAAATACTGGACCGTAGTGCTTCTTTGTGGCATGTGTACCAAAATACATGATTTCAACACCATTTTCGGTTATAGTTCTCATCATTGCGGTGTCATAGTTTTCTATTTTGTTTGCACGGTATAGCTCAGCTGTCACAGTAGCGGGTCGAATACTTGTGTCTACTCTGTCTCCAAGTATATAGAACATATTATGTATATAGTGCGCTGTAGCATTATTTGCTATACTATCATTTATAGGTCGTCCCTCAGAATCCTTTAATTTCCCTGCCCAGCCTCTCTTAAAATAAGTATCTGTTCTTGCCCATTGAACCAAAGTTTTTAATCTTACAGGTTTGCCAAAGATCCCAGACATAATATCCTCTTTCAATTCGTGTATAGCTCGGTTGTGTGACCATTGATATCCTATTGATACAAATTTACCAAACTTATCTCGGCATTCAATCATTTTAAGTGCTTCACGAGGGGTGGAACTTAAGGGCTTTTCACAAAGTACATTACTGCCTTTTGATAATGCTAGACATGTTTGTATGCTGTGGAACTGTATAGGGGTTGATATCACAGCCAAATCAGCAGAATTGTTCTCATAAAACTCTTCTAAAGTGCTAAATATAGGGATCTTAAGTTCTCTTATTTTATCAATCATCCGCGCTCCACAAGGATTGGGATCTACCACTCCAACTATATTAAAATCATATTCAAATCTTTTGGGATTCTCCAATAGACCTCTGACATAATTGTTGCCATATCCTCCAATACCCACTAAAACAATTGATACAGTGTCGCTCATATTTTGCTCCTCCAATATTTCTATTCTATTTTGCAACTTTAAATATATGGATAATTATAACCTTGTTTTAGTTCTTTGTAAAACTTTTTGCTGCGCAGAACGACATTTTGTAAGAAGATCGCTCAGCTACTGTTCACAGATAGCTGAAGATATGATGGATATAGTGTAGCAACAGAACAGGCTAATTATTTTTTGAAAACTAACGGTTCGTAGAATACAAAAATGCGTTCCACGTAGATTGAAACATGTTGTCAGTCTACTGTTATAAAATCCTTGATGCTTCTAAACTTGTTTTCCTTTATCCCCGGAACCTTCATAATATCTTCTTCTTTTTCGAAACTTCCGTTTTCATTTCTGAAATCTATTATGTTTTTTGCAGTCTGCTCACCTATCCCGGGCAAGTTTTGAAGTTCGATTATTGATGCTGTATTAATATTTATCAATGAATTACTATTGCTTTCACCTGCATAGTCGCTAACCGCCCCTGCGCTATCATATATCATATCAAGTCCAGGGCCTGCTTCAGATATAGTTATAGCATCATCCTCACTTTTCGATTTTATTCGGAGCATTACATTTTTGTTTAGTATATAAACGAGGTTGATATTTTCTAGATCAGCATCTTCGGTTGCACCACCTGCTGCTTCTATTGCATCTTCTATTATCAGTCCTTTTTCAATTGTGATTACCCCAGGATTTTTAACACAACCAGTAACATATACCTGAATTGTTTCTGCTTTTTGAGACGCTTCTGCTTCATTTTTAGTTTCGTATACAGTCTGCAAAGAATGATCATTACTCGTGTCAATAATTATTTCTCCTTTATTCTGTTGGTAAACATATGTAATGATTACAACTGTAATGATAACAAAAGCAGCCGTCAAACCGGCAACCTCTTTTTTAATATTTATATCCAACCCCAGAAATTCAAATTTAATAATAAGCTCTTCCCCCTTAATTTAATTAACATTATCTAATATTCTACATTATTGGGTGGAATCCTCTTTATTTAGGAAAGAATTTCTAAGTTTAAAATATGGATTAAAGGTACAAAATTACCCCTTGTATTATTTTCATATAAATATGATATACTTTAATATGCTACTTTAGGGTAAAACAGGAGGAATAAAATTGAAAAGAATTACATTCTGCATTATTTTTTTACTATCATTGTATAGCATCACAAGCTATGCAGAATCTACACCACAAATAGATGCAAAAGCTGCAATTTTAGTAGACGTTTCCAACGGTCAGGTTCTCTTTAGCAAGAATTCTGAAAAACAATTATATCCTGCCAGCACGACTAAGATAATGACTGCAATCCTTGCAATAGAAAAAGGTCAATCAGAACAGGTAATGTCGGCCAGCTCCGAAGCAGTTTACGATATTGGACCTGATGGAATGCATGTAGGGATAAAGCCCGGAGACGAGTATTCTCTAGAGGTTCTTTTAAATGCTCTTTTGGTTAGGTCGGCCAATGAAACTGCCAACATCATCGCTGAAAATTTATGCACAACACGGCTAGAGTTTATTGATCTTATGAATTCAAGAGCAAAAGAGCTTGGCTGTAAAAACACTAATTTTCTTAATACAAATGGCATGCATAACGACGGACACTATTCCTCGGCACTTGATCTTTCATTAATGGCAAGGCACGCACTGACTCTTCCTTTGTTTCGGGATATTGTATCCCAACAGTATTATAATATGCCTGTTGCAGGAAATCCTGAAGAAACCGTTTACTTACGGGCTACCAATGAACTATTAAAAGAGTCTTCAGAATGTTTCTCTCATATTACAGGTATAAAAACAGGATATACAGACCCTGCAGGGTTCAATGTTGTCGCATCAGCTATTGATGATATCGGTTTGGAGCTCTTAACAGTAGTAATGGGGGCAAAAACACGTGATGATTCCTTTAAATTTGCAAAAGAGCTGCTTGAATATGGTTATAATAATTTCAAAATTCAAAATATTGCAGCAACAAATCAACCTGTTAGTACTGTCAATGTACTTCAAGCCTCCGATAATCCAGAACTTGTGCTATTCACACAAAAGGAAGTGAACGTTCTTTTACCTGCGAAGCAAGACCTTTCTAGTATTGAAAAGGAGGTAGTTATTGATACCCCGGTTAAAGCACCTGTAAAACTTGGTGATGTACTGGGTTATGTAATATATAAATCCGATAATACTGAGCTTGGAAGGACAAATATTATTGCTTCAAGAACAATTAACAAAAGTGTCCCTGCAAAGATAACACAAACTGTAGTCGATACTGTAGTCGATACTGTAGTTGAACCAGACTCCAATCCTTATATAAAGTGGACTTTAGTCTTTATTGCTGCTATTGCTGTTTTCGGAGTATTTTATATGATAATAAAACTTTTTGTTAGAAGGTCTGTAAGGAGAACCAGATACAGATGGTGATGATGTTGATTAACTGTGTCTATTCAGAGGTAGCTCAAACATATTAATTGAAGAATCATCTCTAATACGGCTAGTTACAGCGAGGCTTAGGAAAACACAATTTAAAATGCCTTAGAGTTTAGTAATGTCCGTGCTGTTTGAACGCAAGTGAGTTCACGGAATTACTTAACGAGAAGGCATTTTAAATTGATTGTTTTCATTGCTGAAGCTGTATTGCAGTATTGGAGATGATTCTTCATGAAAGAAAAGCTACCTCTGAATAGACACAATTAACTAGTTACTATTATTACCTGCTCATAAATTTTTCTTGAATATGTTTTTCCGCTGTTATATAATTGATTTTGTAATATGTTACTGAAAACAGGGGGGGCGAAAAAAATGACTGTTAATAATATGCTATATAATGTAAGATTAGTCAGTGATTTAAAAGATATGCTAAATCAGAGCGTTGAGTTGTTCGGAAGCAAGAATGCATTTTCTGTAAAAAGACTTGATGAATACACTGGAATTACTTATACTGAATTTAAAAATGATGTTGACTCACTTGGAACAGCATTGCTTAGTCTTGGATTAAAAGGAAAAAGAATTGCATTAATTGGCGAAAACCGTTATGAATGGTGTGTTTCCTATTTTTCAGCAGTTTGCGGAACCGGAATTATTGTGCCTCTAGATAAGGAATTGCCTGAGAATGAAATAGAGAATCTTCTAAAAAGATCGGAAGCTTCCGCCATCATATACTCAGGCAAATTGGAAAACCATATTGCTAAAGCACTGGAAAACGTTGAATCTCTTGAATATATCATTAATATGGATCTTGATTCAGATAAAGATGGCGTACTCTCATACAATCTACTCATTAATAAAGGTAAAAAACTTATTGAGTCAGGAGACAGTTCATTTATAAATGCTGATATTGATAACAGCAAAATGAGCTTTTTGTTGTTTACATCAGGTACTACCGACATAGCAAAGGGTGTAATGCTTAGCCATAACAATATTTGCTCCAATGTAATGGCGGTCTGCAAAACTTTATATATTGACAGCAGCGACTCTGTTTTATCCATACTTCCGCTACATCACACTTATGAGTGCACATGCGGCTTTCTCCTGATGATTTATAATGGCTGCTGTATATCCTTTGTCGAAGGTCTTAAATATATCGCAAAAAACCTTCAAGAAACAAAACCCTCTATTTTGCTTTCAGTTCCTTTGATACTTGAGAACATGTACAAAAAAATATGGGACTCTGCATCCAAGCAACCTGGACTTGAAAGAAAGCTTAAGATTGCTCTTAAAGTATCCAGGTTTTTGCATAGTTATTTCAAAATTGATATTCGCAGAAAGCTTTTTAAAAAAATCCATCAGAATATAGGCGGACGCATCAGGCTTGCAGTTTCAGGAGCTGCTGCTATTAATCCAAAAGTATCAGAAGGTATGAGAAACATGGGAATCAATGTGCTTCAAGGCTACGGTCTTACTGAATGTTCACCAATAGTAACCTGCAATACTGAGGAAAATTTACGTGATGCCTCAATTGGTCTACCTATTCCAGGTGTGGAGGTCAGGCTGGTGGGAGTTAATGAAGATGGCATAGGCGAAATTATTGTTAAGGGCGACAACGTAATGCTGGGTTACTACAAAAACGAGCTTGCTACCCAAAAAGTATTAAAAGACGGATGGTTTTACACCGGTGACCTTGGTTACAAAGATGAAAGCGGTTTTTATTACATTACCGGGCGTAAAAAGAATGTTATAGTTACAAAAAACGGAAAGAATATTTTCCCCGAAGAGGTAGAAGCTTATTTAAACAACAGCCCTTATGTGCTTGAATCGTTGGTTTGGGGTATAGATAATGAAAATGATGGTGAAACCTATGTGCATGCTCGAATTGTGCCAGACTATGAGGTTATCAACCAAAAGCTACGTAAAGACAATGTATCTGAAGAGGAAATATATAATCTGATAAATTCTGATATAAAAGATATAAACCACAAAATGCCTTTATATAAACGAGTTCGCAATTTTGATATACGAAAAACCGAGTTTGATAAAACTACTACAAAAAAAATTAAGAGATACAATATCAACAATTAAAAAATAATATTAAATAAGGTATCTTTGCAAATGAAGCGCAGTTTCCGCTATTGCGAAAGTTATATCTCATGATATGGAGGGTCCGAACAGTAGCAGTTGAATAGATTCAACTAACTTTTTAAGTGCTTTAGGTATTGATTTAAATATTTTTTGATATTATTATTAGTATGTATTAAAATAGTGTAGAAATTATACTTGCCATCTCAATTTATATGGCGAGAAAAAACTTTAGTTGTTCTGCTCGTTACGCAAATAATGGTTTTCAGGAGGTTTTTTTGTAATGTCAATTTTAGTAACCGGAGGCGCAGGCTACATAGGCAGCCATACTTGTGTAGAGTTACTTGACGCAGGATATGACATCGTAGTAGTTGATAATCTTTGCAACAGCAAGGAAGAGTCGTTAAAACGTGTCAGGGATATAACTGGAAAAGGTTTTTCATTTTATAATGTTGATCTTCTTAATCAGGGTGAGCTTGATAATGTTTTTAAAAATGAAAAGATTGACTCAGTAATCCATTTTGCAGGGCTCAAAGCTGTAGGTGAATCTGTGAGCATGCCCCTGCGCTATTATCATAACAATATTACAGGCACCATCATACTGTGTGATGTGATGAGAAAATTTAGTGTAAAAAATCTGGTATTCAGTTCTTCAGCTACAGTATATGGTGACCCACATACTGTACCCATAAAAGAAAGCTTTCCCCTTTCCGCCACCAACCCTTATGGTCATTCTAAGCTTATAATCGAAGAAATATTAAGAGACCTTTACATATCGGATAATTCATGGAATATCGCTCTTTTAAGATATTTTAATCCAGTTGGAGCACACCCTAGCGGGCGCATTGGAGAAGACCCCAATGGCATACCAAATAACCTTGTTCCTTACATTGCTCAAGTAGCTGTTGGAAAACTACCTGAGTTAAAGGTATATGGAAACGATTATCCTACGCCTGACGGAACCGGAGTTCGTGATTATATTCATGTGCTTGATCTTGCTGATGGTCACCTGAAAGCTTTGGAAAAGTTGTATGAAAATCCCGGCGTAGTCACCTATAACCTCGGCACAGGACAAGGATACAGTGTACTTGACATGATTCATGCTTTTGAAAAGGCATCGGGTAAAAAAATACCTTACATGCTGACTGAAAGAAGACCAGGTGATATTGCAGCCTGCTATGCAGATCCTTCAAAAGCAAAATTGGAGCTAAACTGGATTGCTAAAAAAGGATTGGACGAAATGTGCACAGACTCCTGGAGATGGCAAAGCATGAATCCTAATGGATTCGAGTAAAAAGCAAGTACAGCTTTACTATAGAGCAGTTTGTAATTGCACAAGTTTTTATCATTGCATAGGAGAGTATACTTTTTTATGTAATGCAGCTAGCTTTTAATCTAGCCGATATTGTGAGAAGATCACTTATGATATCTAGCTAATTTTGATAAAAAACAGGAGGAAAAATTAATAATGAATAAACCAACTTTGGTAGTGATGGCTGCAGGAATGGGCAGCCGGTATGGAGGGCTTAAACAAATTGATCCTGTAGGACCAAATGGCGAAATCATTATGGATTATTCCATTTATGATGCAATTAATGCAGGATTTAAAAAAGTTGTTTTTATTATAAAAGAAGATATCAAAGAGATATTTATGGATAAAGTAGGTAGACATATAGAAAAACAAATTGATACAGCATATGTTTACCAGAAACTTGAAAATATTCCTGCTGGATTTGACATACCCCAGGGCAGGATTAAACCCTGGGGAACCGGGCATGCTGTTCTAAGCTGTATGGGCACTGTGAATGAACCCTTTACGGTAATCAATGCTGATGATTTTTATGGTCGATCAACTTTTACAAAAATGGCTCAATATTTAGCTAATGTGGATATGTCAAAAGATCCTTATCAATATTGCATGGTAGGATTTATACTTGAAAATACGCTTACTGAAAATGGAACAGTAGCCCGAGGGGTATGTGTTGTAGATGATAATGGCTGCCTATTGGAGATTAATGAAAGAACAAAAATTAAAAGCTTCGGTAATGAAACCAAGTATACAGAAGACGGGGATAATTGGATTACTATACCCCGTGGAAGCATTGTTTCTCTTAATACATGGGGTTTTATGCCTAGCTTCTTTGATGAGCTTGATAGGCGTTTCCCCCTGTTTTTTGAAGCCAATAAAGATAATTTGCATAAAGCAGAATATTTTCTACCCGATATTGTAGGGAGTCTGATAAGGGAAAAAGTTGCAAAGGTTAAAGCTTTAAAATCAAGTGACAAATGGTATGGAGTTACTTATCAAGAGGATAAACCTATTGTGGAGCGGGCAATCAGAAATATGATAGAGCTGGGGGCTTATCCAGAAAACTTATGGGGGAACAGTTGAATGAAAAAGGATATTAATTTTTTAGATGTTGTTGATAATTTAGTGATTGAGGGAGAATTCATAGAAGCAAACCCTTACGGTTTCGGACATATAAACGATACCTATGCAGCCTACTTTAAAAAGGATGATAATAAAGTGCATCGTTATATACTGCAGCGGATAAATCATAATGTTTTCAAAGACCCAGTAAAGCTAATGCAGAATATCGATAGCGTTACAAAGCATCTGAGAAAAAAAATAATAGAAGCACAAGGGAATCCTGAGCGTGAAACCTTGAATATTATACCGGCGATTGATGGAAAGAGCTATTACAAAACGGAAGAAGGTTACTATTGGCGAGGCTATATTTTCATAGAGGGCGCAACAACCTACCAAGTAGTTGAAAACCTTGATCATTTTTATAATGCCGGAAAAGCATTTGGTAATTTTCAAAGGCTTTTAAGTGATTTTCCTGCTGACAAGCTTTACGAAACCATTTCTGATTTTCATAACACACCGAAACGCTATGAAGCGTTCATAGAAGCTTTACAAAATGATAAATACAACAGAGCAAAAAATGTAAAGAAAGAAATTGATTTTGTGCTAAAGCGAGAAAAGGATACTCCAATATTGCTAGACCTTTTAAATTCGGGGCTCATTCCCTTGAGGGTTACACATAATGACACCAAGTTCAACAATGTCATGATTGACGATATCACAGGAGAAGGCATATGCGTAATTGATCTGGATACTGTAATGCCTGGACTTTCCTTGTATGATTTTGGTGACTCAATTCGCTCAGGGGCAAATCCTGCTGATGAGGATGAAAGAGATTTATCAAAAGTGTGCATGGATATGGATTTATACACACATTTTACAAAAGGGTTTTTAACAGCAGCAGGAGATTTCTTGACGCCTACCGAACTTGAAAACCTCCCTTTTGGCGCGAAACTTATGACCTTTGAGTGTGGCATGCGCTTTCTCTCAGATCACTTAAATGGAGATACCTACTTCAAAATACATCGTGAAGGGCATAATCTTGATCGTGCCAGAACACAGTTTAAAATGGTGGCGGATATGGAAGAAAAGTTTGATAAAATGATGGATGTGGTAAGAGTCTAAAAAAAGGAAAAGCAGTTTTAATCAATGATTATAGAGATTGAAACTGCTTTTATTAGTGGATATTAATCCACTATTCAGTATTTTTTATTTAAAATTCAAAGCTTGCGTCTGCAGTCAAATCTGAAACTTTACAGTTTCGCAAGTTTTTCACTCTATATTTAAGTCTTAACTCATCCCGAAGCTCAACATAGAAATTATAAGCTTAAAATATCTTTTATATGAATAACCCTGCCTTCTTTTATGGACATATTCGCAGCAGCTCCAATTATAACAGACATGGCTCCGGCTCTTGAACCAGCACAATGACCAAGTGGATCACTTTTAACTTCTTTAAATAATGTTTCATGAAGCCGTTCATCTGAACCTCCATGTCCTCCTGAGAGTATAGGCACCTTTATGGTATTCTCTTCTCCTCCTCTGTTATATATCCTTATAATATTTTCAGAGTCTCCTGCAAAAACAAGCTCTGTCCTTCTCTTGTAAGTTTCAGCCTCTAGTCTTCCCTTGCTTCCATTTATAGAAATCTTATATCCTTCATAGGGTGAGTGGGCTGTTAATGAGTAGCTCATTATTGTTCCTTTTGAGTATTTTACATTCAAGCTCATTGAATCATATATATCAATTTCTTCAGAGAACAAACAGCGATCACGCATATATCCATCAACATCTTCACAATCCAAGTATAAAGTTTTATAATAATCCTTGGTTATGTCAAAATAAAACTCACAAGATTTTTTATGTTCGCAGTTTAAGCAACGTTTACCCCGGTTTTCTCTGGTTGGTCCATAAAATCTCCTAGTACCAAATGCATTAACAGTAACAGGATCCTCTTCAATAAACCAGTTTACAAGGTCGAAGTGATGTGTTGATTTATGCACTAAAAGCCCACCTGAGTTTTCCAGCTTACTGTGCCATCTACGGAAATAATCCGCACCATGCACTGTGTCCAGTAACCATTCAAAATGCACGCTCAGAACCTCGCCTATTTCACCGCTTTTTATTAACTCTTTTATTCTGGTTGTAAATGGATTAAACCTAGCATTGAAGGTAACAGTAACTTTTCTTCCTGTTCGTTTTTCCGTTTCAATCAGTGCATTACATTGTTCTGCATCAATTGTCATTGGTTTTTCTACAATAACATCACAACCTGCTTCAAGTGCTTTTATAACATATTCACAGTGGAATGCATCTACTGTTGTAACTATTACAACATCAGGTTTGCAAACTGCTATCATTTCTTCAAAACTGTTATATAGCGAAAATACCTTTCCTACCTCCTTTCTAAATACCTCTGCCCTTTTGTAATTCGGATCATATGCGCCTACTAGTACTGCAACATCTTGAAAATTGTCGCATATTGGTTTTGCATACATCTTAAGACCCCTGATGCTTGTTCCAACTATCGCATACTTTTTCATAACTACATCCCTTTCTTCTTTTAGCAATAAATAATCTATTGCTTAAATAATTACCTCCAACAAGTTAACTTGCGATTGTTTCGCGCTTTCTGGGATTCTACAGTTCTATGGTTCATTTCCGAACCCCCAGCTTTCTTACCCTTTGTTTCTTACACTTTGAAAGATAAAAATCCTACTGATTTGATTTATGAGTATTGCCAAGCCGCTTCTTTAGCGAATTTCGTCCACTCATGAAGCCTTTTTGTATGCCCAAACAAAGTTTCTATTTCCCTTAAGACAATTTGGTAGTAGCTATACTTCAACTTTTTACAGCCTTCTATCAAGTCCTGTCTTATCTTATTTATATCATCAGTATATAGAACATCTGAAGCCTTTTGCCTCCACATAATCACATAGTCCTTTTTTGATTTTTCAATTATTACATCAAGATTAGTCCATGCACTACATACTAGAATTCTTAAGTTTGGAATAGTTAAAACACTATCAACCTTTTTTGTGAGATTTTCACAACAACCATAAGCAACATATCCAAAAAGATCAAATATAGGTTTCTGATAGTTAAGACAAAACTCTTCCCAGCTTTCTGGGGACACCTGATCAAACTCCTGACTGTTCGCTGCACACCAGCAATTTTTCAATGAGAATTTACCATCTTTAGGTTCAGGTCCAAAGCTATTGCATTGATACATACTACCCATATTGTTGGGAGTGATTTTGCCCATGCTTTCTGCCTTTTTAAAAAGATACAATACCCTATCCCTAATGTATGATATTAGAGCATGTAGTAATTCTGGTTCAAGTACAGTATCCATCATCAACCCCTCAAGCCCCCTCATTCCGGCGGCATCATGACCTACAATTGCATTGGCAGGTAGTTCATGAACCAATTTTACTGGAAGAATATCACCCAAAATATCAAAGCTTTTTTCAAGCGTTTCCCTTGTTTTAACCTCGTTAATAAATAAATCAGGTATAACAAGCTTTTTAATATCTTCATAACCTTTGACTGAGGGTACGTACCCCCAAGCTCCACCTTCTTTATTAGAACTATTTCTTTCTGTTTTGATGCCATAACCATCAGAAGGTGAAAATTCCCAAACCGTATTTACAGGATAGTAATTATATACAGGGGTATCGTCACCAATATCAATTTTATAAAGAATCTTTTTTAATTCAAGTTCAATGCTACGCATGAACGGATCCGAACAATATAATGAATTTTTTGGAATTATTTCATGCCAAGCCCCCACTGGTTTACACCAAACCGGTGCCCGATCAGGCTTTTTAAGGTCATTTACATCATTCCAGCGATTAATAGTTAAGTAATTTTCTTTACTTGACGCATACTCAGCTACCTTTACAGCTAATTTTCTAGTATAAGCTTTCTGATTCATTATAGTTGTATCCATCTAATCCCCTACCTTAAATCAATATTAAACACTAAACTTTTTCGCTTCATATTTTCACGGTATAAAACTTTCTGCCCCGGTTGTTAAGTTGCCTCAAAAACATCGCTATCCCCAGCGAAGTCTACTATATTTACTTCCTTTCTAGTTTTAAGTGATTCTGTAATTGCATTCATTAACAAAATAGGTGTTATAAGTTGTTGAAAGGACATTGGCATTTTACCTGTCTGCAGCATTTCTACAAATTTTGCAAATCCAAGGCAATACACTATTGATCTATCTAGATCCCTAATGACTGTCTTGCTGCCTCCGTAAACTATTCCTTTATGCTCCGATGTCTTTTTCAAAAAATTCAAAGTAACATAGTAATTGTCATACTTTGCAACTGCAACAACATTTCCGTTGCATTCATATGCAGATACAGATTTCACATCATAACCAAAGACAGTCAGCATCATTTCAGCTAGATGTCCCCCATAGAAAAACAAACCACCATATTCGCTATCCAGATCTGCTGGAAAATTAAAAGCCCCTGCCTGTATACCATCAATTTTTTCAGGATTTTCTACAACATTTCTTAGCATAAGGATGTCATATGCGTATTTACAGGTAGAACCCCCGGTAAGAAGACACTTACTCTTTTTGGCTTCTTTAATCAGCTGCTTAGCATCAGGAACCTTTATAGTAAATGGTTTATCAATCCATACAGGCATCCCTATCTTAATGAAAGGCAAAGCATAAGGAGCATGAAGATCCCCATGTCTAAAAACTACCATGACAGCATCAACTTTTGCCGCTAAGTCCTCAGGTTTATCGGCAACAAATTCTATCTGTCCTTCTTCTGCAACTCTTTTAGTCTTCTCTTTTTCTAGACCGAAAATTCCCGTTACCCTTACATCAGGAAAGTTGTATTCAGATGTTTTATTATCCTTTATATTTGTTAGCTTTGAAAAAGCTAACGCGTGGCTACTATCAGATCCTATTATTCCTATTCTTATCATTATGACAACATCCTCCTGAATATTTTTTTCGCTATCTGCTTTATAGATCCTGAAAATCATTTTGCTTATGGCATTCTTCAATAATTGCAATCTGCTATGATCATTTTAATACAAATATATTCATGCTAATCAAAGAATATTGGATTTGACCAAGCTGTTCTCCCACTTGAATCAACACATTCCACTCTTATATAATTCTCATCGCCTTTTAATTTGTGTTCAGCAGATGTAATTGCATTATTGCATGGAACTGGCACCTGAATTCCCCCTGGCACGCTAATTCCCCGTGTATTCGTCATAAAATGTATTTCTTTTACAGGAGAACACTCAACATAAACTGTGCCATTAATAACTTCAAACACTGATATCGTAGGTCCGCTTGAAGAATAGAATTTCCCACTTAACAAAGATTTCATAATATCTCTACCAGTAAGTGCATCAGCTTTCACCATTACCCATCCCCCACCTTGTTCTTTAATATTGCAATGTTTATGGTGAGCGTCATCAGTAGCGACTCCCCATATTTTTTTGCCAGACATAAGTAATGATTCCCAGTATATGTCAGATAGTCCCTGATGCCACTTTTTTTCCGAAAGATGATTATATACTTCAAATGCAAAGTATCCATCCAAATCCTTAAAATCCTCTGGAACAAGCCTGGACCACACAGGGTGACATAAAATTACTGAGTTGTTTCTTTCCCTTAATAAATTTATCATAGATTGTGGGGAGTCTTTGTCCGTAGGCCTAGCAAGCTTCTCACCATTATACATGTTTTCATTTTTTTTATCTTCCCAAGGTCGTAAACCAACAAAATGATATGCTTTTGTATATTCAGCAGCTCCCAACCCATATTCAATACCGGGAATCATCAACAAGTTTCCCTCTTTCTCTAGTTCATAATCAGTGAAATATTGATGATCAGTTATTGCCAAAAAATCATAGCCTAGCTCACTATATTTGCTAACAATTTCTTCTTTGGTTAACATGCCATCAGAATTGTTCGAATGGCAATGAAGGCATCCTTTGTAGAATTTACCAGCCCCGGAAAATAAATTATAGTTATTCATAGAATATTGCTTCTCCTTCCAAAGCTCACTTAATTTTTTTAGTTCAATTTCTCCACTTCACATCTCTTTTCTAATTAGTATTAATAGAGGGAAGGGACAGTGAAAATACTGAATCTGCTTTTATAGCTTCTGCAAGAGATAATCCAGCAAAACCTGTAGACTGAACAGCAAAAGCTCCATATGATTCTTCGGGGTCAGACATCACACCACTCATCCTCGATTTTAGTGGATGTGTCAGGTATTTAAGTCCCAGATTGACTTTTTCTCTTAATATTTCATTGTCCTCTATATGGTTGAGGTAGTAAAGGAAGCAATGCATTATTCCATTAGATTTAGCCATTTCCCACCCTAAACGGAGTTTAAATCGTGTGTCATCAGCGGCAGTAGCTTTTACCATGAAATTGAACCAAGAATCACCCCACTGGGATAAAAGCCCTTTTGGTCCGAATATAAACATTTTAAGCCTATCCTCTAATATTGACTTAACATCAGCATTATTTGAAGCAAAATGCGTCCAACACATTCCTTCCAACAAATAAAAGCTATGTCCAAAGTCACTTAGCGTCTTCTCGGAAGGTAGAGGATAGCAATCAAAATATATAGGCCGCCCATCATCTTCATCAGTCCATTTTGAACAATGAAATGTCATGCAACGTTCTGCATTTTCCACGTATTCATATTCACCGGTAAGCTTGCTAAAAGCAGAAAAAGCCGCAGCCACCATGGACATTGCAACGCTGTAGGGAGAGTTCAATTTATGTCCAACCCATATCCCATTACCATATCCTCCCTCAGGTAAAGACCAAATAGCTACCCATTCATCAAACCAACGTCTTGCTGCGTTTAAGTAAACAGCCTGCTTATTAATGTCAACATATGGTACTGCCTGCAGGACAGCCAGTACATTTGAGCCGTTATCAGCCAGATTGACCCTTCCAAACCTTAGAATTTCATGTAATCCCTTTTTATCAAGCTTACTGGACGGTGTTTTTCGGTAATTTGAAGTGAATCCACCATTTGGGAGTTGCTCAGAAATATAAAGATCCGTATATTTCAAAGCAGCCTCAATGTATTTGTCTTCATTTAACAATTTACCTCCCAAAATCAGTGTCCTAACAGAATACATAATCATGTACCATTCATATCTTTGCTTACCTAATTCAAACACATTAAAAAAATTCTCATTGTTCTGCTGCTCCATTAGCCAGTCACAGCACACCTTTAGCATTTGTTCATTTGTTAATTGTTCATAGGTAATTTTCACCATAATTCTCCTTTACATATATAGATTTTTCATTAGATTTTATATAACTCATATTTTTAGATTCTGCTTTAAAAAACTTATAGCCTCACGGGCATAAATTTCTTTTGGCTCTTCATAAGAAGTCTCCTGATATTCCCCATATCGACGCACAATGCACGGTACACCTACAGCATCAAGTCGTTCTTTTAACACTAAACCTAGTTTATAATGATGGATGCCTTCGTTCATCGTTAGATCGTCTGATAGTGGTTTATTTGATGAATAGAACAGGAAAGTTGGCGGAGCAGACGAGCTGAACTACCGCTGGCTATCACCCGGGATGGATCAATGTTCCAGCGTTTACTATGAAGACGAATGTTTTGAAGCGCTCTTCCTCCATCTATAAACGGTGCAGGGAACGGTTCCTGCTGACTTAACCGGTAATTGATACTGGCAAAAGAAATACCTTCTGCTAAAGCTCGCTTCATTAAACATACAAGTGTACTCTCTTCTTTTGAGCCAAACATAAATCCACCACCATGGATCCAGACAATGATTGGTGTTGGCTTATCGCTATCTGCCAGCCAGAGATCAAAAACATTTCGTGGATGTGGCCCATAGACATAGTTTTTTATACTTTTCTTTACTAATTCTTGCATTAATATAGCATTTCCTTTCGTCTATTTCTGTTTAAACTTTACTTAATCCTTCCAAATCACTCAAAAAAGAGACAACTCTGTAGATATCACACTGCAAACCTATTTATTATAGTTAAATACCACCGATACCGACTTCTTTTCATCGCTTGCCAAAAGAGTCAGTATTGCTACTGCCTCATCAATAGTAGCTTCACCCTCTTTTTCGTAGGGATTAAATGGCAGCGAAGGCCACTTAAACGTAGCAGGTCCTTCGAATTCTAACCGAGTAGACTCAATTTGAATACAGTGTTTTCCATCACCTTTGAAAAATTCAATATTATCTTCCCCAACAATCCATTCCTTCCCTTCACCTGTTACAAGCTTAGATCCTGGGATTAGAATAATAGGAATATTTATATTGGCTTCATTTTCATTTTTCAAAACTGCTTTGTAAATAAATGTAAGTGAATCTGTATCTAACTTATCTATACAGATACTACATTGTGCATCACCATAATTAAGTATCAACTCCTTTTGTTCTGCATTTACATGCCCGTTATCCGGAACATAACTTATTACTTCTTCACCATTTCTGATGACAAATGTACTTCTCTCCGGTTGTTTTTTTGAGTTTCCCCCTCCAACAAGCAGCCCATAAGATGAATGCCAGATACTAAAAAACATCTGTCGGTCCTGTGCCCATCTACTTTCCGATACAGGTGTTGTAATCCCACTCATACAAACAAACATATCCTGATTTTTTAAAATCAAGACATTCATAACATCCAGTTCAAGTTGCTTTTTACGAACAATTGAAGGTATTTCATCTGCGTCGGGATCAATATTTAAAAGAAAAGCTGTTAAATCTGCTGAAAACATATCCGGTGAGTTTGCGCCTGCTTGTTCCATCAGAAAACGACAATAATCCCTGCCTTTTGGAAACAGCCCTAAGCCGGTCATTCCAAGCGGTCTGATTGTACGGTTATATTTCACACGACCATCAATTGTTTCAACACGTGTTCCATCCGGGTAGGTGAAAGCGACTTGAAAGAACATGGATTTTTCTAAGGCAGGAATTACGTTTACTTTTCCTCCATGGTAGTAATACAGACCTAAAGCATGTACATAATGGCGATTATAGTTAGTCGTAGGCCCTAAGTGTTCTTCCCAGTATCCGGCGCCCTTTTGAGCATCTACAGTTCTTTGGATCATTTCATCAGCAACGGTGATCCACTCAGGCTGCTCTAGAATCTGTGCCGCTCTTTGCAAGGCCATTGCATGATAGACATTTGTGTTATGTACTCTGATGCCTTTAAGCATTTCATTAATACCAGCATAAGATATTAGAAGTCCTTCCCTCCAGCTTTTTCTGCTTTCCTCCGTCAATACACTTTTGACCATGTCATAAGTTTCCAACCAGTAATAGTATGTCCATGGTATAAAACTTTCTGACCAGCGAGAACCATCAGTTTTAACTGTTACCATCTTGCCATCAGCATTCTGTACCTCTCTCAATGCATTTCCTGCTTTCTCCACGACATTTATTATCATCTTATTATGATAATAAGGATTATCTGGGTGTCCTGTTCTATATAGAAATGCAAGAGTAAACATATTATCCTGGTTTCTGTTAGTCCATCCACCGTTTTTAGCTAAAAACCTGCCAGTTTTCTGGTCATACCCTTCCAAAAGTTTTTCTACACCCTGAACCAATAAACCTATACCCATTTGAAATAAAGTTTGATTCACTTTTTTGCTCCCTTTGTATTTATTTTTTAACACTAACCTCTTATCCATCGTTTATACAATCTTTACATATTCCCAAAAAACTCAAGTCCTGTTTACTTCTCTCCTAATTTTTTACACACCTATTCTTAGCCCTTTACAAATGCATAAAAAATATAAGTAAAGTGTGAGCATTGATTTATATTAGATATGAATTATCAATCGACATTAATACCTTTCGTTGCAATATATCAACTCTATATGCCTTTGTAAAGAATCATTTCTTTAGATTAGAAAGCTTTTTTTAGTAATATCAGCACCCCAATTCTGGCGATTGTTAATTTAACTCAAAGACACCACTGTAGCTGTTCCAATTTTTGCATACTTTTTCATAACTGCACCTTTACTTTACTGTTCGTAATTCTTATGATCACTTTAATACAAATGTATTCATACTAATCAAAGAATATTGGATTTGACCAAGCTGTTCTCCCGCTTGAATCAACACATTCTACTCTTATATAATTCTCATCACCTTTTAATTTGTGTTCAGCAGATGTAATTGTATTATTGCAAGGAACTGGCACCTGAATGCCCCCTGGCACGCTAATTCCCCGTGTATTCGTCATAAAATGTATTTCTTTTACCGGAGAGCACTCAACATAAACTGTGCCATTAATAACTTCAAACACCGATATCGTAGGCCCACTTGAAGAATAGAATTTCCCACTTAACAAAGATTTCATAATATCTCTACCAGTAAGTGCATCAGCTTTCACCATTACCCATCCCCCACCTTGTTCTTTAATATTGCAATGTTTATGGTGAGCGTCATCAGTAGCGACTCCCCATATTTTTTTGCCAGACATAAGTAATGATTCCCAGTATATGTCAGATAGTCCCTGATGCCACTTTTTTTCCGAAAGATGATTATATACTTCAAATGCAAAGTATCCATCCAAATCCTTAAAATCCTCTGGATCAAGCCTGGACCACACAGGGTGACACAAAATTACTGAGTTGTTTCTTTCCCTTAATAAATTTATCATGGATTGTGGGGAGTCTTTGTCCGTAGGCCTGGCAAACTTCTCACCATTATACATGTTTTCATCTTTTTTATCTTCCCAGGGCCTTAAACCAACAAAATGATATGCTTTTGTATATTCAGCGGCTCGCAACCCATATTCAATACCGGGAATCATCAACAAGTTTCCCTCTTTCTCTAGCTCATAATCAGTGAAATATTGATGATCAGTTATTGCCAAAAAATCATATCCTAGCTCACTATATTTGCTAACAATTTCTTCTTTGGTTAACATGCCATCAGAATTGTTCGAATGGCAATGAAGGCATCCTTTGTAGAATTTACCAGTCCCGGAAAATAAATTGTAGTTATTCATAGAATATTGCTTCTCCTTTCAAAGCTCACTTAATATTTTTTATAACAATTAAACATTAGTAACAAATTCTCCATTAAGTTACGAATTAGCGAAAGCGACTTCATTTTAAAAAATGTATTTTGGATTTATCTTATAAAAAGAATTTTGCTATACTTTATGTGTTTCTCTGAATTTTGAAGGCGTAATACCAATCACTTGCTTAAACCTTCTAATAAAACTAGAAACATTAAAGTAACCTACTTCACTGGCAATATCTTTAAGAACTAAATCACTGGATATTAGAATTTTCTTTGCTTTATTCATTCTCAATTCCGTAACATAATCAATAAAGTTTATTCCCATGTGTTCCTTAAAAAAAAGGCTCAAGTTTGGCTGGGACATATTAAAATGACTAGCAGTATCATCGATTGAAAAACTACAGTTAGAATAATTGTCCATAATATACGCTAAGATATTCTCACTTAGAATATTGTCATGCTTATATTTAGCCTTATTAATTGATTCAATAACCTCATTACAAATTCCTTTCAACAAGTAAAATAGTTCTTCGACTGTCTCTGATTTCATAAGTCCAAACACATCAGTATTGGGATGATATTTGCATTCAACCTCTCTACTTTTGTTTAGCTCTTCGATAGTTATAGCAATTGAATTAATTATATCAAAACAAATACCCCTCGCCATATATAGAGATATATTATTTTCTTTGATTTTTCTAATGATGCTGTTCATCAAATTATCTATTTGTCTACTTTCCATTTGAGCTATAGAAAGTTTAAGTTTTTCTACTTCTTTATATAAGATAACATCAATTGATGATTGTGCATCAATAATTTCCTTGAAAAGTATTACTTTATCATTACCATTAACAAATCTGTAGTCAAGAGCAGTTGATGCCTCCCTGTATGATCTTTGCAGTTTCAGTATGTCAGTATATAGATTTCCCACACCTATTGTTATTTTGATTTCATTTTTACTAAAATAATCATATAGCTTTTTATAGAATTCATTAACCATTTCTGAATCCTCTGTATCTGAAGAGACAATCAAAATTATTTTTTCAGGTTCAAAATGCTCAATGATATTAACATCTATAATATTAGAAACTTCAATTTCAATTTTTTTAATAAACTTTGCTTTATTGAATTCTTTTATCTTAGCAAATTGATTAATATAAACTATCACTACACCAAAATACTGCTTGATAAATGATATGTTTGAGTTCTTGCTTTTTTCTATAAAATCTTCTTCATTCAAAAATTTCCCCTTTAATAGGTTATGAAAAAGATAGTATTTTGCTGCGGCTTCATTACTCTTTATTTTTCCGGTTAATTCTGTATTTTTAGAAGATAAATTTTCAATAGCTTTACTAACAGTTTCAAGTTCATTTTTGCTAGTACTAGTAAGAAACCTTTTGGCAGACATTTCAAGCTGTTTTATTGGTTTATAATTAACTCTCATTAGAACATAAATTACATAACCGCCAATAATGAAAACAAATAATAACGAAATATTTATATATACGTTCACTTCTTTTACTTTGTTAGAGATCTCGGCTGCAGGAAGTAAAGTTACATACTTCCATCTCGTTTCCTGAGAGTTGGTGATATTTAAAATATACTCTGTCTCCTCTAGCTTAATTATTTTTAAAAAATGTTCCTCCTGAATATTTAAAAAAGACAAAAAGTCTTTTGAATTAATATAATCTTTTTCTTCATTTAAAAATATCATTTTATTATCTTTATCATAAATAATTGTATTACAGTGGTAAGCATCCAACTCATTTCCTATATAATTGGTAAACTGGCTTTCCCTTACTAGGAAAATAGATTTACCATGCGAATTAGAATTTTGGTTCATTATTGGAAATACATAAGCTACATATCGCTCTTGGTCACCGTTTTTCAAAAGAACATCCTCAATATATCTTTCTTGAGAATTATAATTTGTGTTTAAATATCTATAAAATGAACTTTCATCCCAATTAATAAAATTAAATTCATTAAAAAATTGTTTGAATGTATAAGAACTTGTAGTCGTGTGAATATAATTTTCATCTTCAAAGTATACAATTATATCTTCTATAAAGTTGTTCACTGCTTTATATTTCAATAAATCATTTCGTAATAACACAGCCTTATATGGGTTTTGGGATAAAACAAATGGTCTGAAATTTGGATTAAGACCCATTTGATAATTAGTACTTTGTATTTGCTTATATTGAATATCAAAAAAATTTTCAATTTTACGAGATGTATTAATAATATCGGTTATTGCTTGATTCTTCAGTATGCTTAAAAATTTCGTATTAATAAAAACACTTAAAATAAGCGGTATAAGCAAGATAAGTATATAAGAAATTAGATATTTTAAAAAAGTGCTTGATATTTTATTAAAAAATCTCACAAGATTCACCTCAATTTTTAGTTTACCAAAACCTTCTTTTAGTCGAGTATTTGGATATATCTAACTTAATATTACAAGCTTCATAAAATATTTGTAATTTCTTCTTACAAAATCTCCTTATGTTTTTTAAAGGTATACAATAACATCTTTTATTCAAATCATAGTGCAAAATTAAAAACCTTTTTTAGATTGAGCAACTTATCATTACTATAACCAAATTATACTTTACCTGTCTAATAATTTCAATGCTTTTAATTCCATTAGGCTTAGCTACTTCATATTCTAAAACCTATCATACAACAAAAGCTGGGGGCACCTTTGCCCCACTTGCCTTTGTGTATAGACATCGAATAGTATACTTAATAAATTTGCAAACAATTTTATGATTGCTACCCAGTAAGTCGCTTTGCGACTTACTGGGTCATAATCATTTTATAAGTTATTTGTTTATATAACTCTTATACAGATCATTCTGTATTTGCATAAACTCTTCTAAATTCATATTATTAAGCGTTCTTACATATCCATCCCATTCTTCCTCAATACCGCCACGCACAAGCCATTCTGCCAGCATTTTATTTACATAATTCAGAAGATCAGTTCTCAAATCTGCAATCCTGTCAGTTGTATCAGTATCCATGAAGACTAATTCGAAGTTAAAATTTGTTTCCGGCTGTAAATACGGTTTGTAAAGAGCCCTATCCCTTACAGTCAAAGAATCTTCGGCAGTATCCACTTTGTCTTTAATTTCTTTGAGAACAATATGGTTACAGGAAGTGCCAGGAGCAATTTTACCAAGCCATTCGCCACGAGTATAACCTTCCGGTGGGTCGAGCCTTATCAACTTGCCATCTGCTGTTTCTCTATATGTGTAATTAAAGCCTTCCTGATCACCTTTTGCAATAAGACCATACTCAGCCTGCCAACCAATTTCTGGCTCATACATTAAGTCTGCCCATCTGAACATTTCTTCAGGATATTTACATTCGTTGGTTATAACAATAGAAGTCTTTCTAAAGCTATATCCGGCTCCTCTTGCCGCATATTGGAGTCCATTAGGTCCTTTCAGCGGAGGAACAGTATCATAGTCCGGGTGTTCCTGACCACCAAATGGATGACTTTCTTTAAAAGCAAAAAACGAGCCAACAATCGAAGGGTCTTGAGCTATTTTGGCTGTATACGTAGGTCTATCCATGGTAAACCCTTCAACATCAGCTAATTTTTCACTAAACAATCTGTTTGCATATATAATAAATTCCTTGAAGCCGTCACTTGTGGGTACAAAAACAATCTCACCACTATCAGGAAAAATCATATCTTCTCTCAAAGAATATTTGGAAAAAGCTCCAAACAATACACTAAAGGACTCATTTCCATACAGTGTTCTAAAAGTAAGAGGCATTTCATCGCTATTACTTCCATTACCGTTCATATCATTTTCCTTAAACAACTTTAATGTATTATAAAGGTCATCGGTAGTTGCAGGCATAGCAAGATTTAGATCGCTAAGCCATTTTGTATTCATATAAAAATGTCTTTGGTTTACACCTTCAGTCTCTGAACTATCAGTGTATGATGGAAAAGTATAAATACGCCCATCGGGTGCTGTTACAGAATTTTTCAACTCAGGAAAATCATTAAAAAAATTTTTTAAATATATCGAATATTCATCAATATAGTTATCTATTGGAACTAACATTTTTTGGTTGATCAAACCCAATACTTCTGCATCTGACAATATATTACTGCCATAAAAAAGATCTGGTAAATCTTGACTTGCAATCATCAAACTCTTCTTCTCAGCCCAACCCGTATCCCTATCAATATCATTCCATTCGATATGGACATTTGTCTTGTCTTCGATCATTTGCCAAAATGGTAATTCTGAAAAACGGTTAATATCATATCTTCTTGGTGATGCAATAGTTACAGTTATCTTTTCATTAACAATAGGAAAACCTGTTTTGTTAAAATTAGGCTCGCTAGAAACCGGGTCAGTTACCTCTGGTTGTTGATTGTTAACACATGCTGTTAAAGCACTAGCCACAAGTATTACTACAACCACTATAGATGTAAATTTTTTAAACAACATTTTTTACTCTCCTCTCTTTCACTACTCAATTATAATAATCTGTAATACAATACTATCACAAAAACTAATCCTTCACCCCCTTAAAACGAGTTGGTATAACTGCACTGTGCTGCACTACACAATGAAGCAATCGGAATCACCCTTTTATAGACCCTACCATAACACCTTTTTGAAAGTATTTTTGTAAAAATGGATACGCTGCCAAAAGAGGAGCGCTTGATATTATTATCAATCCGTACTTTACAAGGCCTTGTAATCTCTGTTTGCGAAGTATTTCCATGAAGTTCTCGTCTGTAAAGTCATCTTCTGTAATATTCAGAACAAGTATCCTACGCAATACTAACTGTAGAGGCTCTTTATTCTCATCATTTAAATAAATAAGTCCTCGGGTATATTGGTTCCAATGACCTAAACCATAGTATATTGCAAGAACAGCCATTATTGCTTTTGAGAGTGGAATAACAAATCTAATGAAAAAGGCTATATCCGAACAACCATCCATGATAGCAGCTTCATAAAGCTCATCAGGAATAGTAGACTGCAAAAATGTTCTTGTAATAACCACATTAAAAACGCCTACACCCCCAAGTATCCACATCACAGTCCACGTATTATAAAGACCTAGTGATCTAACAAGTAAATAGGTAGGTATTAATCCACCACTAAAATACATAGTAATCATTAGATATACCATAATAGCATTTCTTAGTCTATATCTTTTACGAGATAAAGGATACGCCAGCGTCATAGTGAGAATAATATTAAACAATGTACCTACAACTGTATACATTATTGTGTTCCTGTAACCAATCCATATCTTTGCATTATTAAATATCAGTTGATAACCCTCAAGAGTGATCATTTGTGGCAACAGTATAACTCTCCCTTCATTAACTGCCTGTGGATCCGATATTGATGCAATTAAAATAAAATACAAAGGATATATAGTTACAATTAAAATTATAGTTAGTATACAATTGTTTATTATATTAAAATATGTATCACCTTTCCCCTTAAAAACGAACTTTTTAGTTGACATAATTAATCTACCTCCATTTCTAATTACACTTGACTTTAATCATTTAAACTTTGTAATTACCACAAACTGATATCACTTACAGTTCTCGCTATTTTATTGACTGTTACTAAGAGAATCAGATTAATTATATTATTAAATACTCCAACTGCAGAAGCATAACTAAACTGCGCAGATAACAACCCAATTTTGTATACATACGTTGATATAACTTCCGAAACACCAACATTCAGCTCATTCTGCAGTAAATACGATTTATCGAACCCAACTCCAAATAGTCTCCCCAGACTAAGAATCAACATTATTATTATGGTAGGTAATATACCTGGAATATCTATATGCCTTATTAAATGCCACTTATTTGCTCCATCTACTCTAGCTGATTCGTATAGCGAAGGGTCTATAGATGATAGTGCTGCTACAAATACTATTGCACTCCATCCAGTGCTTTGCCATAGTCCTGAAGCAACATAAATTGTTCTATACCATCGTGGATCTCCCATAAAAAATATGCGTTCATGTCCCAACATTTCAAGGAAGTGGTTAATTACTCCACTGCTTGGTGATAAAAGAATGAATATAATACCGCCAAGTACAACGATTGAAACAAAGTGAGGTGCATAAGTTACTGTCTGCACAAACTTTCTGAATTTTGGATTATTGCTTTGGTTTAACATTAATGCAAGTATTATTGGCAATGGAAAACCCGCCACCAATTGGTATATACTTAAGACTATAGTATTTCTGATTAATTCCCAGAATACATAAGAATTAAAAAATCTTCTAAATTGATAGAATCCTGCCCACTCACTCCCCCATATACCTGAGCCAGGCAAAAATTTTCTAAATGCAATCTGGACACCATACAGAGGAAAATAATCAAAAACAAGTATATGCAATAATGCCGGAAGCACTAAAAGATGCAACTGCCAATTTTCTGTTAAAAGTGATAAAAACTTGTTCTTCTTTTTTAATCCATTAGGAACAACCGCAGATCGGTTACCAAATAATCCCATATGAATGCTCCTTTCGGCTTTTCAGCTTTTTGGCTTTTCAGCTTGGTTAATTACTTCATTTAAACAAATATATAATTCATTTATTTGTTACTATATGCAAAATATGTCTTTTTAACTTTTCCAATGTCTCATCAGTTTTATTGCTATACTTTGCATATCCCGCATCTTCATCATATTCTAGCTTATTCTCGGCTTTTAAATCAATAAAGCTCTCAACATAAGTTTTTAATTGAAGTTCGTTAAAACCATAAACATTTTTTAATGTCTGCAGGTAATTCAATAATTCCATTCCCCGCCGTACTGCCTTTATTCTCAAGCTGACTGTAGGTCCTTTAAGTCCAAATCTGTTCCCAGGATATAGTCCTGCAATATTTTTTGGAACTTCATAATTCATGTCATTTCCAAAATTATTCCAAGGCAGAATTCTCTTAACACCATTTAAATATGTATTAAAAATCCATATACACGGACTAATATTAGACTCATGAACATTATTTAATCCGCCATATACCCAAAACTCTTCTCCAAATTTTCTTTTCCTTTCCTTTGCCTGATTAACCTTATGGGTAAAGGAATTCAGATTTAATGCAGCAATATCCAACACTCCATCCAGATAATCAAATGTATGAAGATACCGTGATATATCTGATCTAAACTTAATGTTATATCCGGAATCCATTTCTTTTTGCGCGTCTTTAAGGATTTGTGCAAAAAACGCTGTTGCTTTAAAATCAGAAGAGAAGACCTGCTCTTCTAAGAGCCACCAAGATGTGCCTTTTCCATCGTTTTTTAAAGCTTCAGCTGGATTCCCTATTTGAGGTTTTGATTTTAGGTAGTCTTTTTGCTTTCTATAGTGCTTGTTATTAGTGTAAAACTGGAATGTCACATCCTGATAGCCCTTTTCATCAAAATGCCTGATAAAATCTTTAATGATACTTTTTATCCCTAAACGGTATTCCGGCAAAAAATCATTCTCTATACCATTAGATTTAAGCTTATATTCATTAATCATCTGGGGATATTCTTTACTTTCAATCTTTACATTAAAATATTTATCTATAGGCATCGGCCAATTTTCATGAAAGGGCATATATAGCTGTTTGATAGGTTCTTTCCTACCCAATATATCTAATAGATAGCTACCATCAAGAAACTTTTCAAAGTGGGCATCCCATTTACTCCAATCAGAAACTCTTGGAGTTCCATTGATAAACTCTATCTTAGGAGCACACCCTTCATGAACTTTACCATATTGGGAATATGGTAGTACGTTAATATTGCAATCATGCATAAAAGCAGTCTTATAGTAATTTTCTTCAACTAAATCATAGTCTTTATCTCCATAGCTTAAACCCATAAATTTATAAACAGGGTTATAACCATTAAGTTCAAAATTAAAATCTGCTTTATTAAGTCTTACGTTTTCAACCTTAATTTCTACAGTCACACTAATAATTTCTTCGCCATCACTAAACTGTACATTAAACAGATGCACTCCATGACATATATTTTCAGGAATTTCCACATCAATAAATATTGCTTGAAATTTTTGATCCAAAATTTTGTTATCCAATGATGGTATTGCAAATTCACACATGTGTTCCATAGGAATTGCAACTTCTGGATACCATGCATTTTGTGATTCTATATACCACACTCTATTAAGAGATACTTTTAAATCTTCTACATTATTAGTTTTTAATTTGAATTTTTTAGCCTCATTGCTTTTGTTTTCAACTAGAAGTTGGAAACCAAGCTTCTCCCCCAATGTTGCCGCTAATCGAACTTTGTCTTCATTAAGATAGTGGCATTTGTACTCTTTTAAATTGCGTGCATTATCTGAAGTATACGCCATCGAGTCTATTTCATGTATATTTCCATTAACAGGATTTGATTTACTAATTTCATCTAGCACATAGACAGCGTAGTTCTTAGCTAAAGCAATCGTACAACCGGTTAGTTTATTATCGAGCTCAATTTTTTCTATAATTGGTCTTTCCACTACACTACTAGTTGTAGCACTAGTATATACCGGCTCAGATTCACGTCCATTATTGGAAACTGTAATTGCAAACTGATATTCCAGATTTGGTTTTAGATGACTAATCTCCGTTGTTATTTTAGAGTTATCTGTCTTAAGTTTGGGAATTTCAACTAAGGGTACTTTGCTCATTTTTTCTTTAGTCGTTTTCTTTTCTGAAATGTACAAGTTAAAAAAACTGTACTCACTTATTGCATTTTTGTTTACTGACCATCTAAGCTCCATTGAAGCATACTCATAACTATCATCATTTTCTAAGCCTTTAGCTTCAAAGAATGTAACTTTTTCAGGCTTTTTATACACAATATCTTCATAATCTATTTCTAATTGTGGAACAAATCCTTTTTTCTCATCTACATTAAAACACTTAAACAGAAAATCTTTTGTATCTGTATACGCCTTCGATTTATTATCAATCATTCCAAATCCAAAGCTTTTGTCATTAATCATTGCATATATCAATTTTGACGGAATATCTATTTTAGCTATTTTTGTATCATTATCGAAATCTACTAACGCATTAAAATGAAAGGAATTACCATTACCCATTATAATATCTGTAAACAGTCTTTCATGTACATACTTTTCCTCCTCGTTGGCATAAACAATAGTAGCATATTGACCGTCCCAGTCTTGTGATATGCTGGTTATTTCAACTTCTTTCGGAGCATCATTGCTATTCACCTTTATGTACAAGGAGGCATGGTTAATTTTTTTATTGAGAAGATTGCTTAAGTCAAATTTTAATATCGGTATTCTGACTATAGCAGCCATTGTTATTTCATCTTTATTATCCAATGGTGAAATATTGTAATCATAGCTTCTAACAAAATCACCTACATTGATTGTTCCCCAATCATTTGCTATAAATCTGCTTTTCATTATCACCTAACATATCCTTTCAGTATTAATATTTTATTAAGTCTATTTAATACCTCTGCAAACTACTCAAGTTATTTAGTTAAGGCGTTTATTCCATGGGAGATACATACCCATTTGACGCTCATATTCAACACAAGCTGCTATGCCTGCAAATGCTGCTGCATAAGTGCATGTTAAATTAAACCACTTACGATAAACAATTCCCGACTGTGGATTGCAACCAACTATGGCTCCATGAGCTAGCCTATCAGGCCCATAGTATTGATTCTTTACGCACCATGATAAAGCCCTCTGCGCAGCCTTTAAATGCCGCAAATCGCCAGTAAAATCATATAACCTGTAAAATAATATGCTCCAAAGTGCAGTGCCCTTTTCACTGACACCTACTTCATCGGATGATCTATTAAAAAAGAAATTCCAATGTCCTTCATCATTTTGCCATTTTAAAAGATGTTCAGCCATACTACATGCCTTTTCCAAATATGGTCCTTCAGGCTTAATCCTTGCACAACTGAGGAGCCCCTCCATTGCCCATCCTAATCCTCTTGTCATATATTCATTAGGCGCCGCTTTACCCACCTTACGATTCCAACTTCTTTCCCATAATCCATCTTCAAGTTCAAATTTCCTGACATGCATATCCATATATCTGCATGTCAAATTCTTTACCCAATCATCACCAGTCACAAGAAACAGTTCAGCTAATCCTTCAGTGCCAAACCCTGATTCATCCAATGTATGATTTGACCAGTCACTAATATTTTTGCTATAGTCTTGGGGAATCAGTTCAAATTGATTCATTACCCTTTCAGTGGCCTTAGCCAGCATATAAGCGGAATCTAAAAAACTTTTATCTTTAAACTTCCTGTATAGAGGTATCCAGCCCCAACCTGATAAAAAATTACTATCACTACCACCGGTTATATGCTCAACGCATCCAGGAGGAACTGCTCTAGGGCTACATCGAAATGACCCAAGTCCATGCGTAGGATGTGCTTCGTTATTAACTTGATAGCTCAAAGAGATTTTACCTATACTTAGCGCATCAATTAATAATTTATCTCTTTTTGTTGGATTAAATATATTGTAATCAGCTGCTCTTAGCATCAAATGGATTGCAGGCCCCCATTGCCATATCCATGATGGCAGACGGTATGTACGTGCATCTAAATCATAAAAGCAGTATAGTCCCCCATAAAAAGGGCTATGACTGGTTGTATTTATGCTTCGTTGTAAGTACTTCGCACTGTCAATAATAGCTCTTTGCAATGACTCTTTGTTAAGTTCCTCAACTTGGGTTTTGGACTTAATATTAATAGGCTTATTTTCTTTCAATGTACTCTCAAATACTTTTGTTCTTTTCCCATCTTTTTCGATACCATACCCCACTGCCTTTCCTGAAAACTCAGTGCCTAAAGGAGTGAATGCAGTAGTTATCTTGCATTGAGTATGAGGAAGCATGCGTACACGCTTTACAATGCAAAATGATGATACAGTTATGTCCGGAGAAGTTAGAAATAAATTGTTCTCCCAATGCTCAAGTTTTTCAGCAGGTAGTATTAGCTCATCTTGACATTTTTTCATTTCACAATCTGAATAGCCGTTAATTGCATAAAACCCGTCACTATCACTTAGCTTGACTTTGGCATGCATATCGCATGTGATTTCCACATCTACAACGGGAAACCATACATCGCCGTTATCTCTAACTTTTTGTTGTTCCCTAATCACTTCTGCCTTAGGATTGAGATTGCTTACATCACTTAATCGACTAATTAAGTGGTTTCGATCACTATACAATTCTATTTCAACAAAATCATAATGACATTCCAGAATTTTTTCTAAGTAAATTTTATTTGATGAATTCATTAATAGGGACCTCCATATAATTTAATTTTTCTATATCTTTTTGTTAATAAAGATGTCTTAAATATCTATATAGGCAATTAAGCTGAATTTTTCTTTTTGAGCAAGAAATTATTTATTCAAGTAATATCACTGCAAAGTTTCTATATTCATATTCTCACAAAAAAAATCACTTTGTAAATACGCATTATATTTAGTATTAACAATATATTTAGTTGCAGTAAATATATTAGCTGCTTTAGACCTTTTAATCACTGTTTCAGGCTTTTCATGCAATGCAATAATTTATATAATCTTGTTTGCGATCATTTATATTCATATTTTATGAGCCAACTATATACATAAAATAGAGTATGCATTTTATTGTTGATGTTCAAAATATTTAATTTTGCTTTACTAATTGAAAAAAAAGAAATACTTATTTACAATATCACTAAGCATTATAATTTTAAAAATATACTTAAAAGGTATTTTTACAATATTAAAAGCACTCAATAAAGGATTCATGAAATTAAAACAATAAATTCATACATATAGGAAGGTGAAAAGGAGAAATAATATGTTAACATCAAAAAGTACTCCGAATGTAATACTAATATTAGCTGATGATATGGGGTATGGAGATCTAGGTATCTTAGGTGATGGTTCATCGCAAACCCCTAACCTTGACAATTTAGCTGGAGAAGGATTGCTGCTCACACAGTGTTACTCTTCCTCGCCCGTATGCGCTCCTGCCAGAGCTTCACTTCTGACAGGGAGATATCCGCACAGAACTGGCGCTATTGAGATTAGAGAGCTTCGGGGGTTAACGCGATTATGCACAGATGAGATAACAATAGCCGATATTTTTAAGGAGCAAGGTTATTCAACTGGTCTGGTTGGAAAGTGGCATTTGGGGGCATTTGGAAAAGAGTATCACCCTAACGCCAGAGGATTTGATGAATTCGTGGGTTTTAGAGGAGGACAGAGTGACTACTATGACTACATCCTCTATTATAATCAAATTACCAAAAATTCAAATGGATCTTATTTAACAGATGTAATAACTGAAGAATCTATTAAATTTATTCATAGGCATTCTAATGAACCTTTTTTTCTTCATATAGCTTATAATGCCCCACATTTACCATTGCAAGCACCTGAAGCAGATGTTAAACCTTTTTCCAATACAGGAAGATTTACAAAAGCAGTCAGTACACTATATGGAATGATATTTAATATGGATAGAGGTATTGGACACATTCTTGATGCCTTAAAAGAACTTAAGCTTGATGACAATACAATAGTTTTGTTTTCAAGTGATAATGGTCCCTTCTTTGGGGGAACAGGCGAAAAATGCGCCAAAAGATATAATGCAAAAATGAATGGAAGTAAATCTCTGGTATATGAAGGAGGTATAAAAGTACCCACCATAATCCGCTGGCCTGGAGTATTAAAAGCAGGTGAAGTAAATAATAGCTTTATTCATTTTACTGACTGGCTTCCTACTTTATGCTCTGCAGCAGGCATCAAAATTCCTAATCATCTAAAACTGGATGGCATCAACACTATGCCTTTTCTTTTAGGTAATGCAAATAATAATCAAGTTAAAAGGTTCTGGCAGTGGAACCGCTACACCCCACTAATGGAATGTAACGCTGCAATGCGTGATGGTCCTTGGAAGTTATTAAGACCACCAATTCCTGAAGCAATGCTCCCCTTGGACAAAGATATTATAGAGGACAGGTTTTATGAGCAAAATCCAGATTTGTTTCTAGGCTACATTAAAGAACCCTTACCTGTACCATCATTATCAAAACCTCTTGAACCTCTTCTTTATAATATTTGGGATGATCCTAGTGAAAAAGTCGACTTGGCTTCAGCACATCCGGAAAGAGTAAAACAAATGTTAAAAGAATTGGAAAATTGGTTTAACTCAGTGGAATCCGACAGAAGAAGAACTTTATTTTCGAATAAATTCTCCTAAGGGAAAGTATACTTTTTCTTTCATAAAAAGGTGGAAGCGCTAGCGCTTCCACCTTAAAATTTAATTGAAACTTTCCGTGATTTCCTGTCTGACACAAGCGTTAATATTGCTACTGACTGTTCTAAAGGTGCTATTCCATCTTTTTCATGTGGGTTAAAAGGTCTTGAAGGCCACTTAAATGATGCAGGTCCATCAAATTCAATTCTTGCTGAGTTAACTTGTATCCAATGTTTCCCAGAACCTTTGGTAAAATCTATACTATCTTCTGAAATATCCCATGTTATTCCTACATCTGTTATAAGTTTAGATCCAGGTACCAATATAATAGGAAGATTTAAACAGGCTTCATAATCTTCATTTATTTCAGACCTGTATGAAAATTCAAATATATTTGTATCCAGTAAATCAATGCATATACTGCAACGCATATCCCCGTAATAAAGGTTTAGCTCTTTTTTGTCAGGATCTACAGACCCGCTTACTGGAATATAAATTAACGGAGTTGAATTTTTACTAATAACAAACGTACTTCTTTCTGCTTGATTTTTTGAATTGCCCCCTCCAATAAGCAAGCCATAAGATTGATGCCATACACTTAAAAACATCTGCCTATCCTGTGCCCATCTAATTTCACTAACTGGCGGTGCCGTAATCCCACTCATACATACAAATATATCCTGCTTCTTTTCTACCAGCACATTCATAAAATCTATCTCAAATTGTTTTTTTCGTACCAATGCAGGACTCTCGCCAAGATCAGCCTTAAGATTCATTAGAAAGGTTGTTAAATTAGGCAAAAATAGATCGTTATTATTCTTTTCAGCTTGCTCCATTAGAAATCTACAATAGTCTCTGCCTCTTTGGAATAGAGCGAGTCCAGCCATAGCAACAGGTTTTACTAATTTATTATACTTTATCCGCCCATCTATAGTTTCAACACATGCACCATCAGGATAGGTGAAAACCTCATGAAAATACAAGGATTTCTCTAAGGCATTTAATACATCAACTTTACCTCCATGACAATGATATAAACCTAAAGCATACACATATAAATGGTTATAGCTGGTAGTAGGTCCAAAATGCTCTTCCCAATAACCGGGTTCTTTTTGAGCATGCACAGCACGACTGATCATTTCATCTGCAGTTTTCAACCAGTCTGGCATACATAAAACCTGTGCTGCCCTGTTTAGTGCTGTTGCATGTAATACATTAATGTTATGTACTCTAATTCCATCAAGCATTTCATTAATCCCACCGTAAGCTAGCATCAGTCCTTCTCGCCAGCTTTTCTTGCTTTTTTCCGATAAATCATTACCGATTAAAGCACATGTTTCCAGCCAATGGTAAAAAGTCCATGCGATATATGATGCCCCCCACTTCGAGCCATCAATTTTTAGAAATTCTATTTTACCATCAGAGTACTGGAATTGCCTTAATGCAGTGCCCGCCTTCTCAACAACATCTAGCAATTTCTCGTTTTTGTAATACGGATTGGCTAGATGCGCTGTTTTATACAAGAAGGCAAGCGTTACCATATTTTCCTGGTTCTGCGGAGACCAACCCCCATTTTTAGTTAAGAATCTTCCGGTTTTAGAATCAAATCTCGTTAAGTAGTCCTCTACCCCACGAACTAGAAAGCTTAATCCTTTATCAAACAATGCTAGCATTTTATTCACCTCGAATAATTAAATTAATTTTAAGGTTTTGGCAGCTCGCTTATTATATAACTTTTTAAAATTTCAATACTTTTAGTACTAAGCGCACTAAACTCTATTAAACCGGCATCTTCTGAATCTTTCATTACCGATTCACCATCTAAGTCAATAAAAGCCTCAACAATTTCCTTCAACTGCAAATCATTATACCCCATACTTTTTTTATATGTTTCTAAATACTTCAATATTTCCATACCTTTCCTTGCTGCTTTTAGACGAAGGCTTACAGCAGGTTCCATCAAACCAAACCTTTTCCCGGGATAGAATCCCGCAGTACTTGTAGGCTTGTTATAGGCGCTGTCAAATCCAAAATTGTCCCACGGTGCAAATCCCCCTGCACCTCTTAAATAAACATCTATTATGTTCAGACATGAAGTCAGGTTTGATTTATCTATGTTACCGAGGTGACCGTACGCCCAGTATTCCTCTCCACGGTCTCTTTTACCTTCTCTTGCCAAATCAGTACGCATAAAAAACATTCTTGAGTTAAGACATACTAAATCAAGTACATCTTTTAAATAATCAAACATAAGATGATATCTCGATATATCGACTCTAAATTTCACATTTTCACCTGACCCAGTTTCACGCCGAGCTTCCTCGATGATCTTACCATAATACGCCACTGCTTCCCAATCATCTCGTAATAAAGGCTCATCAAGACACCACCAGGACGATCCTCCAATAAATTTGCCTGTTGAAACAGACCTATACTCTTTTATTCTTTTTGTATCATCAATGTCTTTCCAATAATACTTATTATTTAAATAAATAATAAAATCAGTACTTTTCCATCCTTTTTCATCAACATGTCTAATGAAATCCTTAAGTATCTTTTTAATTCCTTCGCGGTAGCATGGCATAAAATCATCTTCAACATTGGATGCAGCCAACTTATTCTCATTAATCATTTCCTTATAATTACTACTGAACACCTTTACTTTGTAGTAATCTTTTAATGGCATCGGCCAGTTTTCATGAAAAGGAATATACATGTGACTTACAGGTATATTCCTGCCTGCTTTTTCATGCATAAAGCTTCCATTAAGGTACTTTTCAAAATGTTCATCCCATTCCTTCCAATCCGATATTTCAGGTACCCCATCAATAATATGTGTTTCTGGTGCAAATCCTGCATGTACTGCTCCACTTTGTCTGTAAGGCAGAATATTGACCAGTAGGTTGTGGTCATAAGCTGTCCTGTAATATGTCTCTTCAATTTTATAATAATCTTTGTCTCCCCAGCTTAAGTCCATGTATTCAGCAACAGGAGTATATCCCATAAGCTCAAACACAAAGTCTGGATTATCTAGCTTGATATCATGTACTGTTATATTTATCGGGATTAGGAATTTTTCATTGCCAAATCTAACCTCTAAGGAGGAGGTGTAATTGCCTGGTTTCACCATTTCAAGAAGTGCGATATCAACAAATATCGACTGAAATCTTTGTCCTGCAATTTCGTTATCACTATATGGTATACTAAAATCTATTCTTTGACCCAAAGGTACTGCCACTTCAGGATACCATACTCCATTGCAGTTTAAATACCACACCCTGTTAAGGTTTATGCAATCTTTATCAATATTTCCTTCTCCACAAGACAACTCTATAGTTTGCAAAACATCCTTGCAATTTTCAAAGACTAATTGAAAAGCTAGTTTCTCACCGGGTGCTCCTTCAAGATGAATGCTTTTACCATCAAAAAGACCACATTCATACTTTTTAATATTCTTTTCACTCTCTAATATATAGCTGTCAGGGTCATATTCATAGACATTTCCACTTATAGGATTAACTTTACATAGTTCATCTGTAATATATACTTTAAGCTTCCCTTTATCAACCCAGGAAAGCTCATGTCTGTTTTCCTCAGAAATCAGTGGTTTCATTACTGAAGGCTTCACAGCTGTCTTTCCAGTCTTTACAAAGGTGAATACAGGTTCGGATTCACAATTTATGTTGCATACTGTAACTGTAAAGTGATATACAGTATCAGCCTTTAAGTTGTCAATCCTCATCCTTACACATTCTTTGCCTCCACTGTACAAAGGTATAAAATGTCTGTCCACACTTTTCCTATTCTCCTGCGTATTAGCTTCTGATATATAAACATTATAGTACATATATTTACTATTCTTTTGTGCTGTTGGTGTCCAATAAAGAATTGCAGATGAATTTTCAAAGCTTTCATTATTTTCAATTGCAGTAGCACAAAGATTCTTTACACCAAGTGGCTTTTCAATTTCACAATCGCTCCAATCTATCTCGAGATATGGGAGTAAACCACCTGTTATTTCACTATTAAATGCTTTTACTGCAAATTTTCCTGTACCATCATTAGCAAATACTTTTGATTTACAATCTAACAGACTTAAACCATAGCTGGTGCCATGTATCATTGAATACACTATTTCAACAGGTATATCTATCACAGCCATATGGGTTAGTTCATCATATATTAGGTTTCTTCTATAATATATAGAATTACCTCTGCTCATTATCATATCAGTAAGCCATTTGTCTCCTGCCCATTGCTCTTCTCCATTAAATGTAAATAGAGTAGCATTAGAATTCCACTCATGAGACACGCTGGAAATCTCTATTTCAAGTGGATAGTCTTCACTCTCCACAAGAAGATGTAACCGCACATTGTTTAGCTTTTTTCCTTTTAGTTTAGAAAGATCAAAATCTAGAAGTGGTATAAATTTCATACCGTGCATTAACAAGCGATTTTGGCTACTTTTAATTTTAGAATTATCCCTAGAAATATCAGTACAAACATTAGCAAACTTCTTAAGTGAAAAATTTTCCTTCACAAAATCACTCCTCAGAAATATTATACTTTAGTGAACATCAAAATCGACATTAATTGTACTAGTTATAGCTAAAAGAGCCAATAAACCATATAATGTTTACTCTGTTATAGTCGCTATTTTCTCATTTTTAAATTCTAATGTAAATGTCCAATAAATTAAGCATAAGCAATATATTTATTTATATTGACTCCATATGCCTTTGTACAAAAATACCATTTTAACGTATCCTAAAAACATATATATCTGAATTCTATTTAGAAGCTGCATCACTAGAATAGCATCTTTCAATCAGTTTTTTCATATTTCCACCAAGTATTTTCTTTTTTTCATCTACCGAAATTTTTGCATAACAAACCCATGCAAGCTGAGGAGCTGGATCCCTCATAGGCATGTCCGTTCCAAAAAGCATCTTGTCTGCCCCTGCATGCTCCACCAAATATTCAATTACTCCATTAGTCAGTGTTGTATAAGTAATTTCAAGATACACATTATTCCGTGCTTTAGCTACAGCTATATTGGTATCAGCAGCCTCATATGATTTGCCTGAATGTGCTAATATAAATGTCATATCACTATACATTCCACTTAGGATATTTACCTTAGCAGCCATTTCCGGCGACCCAGAATGAACAAGCATTATTAATCTGTTCTTATTACCATACTCAAACCATTCTTTATATTTTTCGCCGAGAAGATCATACTTATTGCTGGGATAATAGGGCTTTAAACCTATAAATTTATAATTTTCGTGATACTCTATCACAGCTCTTCTGTCCTCTTCATACAAAGGATTACATGTAGCGTAAGCCTCAATCCTGTCAGGATAGTCTAATTTAGCCCTAAGACTGGTTTGGTTTGCAGAAAAGCCGTTCATAAAAACACCCTCTATTGGACTAACTATCATTTTATCTATTCCCAAATTATCCATTTTTCTTTTTAGATTATGCGAGTCACCGTTTAACATAGGGCAAAGACTAACAGTTGAGTCTTTGCTGTCTATCAAGTGAGCATGAGAATCAATGACCAGAACATTTCTTATAGGTCTTCCTTCATCTATAGCCAGAGCAATTTCATCTAGTTTGCATTTACTATCCCTATAGGGTTTTACATCGGAAATTTTTAAGAGCTTCATAGCATTCTTGTTGGCTATTTTGTCCTTGTCCTCCTCTGATAGTTCTGAGTATTCTACTAAGGATTTTAATGCACCCATAGTTTTATATGGATAATCACTACCAAAAAGTACTCTTTCTATTCCAAAATGCTTTTTACATGTAAGTAACAAACCATTGGCCTGATTTGAACTAAACTCAAAATGCAGGTTGCTATGCTTATCCATTAGAGAAAACAAATTTCTGTTATCGCTCCACTTTGTTCCACAGAGTACTATATTAAGGTTCTTAAAAGCTATTAGAACTTCATTTAGACTTTTCCAGTCAGTTTGTGCAATTTCTACAAACAGTGGGATACTTTTTTCAGTCATGATCTCAGCAGCAGACTCCAGGAGAAAAGGTGCAAATTCAAAATTATGAAATTTGGGATATACTCGGAAAGCCTTGAAACCACTGTTTATAAGAATGCTTAGATATTCATTGCCCTCATTTAGTTCAAATTTCATATTGGGGACAATTACAGCCATTCCATATAGCCTTTCACTTGTACTAATATTATGTAGTATTTCCCGGTTTCCCTTTGTAAAAGCATAACCAAGTGCGACATTACTATAAGCGACTGAAGCATGCACCCTGTAATATTCCATACTTTTTATTAAATCTTCCAACTTCCAAGGTATCCGTTCATCTTTGCATGAAAGTCGTCCTACCCCTAAATTTATATCAATAAAAATTCTTTGTTTCATTTTTCGTCACCCTTTTTTGATAACCAATCGCAAGTAACCACTTTATGCAACTTTCGATAGTGTTATTTAGCAAAGTTATAAAATAATTCTACCATGTTCTACTTTACCATTCTATAATAAACTTTATTTATTTTTTATAGTCTTGCTATAATTCTATTTTAGCTGATTAAAATCAAAATAATTACACTCCTTCAGATACACTGGTGTATTTACACCATGGGCATTTATGCACCTTTCTGAAATAACGCAAATGCTTCAATGCGTTATTTCAGAAAGTATATAATAAAATGTTTCACTATAGTACTAAACAAACTTTTAAAGCATACTTATTACAGCACATCCTTACATGCTTGCTGCAAGTCAGGTTCGCCTTTGTGTTGCTACTAGCTACTGGTTTTAACCTTCAAATTTAATAGAAATCCGTTGACTTTTCTTATTTACAGGCAGAGTCAGTATTGCTACTGCCTGCTCCATAGAGGCTATACCATTTTTATTATATGGATCAAAAGGCAGTGAAGGCCATTTGAATGATAGCGGTCCTTCGAACTCTAGCGTAGCAGCATTTACCTGTATCCAATGTTTCCCATCTGCTTCTGAAAATTCAATATTATCTTCGCCAACAATCCATTCGTACCCTCTATCCGTTTTAATTCTGGATTTTTCAGTTAACATAATCGGAAGATTTAAAGTTGCTTTGTTGCCTTCTTTGAGTTCTGCATTGAAAACAAAGCTCACTGAATCAGAATCTATTTTGTCTATCCGGATATTACACTTTATATCAGCATAGTGAAGGCTAAGCTGTTTCTGCGCTTTTTTTACAGTTCCTTTATCAGGAACATAGCTATGAACTTCATCGCCTTTTAATATTACAAAAGTGCTTCTTTCAGGCTGTTTTTTAGAGTTTCCTCCTCCAATAAATAACCCACAGGAGGAATGCCAAACACTTACGAACATCTGCCTATCCTGAGCCCATCTGCTTTCAGATACAGGTGCTGTAAAACCACTCATACATACAAATATATTACTCTTTTTTATAACATAAGCATTAATGAATTCCAGTTCGTATTGGCTTTGCCTAACCAATGAAGGAGTCTCCTCTTCATCTGTCTTAATGTTCATAAGCAGCACAGCCAAATCCGGCGAAAAAATATCCTTGCCATCCAATTCTGCTCTTTCCATGAGAAAACGACAATAATCTCTGCCTCTGGGTAATAATGAAAAACCTGGGGTTCCCATCATCCTGACAATAGGATTATACTTTACGCGGCCATCAATTGTCTCTACACGTGTGCCATCAGGATAAGTAAAGACCTCATGGAAAAACAAAGATTTTTCCAATGACGTAATTACATCAACTTTACCCCCATAATAATGGTATAACCCTAAAGCATGTACATAATGGCGATTATAGTTGGTAGTTGGACCAAGGTGCTCTGCCCAATACCCATCCTTCTGTTCTTTTATGGCTCTTGTGATCATTTCATCGGCTGTGCAGATCCATTCTGATTTATTAAGGATTTTTGATGCCCTTTGCAGAGCCATGGCATGGTATACATTCATATTATGAACTCTGATTCCACCAAGTATTTCATTCACCCCGCTATATGCCAGCGTTAGCCCTTCTACCCAGCTTTTTCTTGTTTCTTCAGGCAGCTCATCACAAATCAAAGCATAAGTTTCCAGCCAATGATATAAGGGCCACGCCAAGTAAGAAGACCCCCAGCGAGAACCATCATTTTTTATTCGTTCCAGCGTACCATCTGGATTTTGAAATTCCCTTAGTGCGTTTCCAGCCTTTTGTACAATCCCAAGAACATCCTTATTCTGATAATAGCGATTAAGTGGATGTGCAGTTTTATAAAGGAAAGCAAGAGCCAGCATATTTCCCTGATCATGTTGATCCCAGCTTCCGTTTTCCGCTAAAATTCTACCTGTAGCTTGATCAAACCTCTTTATCTGCTCCTCCACACCTTGTAGCAGCATATATAGACCTTTTTCAAATAATGTTTTCTTCAACTTTTTGCCACCCTTCATATAGTTTCACTTAGCCTTACAGCGTAATTTTTAGATTTCCATTAAATAAATAACACATTAAAGCGTTTGCGTTTATATCGATGCTTTTCGTCTCCATATTATCACATAATCCTTTTTTGATTTATCAATGTTTAAACCAAGGTTGGTCCATACACTGCAAACCAAAATTCACTCATCAACATCGTTCCACCGTTGAATTATCTAAAAATTTTCTATACTTGACGCATACTCAGCCACTTTCACAGCCAACTACCTTATGTAAGCTTTCTGATTATCATAATTTTTATCCATTTTGCCACCCCAGCTAAAATTATACATTATAAGGCTCTTGATTTTTCACAATATATCTGTTATTCCGGCTAGAGTCGTACTATAAACTTATTATCTTATAGTATATTATATTAAAATGTTAATTTACAAGATGCAAATTTCTACATTAGCATTGATTTTTTTATATTTAAAATCTGTTTTTGCTTTTTAAATAATAACAAAATATGAATTCTAATATCGAGAATTGAAGTTTGAATTTGTAAATCGATTGTCATATAATGTAGTAGCTTAATACTATTTACTGATTTATTGATTGTCGTCAATTTGTACATTAATATAATTCATTATTTATCTAATTATTCCAGTTAGGGTTAGGGTTAGGGTTAGGGTTAGGGTTAGGGTTAGGGTTAGGGTTAGG
>CAYPLH010000025.1:0-55271 GCA_964411505.1 uncultured Clostridiaceae bacterium | reverse complement strand
GGTAGAGTGTCACCTTGCCAAGGTGAAAGTCGCGAGTTCAAATCTCGTAACCCGCTCCAAACCAAAGACTGTTGACTGTTGTTAACAGTCATTTTGGCGCTATAGCCAAGTGGTAAGGCAGAGGTCTGCAAAACCTCTATTCCCCAGTTCAAATCTGGGTGGCGCCTCCAAAAAGACAGGGGACAGGGGACGGAGATGTGTCGCAAGACATATCTCCGTCCCCTGTCTTATTTCGCTAAGACAGGGGACGGAGGTGTGTCTTGACTGTAATAGCAGGATATGGTAATATGTCTTAGGAGGTGTAAACGATGGCAAGACAGGCTAGGCAGCTTAGTTCAACAGGAGTATATCACATAATGCTAAGGGGCATAAATCAACAAAGCATACTGGAAGAAGAGAAGGACAATATAAAATTTATTGAAATATTAAAGGATTGCATGATAATAAGCGGATATAAGCTGTATGCATATTGTCTTATGGGAAACCATGTGCATCTTCTAATGAAGGTAGAAGAAGAACCATTAGCGCAGATTTTTAAAAGGATCTGCGGACGGTATGTCTATTGGTATAATGCAAAATACCAGAGGGTAGGGCATTTGTTGCAAGGTAGGTTTAAAAGCGAACCGGTTGAGGATGAAGGCTCTCTTTTGAGAGTACTACGATATATCCACCAAAATCCGGTGAAAGCCGGGTTGGTAAAAAACGCAAAAGACTATCCATTTAGTAGCTATCATTGTTATATGAAGCCAAGAGACAATCAACTTGTTGATACTGATTTTGTGCTCAATATGATGAATTCTAAGCATTTTGAGGAATACCACAACGAATATACAGAAGACAATTTATTACATACTATTGAGCGGAGATTTACACTAACAGATGAACAAGCAAAAGGGATTATAAGAATAGTTTCAAAATGTAGTACTGCACCAGAGTTTCAGCAGTTAGAAGCCAAAGTGAGAAACAGTTATATTAGAAGATTTCGGCAAGAGGGTCTTTCAATAAGGCAAATAAACAGATTGACAGGGGTAAGTAAGGGGATTATAGAGAGGTGTTAGCTATAAGACACATCTCCGTCCCCTGTCTTAGGAAAGGGAGTTTTATATGCAGGAACCGCTGCTACGATTGAAGAACATAAATAAATACTATGGTAACTCGCATATTTTAAAGGGTATATCACTTGATATAAAAGATGGCGAATTTTTAACTCTTTTGGGTCCTTCGGGTTGTGGGAAAACAACTATTTTAAGATGCATTGCTGGACTTGAAGGTATTGATTCGGGGGATATTTTACTAAAAGGTACTTCCATTAAGGATTTGGCAGCTAACAAGAGAAATGTTAATACAGTTTTTCAAAACTATGCTTTATTTCCTCATTTAAATGTCTATGACAATGTTGCATATGGACCTAGAGTTAAAAAATCTTTGAATGAGAAGGAATTAAAAGCAAGAGTTGCCGATGCTTTGGAATTAGTACAGATGATAGGTTATGAAGATAGAATGGCTCATCAATTATCTGGCGGTCAAAGACAGAGGATTGCTATAGCCAGGGCTTTAATTAATGAACCGGATATTTTGCTTTTAGATGAGCCTTTAGGAGCTTTAGACTTAAAGCTTCGAAAATATATGCAAACGGAGCTTGCTCATTTACAGAAACAGGCTAAAACTACTTTTGTTTATGTTACTCATGACCAAGAGGAAGCGCTTAATATGTCTGATCGAATAGTAATTATAAATAAAGGTGAAATTCAGCAGCTGGGGAATCCTAGTGAGATATATAATAATCCTAAAAACCTCTTTGTAGCAGATTTTATAGGGGATAGGAATATAAAAAAGGTTCAGATTTTAGAAAGAAATAATGAATATTACAAGATAAAATTAGGAAGTAATATAATGGATGTTAAGTGCCCTAATTGTGTTGCAGGCGTTAACGACACCACAGAAACTGCAATCTTAGCTATTCATATGGATAAGATGAGAATATCTTGTTTAAAGATACCTAATACCCTAATGGGTGAGGTTGTGTCTGTCCATTACGCAGGTTCACAAATTAAAACTGAGATAAATATAGATGGCGAGATTATTACTGTTATACAGTATCAGAATAACAACTGTGACTACGATGTAGAAGATAAGGTTTATGTATCTTGGGAAGAGTCAGGAGCGATCTTACTTCCTATGGAAGATTATGCGGAGGACAGTAATGTTCAAAAAAATTAAACAAGATTTGCCTGCGATACCTATTCTAGCTTGGATAGGATTATTAGTTGGCATACCGCTTATATATGTTGTGGTATTAAGCTTTTTGTCAAGAGATAGTTTAGGCAATATAGTATTTGAATTTAATTTGGAAAATTATAAAAGGATATTTGACCCTGTATACTTAAAAGTTTTTTATAATTCGTTTTTATTAGCAACACTAACAGGGTTAATCACACTATTTGTTGGTTATCCCGTTGCATACTTTACGGCTAGCTTAGAATCCAAAAAACGCGCTTTATCAATCGTATTGATTATACTTCCGTTTTGGATATCAAGCTTGCTTAGAACTTACGGCTGGATCATACTTTTAGGGAATACTGGGCTGATAAACAATGTGCTTATTAAGCTTAATATAACTAACAGACCATTGCCTATGATGTATAAGTTTGGTACTGTCCTTGTTGGTACCTCATATATGTTAATTCCCTTTATGATAATTGCTATATTTAATTCTGTTGATAAGCTTGAACGATCCTTGCTTGAAGCTTCGTATGATTTAGGTGCGGGTAAATGGAAAACATTTTTTAATATAACGCTCCCTCTTACTATGCCAGGGATTGCTGGTGGGTTTACTTTAGTTTTTATTCCCTCACTAGGTCTGTTTTTTATATCTGATCTTTTGGGTGGAGGGCAGAACATATTTTTAGGAAACTTAATAAATTCACAGGTGACAAGAGGTAGAAATAAACCTCTTGCCGCAGCATTCTCTGTAGGAATGATTGTATTGGTTTTGATTGTTTTATTTATTTATAGCCGTATTACCAAGAATAAGAAGGAGGGGTTGTTCCTGTGAGTGCAAAGCCAAAAAGGTTTCGTACCTTCTATCTATCCTTATTTTTTGTAATACTTTATGTCCCGGTTCTTAGTGTTATTTTATATTCCTTTAATCAAAGTTCCTCTACAGCTCAATGGACAGGTTTTACATTGGATTGGTATAAAGAGCTGCTTAACGATAGAGTTATTGTGGAAGCATTTAAAATTAGTATACTTGTAGCTATCTTAACCTCCATTTTGTCTGCTATCCTAGGGACAGCTGCAGCTATTGCTACATTGTATGTTACTAAGAGGATGGAAAAGAATATAAATGGAGTCATGATTTTACCATTACTTATCCCAGAGGTAGCGCTAGGAGTTTCTTTGCTTTTGTTTTTCTCTGCATTAAAGCTGCCTTTTGGGTATTTAACACTGGTACTTTCACACTCGCTTTTTTGTGTACCGTATGTATATATTATGGTTCAGCTTAGACTTAAAGAAATCAATAAATCCATTATAGAGGCTGCAAAAGATTTAGGTGCTACTAAAGGGCAAATTATTAAAACAATCATATTACCATTAGTTTTGCCATCAATTTTGACAGCATCTTTATTAGCAATGGCGATCTCTTTAGATGATGTTGTAATTTCAACTTATATGTCTGGGGCAACATCTACAACATTGCCGGTTCATGTTTTCTCTATGATGCGTGTAGGGGTTACACCCAAAATTAACGCCCTGTGTACTTTAATTTTAGTAGGTACGTTTTTCATAGTTGGCGTAAGTCAACTTATTAATAAAAAGAGTAATCAAAAGGAGGCAATTTAGTTGTTGAACACAAGAATTAAAAGAGTTTTAGTATTAACGATAGCCACAATTTTCACACTTGCTTTAGTTGGCTGTAATGTGGGTAGTGGCAGTAAGCAAATTAATCTTATGACATGGGGAGGAGACTTTATTCCTCGTGAAGTAATCAATCAGTTTGAAAAGGAAACCGGTATAAAAGTTAATTACAAAGAAGTAACATCTAATGAAGATATGCAGTCTTTATTAGAAGCCAGTCCGAACCAATATGATTTAGCAGTAACAACAGATTACATGGTAGATATATTGAGACAAAATGGGTACCTTGAAATATTAAATAAAGAAAAGCTATCAAATTTCTCAAACATAAACCCTGTATATCAAGGCAACTATTATGATGAGAATGATGAGTATTCAATACCTTATGCAGTATCAATTTCATTTTTGCTTGTCAATCCTGAAGCTGTTAAGAAATTAGGAGCAGATCCGATTACAGGCTATAAGGGCTTATGGCAAGAAGAATTAAAGAACAAAGTAGTTTTAATAGATTGGTCTGTTGAAATTATGGGACTAGTCCTAAAGTCTTTAGGTCACGAGTATAATGAGACAGATCCGGTAAAAGTAGCGCAAGCTAAAGAAAAATTGTTTGAGCTAAGAGATAAAATAGTAAGATTTGAAACTAATACTCCTGAAGACTCTTTGATAAATGGTGAAGCAGTTGCAGGATTTATGTATTCAAATCAAGCAGTTAAAGGTAAGGTGGCTGATGAGAAGCTTGAGCCGGTATTTCCAGAAGAAGGCATGCCTATCTATCTGGATTGCTTTGTAATGTCTAAACAAGCACCTAACAAAGACAATGCCTATAAATTCTTGAACTTTTTGTTAGAGCCCGAAGTTAGTGCAAAAATCTCTGATATTACAAACTTCGCCAGCGCAAATAAAGCAGCTGAAGAGTATTTACCAGAGGATTTTAAGAACAATCCAATGTTAAATATACCAGATGAGGTAATTGAAAATACTAGCTTTTATATTGATGTAGCAGAAGTATTAGAAGAATATGAGCACATTTATTCAGAGTTTAAAATGAAATAATGAAGCTATAACCGACGGTCACCATATAATTCAAGAATTAACGCTGTGGTACTTTTTAAGAGGCAGCAAAGATCCGTGACTTTATCGCGACTAAGATATAAGAATCAGCCTCTTGATAGCAATGTTAACACAAGAAAATATGACTTTCGAAAGTTGACATTATTCAATATTTTTGTTATATTATGATTATCCTTCAGAAAGTCACTATTGTGGCTTTCTGTTGCAATTTCGCATATATAGCTTGGAGAGTTAATTCACTTTGCATCTTGCTAGGGAGCAATCATATTTTAATTTATTTTAAAATAAGTTATATTAAAATGTGGGGTTACCTGTTTGCATTTTTGACACTACACATTAAAGTGAGGAGGACGCTTTTCTTGAGTATGCAGCGCGACAAGGAGAAGAAATCTAAGGACAGTCAAGCTTTTCGTGCTTTAGTTAACTTCTCACAGATTGGGTTTACTATGTTGGCATCAGTATTGGTTGGTGTCCTATTAGGCAAGTTTTTAGATGATTTGTTGGGTACTGCACCTTGGCTGCTCTTGGTTTTTTCTTTACTGGGTGCGGGAGCTGCAATCAAAACCATATTTAATATAAGTGGTACAAAAAATAATGACTGATAACATGAGAGATTTTTTAAAGTAGAGAGGTATAATGCGACTATCTGATTTAGCAAAGAGAATGATAATTATAATACTTATAATAACATTGATATGCATTTTAGGTTCAATTATTTATTACCGCTCTTTTGGCTTTATTCCTTTTTTGTTTGGAGTCATGCTAGGTTCAGTCATCAGTATTGCTAGGGTGTTTCTCCTTGATCGTGCTGTGGACAGGGCCCTTACAATGGAAAAAAAACGAGCAGCACAATACCTCAGTCTTCAGAATATATTGAGGATTTTGCTATCAGGTTTTGCATTGGTCATAGGTGCTATAATACCACAGATTAACCTGTGGGGTGTGGTAGCAGGTATTTTAGCTTACTCACTTGCTGCATATAGTACAAAATTTAAATCGAAGAGCTAAATAAAAAACTGATTGTAAGTATAGGTGGTGATAAGTCGTGTTAAATGTAGATAATTATTGGATTATAGAAATTGCAGGTGTTGAAGTTTGGATAACAGAAACGATTTTTAATACATGGGTTATCATGTCAATCCTGATTTTGATTGCAGTTATGATACGCATTGGCCTTAATAGTTTTAAAACTATTCCTACAGGTTTCCAAAACATAATAGAAGCAGCTGTCGAAATGTTCGATAACTTCGTCAACAATACGTTAGGGGAAAAACTTTCCTATATTGCACCTTGGTTTTTTATGGTTTTTGTGTTTGTTTTTTCATCCAGTTTATTCAGTGTTTTCGGACTAAGAGCGCCAACGGCCGACTTTGTTACTACTTTTGCACTTGCATTGGGCGGTTTTTTAGGTATGGTGTTTATGGGTCTTAGACATCGAAAAGGAAAGTTTTTAAAGAGTTTATTTGAGCCTAATTTTGTGTTTTTTCCAATAAATTTGATTGGTGAGTTAGCCAAGCCGGTATCTTTGAGTTTCCGACTTTTTGGTAATGTGCTTTCAGGTACAATTATTTTGACGCTTTATTATGCGCTAACGCCAATATTTTTTCAAATTGGCATTCCAGCCTTGTTACACGCATTCTTTGACGTGATAATAGGTTTTTTGCAAACTTACATATTTGTTATCTTAAGCCTTATGTATATCAAAGAGGCTGCAGAGTAACACCTTGATGAATGAACTGACGAATTTTGAATTAAAGACTTTAAAAATATATATTAATTTAAGAAAGAGTTGAATGGAGGAAATTATTTTGGAAGCATCATTAGCAACAATCATTAGTGTAGCTCATATAGCAGCTGCAGTTGCGCTCCTAAACGGAGCGTTCACAACATTTGGGCAGGCAAAAATCGTAGCCCAGGCTATAGAATCCATGGCCAGGCAGCCAGAAGCCTCTGATGATATTCGAAGTGCGATGTTCATTGGTGTAGCACTGAGTGAGACATCGGGCATATATGGTCTTGTAATTGCCATTATCATGCTTTTCGCTAATCCATTAGTAAATATATTTATTAAGTTTGTAAGTTAATGAGTGAATTGATGATTTTGACATAGAGACAGAAGAAAGGAGACCATCAGAAATTGCATAGTACAATAGTTTTTCTAACTCAAGCTGTACCTGAAGGACGTGTTTTTGCTTTAGATACGCAAACCTTGATTGGCACCGGTATCCAATTGCTCAATGGGATTATTTTAGCGGTTGCACTGAATTTTATTCTTTATAAACCGGTCAAACGGTTTATGCAAAATCGTACAGAAAAGATTCAGAACAAGATTGATGATTCAGATGCAACTATGACCAAAGCCAATAGACTTATAGAAGAATATGAATCAAAAAAAGAGAATATAGACAAAGAGCGTTTACAGGTTCTTGAAGCGGCTCGTCTTGAAGCTGTGGACGAAAAGCAAGTTATTTTGGAGGAAGCCAGAAAAGAAGCTGCTAGGCTCAAGAAACGTTCGTTAGATAGTATTGAAGCAGATAAGAAAAGGTTCAAGATAGATACACGTCTTTACATTATTGAGCTTTCTACTCTCATGGCCGAAAAATATATTACTCACAATATAGGCAATGAGGATCAAGATAAACTCTTTGATGATGCTCTGGCTCAGCTGGAGGATAAAAAATGGCGCAAATAAAGGAACGCTACGCTAATGCACTTTTTAATATTTCAGAAGAGACTGATGCCTTAGAAGAGGATCTGGAGCAAGCAACTATGGTTAGAGATGCCCTTGATAACAAGGATATACAAGCATTTCTTATACATCCTCATATCTCGGATTCTGCTAAACGCCAATTTTTCCATAACGCTTTTTCAGATAAGCTTAGCAAGAGCATGATGGGTTTTTTATCTCTTATGGTTCGAAAGAGTCGAGAATCATTGATTGTGCCTGCATTAACAGCATATATAGAACGAGTGAACAGACAATTAGGTAGAATGGAAGCGAAAATTGTTAGTGCTAAAGCACTAACAAACGAACAAATTGAATCCATAAGAACCTTATTATCAAAACAAATAGATATGCAGGTTGAGGTTAGCGCCACAGTCGATCCTGATGTGTTAGGCGGTTTTTATATTTTAGTAGATGGGCGTATCTTTGATGGCACTGTAAGAGCTCAATTGAACAATATGAAAAAACGTTTTTATAGAGGAGATATTGAGGCGAAAGTTGTCTCAGCTAAAGCTCTAACAGAAGGACAAATTGAATCTATCAGCGCAATACTATCAAAAAAGGTAGATATGCATGTCAAGGTCAAAAACATAGTTGATCCTGATGTGATAGGTGGATTTTATATTTTGGTAGACGGACATGCGTTTGATGGAACCCTGAGATCTGAATTGGATATTATGAAAAAACGCATAAAGAAAGGAAATTATGAATGCTGATTAATCCTGATGAAACAAGTAATGTGATAAAAAGACAGATTGAGTCATATTCAACTGAATTGGATTTTTCTGAGGCCGGTACTGTTATACAGGTTGGAGATGGCATCGCACGGGTGTATGGCTTGTACAGTGCGATGAGTGGCGAGCTCCTAGAATTCCCCAATGGGACTTTTGGCATGGCGCTGAATCTGGATGAAGATAGCATAGGCGTTGTCATTATGGGTTCTGATGCAGGCATCAAAGAAGGCGATCCTGTTAAATTGACAGGTAGAATGGCTGCAGTCCCAGTAGGTGATAACATGTTAGGACGCGTGGTAAATGCACTTGGAGAACCAATTGATGATAAGGGTCCTATTGAGTCGGATATTTATCGCAACATAGAAAGTAGTGCTCCTAGTGTAATTATGCGCCGTGAAGTGAACCAACCACTGCAGACGGGTATTAAAGCAATCGATTCACTGGTTCCAATTGGGAAGGGTCAAAGAGAATTGATTATTGGTGACCGTGGAACAGGAAAGACTGCTATTGCAATTGATACAATTATTAATCAGAAAGACAAGGATGTCTACTGTGTATATGTTGCCATAGGACAAAAGGCATCAACTGTGGCACGCATAATTAAAGTGCTGAACCAAACTGGTGCTATGGCATACACAACAGTAGTTTTAGCTACTGCCAGTGAGTCAGCACCATTACAATATATAGCTCCTTATGCAGGTTGCGCAATCGCGGAAGAATGGATGTATAAGGGGAAGGATGTTTTAGTAGTCTATGATGATTTATCCAAGCATGCGGTGGCTTATCGAGCAATTAGTTTGCTTTTAGGTCGTCCACCTGGTCGTGAGGCCTATCCGGGCGATGTTTTTTATCTACACTCAAGATTATTAGAACGTGCGGCGTGTATGAGCGAAGAGCACGGTGGAGGTACTTCGACAGCTCTGCCTATTGTTGAGACACAAGAAGGTGATATCTCAGCTTATATTCCAACGAATGTTATATCTATAACAGATGGTCAGATTTATTTGGAGGCAGAGCTATTCAACAATGGAGTTCGACCAGCAATCAATCCTGGTTTATCTGTTTCCAGAGTTGGTGGTTCAGCTCAGATCTCCGCTATGAAAAAGTTGGCTGGTCCACTGAGAATCGAGTATGCGCAGTACAAAGAATTGGCAGCTTTTTCTCAATTTGGATCTGATTTAAATCAGGATACTTTAGACAGGCTAAATTATGGCGATCGCATTATGGAAGTTCTCAAACAGCCACAGTACAAACCTATGGATGTTGAAGTTCAGGTTTTGATTTTATATGCCTTAAGTAAAAAACTTATGCAAGACATTGATCTTAGGCGTATAAGTAAGTTTCAGAGGGAACTCATTAATTATGTGGATACACATGCTGCTCATATTAAAAAAGAAGTAAAAGAAAGCGGCAATATTTCGGAAGAACTTGCAAAAAACATAGATGCAGTGATTGCAAAAGTCAAAGAGCAATATAATTACAGCTAAGGAGGAATAATTTGAGTTCGACTAAAGATATCAAACAAAGAATATCAAATGTTGGTTCTGTAGAACAGATTATTAAAGCTATGTACATGGTTGCCTCCACAAGATTGAGCAAGGTAAGAAAACAGTTGGAAGGTGTACGTCCCATTTATGGTGAACTAAAACGTATAGTAGAAGAGCTTGGCAGCCATGAAGATGCTAAATCGCACATATTTTACGAAGAACGAGAAGTAAAAAACTCTTTGTATGTCATATTGACCAGTGATAGAGGACTCTCTGGTAGTTATAATGCAAATGTTATTGCAAAAGCTTTGAACCATATGGAACAGGGAAAAAGTGAGAAGATTCTTGTAGTGGGTTCAAGAGGATACGAACTTTTTAGGAAGAAGGATAAGAATATCGTCCGTACAGTCATTGATGTATCGGATTCAAAGGTGTATTATGGCAGTGAAAGTATTGCAAATTGGATAACTAACTTCTATCTGTCTGGTGAAGTGGAAGAGGTGTTTATCGCATATACCCGTTTTGAGAATGTTCTAACCAATGAGCCTATTATAGAGAAAATGCTTCCTGTTGTTACAGGAGCGGTAGATACTCCATACAGTTTTGATAAAAAATATGAGCCAAACATCAATACATTTATAGACAATGTGATTCCATTGTATTTGCATATGAGTTTATTTAGAATATTTTCCGAATCTCATACCAGTGAGCAGGCAGTACGCATGGTTAATATGGATGCAGCCGCAAAGAATGCTTCAGAGCTAATAGAGGAATTAACTCGTATGTATAACCGTAAACGCCAGGCGGCTATAACGCAAGAGCTTAGTGAAATCGTTGGGAGTGCAAAATTTTAAATAAAGGTGATCTAGATGAAAGATAAAAACATAGGCAAAATAATTCAGATAATAGGAACGGTGATTGATATCCGCTTTGAGGAGGAATTACCTTCTTTATATAATGCTATTGAAGTACAGTTTGGTGAGGAGACAATAGTGCTGGAAGTTATGCAGCATATTGGGGATCGCACGGTGCGCTGTATTTCGATGCACCCCACCGACGGTCTAACAAGGGGGATGGAGGCTGTAGACACATGTGCTCCAATTACAGTGCCTGTTGGCGAAGAAGTTCTCGGTCGTATGGTTAATGTTCTGGGTAAACCTATTGATAATAAACTGACTGTAGAAACTAAAGAGCATTGGCCTATCCATAGAGATCCACCTACCCTTACTGAGCAGATTGCTCAGCCAGAGATTCTTGAAACCGGTATAAAGGCTATTGATTTACTTTGTCCTTTCCCCAAGGGTGGTAAGATAGGACTATTTGGCGGTGCTGGAGTAGGAAAGACAGTCCTTATTATGGAGCTTATTAACAGTATTGCAAAAGAACACGGCGGTTATTCTGTGTTTGTCGGTGTAGGAGAACGTACTCGTGAAGGTAATGATCTTTATTATGATATGCTAGATTCAGGAGTTATTGACAATACTGCACTGGTTTTTGGACAAATGAATGAGCCACCGGGTGTTAGAATGAGGGTAGGACTCACTGGGCTGACCATGTCCGAGTATTTCCGTGATATAGAGAAACAAGATGTCTTGCTATTTATTGACAATATTTTTCGTTTCGTACAAGCAGGTTCAGAAGTTTCAGCTTTACTAGGGCGTACACCAAGCGCTGTTGGATACCAGCCTACCCTTGCCACTGAGATAGGTTCTTTGCAGGAGAGAATTACATCCACTAAGTCTGGTTCCATCACCTCTGTTCAGGCAATATATGTGCCTGCCGATGACTTTACCGATCCTGCTACTGCAACCACCTTTGCTCATTTGGATGCAGTGACCATTTTATCCAGAGCAATTGTTGAACAGGGCATATATCCAGCAGTTGATCCACTGGAATCTTCATCACGTATTTTGGAAGCTAGCATTGTGGGAGCAGAGCATTATCGTGCTTCTATTGCTGTTCAGTCTATTTTGCAGCGATATAAAGATCTACAGGATATTGTTGCTATTTTGGGAATTGATGAACTTTCAGAGGAAGATAAGCAGATCGTTAACAGAGCGAGAAAGGTTCAACGATTTTTGTCTCAACCTTTCTATGTGGCTGAGAAATTTACATCTATTCCGGGTCGACATGTTTCTATCGAAGAAACGGTTCGAGGGTTTAGAGAAATTATTGAAGGAGACCATGATGATATTCCTGAAGGCTATTTCTTAAACGTTGGAACTATCGACGAAGTGGTGGAAAAGTACAAAAAAGCGCAAGGTGATTGATATGGCCGAACAACAGACTGATAATAATGGTAAAAAACTTAATCTTAAAATAACCACACCTCGTGGACTTAAATTCATTGAGAAAGCCGACATGATTATAATGCGTTGTATCGACGGCGACCTTGGTGTATTAAAAGGTCATGCACCAGTTTCGGCTATGCTGGGAGATGGTATTCTTCGTGTCTTTAATGATGGTGTTGAGAAGAAGCTTGCCGTATTTGGCGGTGTAGCTGAATTAGACGATACAACGGTAAATATCTTCAGTACCATAGCACAGCTTCCAGAAGAGATAGACTTAGAACGTGCAGAAAGAGATCGCCAGGAAGCAGAAGCTACCATTTTAGAAGAATCAGAAGAAATGCATTTCCAAAGTGCACATGTCATGATTCGTCGTTCCTTGGTTCGTATTGAGGTTAGCCAACATCTGGATGAGGTGAAAGATTCCGAAGATGATGATTAAAGGAGTTTAACCGTGAAGCTGAATAATTAGAAGTGAATATTTTGACATAGGTGCTAGAGATAGCCATAATTAAAAGCGGCTTGAGGGCAATACCATAAGCTTCTATAGTGAAAAAAAGGTTACAGTTCAAAGTTATATATCAAGTTATAGAGGGTCTGAACAGAAACAAAAAAAGTGGCTTAGCCACCTTTTTTCTATTATAGAGATTTTTTTAAAGTTATCATCCACATCTGCTACTTGTCAACCACATCAACTAATATCTCACATTTGTCTTCCTCTGAGCCAGACTCCACATCCTTTACCATGATAATCAAACGATATTGCCCTGTGCTCTTAGGATAGAAAGGAATAACATTGGAAAAAGAATAATTTCCCAGGGAATACATGTAACCTTTATTTACCGCATACACTTTGTACATTAGCCTGTTTTTGTTGTGCTTAGGTTCGTTTCCCTGTTTTTTTTCTGCTCTAACTTCAATAATATTTAGTTTATGGGAGGTAAGTGCTGTATTTGAAGTATCTGCAACGGCACCGCCATCAGTTACCGTCCACTCATTTTCTTCTATCTTAACTCCAGTTAGATACACGTCTAAATTTGTCTGCTCTATATGAATAGGGAAAGCTATTTCCTTTTCATAGGAATTGGGCAATGGATTTATATTTCGCTCTCCGTCAAAAGTTTCACGAATGCGGGCATATACCGTATATTGCCCGGGCTCTGCCGGAGTCCACTTAAATTCAATATTGTCTGAGATATTGTTATTTGTGGCGTATTTTTTTACCATTCGTTTTCCTCGAGCATCATTTAAAAAGAATGCATATTCATATTTTCCGGTATTATCAGGAGCTACAACCGTGAAAGTAAAACTTAGTGTTTTTCCGCTTGGTTGCAGTGGGTACTTTCCATCTTTATCTGGTGTTACGATTTGCCCGTTCTCTGACTTGCAGACTTTTGTTACTTCAAATTCCAGACCTTCCACGCCGCTTTTTTGATAAACTTTTCTAATTACATCATCATACTCAATTGAATGGGGAGTCTTAATATAGGAAGTTATGTTGTAAATACCTGAACTTAGTTCGAATCCATCGTATTTTTCACTGATCTCATATGCGCCGGCCATTTCACTTACATAGTCACCATAATCTTTTATTGTTCTTGACCACACTGATGACTCCGAAATGGTGAACTTCAAGCTCTTGTTAATATCTTCGCTGTATCCTGTAGGTCGGGTTTCTTTCACGGTTAGTCTTACATATACCCCTTTTTCTGCATTACTGCCAATATCAAGGTTGCCTAGCTGCAAATACTCATTGTTTTCAGAATTTACATATACTTTGCGCTTGAGTAGCATCTGGTTTTGATCATCGTACACTGCAATGTAAAATGTACCGCTTTCCTCTGGTGTCCAATTTAAATTCTTTCCATCATTGTTATATAAATCTTTTGTGTAGTTATCGCCAATAATTTTTACGAAATATTTTTTTGAATTATCTCCAACATTAAGCTGTAATTCTACTTCAACGTTCTGCTCAACAACAATTGGAAAATCTTGGTGAACAGTTCCGAAATCGGTCTCTTCATAACCCTCTGCTATTAATTGGATGTCCTGCTTTGAACTCCCCAAATAAAAGGTCTTATATAGTTCTTTTACATTATCTTTGTTGGTGCTATTTCTTACATAGATTTTAAACATGTCGGTATCAACAAATTTGTAGTTATTACCATTTAGGAAATAGCTTTCGTTTTCTTTATGCAAAGTAGTCAGGTTCCAACTAAATGATTTATTGCCTTCATTATAGTCTTTTATCAAAAACCAACCTCTTCCGTAATCCCCCCATATTTGTGTGTCCATTATTGGATTGCCGCTACCAGTCGCTTCCACTATAATAAAATTACCCTGCAAACTTGCACTTAAGGTTACATCATCCTTTGCTGCAACGCACAAATTTACAGTGGTAGAGCTGCAAATAATACAAGTTGCAATCAATGCAATTGCTAGTATGATTTTGTATCCACGATTTTTTAGATAAGCCATTATCCCCCTCCTCTCATTGTTTGGTTAAATTTAATTCTCATTTACCATTTTATTCGTTCTTATTAAATCATGTTCCATAATTCTATAGTTTCATTACTAAAGCATTGTACCTATACATTTTTGCAAATAATATGTTTATAGCAAACCATTAAACAAACTGGTTCTCAAAAAGTAACGTATAAACAGCACTCTACTGCAAGTAAGCGCAAAACTAAGTGACAGCTTAGCTTCGAATTATTTCAATTCGACTCTCCCACAAATGCTCTTCATATTTTGTTCCTAAACGTTCTGCCAAAATGGGACTTATCTTAAAACTGATGACAGTTCCATGGGGAATTTTTTTAAAGTCATACATAATCCTACGACCTTGATCATTTTCATCCTCCCTTACTGTATAAGGAATAGTAGTATAAACAATGCAATGCTCTTTAAGGAGATCATTAGGGTCATTACCTGTTATTCGACCATTTCTTAAGATGTTTTCCGGCAAGATCTCATTATCATTTAAAATTTCTGCTAAAATAACATGAGCTGAATCTTCCTCGATGTATATTGTATGCTTATCTTGGACTTCTCCATTTAGTGTAAATAAATACTTCCACTGCTTTTGTGCTATAAATACTAAGTCCTGCTCACTTAAAAGCTTTTGTAACTGTGCGGTATAATAAGTTGTACATTTTTGTTTAATATCGTTTTCTTGAGTGTTTCTAAGCTCATCTATTAAATTTGCCTTTTCTTCTATTTCTATTTGGTATTCCTTTGAAAACTGAGCTTGATTATAGAGGTTTCCTGCAAATATTAGGTTAGTGAGTATTAAGGCAAAAATAAATACAGTCAATATATTGCCTTGTGTTTTATCAAAGCGTAATTTTTTAAGTAACATAATACTCCTCCGAATAAAACTTATCTTGTGGTAGAACACAAAGTACTGATAATCCTAAACAATCCTTTACATCCTGCTCTGAATCAATTACCGGCTTAAAATATTCCAAAAGAAATATAACCATTATGGAGATCATAATACCTAACATTCCAAAAATGGTGATATTTAGAAGCCGGTTAGGAGAAGCAGGTTCTTTTGGGCGTTCTGCCTTATCAAGTATGCTTAGCTCACCTGCAGGTAATACTTCGTCAGCTACTTCTATAAATTGCTCAGCGAAAACATTTGCATATTCAGCTACATTTTGAGCCGAAGGGTGAGAAACAGTTAATGTAATGATCTGGGTACCGGGCTTAGATGATGCATTCATAACTTTAATTTCTTGGAAACCATCATCTGGAAGAAGCTCAAAAACCCGATGTCTTACAGTTCTTGACATCGCAATCGCTTCATAGGTTTTTATCACCTGCAGATATAGCGATATGTCACTGTTTGTATATCGATCCTCTAAGAAATATCTTGCAGCTTCCTTACAAATAATAATATTCACATTTGCTTCATAAAGCGGTTTTACGATAAAGTAACTATAAATTACCGCTATTATCATTGAAACTAAAGTTATGTACAAAATAAGCCATTTCCTCTTCATTAATTTACTAACTAATTGCAATAAATCAATTTCGTTATCCACTATTTCGCCCCCTTATCTGTTGTATTTATTAATTCTTAAGCTTGGTGTGACATGAAATTCCCGCGTTATATCTTCTTAGAAGTTAACCTCAAAGTATTACGTGTTTTCATGCCCCTAAGATAACGCCCAGTACATTTGCATTTACAGTATCTAGGACATCCTTTGTCCTTTTTGCTAAATTCTTCTGTGTCTTATTGGATAGAACGGTTATAATAGTTCCATCTGCAATGGAAGATAACCTAACTCCTTCTGCCGTGATTCCTGCTGGTGGTGTATCGATTAGAACAAAATCATATTCAGCTCTTGAATTTTCTATCAATCCTATTATTTTATCAAAGTCAAGATTACCTTCCATATCATGTAATCCTAAGCCTTGGGGAATAAAATGAAGCATTGGTATTTCTGCTACTTCAAAAATATTTTCTCCTTCATTGTGAGTCATCTTAGATAGTGATTCTTCAAACTCCATTCCAAAATATTTCTTTGTTCGTAAACTATCTATATTACAGTCGATGACCAGCACTTTCCCGCCTTCAAGTGCCATAAGTTTAGCAACATTGCAGATGTACGCCCATTTTTCTTTGCAATGCTCCACGCTTGTAAATGCAATCACTTTCATCCAACATTCATGCATTGCAGAATCAATATGCATCTTAAGCATTCTATAAGCCATCTGTTCAGACGGTATACTTCTAATACCTCGCATTTTGCACCCTCTTTAGGACAGGGGACGGTTCTGTGTCTTGCGGGGCAAAGCCCCAAGACACAGAACCGTCCCCTGTCCTACTATTCATCTGATTCTATATACTATGAGTATATTATGTTTTTAATGATTTTATCACTATAATTTTTTTACTTTGCTAAGACACAGAACCGTCCCCTGTCTAGCTATTGACAAGGACGTGCAGTGCAACATATACTATACTAATAGAGCAGGGGGCTGGACCAATTTGGCAACAGGATATAAATACCTGTGGGACTACGTTTTTTTACAAAAATAGTTTCACAGGTTTTTAAATTATTATTTGTAAAGATAAGATGGGTTATTTGGATCATATGAATAGAAAGAGATACTGAACTTCTATTTTTATTGAAAGGAAGAATCTTATGGAGGATAATTATGTAAGAGTTAAGCGTGTGTTATGGATAATTTTGTTTGCGAATTTGGCGGTGGCAGCAGCTAAGATTGAGGTAGGTTCTTTAATAAGGAGTAATAGTTTAACCGCTGATGGTTTTCATTCACTTACAGATGGCTCATCAAACATTGTTGGATTAGTTGGTATGTGGCTTGCCTCCAAACCAGTGGATGAAGATCATCCTTATGGTCACAAAAAATTTGAAATTCTTGCAGGGTTATTTATTGGTGGAATGCTATTTGTATTAGGTGGAAAAATTGTCATTACAGCAATTGAAAGGTTGATAAACCCCGCTGTTCCAAATATTACTCCAATGAGTTTGGTGACATTAATTCTGACGCTGTGTATTAACATATTTGTAAGCACATATGAGTATAAAAAAGGCAAAAAGCTAAATAGCCAGATCTTGGTGTCCGATTCTATGCACACAAGAAGTGACATATATGTGTCAATCGGAGTGTTGGTCACTCTTGTTTGTATAAAGATTGGATTACCGCCGATTATTGATCCAATAGTATCTTTTATAGTAGCGGGTTTTATTTGTCATGCAGCTATTTTGATATTTAAGGATAACAGTAGTATACTTGTAGATAAGGCAGCCGTGGATATCAATGTAGTAAAAAACATTGCTATGAGCTTTGAAAAGGTCAAGGACGCTCATAGTATCCGCAGCCGAGGTAGTGAGAATGATGTTCATATAGATATGCACATAATGACTGAACCGGATCTTAGTGTTGAAAAGTCTCATGAATTGATTCATGAAATTGAGGAAAGAATTAAGTACCAAATCAACAAAAGTGTACAGGTTATAGCTCATATAGAACCATTCAACAAAAGTATTGACTAGCATAATGTATTCTTGGCAAAACAATAAGCCTTCAAACTGCCTAATTGAAGTAGGTTTGAAGGCTATTTTTTCATCAACCACTATTGAAGAGAAATCTCCAATCCCTATGAGTTTACATTCAGTGTTTTCGCATAAAATCGGGAAAGGAAAACTTACTGGCGGGAGATAATCATAATATATTAGGTAATAATAATTCAGAGGGAGTGGACACAATGGATAATAGGAAATTTTCAGAAATCAAACTTTTTCACACTTTAACAGTTGATGAAACATATGAAGCTTTGAGTGTTTCATCAGACGGATTAGAAGAAAAAGAGGCTTTAAAAAGAGTTGCTATTTATGGTAGAAACGAACTGAAGGAAGAAAAAAGCCGCTCACTAGCTGCAAAGTTTTTGGACCAATTTAAAGATTTAATGATAATAATCCTTCTGGTAGCTGCTGCTATTTCAGGTTTCATGGGTGAAATTACTGACACGGTTATAATACTTGCAGTAGTGATTATCAATGCGGTTCTTGGAGTAATGCAGGAAAGCAAAGCCGAAAAAGCTCTTGAGGCTCTGAAAAAAATGTCCGCACCTTTTACCAAAGTTAAAAGAGGTGGTGATGTAAAACAGATCAAGGCATCTGAAGTTGTACCAGGCGATATAGTAATCCTTGAAGCCGGTAACTATATACCGGCTGATTTAAGGCTTATTGAGTCCTCCAATCTGAAAATTGAAGAGGCTGCGCTAACCGGAGAATCAGTACCTGTAGAAAAATCAATAGACAAAATCGACAAGGAAGATATTGTCATCGGTGATAGGCGTAATATGGCCTACACCAGCAGTGTGGTAACCTATGGACGTGGAAGCGGTATTGCAGTTAGTACAGGAATGAATACTGAAGTTGGTAAAATAGCAGTTTACCTTTCTGCAAGAGAAACTGAGCAGACACCCCTGCAAAAAAAACTTGCAGAACTGGGGAAATACCTTACCTTTGCCATCCTTGCGGTGGCTGTTGTAATATTTATTGTAGGAGTAGTTGGTGGCAGAACTTACCTTGACATGTTCCTCACAGCTGTAAGCCTTGCAGTTGCAGCTATACCAGAAGGGTTACCTGCTGTTGTGACAATTGTACTGGCATTGGGTGTTCAGAGGATGGCAAAGAAAAATACTATTGTCAGGAAACTTCCTGCTGTAGAAACTTTGGGGAGTACTCAGATTATTTGTTCAGATAAAACCGGAACGCTTACACAAAACAAAATGACAGTCAAGCAAATCTTTGTTGATGAAAATGTTATAGACGACAATGAATTTGATATAGATAGCAAAAGCTCCAAAATATTATTGCAGGCATTAACTCTTTGCAACGACTCAAAACTTGAACATGGATCATCCAAAGTCCTTGGAGATCCTACTGAAACAGCACTAGTATCTTTTGCGCTTACCAAAGGTTTCAATAAAAATGAGATGGATAATAAATATCCTCGCAAAAATGAGATACCTTTTGATTCTGAACGGAAACTAATGACTACATTGAATCTGGTTGAAGAGGGAAATCGTATTCTTACTAAGGGAGCTCCTGATGTGTTGATTGGCCGGTGCAGCCATGTACTTATCAAGGATGAAATCAAACCGTTAACTAAAGAGTACGCTTCAAACTTTCAAGAAGCTAATTCTAAAATGGCAAGTGCTGCCCTTCGTGTACTTGCCATTGCATACAAGGACAATTTTGAGCATCCGGAAGTACTTACAACTGAAAGCACAGAAAATGACCTTACACTTGTAGCACTGGTCGGCATGATTGACCCGCCAAGAGAAGAGGTTAAGGACGCAGTCAAAGTATGCAAAAAAGCTGGGATCCGACCTGTAATGATTACCGGAGACCACAAGGATACTGCACTTGCAATAGCTAAAGAGCTTGATATTCTAAGTGATGAAAACGCAGTAATAACCGGTAGGGAATTAAGCGCAATCAGTGATGCTGATTTTGAAAGCAGTGTGGAAAAATACTCTGTTTATGCCCGGGTATCTCCCGAACACAAAGTGAGGATAGTAAAAGCATGGAAGAAAAAAGGCAAGACTGTTGCTATGACTGGAGACGGAGTAAATGATGCTCCTGCACTTAAAGTAGCAGATATAGGTATTGGTATGGGAATAACCGGTACCGATGTTGCAAAAGGAGTGTCTGACATGGTACTTACCGACGATAATTTTGCAACTATAGTTGATGCAGTTAGGGAAGGCAGAACAATTTACAGCAACATAAGAAAGGTAGTACAGTACCTGTTATCAGCAAATACAGGAGAAATAATCACATTATTTGTTGCAACAATGCTCCATTGGAAAATACTTTTTCCAATTCATATACTCTGGATAAACCTTGTTACAGATACTTTTCCTGCACTTGCACTTGGTATGGAGAAGCCTGATCGGGATGTTATGTCTGAAAAACCTCGCATGGCAAACCAAAGTGTTTTTTCTGAAGGATATGGTATAAATATTATATATCAAGGTATACTCGAAGGGGCTATTACCCTTTTAACTTACTATATCGCTCGTGTTAACTTTGGCTCGGATATAGCTGTAACAATGGCTTTTGCTACACTTGGGCTGATCCAGTTGACGCATGTATTCAACGTTCGCACAGGAAACAGATCGGTTGTCACAAAAAGCCTTTTCTCAAACATGTATCTGATTGGCGCTTTGTTGTTTGCAGGACTTTTGCAGGTAATAGTTATTATTGTACCACAGCTTAATGAGATCTTCAGAGTACAACACCTTAATTTTGAACAATGGTTCATCGTCATTATAGCTTCTTTTTCTATTATTCCTATTGTGGAAGTTATAAAGTTGGTGAGTCGGAGGGACTGAGATAGAGAAGCTACGCCTTCGCTAATTGATATTGTGTTTTCCTAAGCCTCGCTGTAACTAGCTGTATTAGAGATGATTCTTCAGTTAATATGTTTGAGCTACCTCTGAATAGACACTATTCCCGCTGGATACCCCGCTGGATTTCCTAAAAATTATTTGACAAGAATAATACATGTGGGATAAAATTATAGTTTACGGTACCAAATTTTTGCAGGAGGACAATATAGTGATTGAACTTCAAGCTATTTGCAAAACCTTTAAGGTTTCAAAAAGAAACGCAGGTTTTAAAGAAGCTCTTACAGCAATGCTTACCAAGGAATATGACTATATAAAAGCACTTGATAATGTCTCTTTTAAAATAAATGACGGTGAAATGGTAGGCTACATTGGACCAAATGGAGCTGGCAAAAGTAGTACCATTAAAATCATGTGTGGTATATTATCTCCTGAAAGCGGATCATGTGTAATAAATGGCAGAGTACCCTGGAAAGATAGAATCAAACATGTTAATGAGATTGGTGTTGTCTTCGGTCAGCGCTCACAGCTTTGGTGGGATGTGCCTGTGGTTGACAGCTTCGAATTACTGCGGGACATCTACAAAATTGATGAAAAAGTATATAAAGGGAATTTTGAAAAGCTTGTTACGCTACTTCATATAGAAGAAATTATAAGAACCCCTGCAAGGCAGTTGTCTTTAGGACAGCGTATGCGCTGTGAAATTGCTGCGTCACTTTTACATAGCCCACGGATTTTGTTTTTGGATGAGCCTACTATCGGTCTGGACGCTGTTTCTAAAATTGCAGTTCGGAGTTTTATAGAAAAGCTAAATAAAGAAGAAAAAACCACAGTAATACTTACGACTCATGATATGCAGGACATAGAGGCTTTGACTAAAAGGATAATTCTGATTGGAAAAGGCAAGATCTTGCTTGATGGTGATCTTGAAGCGCTAAAGAGGCGATATAAAGGGCAGAAGAAGATTACAGTAGAGTATGCTAGTGGATCGCTTTACTTGAGCGACGGTTTATCTTTGGTTAATAGCCTCCAAGGCAGAGCGGTCATTGCTGTAGACACAAATGTGATATCAGTATCCGATGCCATTGCTGCAATTTCAAAAAATCTTGAAGTAACCGACATCTCAGTTGCAGGTGCAACAGCTGAAGAAATGGTAGTATCTCTTTACGAGGAGTATCATATATGAAAAAATATGCATCTTTTTTTAGAATACGATTTATTAACGGGCTACAATATCGTGCTGCCGCATATGCCGGAATCTTTACACAATTTGCTTGGGGTTTTATGACACTATTAATGTTTTGGGCATTTTACAAGAGCGAAAGTAGTTCCTTTCCGATGAGCTTTTCACAGCTTAGCTCATACATTTGGCTGCAGCAAGCCCTTTTAGCGCTGTTTATGGCATGGTTCTTTGAAAATGAAATATTCGAAACCATAACTAGCGGGAATATAGCTTATGAGCTTTGTAGACCAACAGATACATATTACATGTGGTTTGTCAGAAACGTGGCGGTTAGACTCTCAAAAGTGGTGCTGCGTTCTATGCCCATTCTTTTAGTATGTGTGTTCTTGCCCTCACCCTTTGGAATTACACTCCCCATAAGTAGCAAAGCTGCATTTTTGTTTATACTATCAGTATTATTTGGATTTTTAATTATGGTTGCCTTTAACATGCTAATTTACATATCTGCATTTTACACTATTTCGCCCATGGGAATACGTATATTGGCGGTTTCATTGACAGAGCTGCTTTCAGGAGCCATTATTCCATTGCCGTTTTTACCGGATGGATTGCGAAAAGTTATCGAGCTTTTGCCCTTTGCTTCTATGCAGAACACACCGTTCTTAATATATACAGGATTCCTTACTGGCACAGAAGTGATTAATAAAATTATTCTGCAAATAATTTGGGTTATTGGGTTGTTTGTATTAGGTAAATGTTTAATGAAAAATGCTTTGAAAAAAGTGGTGGTGCAAGGGGGATAGCTATGAGGTTATATACTAGATACTTGTCAATAATACTGCGGTCGCAAATGCAATACAAAGCGTCGTTCTTTATGACTATGCTCGGACAATTTCTGGTGTCATTTTCAGTGTTCTTAAGTATATATTTCATGTTCCAACGGTTTAACAGTGTCCAAGGCTTCACCTATAATGAGGTTTTGCTTTGCTTTGCAATTATACTTGCATCTTTTTCACTGGCAGAATGTTTTGTACGAGGGTTTGATGCCTTTAACCGTACTATATCAAACGGAGTGTTCGACAGAATCATGGTTCGACCAAGGAATGAGATTTTTCAGGTGCTAGCCTCCAAAACCGAATTCACACGAATTGGTCGGTTAATGCAGGCTGTTGTAGTATTTGCATATGCGATCCCATCAAGCGGAGTTGATTGGACAATTGACAAAATCATTACATTAATCTTGATGATAGCAGGTGGTTTTTGCTTGTTTTCTGGCTTATTTGTTATTTATGCAAGCCTTTGCTTTTTTACTACTGAGGGATTGGAATTTATTAATATATTCACAGATGGAGGGCGTGAATTTGGTACATACCCACTGTCAATTTATGGCGAGGGGATACTAAAATTTTTTACTTATGTTGTTCCTTTGGCTCTTGTCCAATACTACCCATTCATATACCTGATAGGAAGAACGAGTAACCATATTTATATGTTACTACCACTTGGCGGAGTTTTGTTTCTTGCTCCTTGTTATTTTTTCTGGAGATTTGGTTTAAGACACTATAAGTCAACGGGATCCTAAGACAGGGGACGGTTCTGTGTCTTATTATTTGTGTTGAGCGTGTGACAGTTTGAGCGTTTAAAATGATAGTTGTAGTTGTAAATAGTTTAAGGATGATAATAAATAAGTAATTAATTAATGTGCATACGCAGGGGTATTGTGGAGAGGTGGGAATAATAAGACACAGAACCGTCCCCTGTCTTACACATCATAAAATAACCACAGTGTTTCCGTAAATAAACCTCATTGTTAACAAACATATGATGCTTTATAATCTATGTAGTAAAATGTGGATTCAATAGTATGGATATTACTTTTGAGAACTATAACTCTTTAAAAACTTAAGTTATCTGGCACTATTGGGAAAGGATGGGTTAAATGCCTCGATCAATAAATGTGGTAAAAATCAAAAATGTACTGGATTTATCTGTAGAATACCCTGAACAGACAAATGAAATATTGCTTGAGATAAGAAGCAGCCGCAATAGAAATATTAGCTGTTTTTCTGATGTCTCGCAAAATCAGCCGAAGGAACAACTGATGAATGATGTTAAACACGAGTATAAGGGAGAAATCTATTTTCCTGTGGTAGATCTTAAAATCAAACCACTTCTATCAGCAAAGGTCTTGTTTAACTCAGATAAAAATTATTCTGAGTCAGAGTTTTCATTTAACGCCAGCCTTTGGCCGGACTTTAACAGAACAAACCCAACAATAGAAATACCATCCCATAAACTTCTTGAATGGGAAAACAATCTGTTTGTTAAAGACAAAAATTTTAAATTAAAAGATTTTTATCTTTGTCTGCGTATTCCGGTTCCACTATATACAACACGTAGGATCACCACTGAGATTTTATTGCTTTCCACAGTATGGGAGGGTGAAATTACTGCTTATTACAGTACAGGGAAAGATTATAAGCTTATTGGGACTGCATCGGTAAGGGAAGAACATGAAAAGCATAATGTAAGAGCATATGGGTCATCGGATATTTCGTGTGAACGCCTTCAATTAGCTCTCAAACAAAGTATCAGGTATATTCTTAACAGTAAAATTGAGTCTTCGAACAGCCCATTTAATGGAGGTTTTTACCTCTTCTACGATTTGGATGCTAAAACCTACCGCTTGCCTGGATGGATATGGGGTTGGGCACCCGCAATACGTGCATTACTTGAATGTTCCGATTTGCCACTGATTAGTGAATCCTTTCCGAAAGATATTTTGCTTGAAACTGCATACAAAGCAGGCATAGCTTCATTACTCGGCATAGTGCGCAGTCCAGGAAACGAAACTGATGGGCTATCTACAGCACGTTGGGATCCAAATCCTTATATGCCAACCGGCAGCCGCCTGCGAGTTAATGCTGCTGCTGATTCTGGATTCTTATGCGGATGGGCATGGTGCGAGCTTTATAGAAGAACAGGTGATAAACGCTTCTATGATGCATCGCTTTTATACGCAAAAACGACCGAACGTTTAATGGAAAAGGATCCAATACCCCCTCAAGATTTCTGGCCTGAGGAAGGGGAATGGTCCAAACATACATTAGATGAATCGGGTTTTGGGGTAAAAGCATTTGATGAGCTTTTTTATCTTACCGGAGATGAAAAATATAGAGAATTAGGAATACATTATATGGATAACCACTTACGAAAGTTTCAACGTGAGGATGGATTATGGGAGCGTGCTTATTATCGGGAAAAAGATGATACTGATGAATGCATTTTTATGACGCGAGGACTTGGTTGGGCAATGGAGGGGTTACTATCTACGTACAACTTCAGCAAAAATTCTCACTATCTAAATCTTGCTTGTGATATGGCGAACTACTTGATGAATACTCAGAATCCCGATGGTTCTTGGAACTATCAATTGAATAAAACTACTGAACAATCAGGGTTGGATGATAAAGGAACACCGTTGTGGTCTATGCTCTTTTACCGTCTGTATGGTTACACACAAGGTAAACAGCATCTAAATACAGCACGAAAAGCGCTGTGCTGGTGTATGGAAAATCAGATTAAAAAAGGAGAGCCTGAGATTATTGGAGGGATTGCAGGCGCTAATCCACAATCAGCAGTTGTATACAGACCGTGGTTCACTCTTTCATGCTTTTATGCCTCTGGTTTTTTTGCGCTTGCGTTGCTTGAGGAACTTAAGCTGTCTGAATAAAAAAAGGTGAGGGAGGATTTGTTAATATGGGTTCTGATGATAAGCATGAAACCAAACTCCGAAATCCAAATGTTATTATTGTATTAACTGATGATCAGGGATACGGGGATTTGAGTTGCCATGGAAACCCGATACTTAGCACTCCTCGAATGGATCAACTTTATGATAATAGTATTCGCTTGACAGATTTTCATGTTGCACCCATGTGCACTCCCACAAGAGGAGAACTAATGACCGGTAGAGATGCCCTTGCTAATGGAGCTTATCATGTATGCAGTGGTCGCACATTCATGCGAAAAGATATCCCCACAATGGCAGAGTATTTTGCTTCAAATGGATATAGAACGGGACACTTTGGAAAATGGCACCTAGGTGATAATTACCCACACCGCTCGATGGATCGGGGTTTTCAAGAAACGTTATACCATAATGGAGGAATGATCGGAGCAGCTTCAGATTATTGGAACAATGACTACTTCGATGACTGGTATGTACACAATGGAACGGTAAAACAATATAAAGGATATTGTACTGACATCTGGTTTAACGAAGCAATAAAATGGATTAGAAAAAGTAGCAAGGATGGCACCCCCATTTTCGCATATATTTGCCCAAATGCACCACACGTACCTCTGTTTGTTCCTGAGTGCTATAGCAAACCATACCTAGAGCAAGGTCTTAGCGAAGAGTTAGCCAGATACTTTGGTATGATTGCAAATATTGATAAGAATATCGGGAAATTAGAGGACATGTTAATAGAAACGGGTCTTGACAATGATACGATATTTATCTTTATGTCAGACAATGGCGGGAAGATAGCAGTTGACACATACAATGCCGGAATGCGAGGTAAAAAATGTAGTCTGTACGAAGGTGGACACAGAGTACCATGCTTTATTCGCTGGTCTAATGGTAACCTAAGAAATTCGTGTGATATTGATGAGTTAATACATGTGCAGGATTTACTTCCAACACTTATAGATTTATGCTCTCTGCAAGATACAGAAGAGGCTAAGTTTGATGGAGTAAGCCTTGCTGGATTGCTTAGAGGTGAGATAGATAAATTACAGGAGCGATCATTAATTGTGCAATACTGCTATCTACCTCATGATAGGGATCCTATAAAGTGGGATTCATGTGTTATGCGAGGCAAATGGAGACTCATCGGTGGAAAGGAGCTTTACAATGTAGGGGTAGACATAGGGCAGAAAAATGACATTGCAGACCAAACTCCTGAAATTTTTAACCTTCTACGAGAAGATTATGAGACGTGGTGGAATATTACTGAACCTCTAATCCGGGAATTTAGTTATATAAGCATAGGAAACTACGCAAGTAAAAAAATATGCCTATCTTCACTTGACTGGCTTTATGCTCATGCTTCTGTGCAAACAGCACATATTCGTAAAGGCATAAAAGACAATGGTCCTTGGAATATATTTGTTGAGCAGAATGGAACATACGAGATTGAGCTAAGACGCTGGCCAAGGGAAGCCGGAGAAAAAATGTCAGAGAGAGTTCCTGCTTATCAAGGTGTTGATGGTGTTTATCCTGAAGGTAAAGCCCTTCCTATCAGGAAGGCACGGTTATTAATACAGGAGTTTGATGGTGTCCTGTTAGTATCAAAAGGCGATGTAGCTGTTACCTTTCATGTTCCTTTAAAGTCTGGAAAAACTCAAATGACTACTTGGCTTTTTGATATTAAAGGTGAGCTTTTATGTGGAGCATATTATGTGTATGTTACACTAACAGACAATCAAAATTCAGGTTCTGAAAAGCACAAAATACAGGATAGCGGATAGACAGGTGTAATAGTAAATATGAACATCGAAGAACCACTAGTAATTCCATTGATGTTTTGCAGTTATTTACCATTGAAATATAATCCAAAGTTCAATATAATGATTATATCCTGAAAAGCATATTAGTTGAACTTCACATCAATGTATAGTGTCAGAGTGCTTTTGTCTGAAGAATATATTGTATGTGAAGTTAGTTTAACTCACTCTTTGGAGTATAATTATGTAGTAAATAATAAGCAGTTTAATTTTGCTCTAGCTAGGCTGAAAACGTGATGTGATTAACAAAAACAGGATGATGTATAAATCTTAAATTTATTAAGGAGTAAAAAAATTTTTGAATAAAAATAAACTTGATTTAGACTCTTAAATGAGTTTTATGTATTATATGCAGAGGAGAAATACTTTATGTTTAAAAAAATCAAAGTCAGGTTTATGAATTTGAATGTTAAACGTAAGCTGATTCTACTTTGTGTGAGTCTTATTACCTTATCTTCTCTTCTTTCTTCAAGCGCAGTATATCTTTATACATCAAGAATGATAAAGAACAGTTCTGGTCGTTATGTCTATGAAGTGATGCAGCAGTCTGCAGGTTATCTTAATGAGGAATTATCTAATATTTTATCAAAAATTATCTCTTTACAGCTTGATACCGACTTTATAAATACAATGAAACAATTACTTTATGAGGACAAACAATCCTATGCGGTTGAATCTTCAAGAATTCCTAGCAAACTCAGCCAGATAAAATCAAGTGATGAATTAATCAGTTCAATATATATTCACACGGATAAATATTATTTTTATAATTTCAACTCTATGTTAGACGAGTATTCCGATTTTTCAGCAACACAAATTTACAGTGAAATTGAGAGAAAAAAGATGATATATTGGGGTACTGTAATGCAGGACGAGATGTTCCGCAGTAACAAAAAAGTAGTCCCTATAGCAATGCCTATCTGTGTTGCCAATGAGGAATTTAACGGGCACATAATTATCAATTTGGATGCAGAAATACTTCGTCAAAGACTGGTCAGTATCTCTAATAACCTAAATGCAATACTATATATCGTAAACCATAATGGTGAGGTTGTAATTTCTGATTCTAATGATCCACAACGCCAACACAAAATTATGGAGGTGCTTGCCGGTGATAATGTACAAAAGTGGCAGATCAACAGTAAACCTATTAATATTAATGATTGGGCAATTGTTTGTATGCAAGAGAATAGTGTATTGCTTAGGGATGTTCGTACTGTACAAAGCCTTATGTTGATAATTACAATGTTTTGTACGCTTCTTTTTTCATTGTTAGCGGTTATGCTTTCAAATTCTATTACCAGTCCGCTGAAAAAACTTAAACAAATGATGACACATTCGATTGATAATAATTTTAGTGTGCATTTCAAAACAAAATACAATGATGAAATCGGGCAGCTTGCTAATGTATTCAATAATATGTGTGATAGAATTCGTCTTTTAGTTTCAGAGGTAAAATCTGAGCAAGAAATGAAGCGTATAGCGGAGTTGAGAGCTCTTAATGCGCAAATCAATCCCCATTTTTTATATAACACTTTTGACTGTGTGTACTGGCTATCGATGAAAAATGGTAACAAGCTTGTGGCGGATATTGCACTAGCGATCTCAAACTTATTCCGATTTGGTCTTAATAAGGGGAAGGAAATAACTACATTGGGGAACGAACTACAGCACGCAGAGAGTTATTTGCAAATTCAAAAAATAATTTATAAAGAAAAGTTTGATTATGAGATACACTATGAAAAAGATATATTATCATACCCCATAATTAAGATTCTGCTTCAGCCCTTAGTTGAAAACAGCATTCTTCACGGCTTTGAAAAAATGCATTCGGGAGGATTAATAAGAATTGATATTTTTTCTAAAAATTCTTTAATTATTTTACGGGTTTCAGATAATGGTTGCGGAATGGGACAGGATGAGATTGATAAAGTTTTGAATGTTGAATACAAAAAGGGCTATGGCCTTGTTAATATAGTTCAGCGCTTATACTTAACTTATAAGGATAATGCTTCTTTAGAAATATATCAGAATAACTATACTGACAAAAGGTTTGTTGTAGAAGTTAAAATAAAAATGGAGGGAGATATGGCTTTTTGTACAAGGTAATTATTGTAGATGACAGAATTGACGTAATCAAAGGAATAATTAAACTAACTGACTGGAGTAGTCTTCACTTAGATATGAAAGGCTATGCACAAACAGGTCAAACTGCCTATGCGTTAATTGAAAAGGTTAAACCAGATATCGTGATAACTGACATAAAAATGCCAATTATGGACGGGCTGGCATTAATCGAGTTAACAAAATATAAATTTCCAGGGATTAAATTCATAATTTTGAGTGGTTATGATGACTTTACTTATATGCAAAAAGCATTGCGCCTAAATGTGGATGAATATATTTTGAAGCCTGCAAGTGTTGATGACATCCACAATGTACTCAAGAAGATGATTATAAAGATAGATGAAGAAAGAGAAGAGCGACAACAAGTTGATATTACAAAAGAACAGTTACGGCGCAGCTTACCCTTGCTAAAAGATGAATATTTTCGTTATTTAGTCACTCACTCTGATGCTCTTTCCATTGAATATGTACAAGAACAGTTTGTATTTTTGGGTATAAATATAATGTTTGGATCAATGATATTTGCATTAATTAAGGTAAGCAGTAGTTTTGCAGGAGAGAATAATATAGATGACCAACTTGAGGAACAAGCAAAACAAGGCAACACTAGCATTATAGCAAGTGAAGGAGAGGAATACTTTTCCGAACAGTATGAATGTGCTGCATTTTGCTATTCGAAAAATGAAATAGGTATTTTGTTTAATTATAAGCCTCAAAACAAACAAGATGCTGTAGATACGCTACTGCAAATGGCAAATGGGTTTTGCCAGAAAGTTTTAAAAGATATGAATGTTATGCTTTCCATTGGCATATCAAAAATATTCGATAATATTTTACAAATTCCGACAGCCTTTAGACAGGCGAAAGAAGCTATAGACCACCAGTTTTTCGGTGGCAGTGGATCTGTAATATGTTATTCAGAGATAAGTTCTGTGCGTTTAGAGGACAAGGTTCGCTACAATGATGTAGAGAACCGTCTTACAGGTGCAATAAGGATAGCAAATTCCGGTGAAATATCCTTAATTATAAATGAGTTTTTTATTGTGAATAAGAATATCTATCCGACTCAACTTATAGATGCAGTGCAAAAGCTCTATCTGGTTATATATTATAATGTATTAAGCTATTTGAACGAGAATATAGGAACGCCTTTCCTTGAGCATAATCTGGATATCGAAAAGCATTTTGGCACTATATATGAGCTGAAAAAATGGCTGATAGATGAACTTTTTGACATCAGCGCATTTCTTCAGAAAAATATAAAAAATCAGTCACAAAGGTATGTGGAGCATGCAAAAACCATCATAGAAACTGGGTATGACTCAAATATATCATTGAACTCTATTGCTAATGTGATAGGGCTTACGCCTACCTATTTGTCTGCAATTTTTAAAGAGATAACTGACATGACATTTACCGACTACCTCATACATATCCGTATAGAGAAGGCGAAAGAACTTCTTTGTACCAAACTATATAAGGTTTACGAGATTGCACAGATGGTTGGTTATTCTAATGTACGCTACTTTAGCGAGTTGTTCAAAAAGAAGACAGGGTTTACTCCGAATGATTTTCTAAAGTGTACACAAGCAAATAAGAATAATTAACTAAGCACTGTAAAAAACATATAATACCCTCAGTAATTTCATAAATGAACCTCATTGTTTGCATTTGATCTGGCTTATATAATTATACTGAAAAATAAAAAACTAATGTGCTGGTTCAACAGATAATCAGCATAATGAAAGGAGAAGAATATTTATGAGAAAACATGTCTTAATTATTGCACGAGGCATAATTGTATGCTGTTTACTTCTTGCGATGTTTTCTGCATGTACACCGCAATCTTCGGGGAATACTGATCCTCTCCATGATCCTGGAACACAGTCTGCGGAAAAAACAGAAATTCTGCTTTGGACTAATCAGCGAGCAGACCTTGTATTCCGAGAAGAAAAGAGAGCTGCGTTTAACAATGCAAATCCTGATTTGAATGTGAAGATGGAGGTGTTCACTGAGGATTATGCAACAACTCTGGAACTTGCTGTAGCTAGTGGACAGGCACCTGACATCTTTCAAGTATTGAACAATGCTCGTTATTATTTGGATCGCAATATGCTTCAGCCCCTTGATAAGTATGTAACCGATGATTTAAAACAACGATATGGGAACCTTTTTATGATTGATGAGGTTAATACTATTGATGGGAAACTATACACTCTTGCTGAGCGTGGTATTACATTCCGCCTAATATACAACAAAGATATCTTTGAGGCAGTTGGTTTACCTGGACCTCCGAAAACTACTGAACAAATGTATGATTATGCAAAACAGATTACTGAGTGGGGTAGAAAAGATGGTATATATGGCTATGCTATGCAATTGAAGTCCACAGCCTCAGTAGGTGATCGTGTTATTGATCAGACTGCTCGTCGTAATGGATTTTTCTCCTATGATTTTATAAACGGCAAATTTAATTTTTCTGTAATGAAACCTATTTTAAGTGTTTATCGCAAAATGTATGAAGAAGGAATAATGTTTCCTGGAATCGAGGGACTTGAAATTGACCCTCTTCGCACGCAATTTGCCGCCGGTAAAATAGGAATGTACATCAATGGGAACTGGGAAACAGCGATTTACGCGGAAAATGGACAATTCCCCACAAAATGCAACTGGGGTGCTGTTACTATTCCGGGTATTGGCACCGAAAACCCATCAGGTAAAACTAATATCAACAATGCGGGAAAGTCATGGGGTATCTCAATATCATCTGAAGTACCCGACCTTGCATGGAGATATATAGAGTATCTGTTAGAAGATGACTACCTTGCTGAATATCAGGAAAAAGGTTATGGAACTATTGTAGTTCCTTCTGCTGCAAAAATTGCAAAATTTCCTGATATGATTGGCGCTGAAGATTTTGCTATGAAAGATACTCTTGATATGATATGGCCTGTCAGCCCTGAAACTGCAGGGCTTAAGTTTGAAGGTAAAAATGCATATGATACATATGCAGCAATAATTCTTGGTGCAGTAGATATTGATGCAGCATTAGCTGACCTGACTTCACGTTATAATGCTGGGCTTAATGCCGGTGAAAAAGATGGAACAGTAAAAAGAGTAGTTATTCCTAATTTTGATCCAACAAAATGATTTGAAATACTTGAGTAAACAGTAAGGAGCGTAGATCAATTGAGTGATAAAGTAAAAAGACTGCTAAAACAAAATTTTTCAACTTACCTAATGGTTTTACCCTGTGTAGTCCTTCTTATTGTATTTGTTATTTATCCGCTTTGTTGGGTGTTGCGTTATGTGTTTTTTACCTATGATGGGCTACGTCCTGAAAAATATATTGGTTTTGGAAATTTTGTCCGCCTGTTTACTCGGGATCATGATTATTGGAAATCAGTTTACAATACTTTTGTATATGCAGCAGGAAAGTTAATTATTACAGTACCGCTATCTTTCCTGCTTGCTGTACTTTTAAATTCTGGTATCAGGATGAAAAACTTATTTCGGGCTATTATATTTATGCCTACTATTATTAGTACAGCAGTTATGAGTCTAGTATTTTACTTTATGTTTAATTCGTATAATGGGATAGTCAATCAGGTATTACTGCGGACTTCAATTATTAGTTCCCCTATTAATTGGTTTGGAATGGATTTAGCAATGGTGACCGCAATCATTGTTGCAATATGGGGCGCTGTGGGTAACTATATGATATATTTTCTTGCAGGGTTGCAAACTATACCCGAAGAGATGTATGAGGTTGCTAAAATTGATGGTGCCAATAGAATGCAAATACTATTCTTTATTGTAATACCCTTAATGGGACCGGTAATGCAAATGGTTTTAATGCTTTCAATAATTGTTGCACTCAAGGGGTTCCAAAGTATAATGGTGTTAACAGGGGGAGGCCCTGCGGGTGCAACAGATGTAATGTATCTTTATGTGTATCGTTCATTTTTCCCTTCCCAAGGTGAGGTTTTATTTGCCCCGCAATATGGCTATGGTTCAGCAGTTGCCGTAGTAACTGCAGCAATTACAGGTTTTATTACAATGCTTTACTTAAAATTCTCCAATAAGCGCATAAACTGAGTATAAACCATAGGAAGTGAATGAGGAATAATAGGGAGGAAACAATGAAAGAACACTTAAAACATGTATTTAAAATATTTATTATAGTAGTGAAGTATGTTTTTCTGGTTGGATTTTGCCTGTTGATTATATATCCTTTTATGTATGCGGTTTTTGGCTCGTTTAAGTCCAATTATGATGTTATGCTAGGTGGTAGTATAATCCCATCTGAATGGATATTTGATAATTATATTGAAGCTTGGCAGCAGTTTAATTTCTTTCTTTATACAAGGAATAGCATTATTATGGGACTGGCTACTACTATAATATCATTGTTTACATGTTCTATGGCCGGATACTGTATTTCGCGCAGGGAGTTTTGGGGTAAAAAATTATTAGAAAAAACTATTTTAGTAACTATGTTTATTTCAATTGGTACGGTTACCCTTCGCCCTATTTATCTTTTAATGGTCAAGCTTAATCTTCATAATTCCCTTTGGCCTGTTATCTTAATAATTTTAAGTGCAAACATGGGTACATATATTTTTCTTATATCAAGGTTCATTAATACGATTCCCCGGGAATTAGATGAAGCTGCAACCATTGACGGAGCAGCGCCTTTTAGGATATACTATCAGGTAATCATTCCTTTAATTCGCCCAATACTTGGAGTTGTAGGTCTGTTCAGCTTCCGTGCTGCATGGAATGATTACGTAAATGCTAATGTTTTTACAATGAACCTGCCTAATCTACGACCACTAACGGTAGGCGTTGTATCTTTACGATATGGAGTTATGGCAGCAGCTCAATGGAATATCATGCTGGCAGGTGCATCCTTTTCGATTGTCCCTATTCTAATAATTTACGTGTTTACCAACCGTACATTTATCGCCGGGCTTTCTGAAGGTGCTGTAAAGGGATAAAAAAGCTATTAAATAAATAGGGAGAGTAGTTTTAAAACAAATAATCAGATTAGTAGCATTGACAATACTTAACAATAGTATCCAGTCGGTATTAGGTAGGAAGTAAAAATTAATGCATAATAGATTGGAGACACCAAAATGGTACTCTGTGGTAAGCAATATAAAAACAAGTGGTATTCTATTGAAACAGATAAGGAGAAAATTCTTAGAATAAAAGATAAAACAGGAAATTGTATCCTTTTATCTATAGGATATTATGCGGAATATGGGGAGATATTCAATATTCATTATCCCATGCAAAAAGGTGACGATTATGTTGTTGCAGATAATACACAATCGCTTGCAGAAGGTGATAAATTACAGCTGAGAAATGAATACCGGCGAGGTTTTATGAACAGACCGAAAACACTTGATGTTGAAGTGATTGGCATAGAAAATAACAAGGTATACATAACACCCAATATCCCTGAAGACTTTTGTGCGCACCAAATAACTGGAGCAAAACTCAGTGTTTTTTTAAAAAAAACAACTAATAAGATCAATAATTTTGATAACATCCATGTAGAGTTTATTCAGGAAAAGCATGACCCGAAATCTGAGGTCTTGTGTATTACAGGGCAAACACCATATGCAACGGTATCACTTAAATTTTTGTTTGGTAGTAATTCGCCAAAGATTGTAGTAAATACAATTACAAAGTACAAAAAACAGGCTAAAGTTTTTAATGAATCCTTGTTGCTTAACTTCAAAGATGAAGTTGTTGAGGTTTTCAGAAAAAACAGACAAATAGACACTAATGATTTCCAATCTGAATATTGGTTGGATAAGCAGGGAGTTAAATTCGGCTCTGGCGATAGAACTGCTCTCATATATCATACACCTTGTGTTTCTTCGCTTCAGCTTAGAACATATAAAAAGCAGATAGTTGTAAACCTTGATGATATGCATGACCATCGGTACAGGAGAGATTCATTTGGATATACATACAATAAAGTAGAGCAAAGAGCGTTTCATGAGTTTAATGCGTCAGATTATGCAAAAGACCAAAAGCGTGAAAATGAATTTTCATTATTTGTTGGTATGGCAATTGAGAATGTACCAAGGCTCATGATTAACCCATATGGATTTTTAGCTTCACATGTGTGGACTGAGCATGCTGACAAAACCTCACTTAAATCACACAGAGCTGCATACTATGGGCATGAGGATATTGTCGACCCATCGGAATCTGTTGGTGGGTTTGTTAAATATAACATACCTGTCACCAAAAGTGTGTTCTATGACAATGTGCACAACCACTTGTTTACTGAATTCCTTCGCAAAGAAATTGCCACTAATGAAGATCAAGACGATTATGAGCAGCCTTCGATCAAAAAGAATCAAAGATTTGTTGAGTTTTTAAGGGCCCTTGAAAATTATGGATGCGAAATATGCCTGCATGGGATAGGACCATTGGGAATTGATGAAAAACCTGAACTTATTGAGGAAGCATTCGAATTCATGAAAGAAAATTTTGATAGCATAACTTGGATTGATCATGCAAGAAATTTTACTAATATTTCAACAAATGGACTTCAAGCTTCATCACCTCATTATGCCCACCTTCTTTGGGAGAAACATGGAATTAAGTATTTTTGGCATTATAGTACTGAGGATATTGCAAGTGTATTAAATGGCAACATTGATATATTGCAAATGGGGGACAAGGATTATATGCGTACTCCTGTTTACTGGCTGCATCCTACAAAAACATATAATTTTTATTCTTGGGCTACAATTGCAATTAACGATCTTAGTGTGTATAATAAAAAAAGCTTAAGTGACCTCATTGAGCATTGGGGCATATGTATAAATCATGTTTATCCTGGATGGATTTATGAGAACTTGTCTGATAATAGTTTTATAGAAAGAAATCACGAGGAGAAGCTGATTTCTAAAAAGAATTTTGATAAGTTGCTTGATATGATGTCAGATATACGAGCAAAAGGTGACTTGAACATAACAACAATAAGAGAATTATTAAGTTATTGGATCAGCCTTGAGAATGTTGAATTTATATACTGGGAAGATGGAAGTATTAATATAATCAATAATAATAAATTTGATATTAAAGGTATTTCTTTTGCTGTAAATGGTGATTACGATATATGTGTTGAAAGAAAAAGAATTGAGAAAAAAAAGTGCGGAGAACAGACCATATTCTGGTTTAATATAGAGGCGCAATCAATAAAAAAAATGGTTTTTAATACTTATGACAATTTTAAGGTATTATCATAGTGAATAAAATAAAATGAAAACTGATTTAAGATAACGATACGAGGGGCGATTGTATGCTGAAAATGATTTACCTTGGAAACACGGATTCCAGAATGCCGACGAAAGGTCCTTTCGTGGAAGCACTTAAGGAATTGGGTGAGCTGACATTGATATTTGACGCCAGTGAAATTCCAGATAGCGAAAGAGCAAAAATGATTCGTCAAAATGATATTGTATTAACAATGTGGGGTTCTATGCCAGTGCCAGAAGCAGTAGTAGAAAATCCCGGAAAGTTGAGATATGCTTGCAATATCACAGGTGAGTTGAAAAAATATATTCCGGAAAAAATTATTGAATCTGAGATTTATGTTACCAACTGGGGGGATGCTCCTGCAAATGAAGTAGCTGAAGGTGCTGTATGCTTGCTGCTGGCTGTGTTGAAAGATTTGCACATTAAAATCATGAATGTCAGAAACGATAAGTGGGGTCTTTTAGAAAATCAATTTACATCAGGGACACTTGAAGAGCTTAAAGTAGGATTATATGGTTTTGGAGTAATAGGACGGCGTTTTGCTGAAATCGTTAATATGTTTGGCGCAAAACAGTATGTATTTGACCCATATGTCAAGGAACTTCCTGAGTATTGCACCAAGACAGACAGCCTTAAGGAGCTGTTCGAAAAATCAGAAGCAATAGCAATACATGCAGGTCTGAGTGAGGAGACAAAGGGTTCGGTAAATGCAGAGCTTCTTTCATTGCTTCCGGACAATGGCATAGTAATTAACACTGCCCGGGGAGATATTATTGACCAAGCTGCCTTATTTGCAGAGCTTAAGAAAGGACGGCTCCGTGCAGGACTAGATGTGCTTGCAGACAATGACAGGCTCCCTGAAGGACACCCGGCACGAAAGTGGGAGAATTTGATATTGACATGTCATAACAGCTCCAAGGTGTGGTGGCCTGAAAGACCAGGAGAGCTTTTAAAATATGAAAAGATCTGTATAGAAAACATAAAAAGGTTTATAAGTGGTGAGCCTCTAAAGTTCATTATGGATAAAGTGCGCTATGACAGGAGCACATAAGGTTTCATAGCTGTCAGCGAGAGGCTAAATCATGGTTTATGTAGAGTTTAAAACACATGCAATGATTTTGTTATAAAATGAGGATTTCTATCACTATGAAAAGCTATACAATTTTTAAAGAATGTGATGTTTTGGTTGCAGGAGGTGGAATAGCTGGTATTTCATCAGCTTTAGCAGCCGCAAGAAATGGTGCAAAGGTTGTACTTGTTGAAAAACAATGTGCATTAGGAGGATTGGCGACTCTTGGAATGATTACTATTTACCTGCCGCTCTGCGATGGGTGTGGAAATCAAATTATATATGGAATTGGTGAGGAACTGCTAAGATTATCAATAAAGCATGGTTATGAAAAGAATTACCCCAAAGCCTGGCTAGAAGGTGGAACAACAGAAGATAAGATCAAAACTAGGTTCTTGGTTCAGTACAATCCATATTTGTTTGCAATTCTTTCCGAACAGCTTCTGATTTCCGAAGGTGTAGAAATTATCTATGATTCGGTTATAACTGATGTTCATAAAAATAATGATAAAATCGAGATGGTTATGTTAAATAACAAAGAAGGACATCTTGCAATATCTCTAAAAGCTGTGGTTGATGCGACAGGTGATGCCAATATATGTTATTATGCCGATGAGACTACCGAGGTGTTCAAACAGAACAAGTTTGCTGCCTGGTATTATTCTGGTTCAAAGAATGGCATAACCTTACAAAAACTTGCCACACCCTTGTATGAGGAATTACGTGAGACAGACAGAGTGTATGATGGTACAAAAACCGACGATATCAATGCAATGATAATTGACGGGCATACCGCTATCCTGAAAGAGATTTTAAATAACCGAAAAAAAACTGGTGATGAAAATATATTTCCGACCTCGATACCTTTCGTCCCTGAATTCAGAATGACAAGACGACTTTCAGGGTTGTACGAACTTAGTGAAAGTGAAGAGAGAAAAGCCTTTTCAGACAGTATCGGTATGACCGGTGACTGGAGAAAACGAGGTCCTGTATTTAACATACCTTTCAGGTGCCTGTATGGGAGCAGAATAAAAAACCTGATAACCGCTGGAAGATGCATATCGGTTACAACAGACATGTGGGATATCACAAGGGCAATTCCTACATGTGCAGTTACAGGTGAAGCAGCAGGTACGGCTGCATCCTTAATAAATGATGAGTGCAATAGGTTTTCACATATTGATGTAAGAAAGCTTCAAGCTATTTTAGCTTCAAAGGGAGTAAAAATAAATGAACAGTAAAAAATAATCACAATGAGCACTATGCCCATGGAGACTATCAAAGAGAAATTGGGGGTAAACCTTTTTGGCTTCTTCAAGAGTAAGACAGGGGACGGTTCTGTGTCTTATTATTTGTGTTGAGCGTGTGACAGTTTGAACGTTTAAAATGACAGTTGTAGCCGTAAATAGTTTAAGTATGATAATAAATAAGTAATTAATATGCATACGCAAGGGGATTGTGGAGAGGTGGGAATAATAAGACACAGAACCGTCCCCTGTCTGCCTTCAGCTTGTGCTTACGCTGGACGGTATAAAAACTGCTTGGAACAATCCCTCTGCTCCTGTAATGGTATCAATCCCATACACTCCGACGGCAGCCGAGGAAGAAAGTTCAGAAAGTATTGTCGTTTGGTATATAGATACACAAGGAAATATCATAACCATACCAAACGGATATTATATGCAGTCCACTGGAGCTGTTAGCTTTAGTACTACCCATTTCAGTGATTTTGCAGTGGCGATTAATCAGGTACGCTTTCAGGATGTGTCCGATGGTGCTTGGTATAACAGGGCAGTAAGCTTCATTGCGGCAAGGGAAATCACCATTGGAACCGGTAATGGCAATTTCGGCCCGAATAGCAGCTTGACCAGGGGACAGGCAATAACCTTAATAATGAAAACCTATGGCATAGCACCGGTTACAAATCCAATGGATAACTTCTCAGACGCCGGGAATACCTGGTATACTGGCTACCTAGCAGCAGCAAAACGGCTTGGTATATCAATTGGTGTAGGAAAAAACCTGTTTGCTCCTTTGAAAGAGGTCACCCGTCAGGAAATGTTTACACTGTTATATAACGCATTGGGCGTTATCAAGCAGTTGCCTTTGGATGCAATCTACTCTAGCAGGACGCTTTCTGACTTCATTGACGCAGATCAAATCGACTCTTGGGCGAAAGAGGCAATGACGCTGTTAGTTGAAATGGGTGTTGTCAATGGTTACGCCGGAATGTTAATGCCGCACAGCACAACCACAAGAGTGGAAATGGCTCAGCTTTTGTATAATCTGATGACAGCTGACCGGCGCTAAGGGAATCTATGGTTTTGAAGAACTTCTTATAAAATTTTACAAAGGTTTGTATTTAAAAGAAGGATTTTGTAAATAAGTGTTGAATGATTATAGATATATGTAGAGTAGAGGTTGGATTGTAATACTATGAGGTGTTTAAACCGGTGGCGCAAGTTTGTGGAAATTTTAAGTATGGGGACGTTATAATTAACGTAGATGCAACAGATTTTTCAAAAATTTCTTATGATGATTTGATAGAGAAAATTTTATCACATTTTTAAATACGAACTAAAGATTATATTATGCGCTGGGGGAGCCAAAATGCAGGAAATATATATTGTTAATTATTGCAATCCTAATTGCACACCTTTGAAAAGTATAACGAGACTTCCTGAAATAGAAGCTTTTTTGCTTGCCAAAAAGCTATCAGAACAATATAAGGGTGAAGCTTTTTATAGGCTTGCCGATTTTGCAAATTACTATCCGAGAAGAATACGCACCGAAAAATGGTTACATGACTGGTTTACTAAATTAGGTGGCGAGCCTGAGACTGAACACCCCTTATATTTCGTTCTGCAAAGAAGTGATTATCTATACGAATGGTTTGACAGTGGTCCAATAACCAGACTGCCATTAAGCAGTATTAATGTAAAACATATTAGTTTTACGTTCGGCGATAGCAATTCAAAAATGGGTAAACCCGAAAGAAAGAATCCGTTTTTAAAAAATACGCTTTTTGAATTGATTAGTCACTATGGAAACATTGATACATTTCTTGACAGCATTAAGGACCAATATAAATATATAGAAGCACAGCTTTGGAACGACAGTTATTGTAGATAATTTATAGGTTGTGTGTATCAGTTACAAAGTACGAACTAGAATGAAAAAACCGGTGGTCGTTTTAAGGAATGTGACCGAAAGGCCTGAGGGGCTTACAGCTGGAACATTAGTTTTGGTTGGAACAGATGAAAACAGAATTTGTTACTGTGGTGTCGGAACTTATCACAAACGAAAATATATACAACAAGATGGCAAATGCCAAAAACCCTTACAGGGACGAAAATACTTCTGATGAATCAGACAGTTAATATAAAGAATAGATTGGGTTGGGCAACAGCTAAACAAAAGGTGAGTAAATGAAAATATATTACAATTCTAGTTTATGGAGTAATGATAAAGGTTTTCCAGGATTACCGCAAAGGGTAAACTGGCAATTTGAGTACGCAGGAACTAAGCGCTATATACCCGTTATATATAGATTTCCGGAAGGTATAGTTTTTGATATCATCACAGTATTAGATGAAGCCAAGCTCCGGGAATTTTTTGAAAAGTATGAAAACACAGAAGAAAAATTGACACCTTTGCAAAAGCGCTGTGCAAGGCAGGAGCACCCCTTCCAGGCTATGTCAATCAAAGAGATTTGGATAAATGGCAAACGTGTAGAAAGCGGTTATTCGTCCAGCAATGCCGTGAGTATACCATGGGCACAGAAGAATAACAAATTGATGAGTGTGCAAAAGACATATTCTGCTATTCTAAAAAACACAGATTGCTTTGCATGTGAACGTTTTTGTGTGCCATACCCTGAAACAGACTCGAAGATCCAAAGATTATTATGTTCCTTGCGGCTTAAAAGAATAGACAGCTTGAAGCTGTCTACCCACTCTGTGCAGAAGTTTTACCCATTGAACATTCAATTTGATATGTTAGGCAAAGAAGATCAAAAGGTAGCTTCTTTCAGGCATCCTATGACAGGCATAGCCCATACATTATACTTTCAAAAAGCAGAATTAGTGGAAATGCCACTGGGTGCAAACATAAACCGTAGCTTTTATGCTGCACAGTCATTGTATGAGATTGAGCCAGCCTTGCCCAAAGGGGATGGTCTGCAGTTTGACAGCAGCATACATTTTACAGAATCAAGGGAAGATCGGTTAGGACTTGCAGCAGCTTCATCTGTAGGAATAATTGGCGGGGCATCCGGTCCTACTTCTGTTTTTGTTTCAAAAGTGGGAGGAGAAAAGGAAATTCCGCGTGGTATGCACGGGTTGCCGCTGAATATCTGTTTTTCTGTTCCAAGCTTTAAAAAGGACAGCATATCACATTTTTTACTTGAGGGTATTAATATAAAAAAAATTGAGAGTAAGGAATATAATTTTAAGAAACATTTTTAATATATGACTTTATGTGAGCAGAGAGGGAACAATGCAGTAGCAACTATTCCGATTAACATCAAAAGGAAGATAATACAGACAATAATGTTCGGAAATTTATACTTAAACCTGCATCCTTTATGCTAAGCAGCCTGAATGTTGGACTGGGAGCCAAGCAGGTTGATGTGACAAGTGCTATAATTCTTGGCTTTAGTACCACCCATTTCAGTAATTTTGCAAGTCATAGTAGAATACGGTAAAATTCCTGAGCAATTCAATAATACAAGTTTGTTTTGACGCCATATAACTGCAAAGTAAGCGAACCTAATCCATATTACCCGGTCCACCGTCTAAGTGCACTAGCTGCAGCAAACGAGCATTGCTTATAAAGCAGCCGAATGGCAATATAATAGAAAAAAAAAATTTACATTACTCACATAGGGATACAAGAGAAAGACCAAATTAAATTATGAATGAACTTATGTTGACGATTTGATCCCTGTATGTTTTTCTAGGAGCTACTATCCCTTTGTCGTATACTGTCAAACTGTTCTACTTGCTTTCTATCACTAATTGTGTTAGCATTGCGTTAGAAGTGATGGAAACTGATATAAGGAGTGGCATTATGAAATTATATGAAAGTGAATCTATTGAATTAAAAGAAATATATACTTCGGATTTAAAGAAAGAAATTGTTGCCTTTGCAAATACAAGCGGTGGAACAATCTATATAGGTGTACAAAACAGTGGAGAAATTATTGGTGTTGATAATGCTGACTTTGTGATGCAACAAATATCAAATTCTTTAAGAGATAGTATTCGCCCTGATGTTTCCATGTTTATTAATATTGAGTTACTGGAAAAAGAAAAGAAGTTTTTTATTAAATTAACTGTCAACCAAGGCACAAAAAAACCTTATTACCTATTAGATAAAGGTCTTAAACCAGCAGGTGTATATGTTAGAAGTGGAACAACATCTGCTCCGGCATCTGAAGATGCTATCCGCATGATGATTAAAATGACAGATGGTGATTCATTTGAAGCAAACCGTTCTCTAGTTCAAGAGTTGACTTTTAATAGACTAGGTGAGGAATTGAAAAAAAGAGGTTTGGAATTTACTGGAGTTCAAATGAAAAATTTAGGCATCCTTTCTTCTGATGATATTTACACAAATATGGGGTTGCTTGTTTCAGACCAATGTAAACACTCTATCAAATTTGCAATTTTTCAAGGCACAGATAAGCTGGTGTTTAAGGATAGAAAAGAACTTATTGGTTCACTGTTTGCTCAGCTTACAGATGCCTATAAAGCTATAAATTTCTATAATGGTACAAAAGCAACCTTCCATGATTTACTAAGAAACGACGAGCGGGATTATCCAGAAGATGCTGTTCGTGAAGCATTGCTTAACGCAATTGTTCACAGGGATTATTCTTTTAGTGGCAGCACATTTATAAACCTTTTTTCTGACCGTTTAGAGTTTATCTCCTTAGGTGGACTGGTATCTGGATTATCATTAGAGGCAGCTATGCTGGGAGCATCTCAATCTAGAAATGAAAAACTTGCAAGCCTATTTTATAGAATGAAGTTAATTGAGGCATACGGAACAGGTATTAGTAAGATAATCAGCTGCTATAAAGGTTTACCGGTACAGCCTAAGTTTGAGAATGTAGAAGGTGCATTTCGAGTAGTTTTACCAAATATACATGCGCAAAAAGTAAGTGCAGAAAATGAAAAGTACTTGCCTATATTAAGATTGTTTGAGAATCAAAAAGAAATTAATCGTTCTGATGTTGAGGAAGTTTTGGGGGTTGGTACAACTCAAGCCATTAACATGCTCAAAGAAATGCAGGAAAAAGAGATGATTACAAAAGTTGGCAGTGGCAGGCTGACAAGGTATGTAGTGAAGTAGAATGTAAGCGAAGAAAATTGGCATACGGGGAATTTCAATAATAATGCGTCAACTTCGCATTATTTGTAGGATTGTTGCAGGAGTAAAAAAAAATCCTGCTCTCCTTGCTTCCTTTACCAATTATAGTCAGAATAAAGAATAGATTGGGTTAGGCAACAGCTAAACAAAAGGTGAGTAAATGAAAATATATTATAATTCTAGTTTGTGGAGTAATGATAAAGGTTTTCCAGGCTATGTCAATCAAAGAGATTTGGATAAACGGCAAACGTGTAGAAAGCGGTTATTCGTCCAGCAATGCAGTGAGTATACCATGGGTACAGAAGAATAACAGACTGATGAGCGTGCAAAAGACATATTATGCTATTCTAAAAAGTGCAGCTTGCTTTGCATGTGAACGTTTTTGTGTGCCATACCCTGAAACAGACTCGAAGATCCAAAGATTATTACGTTCCTTGTGGCTTAACTTTCTGGGTTATGATCGTATTATAAAAACATCGCCATATAAATTGGAAGGTGAATGATATCATCCTTAATTATTAGATCTTTGGTGTAGAGGATGTATGAATTCGCAATTTTAGAGGAGAACTTCCTTCTGAACTTATCTAAAGAAGAATGTGATTTATAGCTGCCGGACTTAACTTCAATAGGTGAGATTTTCTTCTTCTCGGTTATGAGAAAATCTATTTCCATATGATTCTGGCGATGATCTTTGTCATATCGAGAATAAAAATAAAGCTTATGCCCATTTCTACGTAGCATTTGGGCAGTAACATTTTCCATAATCATTCCTTCATTTATACCAAGTTTATCAAAAAGAATTGCTTTGTATAAATCGTTTTCGATATAAGGACTATCCAAAAAGGTATGAGTTATCAGAAGTCCTGTATCACCCATATAGCATTTTTGTGTTGTGTAGTCAGCACTCATTGAAAGTCCGATATTAGGATCGGTTGCATTAAAGCAAGTATTGACCACCATTGCTTCGTTCAGCCAAACAAAAGAATCCTCGTAGCTTCTGAAGCGAGCCTGCTTTGAGATAGAGGATAATCGGTATTTTTTTTCTTTCTTTGAAAGCTGACTGGGTATTCCGTCAAATATTGCAAAAACCTTATCTTCATAGCCCCCTGCGAACTTAGAAACATCATCACGGTACAGCTTTAAAATTCGTCGCTTGATGGTATCAACAGATTCAAAATCTTTTGTCTTGATATATTCAAGCACTGCTTGTGGCATTCCGCCTACAAGAATATACTGCCTGAAATCATTCATAATTTTTCTATGAAGAGCTTGCCCTAATGGAACTTTTGCATCAAAGCATTGCTTGATAAATGGACTGGTTGCATTGTCGCCTAATGCCCACAGAAACTCTTCAAAATCAAGTGGAAACATTTCAATGTGTTCTTCCTCAGAAGGGATGATAATATCTTGGACATTCTTTTTTAAACTGATCAAAGAACCTGTTTCGATATAATCGTACCTACCGTCAGCAACGAGATATTTGATAAGCTGTCTTGCACGAGGAAACTGCTGTACCTCATCAAAGATGATGACAGATCCTCTTTTGTGCAGGGGTTTAGAATAAAATGCTGATAGCTTTGCAAAAAACAAATCAAGATTGTAGCTATCGTTACTAAACAAATCTAAGATATCATTTGGTGCATTACCGAAATCTATAATAATATGGCTTTTATATTCGTTCTGTGCAAACTGTTCGCAAATAAAACTTTTTCCGACTCGCCTTGCACCATCTATTATCAATGCAGTAGCACCGTTGCTCATGTTTTTCCATGATAGCAGTGCATCGTATATTTTTCTTTTCAAAATTGTTGAACTATTTTTGATATTCAAACTATCATCTCCTATATCAAAAGTATTCCCGATTATCTGAATTATAACATAAAAGTCACGAAAGGACGAGTATAATCTTTATGGGTATGCACGGAAAGACCGGTGTAAACTATCAAAACATGCACGAAAGGATTGCAAAATTGAAATATCACCCCTATCGATAATGCTTTGAATCCTTTCCTAGTTAAATATATGGAGAATCTCAGATATATTGACCAGCTCGGCAGAGGTATACCCATGATATTGAAAACAATGAAGGAAGCTGGAGCAAATCAACCACTTCCTCAGGAATCAGGCGAAGAGTTTGTTTTGACTATATATAAAGCAATGAGCTGAAAAGGCCGTTTACACTAAAGAATATTCACTCCCGAACTTATCTAAAGAAGAATGTGATTTATAGCTGCCGGACTTAACTTCAATAGGTGCGAATTTTTTCTTCTCGGTTATGAGGAAATCTATTTCCACGTGATTCTGGCGATGATCTTTGTCATATCGAGAATAAAAATAGAGCTTATGCCCATTTCTACGTACCATCACTGCTTATTAGCTGGTATTAAAAAAAATCTACCTTTACTTTTTGATTTTACGTAACTCTTGCCATTACAATTGCCCTATATTGTGGGGGATATATTAAAGGGGCAGGAGCATTTAAATCATAAAATCCGATTACCGAATCTCCAAGTGATATCATTGCATGACCCACAAAGTAAGTGGTTGGCGTTATTACGAAGTTAACTGTATTTCCATCCCTGCTTTGGACTGTCATTAATTTATAGCACCCTGATGGTGATTCACCTCCTGTCCAAAGATCACTAATCAGGGTAACAGTTCCAAAAAAATAACCAAGAGTTGCCATGTTTCTTCCTCCGATTCATAAATATTCTATAATATAAAATATCAATACATCTGCTATCTTTGGGTGTTGTTATTTAAAAAGCTTTATAATTGAGCATTGACATTTTCTAAGGCTTTTTAATAGGTTTTCAGTATTAGTGGTCATATTTTTTTTCAGAAGCTTCGGCATCTGCTTTGGTTTTATGAACCGTACCAAAGGGGTGTTGAGGTGGTGCATAAACCGAATATAATTTCAGTGGTTTATTGCCTGTATTGATTAGATTATGCCATTTACCCGCAGGAATTATGAATGCGTAGTCATTACACACATTGGCTTCATAATCCAGCTTGTTTTTTGTATCACCCATTTTTACAATGCCTTGCCCTTCCTCAATACGTATGAATTGATCAAGGTTTGAGTGTATTTCCAAACCTATGTCTTCTCCAACATTGATGCTCATCAATGTAAGCTGCAAATGCTTTCCTGTCCATAAAGCGAGTCGGAAATTATTGTTTTGTTTGGCCACTTCCTCAATATCAACTGTAAACGGATTAGGTCCATAATCTCTTAATTTGATTGGAGCACTGACCTTAGCTTGATTCATATAAGAAAGATATTGTCCCGGAAACTGGCTCCATAAATCAAGGCTATACATTGGTGTATTTGCAAAATATGGGCACTGGTATATATTGTTATATACGTGATACAGTGGAGTATTAGTATTACAGCAGTATTGGTGTGCATTAGGGTTACTATACATAGTGCTCTCACCTTTCATAAGCTTATGGTAATAATATATGTTTTATGTTAAGTAGATGTGCTCTTGTTTTACTAGATATTGTTCATAGTTTATAATGCACCATGCGAACTATAACCCCCACGTGTCTATTCAGTTAGTCAAATTTATGTAAACCATCTCGAATACTGCTATACAGCTTTAGCAAGTAAAACTACAAGTTTAAATTACCTCATCGTTAAGTAATTCCGTGAACTCACTTCGTTCAGACAGCACGGACATTACTAAACTCTGAGGCAATTTAAACTTAGTTTTCCTAAGCTTTGCTGTAATTAGCTATATTGAAGATGAGTTTACATTTAACATGTCTGGGGGTACTAACTGAATAGACACACCCCCACAATTGCCCCGTCGCAAACAAAAATTAAAATTTTCTTGACAGTGTATGGAAACGCTCATATAATAAAATTATTGAAGCATCCTGAAATTTTAAAATGATGCAAGAAAGGAGTTGTTATGATGTCTGTAAAAAATGTTGAGGTGTTTTTTTACTAATTAAATATTGGCACAGGTACACAAAATACCACCAGCGGATATAGGACGCGCATTTTTTGATATGCTGTATTTCTTTATATCAAGGCAAGTCCTATTATGAATTAGGTTTTAGTTGTGTTACCTATGCAGCTTCTTTCGAGCAACCAAGCGGCATGGGCGAGCAGTTGGCAAAGCCAACGAGACGCCTTGTATCGTGTATATAACAATCATCAACACGCATTGGTAGCGTGTTTTTTTGTTGTTTTTTTAAAAGATAAGGGGATGTACTTTTTTAAAACAGGAAGTATTCTATTATATTAAGAAACGCTCCCTTATGATTTAAAAGATGCACAAAAATAGGATGGATGTCTTTTTTTGAACCCGCAGGTGGTCGTCATCTGCGGGCTTTTTATATACTTTTTTAAGGTTGCGAAGAACTAACACTACAGCGAAGCCAATATTAAACTTCGTAGTTTATATGGTTTTTTGAAATATCACGAATGCAAAAATGTGCTATTTAGGAAAAGAGAAAATAAACACTTCGCTATAGTTACTAATTATTTTTTAAAAAAAGGTGAGTGATTATTATGACAAAAATGAAAAGTACTTTTGATTATATCAAGCAAATTCGAGGCGGTTGGGTAATAAACCCACGGACTAGGATTCAGGAAAATAAAATTAAGAATAAAAAGAAACGCAGACAAAAAGAAAAGAAATTGATAAAGGATGGACTTGAATAGTGGATATAAAAAAGTATGGAAATCAAAACTTAATAGATTACGGGTTTATCCCAACTATGATGCCAGAAGATGTAAGAGGTACTCCAGCACGCATTACAGCAGTGCACAAGGAGCGTTATGAAGTCATATGTGAATATGGTCAGACTTATGCAAGACTGAAAACGGGCATATATTTTGGAGAAGGCTATGAGAACTTTCCCACAACAGGGGATTTCGTGCTGATTCAATATAACTTAAGCGGCGACAGCCAAATAGTGAAAACACTAGAGCGTAAGTCAAAGTTTGCGCGTAATGATTTCTCAGGTCATGCAGTTGGTTATGTTAAAACTGTAAAAGAGCAGGTTGTCGCTTCAAATTTTGACTATGTGTTTATTATGGTATCACTCAATCATGATTTCAATCTTAAAAGAATTGAGCGTTACCTCACTTTAGCATGGCAAAGCGGTGCGATTCCCGTTGTTGTTCTAACAAAAGCAGATTTAACGGACGATTTTACTGAACAAGTCCGAACAGTAGAAAAGATAGCAGCTGGTGTCGGTGTTTATGCTGTCAGCGCAAAGACCGGATATGGTATTGATAGGCTTTCCGAATATCTTAAACCACGTAAAACAATAGTCTTTCTTGGCTCATCCGGTGTTGGCAAATCAAGCCTTGTCAATGCGCTTGCCGGTGAGGAAATTATGGCTGTAAATAAAATCCGAGAGGATGACAGCCGTGGTCGGCATACAACCACACACCGCCAACTTATTATGCTTCCAAGCGGTGTTTTGATTATAGACACCCCTGGCATGCGTGAGCTTGGAATATGGGGTGTGAGCATGGGCTTGGGGGAAGCATTCACCGATGTGGAAAGCTATTTTGGCAAATGCAGGTTTTCTGATTGCCGGCATAAAAGTGAGCCGGGTTGTGCCATCAAGGAGGCTATGACCAATGGAGAACTGTCAAAAGAACGCTGGAGCAGTTACCTGCAAATCAAGCGAGAGGCAAAGTTTGCAGACGACAGAGCAGGTTTTTTGCTTGATAAATCGAAACGAAATAAGTCTATCGCTCAATTGAGCAGGCAAAATAAGAAAAATGGAGGATTTAAGAGATGAGTAATTTCAAAATCAAACAAATCCAAAAAGACGATTATGGCATCATAAGAAAATTGGATCGTAACGCATTTCAATATAACGAACGAAACAGAGACGGTAGTTTCCATGGAGTTTTCGCGGACAATATTCGCCGTTCGCCTTACTATATCCCGGAGGGTGACTATACTTTAACCCTCCTGGAAAAATGGAGGTAAAATATTTTGGATATTAACAAAATAAAATCTCATTGGTATGCTTACATTTATGATAAGCAGGAAAATCAAACCTATGATGTGGAATTGATGCTGCAAATACTTGGTGACAAGCCGAAAAAAATCCTGGAAGTATGCTGCGGAGGAGGACGCATGCTCGTACCTCTTGCAAAAGCAGGACACAATGTAGTAGGGTTTGATGTGGACGAAGATATGATGTCTCATATACTAGGGAAAATCACCGGGATTTCGAATATCAAATTTTATAAAGCAGATGCCATTCACTCTGATTGGGGCAGCGATTACGATGTTGTTGTTCTAGCTGGCAATATTATGATTAACATCGAGACAGACATGGATTACAAGGAAGCACAAAAGCTTTTTATAAAGAAAGCATCTGATGCTTTGAAAGTTGGTGGTTATATTTATCTTGACTTTGACCTGCATGCACACCCTGAAAAGATGTTTAATTCCATAAGAGAGCGTGTGCATTTTGAAGGTGCAGATGACACAGGTGTTTACGGCAGATATATCGGTTGTGGGGGAAGTTATAACATCGAAACACAGACGACAAGTGGTAAAAGCCGAACGGAGTTGACACTCCCGAATGGAGAAACATACATCTTTGAAAAGAAGTCGGCAAAGCATATCCCAACTCTGCAAAATATTCATGACTGGCTTGAATGCTATGGATTTGTGGTCGAGCAGGAGTATGGCGACTATGATAAAAATCCTATTAGCGGAATAACGCACAGAGCAATTATTTATGCTAGAAAAGTGAAATAGTGTAGCCACACAAAGCAGTACCCTCACTTGCCCTATTTGGTGTGTGGGGGTAATGCTTTGTAATAGCAATTTTTTCACTAGAATTATTTGTGATTATATTCACGAACACTACTAAACTCTGAGACATTTTGAACTTAGTTTTACTAAGTTTTGCTGTAATTAGCCGTATTAGAGGTGAGTTTGCATTTAATATGCTTAGGGGTACTAATTGAACAGACACATTTAAGCGTTAGAGCTTTGCAAGGAATATATGTTTTATAAAATTTAACCATAGGTTGTGTTAAAGTTATAAAGAGCACCATACAGAGCTATTATTAAATTTTATTTTCAAAACGCTCTTTGTGAGAGGGAAAAGCTGCAGTTGGAGGAACTTTTTCAACGAAGATACCATCTTCCGACTCTCTCTTGCCGATGTATCTATGCTCTGTGACATGCTTATAGCTGCACTTTAAGCCAATTTTTATTTGTTTGTCTAAGCTGTCTTTGCAGGCTTGAAAATCATTTTGTTCCGCTCCAATCCATGAACGAAGTACAATATTCCTGTTTAGCCCTCTCGAATTGAGATACCCCTTTTCTCCCTTAAGCCCATCTGCATATGCAAGCATGTTTCTTATGTTATCAAAGAAATGTAGGTAATCATCCATCATTTCCGGGGTCAACCGGAGAATATCAATCTCCATAAGCGGGACTCCTTTTCGAGAAATAATGCTCACGCCTTCCTCCATCTCCCGTAGAAGTATAAGCATATCCATTTTGGGCAAGCGCATTGATTCTATGCGTCGCTTCCATACACTTCGGTAGAACAGTGATTGCGGCGGGAAAAATGGCGGCAGTGGGAATGAATAACGCTTGTATTTCTTTCGGCTCTTTTCCGACAAGATTCAAAAAAGTATCGCTGATTGTTTTACTTTCAAACCCTGCGGAAGTAAGCAGTATTTTTCTTGATATGCGTTCAGACTCACCACAAGCTGTGATTTTAGAAAAATCAATAAGGGATAAGGCTTCTTGTCTTTTTTGTTCACTCATTTTGCTGTAACCTCCAATGGATATTTTTCAGCGTTTTTAACAGTCTTTTCTTCAACCGCTTTTGCTAAGTCTACATCAAAATGTTCGCATAAACGGCAGACATACCAAAACACATCGGCAAGTTCTTCCTGTAAATGCTGATAATCATTTTCTTTTACGCTATCTGCATTATCAGAATGAAGCCACATGAAAATTTCGGCAAGCTCGGCAGCTTCAACAGTCAACGCCATAACAAGGTCTTTCGCATTTTGGTCTTTTCGCCAACCTCGTACATATGAAAAATCTAATATGTGTTTTTTGATTTCCGCGATTGTTGTTGTATTATCAGTCATTGTAAAATTCCTCGCTTTCTAAAAGGTCGGGCAATTCTTCGATAGCATTGATACTCGGATATTTCCCGCTTCCTGCGCTAACGTCGGCGAAAACCGCATCAGATGGCACAAGACCAACAATATAATCAATCGCTGCATTGGGATAGCCCGGTCGTGCTTTTGCATAGACTTCTGCTTTGCCTGTAAACATTTCCATGTTCATATTACATTCTTCTCCAACCATTTCGCCACGCCGTCTTCATCATTCGTGTCGATAACCGCAGTCGCTTTCTCTTTAACCTCCGGCTTGGCATTACCAATGGCGTAACACTCGTCACAGGCTTCAAAAAGCGGTATGTCATTCAGATTGTCGCCAAAGCCAATCACTTTGTTAAAACCATAATTCTGCCGCAAGAATTGAACGGCATTATATTTTGAAGCGGTGTTATTGAACACTTCCATATACCACAGATCTCCATCAGAATAAATATCTTGATATTTTTCAATGCGAAGCCCACTTATAAATTTAAATTCATCATAAAGGCGGTTGATATTTTCGCGGGTATCCATATAACAAAAATAAATAATATCGGCGTCAGCGTTGGCGAAGTCATCAATCTGCACAAACTTCTTATTGTATTTTCGTATCCGCTCATCTACGAAATCTCGTAAGGCATCACTGTAAATACGCTCGTAATATGTAATAAGTTTGTCCCCGGAAAGAGCGTACATCAACCCGGTTTGCTTTATCTTCTTCATCGCCAAAAGGATTTGCGCTATCTTTTCTTCTGAAAGCATTTCCTTTTTCACATATTGCTTTGCTGCTATGTCGTATATCAAGACACCGTTCATTAGGATAATCGGCACATTGATTGCCACGCATTCGAGAATAAGAACAGATGTCTCGGCAGTTCGTGCGGTCGCAACGGAAAAATGGATGCCTTTGTCAATCAAACTATTGAGGGCATCGATAGTATATTCGGACAGTTCAGCATTTTTATTTAGCAATGTACCGTCAAGGTCTGAAATGTAGAGTGTTTTCATTTTTCGGGGAAATTTTTTCTCCATATAAGCCAAAGTAATAGCACCACCACTTTGTTTTCGCCGCTCGCCTGTATCTTTATATCCCGCTTTTTCATAGCAACGGCGGTTTGCGATTTCGTTCACAGGATAATCCAAAGTCCAAAGATTAGCGTTAGCGACAGTTTTTTCACATAATAAAAAACTTTATCGTTCTTTTCCTTATGATTATTCCAATCACCTTCGATTACTTCTTTCATTTTCTTTGCATCTTCAAAACCTGCTCCACGTTTTTTACAATGCTCCATAAGTAAATCATCAGATATATCAAGGTAAACTACAGCTTCGCAATCGACTATTACATTCCCAAACATTGGGCAGCTGGGTATGACTTTTGCGTATTTAGCTTATTGACTGATAATATCCTATTTTTTGTCATAATACCGATTCAAGCTAAGTAGTTGTCTTCCTGATATTACTATATTTTTCCAGTAGATGTAAAGCAGGTATGGTAATTCACATTATATACGCAAGTTCTTGTATGAATTAGATTATTTTTGTTCATACATATAGTATAGCAAAGTGTGTGTAGTTTAACAATACTTTTTTTGTCTGATTCAGGGCATTGTGAATTGTAACTTTAAGTGCCGTACAGCAGCTCGAAGCATCGGTAGCCAAGGAATATGCGAAGAAAGGGATTATAATTGCGAGTCCACTCACCGATATGTTAGGAATTCACCAAGAACTTGACAAAGGCAACTCAAGGATAGAGCGCAGAACCTATTATGTCTGGAATGACGCCTCTTGTGTATTCAAAGATGAATGGCCAGATGTAGCTGCTGTTGGCATGGCAGTCAGGGAGCGACTAGTCATACATCGTGGTGAAGATGGAGAAACTATGGATGAAGAGCCTACGGTAGAAACTGAAACATATATCATCAGCAGGCGAATGAATGCTGACGAATTTGCGTGTTTATCCAGACACCATTGGGCAATTGAGAATGGCCTTCACTGGGTTTTGGATGATGCGCTGCGTGAAGACTGCTGCACGGCAAGAAAAGGTCATGCTACAGAGAACATTGGACTGATGAGAAAAATCATATACAATCTGTTAAAATTAGATAGTGATGTTAAAGATATGTCTGTTAGGGCAAAGCAAATATACTACCATAATAATCCTGACGCAGTATGCAGGCTGCTCTTTGAAGTAATTCCGGGTATTAGCCAATAGCTCACATATCCATATTTTAATAAAAGCAGGTCGAACTTTGGGGCAGATCAACCTCTGGTCTGCTGCGCCTTTTTGCACCGTATGTTGTGATTACCGTTATAAATAATGTTTGCCGTTTCCACTTGCTCTGGCTCTTCGCGTTTTTCGCTACTCTGTTAGCTCATTTCACCCTTTTGATCTTTTTCATGCGATTGCCCTGTATTTTATCACTGAAAAGTTGCTATAAGAATTAGTGCTTCTAAAACACTTAAATATAGACCATT
>CAYPLH010000024.1:0-56473 GCA_964411505.1 uncultured Clostridiaceae bacterium | reverse complement strand
CAATGACTGAAAGGATTTTATGAAAGTAATTTATTCATGAGCTGTCAAACAAGCGAGCACCTCACTTGTCCAACTTCTTGTTTAATATCATTTTATAATAAATAAAGTCATATGTAAATAGTCATTTTGCTATAATTTTCAATTATGTTGTTATGGTTAGTAATTTGTGGTTATATTAATTAAATAGGGAGTATTGACAACAAAGATTATTAATTAATATAATATATTTTATAGATGCAAATGGTTCGCATTTGTATTTATATTAAGGAGAAATTTGTTTATGAAGAAAAAGATAATTGCTTATTTATTTATATTGCCGATCATTATCTGTATTACAGGGTGTAATGAAAATATCAAGCCTGCATCTACGCCTGATAAACTGACAATTGCAGTGAGTATTATCCCTCAGGCAACTTTTGTAGAAAAAGTAGCTGGCGAACTTGTTGATATAGTAACCCTGATCCCCCCCGGATACAGCCCAACTAATTACCAACCAACTCCAAAGCTTATGAAAGAATTCAGTAAGTCCTTGATCTATTTTACTATAGGCGTGCCAACTGAAGAATCCAACATACTTCCTAAGGTTAGAAGCATCAACAAAAATATTCAAATAGTTGACCTAGCAAAAGATGTAGCCAAGTTCTATCATCACCGGTACTTTGACGAAACTGAGCATTCGCACGATGATGGGCATGAGCACAAAGGGCATGATCCGCATATTTGGCTCAGTCCAAAGCGAGTTAAGGTGATGATAGACCGCATTGCTACTGAATTATCCACAGTTGATGCTAAAAACAAAGAAATTTATCAAAAAAACGCCGAATCTTTCAAGCTTGAACTAGATGAGCTTGATCAAGAAATAGAAGATAAACTAAGCCATGTCAGCAATAAGTCATTTATCATATACCACCCATCATTAGGCTACTTTGCTGATGACTATGGACTTAAGATGTATGCCCTGGAGGAAAACGGCAAAGACTCAACCCCTCAAAATTTACAAAGTCTGATTGATCTTGCCTTGGAGGAAAACATTAAAGTAGTTTTCTATCAGGCAGAAGTGGACAGCCGCCAGTCGAAAACTCTCGCAGAAGAAATTGGAGCACGAACTGTTATGCTTGACCCACTCTCCCCTGATTATATAAATAATATGAAAAAGATAACTCAGGCTATTTTAGACTCAGTTGGAGGAAATTAATGAGCAAAGCAATTGAAGTAGAAAACGTAAGTGTATTTTATAATAAAGTGTGTGCTCTAGAAAATATTAACTTGACAATAATGGAGAAGGATTTCATTGGTATTATTGGACCAAACGGTGGGGGAAAGAGTACATTGCTCAAGGTAATTTTAGGCATCATCAAACCTTACCAAGGTTCAGTAAAGATATATGGGAAATCCCCCCAAAATTCTATAGTTCCAATAGGGTATGTCCCTCAATTTTCCTCCTTTGACCGAAGCTATCCAATAAACGTCCAAGATACTGTGCTTACTGGTTGTATGTTTAAGAAAAATCCGTTTTTTCTAAAATTTACTGATAATGATAAGCTGATTGCAAAAAATCTGCTTAAGAAACTGGGACTTTACGAACTTAGGAAAAGACAAATAGGAAACCTCTCAGGTGGACAACTTCAAAGAGTGCTGATTGCAAGAGCTCTTGCCTCAAATCCGAAAATTCTATTTCTGGACGAGCCTACTTCAAGCATAGATACAAATGCACAAAATGATATACATGTGCTTTTAAAAGAGCTAAGTAAATCCATAACAATAGTTATGGTTACACATGACATGGGGGTCATATCTAGCAATGTACAAAGCATCGCATGTCTAAATTCACGTTTATATTACCATGGTAAACCTGAGCTTGATAAAAATATAATCGAACATTTATATGGATGTAATATAGATCTGATTGCACATGGAGTTCCACACAGGGTGTTAGGTACACATAAGGAGGATACAAAATGATTGCTGCTTTGATGGAATATTCATTCTTACAGAATGCTTTTATAGCATGTATATTAACTAGCATAACTTGCGGCATTATTGGTACAGTCATAATGGAAAAAAAGCTTGTAATGATGAGCGGTGGAATAGCTCATACATCCTTCGGCGGAATTGGTTTGGGGTATTTGCTTGGTATAGAACCTATACTTATGGCTTTGATGTTTTCAACAAGTGCAAGCCTTGCTATTTCTGTAATAAACAGAAAAGCTAAAACAAATACCGATCTTCTCACAGGCATCTTCTGGTCAACCGGTATGGCTTTGGGAGTGGTGTTTATTTCGCTTACAAAAGGCTACCCTCCTGACATGTCGTCATACCTGTTTGGCGACATTCTCACAGTATCAAGGCAGGATCTTGTAATAATGTTTTTACTCGATTTAATAATCATCTTTTTTACCGCAGCATTTTTCAATGTTTTAAAAGCATACATGTTTGACGCTGAATTTGCAGCGGTAATCAAAATTCCTGTAAAATTTCTTGAATATATGATATATATTCTAATTGCGTTTACAGTTGTTGTGCTAATAAGAGTCACAGGGATTATTATGGTTATTGCTCTTCTCACTGCTCCGCCTGCAACGGCTAAGTTATTATCAGCTGACCTTAAAAACATCATGGTGATTTCAGTTTTATCAGCCCTTTTAGTCTGTCTGTTAGGGCTTTGGTCTTCATATTTGCTTAATATCCCTTCGGGGTCATGTGTTGTCTTATTTGCTTGCGCTTTATATTTTTCAACTGCACTTATTAAAAGGTTACAGCAAGCATTAACCAAATAAAAAGGTGGCTACGCCGCTTTTTATCGCTAGGAACCTTATGGGTTCCCTTTGACGGATGCTCCGCATCCGTCAAAGCACCTAAGCGGCGTACCACCTGAACACGCAAGATTATTCGGTTACAGTCTCTTCTTTTTTCGAACCCATAGATAGCAATAAATTCAATACTATTCCAACAACTGATGCTGTAGCTAATGCAGGAAGCTGTGTTCCAAACATAGGAATCATTCCACCATCAAAATTGAAACTGCCGCCAAGGCCTACTATCAAAATAACTGCAATAATAGCAAGATTTTTAGCACTGAACATGTCCACTTTCTTATCCATCATTATTGTTATACCCTGAGCTGCAATTACACCAAATAAATATATCGAAAGACCACCAATTACACTTGTAGGTATTGAATAGACTACATTAATAAGCGGTGTAAAGCAGGAAATAATCATTGTAAGAATTGAGGCTGCTATTAACACAGAAATCGAGAAATTTTTAGTAATTGCCATAGTACTGATATTTTCTCCATAGTTTGTTCCTGCAGGTCCTCCAATAAATCCTGAAACAATATCACCAATTCCATCACCTATTAGATTAAGCCCAAGGTTGCCTTCAATATCGTATTTCTTTTTTGATTTTTTTCTTCTAGCAAGTTCATTAACATATATATCTAGCTGAAATACATGTGCGGTTGACTCTGGAATTGTCGCAAGCGCGATAGGCATTATAGCTATTAAGCCTGCCCATGTAGCCTTTGGAAATGTAAAAATCGGCAGGTTCAGTATGCTGTTTGATACAACAGTATCAAATCTTACAAACTGTATACCAGTTGCTAAACCTATGACAACCGCAGCAAGATAGCCGGTCATAAGTCCAAATAGAATTGGCAACTGACTGAGTTTTCCTTTTAAATAAACAGAATACAGTATAGTTGAAACCAAAGTAATTATAGCAATTATCCATGCATAGTTAGTTGCTTGTGCAACACTTCCTTCTGCAACTCCATCAGGAATAGCACAAGCATTACCCATTGCGTTTGCAGCTAATGATAGTCCGATAATTATTGCTATGCTTCCTGTAATAGTTGGAGGAAGAACTTTGTCGATAAGCTCCCTGCCACTCTTTTTAATAATATAGCCTGCAGCAATTGATACAAAACCTGACATTACAATACCAAATTGTGCTATTGAAATTCTTTCATTCAGAGAAAGGCCTGCAAAGGCTTCCGCACTCATTATAGAGGCTATTGCAGCAATATATGAGAAACTGGATCCATAATACAAAGGTAGCTTCTTCCCTGTAACAAGAATAAAGCACAATGTAGCCAGCCCACTTGCAAATATTGTAGTTGAAACATGAAAACCAGTAATTAAAGCTACAAGTACTGTGGCTGGAAACATTACAACAATTTGTTGAAGTGCAAAGAGAATAAGTTCGAAAAATGGCGGTCTTTCATCGGGTAAGTAACCCAATACTTCTTTTTTGGTTGACATAATAAAACCCCCTGTTTTATGTATTTTATTAGGAGGAAAAAAAATCATAAAAAAATCTTGCATTCAGCAAGACTGTTCCATTAATAACTTGGTAAAAGAACCCATTAAGTTATTAAATATGTTCAATCTTACCGGCATCTCTGTACCGAGTTTAAAGATTTCTTTTCCTACAAATATAATTACATAAATTTTCGTTTTTGTAAACAGATTTTTCAAATAAATTTTTTGTAATATTTTGTAACGTGTCTATTCAGAGGTAGCTCAAACATATTAAATGAAGAATCATCTCTAATACGGCTAGTTACAGCGAGGCTTAGGAAAACACAATTTAAAATGCCTTAGAGTTTAGTAATGTCCGTGCTGTTTGAACGCAAGTGAGTTCACGGAATTACTTAACGAGAAGGCATTTTAAATTGATTGTTTTCATTGCTGAAGCTGTATTGCAGTATTGGAGATGATTCTTCATGAAAAAAAAGCTACCTCTGAATAGACATTTTGTAACTAAAAAATCATATTGATAAATAAATAACAATATGATAATATTATATTTGAAAGTTTCGTTCTGACTTATCTGGGTACGTCCCGGATAGAAAGGCGAGGGATAATGATGCGTACATTATATTTCCACGCCTTATGAGCGTGGATTTTTTATTATGGATTCCTTTAGGGTTTATTTAGAGTGATTAAGGGTATAAGTGATGTCTGGGAACACTTAGCTTATGCAGAAAGGCGTATAATTATGGATAAAAAAATTTCGATTATCAGCATTATTGTAGAGGACACTTCAATGTCCGGAGAAATAAACGAGCTATTACATCAGTTCGGTAGCTATATTATCGGGCGAATGGGAATCCCCTACAGAGAAAGAGGTATCTCAATTATATGTATTGTTATTGAAGCTACAGGAGACATAACCAGTTCCCTTTCGGGAAAACTAGGCATGATTAAAGGAGTCAGTATTAAAACTGTGACGTCTAAGACGTAAGCTTAATGGAATTATCAATGTTAGTGATGAAAAGTGCTGTGTAAAGTGTGAGAAAAATTAAGAATATGATTATAACTCTGCAATCACAAAGTATTTTGCGACTTTTTGGGTATCAATCGTTGTATTAAAATTATATTGAAAGAAGGTCAATTATTTATGAAAAAAAGAATTGGTATTTTAATTGTACTTATTGCTGTATTTTTAGCATTGACGGCATGTCAACTAGGCACAGGCACAGGCCAAAGTGAAACAAGCTCTGAAAAACCGGAAACCTCCTCGCAGGAAAAAGAAGCTTTACAAATACGCATTGCCGGGCTCAAAGGTCCTACGTCTATGGGACTTGTGCATTTATTGGATCAGGCAGAGCAGAATAAAGCTGCCAATGATTATTCATTCTCTATCCATGGTTCCGCTGATGAGGTTACTCCTAAACTTATACAGGGTGAACTGGATATCGCTGCAGTGCCTGCAAACCTTGCCTCCGTTTTATATAACAATACAAACGGTAGTATTAAGGTTTTAGCAGTTAATACTTTAGGTGTGCTTTATATCGTCGAAAAAGGTGATACTGTAGACTCAATTGAAGATTTGCGGGGTCAAACCATATATTGCACAGGGAAAGGCTCCACTCCTGAATATAACTTGCGCTATCTTTTAAAGGAAAATGGAATTGATCCAGACAAGGATGTCAAACTGGAATGGAAATCCGAACCCACAGAAGTTGTAGCTCTGCTTTCACAGGCTGAAAGCGGAATTGCAATGCTGCCTCAGCCTTATGTTACTGTAGCACAATCAAAACTTCAAGATTTAAATATAGTTGTAGACCTTAATCAAGAATGGGCAAATCTTGGTCACCAGAGCTTAATGATAACCGGTGTGCTGGTTGTGAGGAGCGATTTTGCAGGTGAGCACCCAAAAGAAATTAGTGATTTTCTGGATGAATACAAGTCTTCAACCGAGTTTATAAATACAAATATTGCAGAAGGTGCAACACTTGTTGAAAAGTTTAATATTGTAAATGCTGATGTTGCAAAAAAGGCCATTCCTTATTGCAATATTACCTTTATGGAAGGAACACAAATGAAAACTGCTATGGAGGGATATTTAAATGTCCTTTATGAACAAAACGCAAAATCAGTTGGTGGAAAGCTACCTGAAGAAGGCTTCTATTATGAACGACAGTAAAATCGAAAAATTATTTGCATTTATAGCTGCCATCGCAGTTTGGCAATTAGGAGCAATGATTATAGGAAATTCATTGCTCCTTGCAACACCAATTACCGTTGCTCACAGACTAGCAGCACTTTTTGTAAATGCAGATTTTTGGAGAATTATCTGGTTTTCAATAACAAGAGTTGCTTCAGGTTTTATACTTGCCTTACTGATGGGTATTTTTTTGGCTGTTATCGCAGGACGCTTTCATTTTTTTAAAGTAGCGATATTCCCTTACATTACAGCTATAAAGTCAACTCCTGTCGCTTCGTTTATTGTATTGTGCTTAATTTGGCTAGGTTCGCAAAACTTGTCGGTATTTATTTCATTTCTTATTGTCTTGCCTGTAGTCTATACTAATGTGTTGCAAGGTATAAAAAGTACCAACGTTAAACTTTTAGAAATGGCTGATTTATTTAGGGTCAGTTGGTGGCGAAAGCTTTATTATATCTATGTCCCGCAGATTAAGCCTTATTTGTTGTCAGCATGCAACATATCTATCGGAATGGCATTTAAAGCAGGAATAGCTGCAGAGTTAATTGGTATTCCCGAAGGTTCAATAGGTGAAATGCTATATGAAGCAAAAGTATACTTAAACTCGGGTGACCTTTTTGCATGGTCAGTAGTTATCATTGTTATAAGTATAATATTTGAGAAGCTTTTTACTTGTGTACTGAAGACCTTTTTAAGAATCGAGGTAAAGTTTTAGATGAATATAATCTTAAGCAATGTTTCAAAAAGCTTTGGAAAAAAAGTTGTTATTCAAAATTTTTCATCGGTTATATACCAGCATCAGTTCAATATAATTATGGGACCTTCGGGCTGCGGAAAAACAACGCTTTTAAATATCCTTATGGGGTTTTTATCACCTGACAGAGGAACAATCACCGGCGTTCCTGAAAATAAAAGTGCTGTTTTTCAGGAGGATCGCCTTTGTGAGTCGTTTAGTGCAGTGTCTAATGTACGCATGGTTTCTTCTAAGGACATAGATACGAAAGTAATAATCGAGCATTTTAGAAGCATCGGGATCACCAAAAACAGTATTCATTTGCCTGTAAGCCAGCTAAGTGGTGGAATGCGACGTAGAGTTGCGATTGTTCGCGCAATACTAGCAAAAAGTGATATTTTGTTCCTTGATGAACCATTTAAAGGACTGGATGTTGAAATTAAGAATGTTGTAATAGAGTATATAAAAGCAAACACTAAAAGCAAAACAGTTGTGTTGGTCACACATGATGTGTCTTGTGTAAATGAGTTTAACGGGACATTGATTAAAATGGATTTGCTGGAGTAACTTTTTGACTAGAAGTATATTGCAATTAACCATTTTAACAGGTATTATTAATAGAGCTAAATTAAAAACATAAATTTGCTAAGTTTTTCAAAAGGTCGGCAAGGGGAGTCACTCATGAAAAAGTTCCGTCATATTGGCGATATAATACTTGAAAATAAATGGAGATATTTTTTTGGTATACTTGCACTTTTGATCACCGATGCTGCTCAGCTTGCTTTGCCACGGTTGTATGGCACGATTACCGACCTTCTCAGAAATAGAAATATCGGGAAGTCGGGGCTTTTCAAGTATATCCTTCTTGTATGCTTTTTAGCGGTAGGAATAGCAGTTTTTCGATTTTTATGGCGATACCTTGTTCTCGGAGCATCAAAAAACATTGAACGCAAGCTAAGAATGCGTTTTTATGATCATCTGCAAAAACTGTCACTCAATTATTATAATAACCATAAAACCGGCGATCTGATGGCTCATGCTACTAATGACATATCTCAAATAAGCCATGCTGCAGGAATAGGTGTTACAATGCTTGTAGATAGCGCGGTTGTCCCGGTAATAGCTATAATTATGATGTTTGTCACCGTCGGAGCGAAGCTCAGTCTTATTTCCATTTCTCCACTTGTGATCCTTGGTTTAACCATCGTATTTATGGTAAAAGAAATGCATTCTCGTTTTCGTAATATGCAGGAAGCCTTTTCACATCTGACTGAAACCGCTCGTGAGAACTTCTCAGGTATAAGAGTAGTAAAATCCTTTGCCCAAGAGTTAAAAGAAATTAAGAAGTTTGAAAAGGTGAATAATCACAATAAGGAAATGAATCTTCGTCTTATCAGGGTAATGAGACTTCTTAATCCATTCGTAATGGGAATTTCAGCATTATCCACTGCAATTGCACTTTGGCGCGGTGGAATTATGGTTATTTATGCTGAGATTTCGCTGGGTGATTTTGTTGCATTTACTGGCTACCTTGCCATGCTGGTATGGCCTATCGCCTCAATAGGCTGGATAACTAGCATGTTTCAAAGAGGCTCTGTATCAATAGACAGAATTAATAAAATACTTAATGAGAAACCTGAAGTCACAGATGAAAATGCTGACCCGAATATTAAAAACATTAAGGGATGTATCGTTTTTCGAAACCTTTCCTTTTCATATCCAGGAAGTGACACGAAAACTCTTAATAATATAAATATTACCATTGAAGAGGGTAAGACCTTGGCAATTGTTGGACGCACAGGAAGCGGAAAAACAACCTTGGCTAATCTTGTTCTAAGGTTGTATAATACTCAATCTGGAAGCCTTCTTATTGACGGAGTGGATATAAATAAAATCCCCCTTAGTGTGCTTAGAAGCAATATCGGTTATGTGCCACAGGATACCTTTCTTTTTTCCTCTACCATTGGTGAAAACATAGACTTCTTTGCGGGTAATAGTACCGAAAACATAGAAAACGCCGCAAGAACTTCAATGATATACGATAACATAATGGAATTTCCTGCAGGATTTAAAACAGCTGTGGGCGAAAGAGGGGTCACCCTGTCAGGCGGGCAAAAGCAGAGGATAGCCATCGCAAGGGCTCTAAACCGTAATCCTAAAATCCTGATCCTTGATGACTGCCTTTCTGCAGTTGATACTTATACTGAAGAGCAGATATTAAAAAAGCTTAAGAGCAAGCTTAGTAGTAGAACCAGTATAATAATCTCCCACAGGATTTCCACTATAAAAGATGCTGATGAAATTATTGTGCTTGATAATGGAGAAATCGCTGAACGCGGAACCCATGGTACGCTTATTGAGCAAAGAAATATATACTACGATTTGTATCAAAAACAACTTTTAAAGGAACAGTTGGAAAGGGTGGAATAGTTTTGGCAGACAGCACAAATCATAATATTGAAGAAGATATACTGGGTAAAGCGTATGATTCTAAGTTAATGCGAAGACTTCTAACCTATGCAAAAGTATACTGGAAATACTTCTTGATTGCAATTATACTGATGCTTTGTTCAACATTAATTGATCTTGCAAGACCATACCTTACCAAGATTGCGATTGATGATTATATAAATGCTTATACAAAGCCGATGATCGCCTATGATTTAACTTCAGAAGAAGAGGGCATCGCCTTTAACGGAATACTATATAAAAGGGTAAGCATAATTCCCGAAAACATTCCACAGGATAAGGTTTTCTCTATTGTATATGCAGGAAAACAAGCATATCTTATAAAAGGTCTGTCAGAAAATCAAGAGATTGGAGGAGACTTTTCAAAAGCTGACAACACAGAAAATGACTTTGAATATGTATATTCCATTAATGGTGAAGACTATCCTGCCAAAGCTCTTTCAAGTGGTGATGTGAAAGTTTTTAGAAGCAATGACATAAACGCTGTAAGTGTAATAGGAATACTGTTTATAACTGCCATTATAGTTGGATTTATACTTAACTACCTGCAGCTAAATATATTAGGCTATGCAGGTCAGACAATAATTTTTAATATCCGGCAAGAGATATTTTCCCATATTCAAAAAATGCCTCTTAGTTTTTTTGATAAAAATCCAATTGGAAGACTGGTTACCAGGGTGACAAATGACACTGAAACTTTAAATGATATGTACACCAATGTGCTTACCACTCTTTTGAAAGATATCTTCATGCTGGTTGGCATAATTATTGTTATGTTTAAAATGAACATATCTTTAGCACTTATAAGTTTAGCAGTTATGCCAGTTGTATTTGCAGTTTCGATATACTTTAGAGTTAGAGCAAGAAGAATATATAGACGAGTAAGAACTACTCTGGCTAGAATCAATGCTTCACTTGCTGAAAATATTTCGGGTATGCGAATCATTCAGATTTTTAACAGGGAAAAGGAAAAACTTAAAGAGTTTAGTGGAATAAACAAAGACTATTTTGATGCGAGCATGGGAGAGATCGTAGTATTCGGTATCTTCAGACCTGCAATTGAAATGATTGCCTATTTTACTATAGCACTGGTCCTATGGTACGGTGGTATAAGAGTGATTGGCTATACACTCCAATTAGGAGTGCTATATGCGTTCATCAATTACGTGGGTCTGTTCTTCCAACCAATAAATGATCTTGCACAAAAATATAATATGCTGCAGGGTGCTATGGCATCTTCCGAGCGAATTTTCATGGTACTAGATGCTCCTGTTGAAGAAGATGAAGGGACAAAATTGCTTGATCCCGACAAAATTCACGGAGACATTGACTTTAAAAACGTCTGGTTAGCGTATAACGAAGGGGAATGGGTGTTAAAGAATGTAAGCTTTAAAGTTCCAGCGGGTGAAACCGTAGCTATAGTAGGTGCTACCGGAGCTGGGAAAACTTCAATAATAAACCTCATCGGTCGTTTTTATGAAATACAAAAGGGGCAAATTTTGATTGATGGAATTGATATTAAAGAAATAAAAAAGGAAAGTCTCAGAAAAAATGTTGCAGTAGTTCTTCAGGACGTTTTTCTCTTCAGTGGAAACATAAGAGAAAATATCAGACTGAATGAATCTGAGATAACTGATGAGAAAATTAAAGAAGTTTCAGAATATGTGAACGCTGATAAGTTTATAAGTAAGCTTCCTTTAAAATATGCCAATGAGGTCAATGAACGCGGTTCAACCCTTTCCTCGGGTCAAAGACAACTTTTGGCTTTTGCAAGAGCACTGGCCTTTGATCCTACAATACTAATTCTTGATGAAGCTACCGCCAGCATTGATACCGAAACAGAGCTTCTTATACAGGATGCTTTAAAAAAGATCACCACAAATAGAACTACCATTGTCATAGCTCACAGGCTATCAACCATACAAGATGCAGACAACATTATCGTACTTCACAAGGGTACAATAAGGGAAATGGGAACTCATCAAGAGCTGCTTGAGAAAAAAGGCATGTATTATGACCTCTACAGGCTGCAGTACAAAAGCGAATTTTTAGAGACATGAACACACGGGGATTGTTCTTCTTATATTTTTTACGGAACCAGTTCACCCTGCTGTGTATACACAGCTCTGACAAGTAAATAATTATCCCACATTTTTTGAAATGAATGTGTATACATGGTAATATTGACTTTTGGGCTCTTTTTGTTTAAAATATGAATACATACTTAGTGGAAAATGATTGGGGTGCGCTTTCATGACATCAGCAACAAGAAATGAATTCTTGACAACAAGAGAATGGCATAGGGCTGTTATCGGCGGCAAAGATATGATTTTACGGCACACGTCTGCGCTGGAGCATTTACAGCTTTTTGGTGGGTATTTAAATGAAAAGAAGATTGATGTTTATGCCAAACAACCAGCGCCGTTTGAAAATATCAGCTATTATTTGGTAGACACTTTTAGCGGTATAGATACTGTCCGTTTTGGTAATGTGATCTGTACTTCAGTCATTCAAACTGTCAATGATATGCTTGAGGATTTTGATAACATAGACGAACAATCTCTTGTCGAGGGGCTGAGCCGGTTTTATTATACAAACGAAAAGAGCTTTGACAGGCTTTTCATTAAGCCTGAAAACATGGAACGATTTAATTCAATCAAGGACTGGGCAATTGAATATTACAATGAGGTGTAGCAATGAACAAACACGAACATCTCATGTACCAAGTATTAGGAAACATCTCCGAAGCTGGTATCCCCATTGTTTTCAAAGGCGCTTTAATCACTAAACTCATCTTAGCGGAACACAGATTTGTCCTGCTTAACAGACCTACAATTGATATCGACGCAAATTGGCTAGATACGCCACCATCCATGGATGGTTTAGTAAACACGATACAGCAGTCACTTGGGGATATGCAGGAGCATTTCCATGCAGTCGCAATCAGGGAATATGGGGAAAATAAATCAGCAGGTATCTCTATACGAGTGAAAACTATGGATGAAGAAGTCATGTCGATGGATATTTCCATAAAACCTGTCTTTGGAAGTAGGGTTTATTATTATGGCAAAATTGGTATTAAAGGAGTTTTGCCAAATGAAATACTAGCTGATAAAATCACTGTACTATCAAAACCTGTCCTGTTTCGGAGAGCAAAAGATTTAATTGATGTTTACGCACTTGCACATTGTTTAGAAGTGCAAACGGTAGAAATACATGATTTGCTTCAAAGCAAATCCGCCATTGTTGGCGGATTTACGGAACTGTACTCCCGCCATGATGATGTAAAGCATGCCTATAATAAGTTGAAAGGGATTGAAGATAAACCCCTTTTTAAAGATGTTTATTCATACCTGATTAAATTTATTTATCCATTTGCCCTACAAGATAAAACACCGCGTATTTGGAATAACAATACTCAAAATTGGGATGATATTTGAACCGCAACCTTTGTAACCCTATTCCATTAATATATGCAGTATTCCTGGGGCATTATCAAACGGGCTTCTAAATATATAAAGCTGCGGCGAATCAGGGTGAACTTTAGGTTTCACCAGATTCTCATCAAGTTTTTCTCCTGTAAAAGCATTGATCCAAATTGTTTTAAACTTTGTGTTCTTAGTCCATAAATTAAGCACACACGTTTCATTTGCTTCAAAATATGCAAGGTATTCTTTTTCTAGTCGAGCCAAGCATTTTCCGTGCCAGCAACACACCTCGGGATGGGGCTCAAACTCCCACCAGTTAACCGAAGTAAAAATATCATATAAAATTTTTAAATAAGCATATCCTTTGGGAATATAACTATAATCAATAACATCCCATGCAGTATAGGTATAATAGTAACCTGGGTAACCACCTGCCATTACAATATGGTATGCTCGTCTTATAATTTCTTCAGGGCTATGACCTACTTGATAAGTTAAGTCATCACTTCCTAAAGGACCTGGTTCATACCCAAATTCGGCATTTAGAACAGGCCATTTCCTCTTTTGTCTTTCCAGAAGGATAGATGTGTAAAAATCACTATGCTGCTGCAGGGTGATAAAATCTATGCTTTCATTATATTTTTCATTACTGCTGTAATATCTGTCATCATGTATTGTAAAAAGTCTATGATAGGCATCACATTCTTTAACAAGATTGATTCTGCTTTTTATATACTCCTTATCGGTCTCATGAAAGGCTTCTTTAGAGAAGTCCCAAACTATGTTAGAAAATGCTTGGTATCTTGATGCAATATACTTAAAATACAGTTCTTCTTCAACTGAATATTTTAAAGGCCAATTTACTTTTTTATTATATGCCTTAAAATATAAATGGGCTATAATCCCCTCTTCCATCAGGCATTTTACCACTCTATCCAAATTGCGGAAAAACGCCATGTTTAAGTATCCAAACTCAGGATTTTCATTTGTTCCTTCCCACAGATAGTGCTTCGGCGGACCATAATCCTTAATAGAGGTAACACCATTACACCATGATGTATCATGAGCATAAAGGTTTATAAAGATATGGTTAAAGCTATAGGATTTTATTTGTTTAATAAATTCCTTAACCTTTTGAACATTTTTGTCATCAAACCCTAATGCCCACAACCAATTACATTCATAACCTAACAGAAAGTATTTTGTACCATCCTCATATTCAAAATGATAAGGATTTTCAGGGTTAATCTCAAGACCCCCATGAATATTTACGTTTTCGTTTTCTATACATTGAATGTATCCGTATGGTTGCTCTATTAAAATGTGTGGCGATGATATGGTATATTTCCATAGACCTGTGCTTAATGGAGAAAATCGGACTTTCCATATACCATCACCATCATAAAAACCCGGAACCGAAATAGATTTGCCGCAAGGTCCCTGAAAGCTGCCTGTAACATCAGCATAGTATGGGTTTTCTACACAACAACTCCCTTTAATCTCAATATCCACAGGATTATATTGGCCAGCTTTATACCACAATTCACTCATTAAATCCACTCCTCTTTTTCGTGCACGCAGCATATTATCTTCTTTTATAGGGCGGAATCGCAAAAAAAGTTACAGTAACTTCAAAGAAACCATCCCATTATACCTTTTTTCAAGATGAACCTTTACTATTTCCTTTTTGCTTTCATCGATAAAGCAATAGGGCATATCACTAATCCATTTCTTCCCTTGAGGCGCTTGAATAATAAATTCAACCGGATAATCCCAATCCCAGTTCACACGAATTTCCAAGCTCCTGCCCGTATAATCCCACTTTACGATTTCTCTTCCTCCCATGGAGAAATGTCCATTTGCATATAATAACATTGGAATATCATCTTCTTCCAAAGCTATTCTAAGAAGTACCGCAGAATGTGCCGGTATCTCTCCCAAGGTTATTTCTTCTTTGTAACCTACTCCTTTAAATATGTCTCCACTCCAAAATTCTGATATACTATACTTTTTGTCCTTTTCAATATACTCTCCAACCAACTCCTCATCCAACAAAACACTCATATCCTTAGGATGATCCTCCCAGTTAACAACAGCAACCGTATGCCATTTACCCATGCTTACAGCAAGTGGTTCCACTTCCATATCAATGATCTCAGGAAATCTATTGCCCAAAAACATGTCACGGGGTATAGCAGTCTGACCCATAGAAGGTATGACATGTCTCAAAAGCCCCATTCTGTCCGCTTCTATCTCGTGCATCGGTTCGGTGAAGCAAATTATCCCGCCACCTAAGTATTGATTTAAAGCTGTTACTTTCACTTCCTCATCATTTAACAATCCCAAGCTTAAGTGTAATTCTCTGAACCTCTCTTTTCTTCTTCTTACCATGAGCGAATCAGGGTCATTATCCCACAGCTCATTCATCCAATACCGCAAGAGGTTCTGCTTTATTGTAAAGGGTGCCATTTTACCTCTTTTTTGATCCTCAGGTCTATCCCACATACTGACAACATCCGAGCCTGAACGTTGTGCATCAACCAATCCAACTATCGGATCGTATAATCCTCCGCACATTACAACATACGCTTCTTCACCCATTCCTCTTCTAATCGTTTTTACAGCATTTCTATATGCCTGTGCCCTTGTTAGGCTCTTATCATAATATTCATAATCAGATTTGTTAATTGCCGCCCTGGTAAAATCAAGCTTATGATAGGTATATCCCCATTCATGAGTAAGCTTTTGATACAAGCTTTCAAACCATTTTAAAACCTCCGGATGGGTTATATCAAGCACATAATAATCGCTTTTACCCGTAAAAAAGTCAACTGGCTCACCGTTACTTTTTCTAAGTAGCCAATCAGGTTTTTCCTCCGTCAGCTTGGATTTCTTACCTGTAAGAAAAGGAGATGTCCAAATTCCAGGAACAAAGCCTGCTTTTTTTATTTCCTCTGCAACGACCTTCATACCCATAGGAAATTTGTGGTTAGGCTCCCAATCACCGGCATCTTCACGCCATCCGCCATCAATCTGAAAGACATCAGCTTTAATTTTATTGTCGGTTAAAGCTTTTATATTTGTAGAAATATCCTCATATGTAACAGTTCCCCCATAATATGACCATGTACTATATACAGACGGAGGAGTTTTTGATTTCCTGGCTCCGTAAATCTTTGCTTTTGTTTTCGCATATGCTTCTATTGCGAAAAATGTATCCTCTCTGGCATCCAGCCGTATCCATTCGCTTGCGCGTGATTGCCCCGGCCCTAAAATTATGCCGTCCATAAAGCATGCTGCCGAAAGCTTAATAAATTGATTTGTCACCCTTTCTGTTTCGAGAGTGCATTCCACCAGTTGATCAGCCCCTGTTAAAAAGCCTACCAACAGACTTCCCGGTCCATTTCCACTGTTGCCCTTTATTATTGTAAGCTCATCGCTAACAAGAACATCCGGCAAATTTTCATCTATGCTGTCAAGACCTTGTCCGCTTTCGTTCATGCCGGATAGTGCATCTTTATATGCATCATCCTTCCTGCCGAGAATACAAACAGAGGGCATGTTGTTCTTATCCCGCCCCTGCCGGTAAAAAGCCCATTCTCCTGCCTGCCGGTCTCCAATCAAAAGATTTTGCGCCCCCTTGACCAAAAGAGGAATCAGCTTTTTTAATTTAATTTCCCTGCTGCCTTTATTGCTTATTATTAGCCTTATTCTAAAATCAGAAATATCATTTCTGTTAAAGCAAACTTCCCTAACTATATATATATCCTCTAAAAAGAAAGTATCTGCAATCAATGTATCGCTGTCATCAATCCTATCATCGCATTCTTTTTTTTCACGGCTTAAAAATGTCCATGAATCGGAGGAAACACATTCAAACTCTTCCCGCTGCGAAACAATTGCCAAATCGACACCAAAGGATGCCGATAGAACAACATGGTCCGTATTCCAGCTTAGCCCGTCTTTTTTTTCTTTCAAAATAAGCTTCCGTTGCTCCTTACACATTTTTATTCTCCCGTCTGTAATAAGTTAATTGTTAAATTTACACTTCTTTTCTTATAAAAGGGCACTATCACAAAGGATAATGCCCTTTATTATGACAGTATCAATCAGGTTCACTAGATACAAGCTTTACCTTTTTCATACCCTCTATAAAACGGATTTCACTTAGACAGTTGTCCCATTGACACTTCAAGCATTGGTTTTACGCTCCCTTCTTTTGTATCCAATTTAATCGTCAGGTTTTCTTCCCTAAGCCCTTTTATACAGAAGGATGCTAATTTGTCACCGGCCAGTTCCTGATTTATATAATCCGTAATATCAATGTCGGCTTTTCCCTTATCGGTTAATACAAATGAGACTAATTCTTCTCCCACCGCTGGCTTCGTATTCCATGTCAGTGCAGTTTCTTCCCAATTATCATCTTCAACACTGTAGAGTAATACCGTACACGGTCCTCCTTTTTGCAAATCAATTACATTTACTGTAAATATTGCACTGCTGCATTCTTTTTGACTCAATGAACTCAAATCAAATTGATAGTATGCATGCCGTTTGTACTTATCCTCTGCACCTTCTTTAATTTCTAACAACTTCACTACCCCGAAGTTAACATCCATGTTATCTCCGCCTTGAACGTATGTGTCACTTGCGGGCTCTATATAGTATGCTCCACTCACAGGAACGGGCTTTTTTGTTACCACTTCAAGCGAAGGTTTAGCTACTCCTTCCTTTGAGTCCAATGTGATGGTAAGATTTTCTTCAAGGATGCCTTTTATACAGAAAGATACTATCTTATCTCCCGCAAGCTGGCTGTTTACATAATCGGTAAGATCTATCTCGGCTTTTCCTTCGGCAGCAAACACTGCATCAGCAATTTTTTCTCCCAGCTTAGGTGCATTGCTCCAAGTTAAATCTGCTTCTTCCCAGTTGTCATTTTCTATGCCGTATACAACCGCCGTACAAGGACCTCCTTTTTGTAGCTTGTTTACATTCACCGTGAAAACTGCGCTGCTGCACTCATTCGAAGATAAGCTGCTCAAATCAAATTTGTAATACGCATGCCGTTTATACTTATCATCCGGTCCTTCCTTAATGTCGATTATAGCATCAGCACCGAAGCTTAAATCCATATGCTCTCCTCCTCGGATGTATGTGTCCGCAAGAGCCTCTATATAGTATATATCCTCTGCAGCATCGCCAGTTGGGGGCACAAGAGGAGGTGTAGGTGTTGGTACAGGTGTTGGTATAGGTGTTGGCTCAATAACCGGGATAAAAACTTCTGCAGCTGCTTTTTCATCAGCAGACATAATAACCATATCAACATTAGGCCCGCCACCCTCTGATATAGCAACCGCCCGTATTATATTATAACCTGCCTCAAGATCTATCCACATACCAAGGGGATTCCATCCTGTCCAACCTCCATTGCTGGGAAATTTGACAGAACTATGGAGCGTTTGTCCATTTACCTGTATATCCATTGGCCGGTCATCAGTACCGCCATTTGCATATACAAGGGTCAAATAATAGCTGCCCTTATCAAGTGCTTTGACTGTCCATTCTATACTGCTTCCAACTACATTGTTATAATTGACATATCCGATACCTGTGAATCCCTGATGCTGTTTTTCAAATCCGCCCAACTTGATAGTCGTATCTTCGGCTTGGATCACAGTAGTATCCTTTAAATTTACATTGGCATGGGCTGTAATTTCCGGCACTTCTTCAACAACAGGCATCGGCGCTAATGAAGGAATTTCTATAGTGCTTACAATCTCCAGCAGAGATGCATTATCTCTTTCCTTACTGTTAAAAGTTGCCGACAGGTTTTCTTCAACTGACCCCATAATACCAATTGTTGCGGTTTTGTCTTTTTGTATTTGCTCTAGCATATACTCAGTAACATCAATGATTATCCCAGTATTTTCTTCCTTTATGTTAACCTCTGCAATCTTTTTTCCAAAATCTTTTTTTGTGTTCCACGTGATCTCATTTTCATTCCAGTTGTCATCCTCTACAGCATAAATCTTTACTGTAACCGGTCCTCCTCCTTGAAGATCATTTACAAATAGCTTGACCCTGGCCATCAATAAGCTTTCTGCTGATAGACTGCTAAGATCAAATTTCATGTAACCAAGCCTTTTATAGCCGTCTCCTCCTTCTTTTACAACAACTGTGCTTTCCTTTGCATAATTATTGTCTGCATTATTTCCATCTCTGACATACACATCATCAGTAGGCAATATGTCATATGGAAAGCCCGAAGGGAGTTCATCTGACAAAGCCCAGTCATCAGTAGATATATTCACAGTTCTACTCTTTTCATCCCATTCTACTGCTAGCTCTAAAGCCTCGCAAACAAATCTAAGTGGCACCATTGGTCTGCCGTTTACTATCTTAGCCGACACATCCAGTACCCTCTTATCGCCATCAACTATGGCATATTCTTCTTTCAAAAATACTTGTACCGACCTGTTCTTCTTACTGATGCTTATTGTATTACTTCCGGTGTTCCATTGAACAACTGCACCCAGTTTTTCAAAGAGCTCAAAAGGCGAAACCATAGTCCTGCCTCCGATAATAACAGCCTTGTCAAAATGTTCCTGTTTTTCTTTATCAACATTGATGTATACATTTTGGCTGGTCAAACCTTTATATTCTACTGGGTCATTAGCATACACAACTGCATCTTCCGAAGAATAAGCTGACATGGGGATTAAGGAATTGGCATACTCTTCGATCCACATATATCCGCTCGGGGCAAGTTCAGTAGAATCAAGAACATTAGGATTCAATCCTTTTTTCTTTTCCCACTCATCAGGAATTCCGTCATCATCAGTATCTAAAAGCTTTTCTCCATCAACATAGATAGGATATCCTTTTTCTCCCTTTTCATTTAGCTGATAGTCTACCTTATTGCCAGTTCCATTAGTAATATCTTTTATAATGCGTTCATCTGTAAAGTCTCTTTTAGGAGCAATGCACCCAGCATTGTTCAAAACAGTCTCATAAGCGGATTTTGCACTCTGAGTTGTAATGCCTGACGGAACAACTGCCGGCAAATAGGTACGATATTGTACAGTACCTGTGACAAGGTTCCACTGGTCGCTAATATTTTCATATTCACCTGGACCTACATTTCCACTTGCATAAACACGGCTTCCCTCGGCCAGCATATAAATGGTCATACCCATATTATTTTTACCTGTCTCCGGTCCGCCTTTGTAATAATTATTAATAATATTTGTAATACTGGGTTCCGGTCCCGAAGAAGCAATTTGTGTTCCGTCTGCGCCCCAGTTGTAAATTACATTGTTTATTAACTCAACCTCGGTACCTTCCGCTATTCTTGGGTTTCGATTATTATTTGTAGCAAAAATATTATGATGAAGAGATAGCTTTCTTGTGTTAGGTCCGACTATTACTCCCATACTATGCGATTGAAGCTGATAATTCTCCTTATGATAGGAGTTGCTTAACCCCTCACTGGAAATGCAGTATTGTATGGTTATGTCAGATAGAGGAGAATACCACAGTGAAATATTCTCATCCATACTCCAGCTAATGGAGCAATGGTCATAAATGATATTATAAACATCATCCCATTCCGGTTTGTTTTTTCCTTGAATCTTTATTCCATCCGGACCGTTAAAAGTAGCTACATTATCGGATGATGGACCAGATGCATCTCCTGGCCGCACGCGAATCCCGCGGATAATAACATCATGAGTCTGAACTCCGAGATCCCATTTGATGAAACAGATTCCATCTCCCGGCGCTGTTTGACCTGCTATAGTGATAAAAGGTTTTGTAATGATAATCGACGATTCCAGTTGTATTGTCCCACCAACATCAAAAACCACATAGCGCGGAGCATTATTTGGCAAGTCTCTTGTTACACAGTCACGAAAGCTTCCAGAACCTGAATCATTTAAATTCGTTACATGAAGCACTACTGCCTTCTGATTAGGATATTCCGGATTTGCAAAGGAACGCCCTCCTGCTGTTTTGGCACCGTATCCTTCCGCTCCCGGAAAAGCAGGAAAAAAATCTTCTGTTGTTTTTTCTGAAAGAGCGCTTACATTAAACAACAAAGTCAAAAGCAAACACACTATTATCACTGTCGATACAACTTTTTTTAATATCATAGATATCCCTCCTATAAGCCTATTTAAATAGCTTATTCTCAAATTTTACATTTCCCCCAAACTTCTTCCAGTTACCTTGAAAATTCTCTCTCCACTTTTTTTCATTATTAACTTCATTAAGACATTTATTGCAGCTTAGCTCATTATAATATGCAGATTCAATTTCTTTTAAAAACTGTTCTCCTCTTTCATCTGGAGTACGTTCATCAAAATACTGAAACTGACTATTAGATCCCGCAGGGAATTTTGAACCTTTATGTACAACAAATAGCTCACTTTCCAACTCTACCATATTGTTATTTTGAATACATTCTTCAGGTCCCCATTCCTTTTCATATTCTATAGCTCTTGTTTTTAGTTCATTGTATATCTGTAGCGGATAGTTTTCACACCTTAAGATATTATTAATTTCCTGTGGATCATTTTTCATATCATACATCTCTTCTGTTCCGCCATTATACCAATATATATACTTATATCGCTCTTCGCGTACCATAACCCAGCGTTTTTTACCGGTTCCAAAAGAAGCTGTTTGATATTTCCTAGACCTCACAATTTCCTCATTGCACAGGGAATTTCCAGCAAGCTTTTGCTTATCATCAGCATAAGATAATCCACATACATCCAAGCATGTAGGTAACACATCAAACAAATCAACAAAGTCATCTTTTGTAATACCCGGCTCAAAACTTTCAGGATATCTTACAATCATAGGAATCCTTACGCTGCTTTCATATGGGAGCGATTTTGTATATAACCCTTTGTCCTGGAGCATTTCTCCATGGTCGGATGTGAAGATGATTAAAGTATCATCAATTGTTCCCTTCTCCTTAAGATAATCCAATACCCTGCCTATGTTGTGTTCAGTCATAGTAACTGCACCAAAGTAAGCTTTCCTGATATTGCGTTTCTCTTCTTCAGTGTCCCAATCCCCATACCAATTACTTTTTTGCTTCCTGAAAGGAAATTCTCTTGATAACGGTATTGGTTCCGGAATATTTTTTTCCTTATACAAGGATTGATATTCAGGCGGTAGTCCCCACGGCGGATGAGGGTGTATCCATCCTGCAATCAAAAAAAATGGATTTTCCTGATTATTCTCCAACCACTCTATAACCTTATCAGCAACCCAAGTGGAACCATGATATTTTTCTTCCATAAGTGCATTCTGAGGCAAATGGTATATATGAGGACGTACACCATGAATGTTCTGCAACTGCACTAATCCATTCTCTTTTAAGAATTGTGCATATTGATCTATCTGTCTTGATTTTGGAAGTTCTTCCATTAGGTACATTTCATCAAATCCATGATGCATTCTTTTTGGACAAAAATGCATCTTCCCAATAGCTGCAGTTCTATATCCATTTTCAGAAAAGATTCTTGGCAATGTAGGAATACTATAGTCTTTAATAGGTTTAGGCCCATTTTCGAAATATCCATGAGCTCGCCCAGAAAGTCCTGTCATTAAGTCATGTCGTGCAGGCATGCACACTGGATTTGTGGAATGAGCAAATCTATAAAGACATCCCTCTTCCGCTAATCTATCTAAGTTTGGAGTTATCATGTGCTCATGACCTGCATAATGAATGGTATCATACCTTTGCTGATCAGTAAATAAAATTAGTACATTGGGATGCTTCGTCATATTTACCACTCCTATGAAGAAATTATACTATCGTACATGTAGGTAATATCCAACCACTTAAAGTCGTAGGGCTTCCAAATTCACAATTAGAGTTTCCTGCTTCTTTTTGACCTCGTAACCTATTATCTCAACAGGCGTAGCTTCCAATTAGTTCTTTCTGTGGTTTTATATCATTACCACTTACTCATGACTGACTTCACAAGAAAGCCTACCCGCTACCCCTTAATGGCACCAATCATTACACCTTGCGTAAAGTACTTTTGTATAAACGGATAAATACATATTATTGGGATTGTTGCAACCATTATTGTTGCAGCTCTTATATTTCTGGCCATAAGTGCTATCTTACTATATTCTTCGAGTTCAGACATATTCTCCATAGCTGTTTGCCCTGCAATAATAATATTCCGAAGCACCAATTGAAGCGGGTATTTATCTGCACTGTTAAGATACAGTAATGCATTGAAATAAGTATTCCAATGACCTACTGCATAAAATAATGTAATTGTCAAAAAAATCGGTACCGATAACGGCATAATAATATAAGTAAAGGTTTTAAACTCAGATGCGCCATCCAAATAGGCTGACTCTGAAAGGCTTTCCGGTAAACTCTCAAAAAATGTTTTCATAATGAGCAAATACCAAGTATTAATTAGTCTTGGGATAATCATAGCCCACATAGTATCAATCATTCTTAAGCTTCTTACAATTGCATAATTAGGAATCATTCCACCATTAAACATCATAGTAAAAGTAACAGCCATGAGAAGAATATTTCTCCAAGTAAACCCTTTTTTAGACAAAGCATATGCAGAAATTGAAGTTACAACCATTTGCATAAGTGTTCCGACTGCCATATACAGTATTGTATTTTTATATCCCGTAGCAATACGCGGATCTTTTAACACAAACTTATATGCATCCAAATCAATACCAACAGGATAAAAAGTGACCTGTCCGGATGATACAGCTGCAATATTACTTATTGAGACTGATGCTACATGTAAAAATGGATACAATGTTATTATAATAACCAATATCATAATGAAAATATTTATTATATCAAATAATCTGGAACCAATAGAATTTTTCTGCATTTTATCCTCCTACCACAGGCCACTGCCCGTATATCTTCTTGCCAGCTTGTTTGAAAGAAGCACCATTATTAAACCCACAAACGATTGAAAGAAACCTACAGCTGCTCCAAAACTATAATTTCTTTCAAGTAATCCCCTTCTGTATACATATGTTGAAATAACGTCTGCAGTCTCATATGTGGCAGAATTGTATAGGAGCAGAATTGATTCACTGGAAACTTCCAGAATATCTCCGAGTCTCAGAATTAGCATAATTACAATTACAGGAACAATACCTGGTATTGTCACATGGATAATACGCTGAAACCTATTTGCTCCATCCATATATGCAGCTTCATATAGCTGCGGATCTATTCCGGTTAATGCGGTAAGGTATATTATTGCTCCCCACCCAAAGCCTTTCCATGTTCCCATTGCTATAAAAATAGTCCGGAACCACTCACTCAATAGCAAGAAAGGTATTGGTTTAATACCCAGTCCCCTGCTTAGTAAGATATTGATAATTCCATCTACCTGCAAGAAGTTATAAACCATCCCACATACAATAACAGTTGAAATAAAGTGTGGTAAATAGCTAATTGTTTGTGTAATCTTTTTAAACTTATCACTTTTCAATTCATTTAATAGAATCGCAAAAATAATTGGTGCCGGAAATGAAAATATTAAACTGTAAAAGCTAATCAATAATGTATTGCGTATTAATTTCCAAGCATCATACCCATTAAAGAATTTTATGAAATACTTTAATCCGACCCACTCACTTCCTAGAATACCCTTTCCAAACGAAAAATCTTTAAATGCAATTGTCACACCGTACATTGGTATATATTTTAGTACTATATAATAAAAGAAGAATGGCAGTAGCATAATCAAAAGAGCACGATCTTTTTTCACTATTTCAAAAAATCCTCTGAAGGCTGAAGTTATATTCGCTTTAGTCATCTTTTTTGTGATACTGCTTCCAGATTCTCGTATAGTCTTCATAAATATTTCCTCTCTAAAATTACCGCTATCTGGGTACACATCACTATGCACCCAAATAACAGTCTGACATCATATTTATTTAAATCAATTGCGTGGCAATTGCACCATACCGATTCAACGTAGTGTGAGATATACTAACAACTACCTGTTAAATCTAAGTAGCACCTGCTACCAGTGAAGCTAGTTTTAATTTGAACGGTCATACTGTTGTTGTTTTACCTTGACCAATTCTAAAGCTCCCAGCTTTTCAAGTTCGCTGATAAACTCGTCCCATTCATCCATGGAACGAGTTCCCATAATGAACTTATCAATATTTACAATAAAATGTTTTTCTACAGCATCATAATTATCTGCCCATATTTCACTTTCTTCCTTGTTAAAAGCAAATACTGGCTGCGGAGGTCTTGTTCGATTTGATTCCTTCCAAGCTATCTGCCAATTCAAACTGTCTTGAGTAGCATTCTGCATCGTATCAACTAACCTTTTTTCATTTCTTTTGATAAAGGTAGGGTAATAAAAACCATGAAACATGTTTTCAAGTGCATTTGGACCCCAGGGGGCTTCTCCAGACTTAACTATATCTTTGTTTATATTATGTGCACCACTTTCTGCATATTCAAAGGTGATACCTTCTACCCCATATTGTGTCAAATCCATTCCGAGATCACTGTACAAAAAGTCCATAGCCTGCATCGCAATTTCAGGGTTTTTAATATTCTTGTTAAAACTGGTTACCCAGACTTCAAGATAATCCAATTTTTGTTGGTTTCCTGATCCACCCTCTGGTATAGGCGGCATCGCTCTGGTCATCATAAATCCTTCAATAGGTTTTTCAGCTGCAGCATTGCTATCATTGAACCTTCCTGTTCTACCATGATCATCGAAAGTACACAGCGCTTTTCCTGTCAATAACTTTTCTTCCCAATAGTTCGCATCGCCCAAAATATAATTCTGATTCATTAATTCTTCTTGGTAAAGGATTCGAAAATCCGAAACCAATTTTTTAGCCATTGGATTTTTAACACCAATCGTGGCCTTCTCATCTTCTATGACGATGATATTTGAAGGTTCTGCATAACAATCATAAGCTGCTGATATTTCATTTAATACAGCTCCATTTTTTCCCCTCCTGGTCATAAAAGGAATCATATCTTCATATTTTTCCTTTGCGGTACGTAGAGCAGTGAAAAAATCGTCCATTGTTTCCGGAATTCCCAATCCCATTTCTTCCAGCAAATCTTTTCTGTAAATATATGTTCTTTTTGGATCATCGTTTTTATAGTTAGGAAGACAATATATGTTACCATCAGCTGCAGTAGATACTTTTAACGAATTCGGGTAAGATTCCTGATCCAATTTCTTCACATTTTTTGCATACTCATCAATCAAGTCATCCAGTGGAAGTAACAACCCTTCCATTCCACCTTCATAAGAGTCATTAAGTCTTAACGGCACAATATCAGGTAAGGCTCCGGATGTAAAGTAAATAGCTATTTTGTCATCATAGCTCGCATTAGGAATAGGGATAATGTTAAATTTAACACCTGTCCATTCTTCCAAGTACTTTTGAGCTATGAATATATCCTTTTTATATGCGTAATTAGGATGTTCTGCAAGTGCCATGCTATACTCTATAGGCTGGTCAGTAATAGGAAGAAATATCCCCCCCGTCTTTTCTAATGGGAATAGTGGCTCCTTAGGTGAAGTAGGCTGACTTGCAGTGCCTACTGGCTCGGTTTCTGTATCAGAACCTTCCTTTACTACTGTGCAACCGGTAATAACTGAACTTATTACCATAATAGCAACCATTAAGATTAAAAAGAATCTTTTTGATTTCATGAACGCTCCTCCTTTTAATTTTTAAATATTTTACTTTAAAGCATAAATCGTTAAAACGAATTGAACTAGCTAGTATATAGAAATTATATGGCAATCATAATTTTTATTAAAGACAAAAAATTTGAAAAGTTTAAATATTTTAATCTTATCCTGCACAATACTTATGAATAGCTAGGTTCTTTTACAAATAAATTTTAATTATCTTACTTCAAAACATCTTAAGACGGGGGCTTTAATTTATTTTACAGGCTTAACTTTTTTGTCATACAATCACGTTTTAGAAAATTAACAATTAATTTTACCAACAAACCCTTACTTAATGATTCACATTAGACCTGTACTTACTTGGCGGTATACCTTCGTACTTTTTGAAAACAATATTAAAATTTGTAGTACTTGAGTAACCTACTAAATTAGCGATTTCTTTTATAGTAATATCCGTTTCATTTAATAATCTTTTTGCATGATTAATTCTCACATGATTAAGATACTCAATGAAATTTTCACCCACTTTACTTTTAAAGTACTTAGAAAAATAGCTAGAAGACATATTCATTTTTTTGGCAATCATATCCAAAGAAATGTACTCGTTATAGTGCTCGTTAATATGGTCAATCACATCTTTAACTTTTTCTTCCTCTTCTTTTTCAGTTCTGTTACAAATATACTTGATTACCTCAATAAAAACATTTTCGAAAAAGTCTTCAATCTCTGATTTTGTTCTGCAGCTTTCAAGCTGTTCATATAAGGTATAATATTTGTCAAATACATCATACGGAGAACCATCCAGTTCTTCAATAACTGTAAATACTATGTTAAGAATATCAACCATTAATATACTTACATACTTTTGCCGGTATTTATTTTCCAAGCATTGTTTAACTATCCTTCCAACCCAGGAAATGCAAAATCTTAGGTCTTGATTTTTCAATGCATTTTCTAGCTGCTGCCTATCAATAACTGGTGCATAGTCTTCATCAGCAAATATTTCTCCTTCTTCATCCAAATAAATAATCTGGAAATTACCCCCGAATATTCTGTTTTCAACCTGTTCAACCAAATGCGTATAAGCATTATTAAAGTCTTTATAATACACACTTTTAGTGCTTATTGCTACTGTTGCATTCATCTTTTGCGAATACTTTTCTTCTAATAAAACTACTATGCTCTGAGCTTTTTGTTTTAATTTGTTCCTATCTAGTTTTTCTATAAAATGAATAATACAAAATTGATCATTTTCTATTTCGACAACAATTCCATCATCCTCAAAAAAGTTAATGAGATCCGTTTTAATTTGAATATAAAGTAACTTTTTCTCATATGAAGAAGTAATTTCACGGTAATGGCGGAAGAAGTCAATTTTGAGAAGTACCAGCGCGCACATCCGGCTTTCAAAAGGCAGCTCATATTCTAATGTACATTTAATTATTTCCTTTTCGTCTGTTATAAAGCCTTTAATAAGCTTATATAAAAAGCGGTCGGTCAAAAGCTTTTTATTATCATTATAAACTGCGGTAAGTCTATCTTTTTCGACTATAATATTGTTAACCGTTTGATGGATTATTTTAAATTCATTAAGCTTTGCTTTATCCTTTTTCGAATATTTACTTAATGCGGAAAAAATCAATTTGATTGGGTTGTAGAATCTTTTACTTACAAAAAAGGAAACAAAAGTACCTATGATTAAAAATAGAAAGGAAGATAGCATGTATATTACTTTAATATTATTTAATTCATAATACATAACACTTGCAGGTGTCAAAACAATATAATCCCATCCGGTATAGCTGGATTTTAGACGCGTTATATGCGTATCAACTCCGCCAATATCCTGCATCATCGAATGCCGGTCTGTTGCCAAAATGCTGCTAAAGGATTCTTTGTCAACTTCGGTCAAAGAATAGTTACTTCCTGTATGTGTTATTATTTTGTGATCTTTATCACTTATGAATATATCTCCTCTGAAGTTGGTGTCTTCCTTTATACTTTTAAATAATTCTGCCTCATCAATATTAATGACCAGACTTGCCTTTTTATTCCCCCTTAAAGGAAATCGGGTTATTGCTGTAATAATATCGTTCACCTCAAGAACCTTGTTAGGATTCCTTGTTTCAGTCTTTTCAACTGTCATCGTAGGGATTATATTATAAACTGTTTTCATATTCACATTATCGTGATTTTTAATATCTTTTAATATCCTAGTGGTTTGTTCTGCTGTCAGCCCTTTGTAATGATTGAGAACGCTATAAAAAAACTCATATTCATATGGACCGCCTTCGCTGCTGATTATATAAGCATACTCATCAAGATGTAAATATACATCATCAATGTATTGTTTTGAAGAAGTGATCCCTTCGAATGCTTGAACAATTCTTAAGATGCGAGCCATGTTTTCGGCACTGTCATGTGCTTGACTAATTGAAATTGAATCAATATCTGAATTTACTGCTATGCTGTATACAATTTCCTCAATCTCCCGCATACGCTCTTCAACCATTTTCGAAACAAGATTAAGTACTTTATCATTAGATATTACTGCCTCGTTTTGCATTACATTAGTTAACTTTAAATAGATAATGTTAGAAAAAATAATACTTGGTATAATTATCATAATACAAAAGGAGAGAAAGTATTTTTCAAACACACCCAAATGAAAATTTCTTAATTTGTTTTGCATGTTTCTAATACTTTTCATCTTATCTCTCCGATCATCAATCAGGCTTATCAATTTCTTGTTTTGCGATAAAGCTGCAACTATCTTAGAACATTATGCTTGCTATAATAATCAGTAATTCCTATCCAATACTATATTCTGCTCGGCTTCAAACCGGTGGGCTCGCTCATTTTCCTTAAACTGAAGAATAAGAAAAACTATGTTCATCTGACATAAAAAGTATTACATTCCCCACAGTATTACCTCCAAATTAATCTATATTACTCTCAAAAGCTCTTAACTCTTTCGAGGCCTTATTCTAAGGTACTTTTTGTTTTTTATTAAATTTACCCTTTTCATATAAACCCCCGTTTAAGCACTACTGCCGGTGCCAAAGAATTATGGGTTAATTTTAACACATATTGTAGGAAAATAATATATAATAACACCCCGTCTGACTCGATTGTATCATCAATCTGCTATCAAATCTGCAACAGAATCCGCTAAAGTAATAATAATCAAACAGCAGGATGCGGCTCCGGCATCAATAAAACCCTTAGACCGTTCGCCCAGCCTACTTGCCCGTCCTACCTTTGCAATCATATCCTTAGTGGAATTCCTGCCCATTATTGCAGCATCCTTCACTTTACTTAATGCGTTCATGAAACTTACCCCGGCTTCAATAGCCTCATTAAATGCTTTAGTTGAAGGGACCAAAACATCAAGAAGCGTTTTGTCTCCAACGTCGGCATTGCCCATATCCCTTACAGCACATTCAGCAGCAGACAACATCTTTCCAAATAGATTCTTATAAATGTAATCTTCTTCTGCACATAAATCAGACATTGCACTAAACATAAGCCCATATAATGGACCCATTGAACCTCCAATCTCGGTAATCAATACATCTGATAAGGTTTCCAGACTGTATGCAAGGTTTCCGGGCTTATCCTTTAACACCTTTTCACACAAGGTGAAGCCTTTATTCATATTAATTCCATGATCTCCATCACCAATTGCTCCATCTAAATCACTCAAATACTGTTTATTCCAGACATCTCATCTGTTCGACCTTTGGCATTGAACCTCCACCCTCAAAATCTGACCGCAGCCATGCATCAACAATCATCTTCACTACACACACTTCCTTTAATTTATTCAAGATCATTTATACAACCTTTGGTAGTGCGCGGATTGGTAAAAATATTGTTTTTATCTCGAGCTTGACTTGTAAATGTATATATGACCGCACCATCTTTCCCTGCCTGAAACCAATGCAGTGTGCCAGGTTTCAATGTCAACTGGTTACTGGGTTTCATCATTACTTCATGTCTGGCTGTATAGTAATTATCCTGTCCTTCTGGTATAAAACCGTTTGTAATTGTCTCTTCACCAGGTACATAAACATACAACGTACCTGAAACTACTCTGATTGTCTCCTCTTTTCCCTGTTCATTTACAGTAGCCCGATGAAAATGCTCCGGTAGTGTTTGAAATGGGAAAAGGGCAATCAGCCTTACTCCCACCCTATCAGTGTTGAGCCACTCAAGAATCTGGGCACCCTCTTTAGCTATATCACCCAACTCAAAATCGTTAACTATAATTTTTTCTACTTCCTCATCAGTAATTTTAATCCCGGATTCTATGAACATTTTTACAGCCTTAATTCTTAAATCAGAAAATTCATCAGTAACCAATATCCGTGCCTCCTTAAGCCATATCTTCCTTATTTTTCTCAATAAACACCCTAAGCAAATTCTACACTAAAACACAAGCACGAATGCTTTCCTTACACGCTTTGTGAGCAAGGTATTTCGCAATGCGTTTTTATCAAAATTATAGCCTCATCAGCCTTCTGGCTTCTTCAAATCCAGATTCACCTATTTTGAATATTGGTTTTCCGCAATCTTCATGCGGCACCAAGCTCATTGATATTTGAGCAAAAGTAATTACATCAACCTTTTGCGCCAGCTTGTATAAAGCATCAGCAACCATTTCATCATGCTTTTTCCTATCTCCGGATACCAAAATATCAAAAGCTCCTTCTACTACAAAAGGAATTACATCAATTTTCTTATTTATCCTTTGCGCCTCTTCATTGAGTAGCCTGATTGTTGCTTTCGGACTTGTAGGTAGAGTTGCCAGTACTCCTATACGTGAACCTGCATCAATTGCTATTTTAGCAACAGGTTCATCAATATTGAATACAGGTATTTTAGAAAACCTTCGCGCATATTTTGCAGCTTCATTGACTGATGTACAAGTAACCATAACTGCATCTGCTCCTGCGCGTTCTGCTGAATATACATAGTTAAGAATCCTGCCTGCAACAGCACTGGTGATAGTGCCTTCCTTTAGTGTTTCAGATAAAAGACTATCATCCATAATGTTGAAAATCTCTATTTCAGGGTGTTTCTCAAGAAATGGTATAGCAAAAGGATTATAAATCATTTCCATAAACTTATTGACAGTATGTATCAAGCAAAGCTTTTTTTTCACAAGTATCCCCCCATTATTTATTATATGTTTATTACTCAAGTGCTTAAATTCTATTCTGACCCTGGTTCCCTTGCCTGCAGTACTTGGGATATTACTGCATTATCTCCAGTTGGTAACTCTTTGTAGCGCATAGTCAGCCTCTTCTTTTGAATTCAACGATTTCAACCCGCTTATGCACACCCCCTGCTAAATTTCACCTGTAGGATGTAGGATGTTTCGTATTTTATTATAACACGCTCAATAATAAATTCAAATACTATTGCGCAAAATCTTAGAAAATGTTTTTGTTGTGAAAGACCTAATTTGTTTTGCTTTGTCATTGCGAGCCCCTGCGAAGCAACGACAAAGCAAATCTCATATTGCGAATTGAAGATGTGCTGCACGGCAAGAGGGGCGGACAATTTAAAAAACTATGGAAAATACAGCAACGACATATTTCGACAAAATTCGGGTTGAACCCGGTACCTTTGCCGAATTAACATAACACATTATGCTCAATAGGACACTCAATAGAATTAATAGTGCATATCAAAACCTATCCAATAGTTTATTCTGCTCGGCTTCAAACTGGTGGGCTCGCTCGTTTTCCTTTTCGGGTGAACAAATGAGTCGCAGCTCCTCTTCCAATTCCTTACCCTTCTTAGGGAACCTTTCATATAGATTGTTTAACTCATTCGGATCATCAGCAAGATTAAACAATTGATTTGGAGCTTCCATATAATAAATGAGTTTCCAATCTCCTTTTCTGACCATGAATGCTCCCGACCGCGTACCATGGCCATGATATTCAGAAAATACCACCCTGTCTTTATTATTTTTTTGAATCTCCTGCAGCGGTTCCCCTACCCAATCTTCAGGGCGCTGCGCACCTACAGCTTTAAATATTGATGCCTGCACATCCAGTAAATCTACCGGTGTTTCAACGATTTTGCCTTTTTCAAAATCCGGTCCTGCAGCAATACATGGTACCCTTATCGAATCTTCATACAGGGAACACTTCCACCACATACCAAATTTTCCCATCATATCGCCATGATCCGAAGTATAGATGAAATTAGTATCTTCAATCAACCCAGTTTCCTTTAATGTGTCCATTATTCTGCCTATCTGCTCATCCACATAGGTGATACAACCTAGATATCCCCTTCTTAAACCAATGGTTTGTTCTTTTGTAAACAAATCAGTCTCAAAATGTCTCCTCAAATCCCCGGCATAGGGATGGGCAGCAGACTCGCATTCAGATCCATATTGGGGCATATCAACAACGGGATACATATCCCAATATTTTTGTGTTACATATTGAGGAAAGTGTGGTTTTAGTGCATTAATGACAAGAACCCACGGCTGTTCCAGTAAAGCACCTTTTGAAGCAATCCACTCAATGGCCGCATCTATGGTTTTGTTATCATTAATGAAGGCATCTTCCTTAACTCCATGACCTGCTCTTTTAGCGGCATTCATTCTGATTGCAAAAGGTCTCCTAGTGAAATTTGTATCTCCCGGAGGATTACGATCTTTTGCCATTATCAATTCGGAAAACCCCAAATTTTCTGCAGAATTATATACATCACACTTACCGGCATAAACGGTGTAAATACCTTGCCTAGAAAGCATTTCTCCATAAGACGGATAGTCCGTTTTTAAATTCAGTATGCAATTATTGTAAACCTGAATCTGAAATACTCTTTTTCCGGACATCACTGCTGAACGACTTGGTGCACATAAAGGCGACGGGCAATATGCGTTTTTATATACCGTGCCGTTATTGGCAAGCATCTCCATATTCGGTGTGCTTATCAGTGGATTGCCATAAACTGAAGAGTAAGAATAACTATGCTCGTCTGACATAAAAAGTATTACATTTGACATATTACTACCTCCAAATTAATCTACATTACTCTTTAAAAACTCAAAACGCTTTGGAAGTCTTCTTCTAAGGTAATTTTTGTTTTTTATTAAATTTACCCTTTTCGTATAACCCCCATTTAAACACTACTGCTGGCAACAAATAATTATGTATTAATTTTAACACATATTGCAGGAGAATAATATCCCATCTGACTCCATTTTGTCTTTAATCGTGTCTATTCAGAGGTAGCTCAAACATATTAACTGAAGAATCATCTCTAATACGGCTAGTTACAGCGAGGCTTAGGAAAACACAATTTAAAATGCCTTAGAGTTTAGTAATGTCCGTACTGTCCTACACGCAAGTGAGTTCACGGAATTACATCAATTTTCTTATTTATCCTTTGCGCCTCTTCATTGAGTAGCCTGATTGTTGCTTTCGGACTATACTACACCCAAAAACTAAATGTAATTTACCCACCCTTTCAGACTTTCAGTAACAACCGGTTTTATTGCTGAATAGTCCTTCTTTTTTAATATTTCAATCATTTTCCCATGAGTCTGATGACTGGTTCCCTTTGTTGCCTCATAGAATTTGAGCGTCTTTTCGATGGAAGAAAAGAACAACTGCAGTATTGTCTTTGCAATACGACTCAACAAAGGATTATAACTCATGTCTGCTAGCGTAAAATGGAATTGGAGATCAAGTTCGGCTGCTGCACGGTAATCTTTATTTTTAAATGAAACATTGAACTTCTCGAGGATTTCTTCTGCCTTTTTAATATCCTCATCGGTTGCCTTTCTTGCAGCTGTTTCCAATATATCGATTTCTATAATTTCTCTTAATTCTATAATTTGATCCTTGGAACTATTTTCAAGAACCAGACTGTATATAAGAGAATCAAAAATAGATAAGGATCCTGCTTCACTGATATAAGTTCCATCACCTCTTTTTACTTTCAAAAGTCCAAGAGCAGACAGCACTTTTATCGCCTCACGCACAGAATTTCTTCCGACACCTAATTTTTCACTCAATTCATTTTCAGTCTCGATTCTGTCTCCAGGTTTAAGTTCACCTGCTGTTATATTATCAATAATCTGCTTTACAACCTGCTCAACAACAGTTTTATTATCTATCTTTCTAAACACTCATAAACCTCCCTGCTAATTTTGCTTGTAGGATGTAGGATGTTTCATTTTTTATTATAACACGTTCAATAAGAAATTCAATTACTATACATAAAATCTTACAAAAATGTTTCTGTGGTTTGTAGTAAAGTACTGGTGGTTTTCGGGTTTATGTTTACCGGGCTTAATATTCTTAACTCCGGGGTTTCATATGTCCGAGAAAACCATTTTAGCCTAAGTTCAATTCTCTCGTGTTATTAGGGTTAACGGTACATAATATTTCATGTACCGATTTCCCTTATTGTCCACAAAAGGGCCACTTTTACTTCTTACTAAAACTGTAGCTCTTTTATTTATATTACAAATGATTCCTGAAAGATTTTCTCCTTTAAAAGTAAATGAAACATTGCACCCTATTTTCAGTCCAAACCTTTGTACCGCAATCTGCCTGTTGGTAGGGAGCTTATGATAACTCTCTGAATGCCCGAACAAATTCCCAGCAATATGTTTAAATCTGTCTCCTTTGCAACTGGATTTCTTAAAATAAATAAATTCGATTACATGGCAAAGCTCATGTTCAAATACCAGTTGAAGTGCCTCAAGACTATTTTGGGTTTTTATACCGCAAACCATTTTGTTCCCTTGTACCAAATCATACTGTACAAAAAAGTCCACACCAATCCTAATTTCAACTTCATTATTGTTTTGGCTCTGTTTCTCATTGTATTTAGGGAGAATCGTCATACCTGCACTCTTTGTCATCCTACGTGAAACAGAAAACTTTATATTTCTTTTATAGCATTTCTTAAACCAGTTATCAAAAAAAAGAGCATCGTACTGATTAAACAATAATCCAATGTCATCTGCTGAAATAGTGCTTATAACTTCGCTTCTGATATTGGAAGATTTTAGAACCATGCGCTTTGCTATTTCATTTCTTAAGTATTCTATTTTTTCCCTTGCAAGCTCTATTTTTAATATATCAGTCATGATTTATTTGTTAAAAAATAACTCCAGATAATTATTCGCAATTTTTCTGACTGTGCGTGCATCGACACGCTCAACTCCCGGGATATTCACTAAATTATCGCAAAAATCACTTCTATATAATTCAAGAATAACTTCCATAGGTAGTATGGGCTTAAAGGGTTTAGCTTTTCCTACCAGAGACATTGAGCTTTTAGCAGTTTCTCTTATCATTTCTACAGCACTATCAGGGTCTACCAACTCTGCTTTGTTTCTCCCAATTCCTCTTTTTACTGAAACACATTCGATAGGATTAAAGAATTCACGAGCTTCAGCACATGCCGCATCATCTCCGCTTACCATCAGCATAGGGACATTAAAGTGTGATGCTACTATAGCCCACTGTGCAAGCTCTCCCATTCTTCTGCCGTTAATCCGGTAATTGTACCAGGATTTACTTGATTGAGTATGATCCAAAAAACCATTTATTGTTCCAGCCATAGCGTGTGCTCCTATAAAAAAGGTGCCGTCATAAGATTCATCTAGTTTTCCCCACCATTTTCTATTTTCTTTGTAATCAAATTCAGCCCGATTATCTATAAGTGAAGGGTCCACATTTCTTCCTCCTGCATGACTGTCAAGAACAGTTACATGTGTTGCACCTCCTGCAAAAGCTCCATCAACAGCGGCATTAATATCTTCAACTAGTCTCCCGATTGAAAACTCTCTTCTTGGATCTTCTTTTTGAATCATATCCATGCAGTCTATACCGCTTATACCTTCCAAATCCGTGTGTATGTAGATTTTCAATTTAGCTTCATCTCCCTTTTGATTTGTTTTTTAAAACACGTGTAAATGCTTTGGATGAAAATAATTTAGCTTTTTAAAGTATATACCTTTTTTGTTTATCTCGCAATATATAAGTTCTCATCTTCTCATCAAAAAGGCTCCCATAACAATTCATCTTTTTAGAATATAACATGGTAGTGCTTTGTAGCGAAACCCGGCTTTCATCCTCTCCATTGAAATGCGGAGGATGAAAGCCAAATTTCCTAAATTAATCCAACGCTCTTCAAATACTCTATCCCCTGCTTTATTTCACACAACGTGAATCTTCGACCATATTCCAAAACCTTGATAATATCCGGGCGAAGGTAATCCTTAACAAACATAAAATCAACACTTCCAGTACCCGGTACCTTATGATCATCTATTCCGATACAATCATGAATATGGAATCCTAGAAGTCTTTTTCCATGCTTTTGAAGCAACTCGTATTTATTAATCAAAGATAAAGTATGCAAAGCCTCTCCATGCCCAAAATCATACCACAAGTATATCGGAAGATCCTCATACTTATCAAACCATTCATCATATTCATAGTAAAGGGGTATTTGATAGTAGTTATATCGATTTTCAAGTCCAAGCCTTACTTGATAATTTTTTCTGCTGATAAAATCTGACAGCTCATAAAGACTCTTTTCACAAGCTGCGTCATACCTGTGCCTTTCCTTTCTCCTTCTTTCAATGAGCTCGGTTTTTATTTTATCATACTCTGGGCTGTCTTTCTTTCCATCACGGAACAATCCAATAAGCTTCTTATTTATGTCTGAAATACCTTCTACTGTTCCAGAATGCACAACTATCCCTCTTGCACCCACTCTCTCTGCTGTTTCAATAGTTTTAATGGTTAATTCAACTGCCTTTTTTCTATTATCTTCATCCAAAGATGATAAAAGCAGTTCTTTTTCATCAACTTCTGGTTTGGGACAAAAATTATGAAGGCTGCTGATTTTTAACTCTCCTCTGTCTATAAGTGGAAGCAGCCCATCAATCACAAACTGTGGAACTCTGCCATTTAGCTCCATTGTAGATAACCCAATTTCTCTATACTCACTTAAGAATTCCTCTAGAGTTGTAAAACGATCAATATTAAATGTTGTTATTGATAATGCTTCTGTTGACATATTAAGTCTTCTACCTCACTTTCATAACGTCTATTAGTAATTTTTTTAATATTCAATAAATCCCAATTACTTCTAACCTTTATCAGGTACTTCAGCGTTAATTTCTAGATTATCTGTTGCCCTCCTACTAGATATTCAAATAAATTATTCAAATAAACTGTTGCTACCGGATCATCACCATATCTTCTGCATGCTTCGAGCTGGCTAAACATAATCTTTCCACGCCCAAGCTGAATTTCAATAAGCCCGTCATATCTTAAAAAATTAAAACATTCAACATATGTTTTAACATTTGGAAGCTTATTAATGCTAAATCCTGCCCTTGAACCAAACAAAGTCTTTGCCTTTTGATGGTTTTCCTCGGTACCCTGCTTTATAAAACTGCTGATAACAACCGTATTCCCGTTCCACATACGGAAATGTTCCGGTTTTAGACCATTGAAGATTGGAGATTTGAAATCATTTACATGAACAAAATCATCAACCTGTTCCCCTTCTTTGATAATGCTGATTGGAGTGTCATCAATCCAGTCGATTATTAAAGGCTCGGTACCTATGTCATATACATCCTGCTCAAGTACAAGTACGGAGGCACCGTTTTTTATAAAACCGTTCAGAAGTATTTTTTCCTCTTCACTAATTCCAAGTGAATTTGCGCCGATAATAAGCACACATCTTTTAACCTTAATATCCTTTATGCTGTTTATGCGTTCATATAAAAGCCCAATTCTGTCAAGAATCGGTGTAGTCTGACCTTCTGTGTCATAAATATAAATTTTCCCGTATCTTTTGTCACGCTTAAACTCCATGAGCTTTTCAGGGGCTATAAGTAAATCCATTTTATTACTAGAAAGAATAATGTCATCTTTTTTCCACTCAACATTAATTTCTGCCTCCACAATACTGTCCCCAGGAATATCGGGAATTTTTGCGGCTATTGGCATAACCTTTATTTCATAATAATCTACCTTATCAACAAAAATATTACCTTTTGCAAGCACATTTCCTTGTTTGATTTTTATATTATAGTTCAAAACAGTGTTTCTAAAGTTGCCGCTTACCACATCATCATTAATAAGATATATCTCTGCCTTGAAAAAATCATTTCCAAACTTATGCCTGTTCCAGCATTTAATGCTGGCATGGGCAGGCTCCATCACATTTTTCAATGCAAAAGCTGCAGGCTTAAATAAAAGCTTATACTTGTCAAGCGGATTAAAGAACCAGTTAAACAACGCAAAAGGCGACACACCAGATAGGTTGTTCACATTATCTCTGCTGCAGCGCAATATTTCAACAACCTCTTTCAAAAGGAATGCTTGATACCAAAGAGCTTTTTTATTATCCTTGTCCCTATATCTACCTATTCTCCTAACTTTAATTGGGTATTGGAAAAAGTGTCCATCGTCGTCTGTATATGCCGCTATCAATTCAGTAAGTATTAGCGGTTTATGTATATCTCTCCAAAACCTATTATTCCTTTTATCCTTAAGACCTCTTGGTGCTTTCTCATCAAAAGCCTTAGGTGAAAGCATTTCCATCACAGCTATGCCTTTCATTATTGCTTCATAGGAGTAAATACAGTTTTCGTACCATCCACAATAAATATGCCAATCCCTTATATCACCATTTCCGCCTTCAACATCGGTAGCATAACCTGAATCATGGTATACCGGAAGTGTATCATCTTCTTCTAGTACAGCAGCACGCAAATCATTAAGGTAGGTTCCCATTGCATCGTATCCTGTCATGTTGAGCGTAACATCTGGCTTAAAGTTAATTTCATTCGCCAGACAGTAAATAGCAATAGAAGGATGATGCTTCGCCTGCTTTACAAGGGCTGCAAACTCTTTTCTGGTATTAACAACCTCGGGAGTTTGCTGCATAAGAGGCATTTCAAATATAGCAAGAAGCCCCAGCTCATCACAGCACTTCAACCATGCTTGAGACGGAGGCTCAGTATGAAATCTAACACAGTTTAAATTAAGCTCTTTGCACATATTAAGAAATTTAAATATGTACTCATCGTCATGAACTATGACAGGATTGACTGGAGATCCCCCACCTCTTAGAAAATAGGGCTTTCCATTAAGATAGAATTTTTTATCCCTTATGGTGAATTCCTTAAAACCAGTATCCTTAATTACATTGCCCCAATTCTCATCCTTATACTGTAATTGAACTTCCACACTATACATATATGGTTCTTCGGGGCTCCAGAGTTTAATATCATGTTCTCTGAATACGAAGGTAACTGCTATATTTTCTTCAGGCATCCCTGTATATCTAGTTTCCTGACAAACAATTTTGGATGACTGTTTATCAATTATTTTTACTGTCACAGCAAGGCTATCTCTGTTATAACATTTCCCATTAATACAAGCTCTTACTTTCAGGGGATCGCTTGTGCGAGATATTTCAAGTTCCTTAATATACACAGCATCAGTTGCATAAATCTCCACAGGTTGATATATGCCAGCATTGTCCCTTGTCTCTCCTATCGCAGTTTCCAAAGTCCTACCTGGTACATACATATGGATTCCACCTTGATCAAAAACTCGTTGATCATACGGATAAAAGCAGTGTTTCCCCCAAACCTTTACTACAATTGTATTTTCAATCTGGTAATCGATATAATCTGTAATTTCAAAACCAAAGGCACTATATGCTCCTAGGTGCTCACCAACAGCTTTTCCATTTACCCATAGCATGGCTTTGGCAGCCACTCCGATAAACCTTACATGGATTCTCTTTCCCTTCCACTTGTCTGGGAGCGTTATTTTTTTTCTGTACCAGCCAATATCAAGATGATCCTTAAAAGGAGGAACCAACCCATCTTTATAGTAACCATTTTCGGTGTGAAATTTCCCCAAAATACTCATCCATTTAGAGCCATTCCAAAAATAAGGAACGTCTATGGGTGACCAGTTCTCATCGTCTTTTGTATAGTTAAAAATATTGTCACACTTCAAAAAACCAGGCTTAAAATCCCAAACACCATTTAGGCTAATTGTATTTTCATATCGTAGCAAAATATCAACCCCATTGTTCAAAATTATGTGTCAGGAGAACAAAGGTGCATCAGGAAAGCAAGTGCTGCTTGGCACTGCATCCCTCCGGCGCACAGCTCCCCTAATGCTTATAGCCATCCGCACAACTGTGCCAAAAGCTTTGCATATTCTACATAGCAAGACCATGAGATGTCAGGGGGTACACCATGATCACATCCAGGAATAAACCCCCCATCTCTAAGAAGCGGAGGAACTACTCTCATGACTTCATCCCGCATTACTTGTCCTCCTGCTGCAATAGCTCGTTTATCTATGCCACCGGTGTATGCCATCTTTTTGCCAAATGTATTTCTGAACTCAACTATATCATTTCCTGCAGCTACCTCAATTGGATGACAGCAGTTTATCTCTTCCTCAATCCAAATTGGTATAAGTTCACCTATAAATCCATCCGAGTCCATATCAATAATGGAACAGCCATTCTCTTTAGCTTGGGATACCCACCTTTTGTATGACGGTACCAGAAACTCTCTTGTCATAGCAGGTGAAATCATACTGTGAGCTTTATATGCCATGTCTTCCGAGAGGCTCATTACATCAACCCTAAGCTCCTTAAAGATTTTTTCAAGTACTTTTGAAGCAAAGTCTGTCCAGAAGGAGGCCATTTCATGTACAAATGCAGGATCCTCAATGGTTAGAATACAAAGATTTTCAAAACCACACCATTCTCTAAGCTGCCAGAAAGGTCCATTAAAATGAACATTAATGAGTTTATTAGAATTGTTTAGCTCCCTGCATTTATCCTTGAAATTTTTAGGAAACCTTCCGGGCGAATCTGGTCTGAAGCGTTTTTTCATTTCTTCCCAATCTTCTCTTGTCTCAACCGGAAATTTGTGCCATTTTCTAGTAACAAAATCCTTTGCCTCACGGATGTATGTATAATCAAATTCATCTGAAATTTCTGTTATAGCACCCATCCAGTCCTGAACCAGATAGTGACCATCTTTGTGTTCTAAAACCTTCTCTTCAAATTCAGGAATCATTTTAAAAGAGACCTTATGTCTTCCTCGGATAGTTCGGGGATTTTCGTCTAATCCCAATAAATCGCAGAGCACTTCAAAATAATCACTTCCCTCTGGCAACCCCTGCTTATACCACATAGCAAGAGTTGATTCTCTTGGTTCTCCTGGAGATAAAGGTACTTTATCGGGATTTCCAAATAGTATAGTCTGTTTATACCTTTGCTTTGAATTCATGTGTAAACATTCCTTTACATAATATTTTCGCATACTGTGAAAGAAAGCATTGCTTTAATGCATGTAATGTACCTTGTAAAAATCAGACAATGCTTTTTTGTCCAACTCATACAAATACTTTTCGCTCTTAACGACAAGCTTTCACATTTGCTTTATACTATGTACTATACTTTAAATACTATCTAAATTAAAGATTTAATATTTACGAACTATAGCCATTTCTTTAGGCGCTGTTATTATTTTGTTGTTGTTATATTTCAAAACTCCATTGAGCCTGTAGTCCTTGGATATGAAATAACATCTCTGATGTTTGACATTCCAGTCATGTACATTATAGCCCTTTCAAATCCAAGGCCAAAGCCTGCATGCTTAGTTCCTCCATACTTTCTTAAATCCATGTACCACCAGTATTCATCTATATCAAGCCCAAGCTCATTAATCCTTTTTTCAAGTAGTTCATACCTTTCTTCTCTCTGACTTCCTCCAATTATCTCTCCTACACCCGGAACGAGAAGATCCATTGCCGCAACGGTTTTATTGTCATCATTAAGTCTCATATAAAACGCTTTGATATCTTTTGGGTAGTTGATTACGAAAACAGGCTTCTTGAAAACTTTTTCGGTAATATACCTTTCATGCTCCGTTTGCAGATCCTTTCCCCATTCTATCGGGTAACTGAAGTTTTCTCCGCTTTTTTTCAAAAGTTCAATTGCTTCTGTATATGTTATCCGTTCAAAGCTTGAACTAGCAACGTTATCAAGACGTGCTGCAAGATCCTTGTCTACAAATTTCCCGAAGAATTCCATTTCGCAAGGAGCATTATCTCTTACATAATTTATTATATACTTTAACATGTCCTCAGCCAGAACCATGTCATCGTTCAAGTCGGCAAAAGCTATTTCCGGCTCAATCATCCAAAACTCAGCAGCATGTCTTGCAGTATTTGAATTTTCAGCTCGAAAAGTGGGTCCAAAGGTGTAAACCTTATTAAACGCCATGCAATAAGCTTCAACAGACAGTTGTCCGCTTACCGTAAGATTTGATGGTCTACTAAAGAAATCTTCTGAAAATCGTATTTCACCTTTGTCATTCCTTGGCGGATTATTAATGTCAAGGGTTGTAACCTGGAACATTTCTCCAGCACCCTCAGCATCACTACCTGTTATAATAGGTGTATGGACATAGACAAAATTGCGGTCCTGAAAAAACTTGTGAATAGCATATGCTGCCAAAGATCTCACTCTAAAAACAGCTGAAAAAGTATTTGTCCTTGGTCTTAAATGAGCTATGCTTCGTAAAAACTCAAAGGTATGACGTTTCTTCTGCAGTGGGTAGTCTGGTGCAGAATAACCTTCAACTGTAATTTTTTCTGCTTTTATTTCAAAAGGCTGCTTCGCGTCAGGAGTTTTCACAAGAGTGCCCTCCACGACAATAGATGAACCTACCGCAAGCTTCTCAATCTCACTGTAGTTGTCAATTATATCTTTTTCAAAGACTACCTGGACATTAGCAAAATACGTCCCATCATTTACTTCTATAAAGCCGAAATTCTTTGAACTTCTTATAGTCCTTATCCAACCAGCTATTTGCAGGTTTTTATCTTTATGGTCATGAAAATCACTGTAGATTTCATTAATATTTTTCCTTGGCATTAAAAAACTCCCTCCTTATATAGATAAAATGGTACTATATTTTTACAAACCTGTCTAGTTAAAGTATAGTACCATTAATGGGCAGCTGCAAGTAGCCAAAATAAATAAGGCTCTATATATTGAATATTAAACAATTCATCTACTATTATATTTAATTTATAATTTAGTCAATATTAATAATAATACGGGCATCTTGCAGCCCCACCATAGTTTGTTGGCTGAATTACGCCACATGCAAGCCTTTTACCCGCATCACCTGCCGGTTGCGTTCTGTAATCATCTGGGCTTTCATGAATTATTACTGCTTTCCCTATGCAATCGTCAACAGTAAACTTGTTTGTAAAAAAAGTCATTCTTGCAATACCATTATTTGAAAATAGCACGGGAAAGTCGCCTGCATGGTTGCCATGTGGTTGATTATGTGGATTCCAGTGTTCTCCTGCAGCCTTAAAAGGCTCTGCAGGATTGCCTACTTCGCAGTTGCCATTCTGGTGGATATGGAATCCATGAGGTCCTATTGGCGCCTTGCCGTTTATCCCCGGCTGATAAGGCGGGAGTCCTGCTATCAAAGCTGTAACCTCGGTTCCGCCAGGCACACTTCTAAACCATACAACACCTGTAATTTGAGGTCTTAAAGGCCCCCCCTTTATATTGGCTACAGCCACTTTCGAATTTATAATTCCTGGTTGATACATACTAATATCCTCTCTTTTAAAAAAATTTAGTATTCTATAATTCATAATAATTCTCCACTCCTCACATTGTGTTTACATTACATTGTATAAATTATGTAAACTTAATGTTACGAAAATGGATCGGCCCAACTAATTGTAAACACTTATTAAATTGGTGCTTCTCACAAATTACATGTCATAATTATAGTGCTAAAGCCTTACTTACATATTTTTTTGTCTTCCTTAATACTTTTATTAAACACTTCATGAAATATAACTATGATAGTTGATTCTTTAATATTCAATATTAAAAAAAGCATGGGCAATTTTATTAGAACTTTATGTTCTAATTTGTATACCTTTTCACTATTATTTAATAAGCTAGTGGAAAATTACTTCACATATTTTACAAGTCATACATCACAAGATTAAGTCAAAACGAATGTAAACAAAGTTCTTTTATGCATTTTGCCACCTTCTGCGGGGCTTTGGCAAACAGCAATTAGAACATGAAACTAGACGTAAAATCATGATGGGAGATAAAAATGATTAACCCTGTATTTATAATAATATTTAATGTCATAACCGGAACCTCGTGTTTAATTTTTGGTGTGGAATTTTTGAGCAGCGGCTTAGAAAAAGCTAATGCAGCTGCATTAAAAAAGGTGCTCTCTGCCTATACCGGAAGTCTTATTAAGGCATTTACCTCAGGTACTCTTCTTACAGCCTTGGTTCAAAGTAGTACAGCAGTAACCCTAATAACTGTAGGTCTAGTAAACTCTGGTATGATTAATCTTTCAAACGCTGCAGGGATAATATACGGAGCAAATATAGGTACCACTATAACAGCCCAGCTCATGTCCATAAAAATAACCAGTATAGGACTACCTGTTCTTATAATTGGTTTGTTTATCCGAATTACAGCTCGAAAGTACAGTATTAGAAATATTGGAAAAGCACTGGTGGGTTTTGGATTTATGTTTACTGGGCTTGATATTCTTAATTTAAGCGTTCCATATATCCGGGAAAGCCAGTTTGTTTATGACATGTTTTTAAATTACGGAAATAATGCATTTACATGCCTTATAATAGGTATGGTAGCCACCATGCTGGTACACAGCAGTGCAGCTACCGTTGGCATAACTATTGTGCTTTTTAATGCAGGGTTGATTAGTTTTGATGCTGCAATTGCGTTAACTCTGGGAGATAATATAGGTACATGCGCCACTTCTCTAGTTGCCGCAATAGGGAGCGGAACACAAGGACAGCGCACCGCTTGGGTACACACTCTTTATAATGTTATTGGAGTTATCGTCATTATTATACTGTTTGAGCCCTTTGGTAACCTAGTAAAAAATGTAACCATTTTTCTCAAGCAGGATAAAACCCGCCTTGTAGCTAACGCACATACTATTTTCAATGCTCTAAGCGCAATTGTATTTCTACCCGTTAACAAATATTATATCAGGTTTATTAATATAGTTGTGCCTGATAAAGAAAGGCAACGATTCAATTAAATTTTTATAAGCTGTTAAACATTAGTGTTCACTATGGTATAATTAAAGTTATATAAATATAGTTAAGGAGGCTCAAATTGAGAATAATTGTTGATGCTGATGCTTGCCCTGTAAAAGATATAATAATTAAAAATGCTAGGAAAAAAAATATCCCTGTCTTAATGTTTGCTAGCATCAATCACGTTTTGAATGATGATTATGCACAAGTAATCTATGTTGACCACGGAAGAGACTCTGCAGACTATGCAATAGCCAACAATGTAAAAAAGGGTGATCTAGTAATTACTCAAGATTATGGTTTGGCTGCTTTAGTATTATCAAAACAAGCACTTGCTATGAATCAGAATGGTATTATATATAATTCAAAAAATATTGAAACACTATTACTTCAGCGGCATATTAATCAAAAGATCAGAAATTCGGGAGGACGAATATCAGGACCATCCAAGAGAAAAAAGAAAAATAATGTTACGTTTGAACAGGTATTGAAAAAACACTTACCAACAAATTCCTAAGAACGCAGTATTTCTAGGCTCTAGATTTTGAACTTATTTATTATGCTGTTTAGTTCGCTTACCATATCATTCAAATGGGATATATTGTCAGTAATTTCCAATACTATACTTGACTGCTCTTCAGCAGTGGCAGAGATTTCTTGGATAGATGCAGAGTTGTCTTCAGCTATATAAGAAACTTGTCTTAGCATTTCTAGAACATCATCTTTCTTATGATTTATTGCATAATTATAGCTAGCAATCTGATTGATGCCTTCTATCAACATTTCTAGTTCTGTAGCCATTTGGGAAAATACAGTTTCAGTTTGGATGACTGTTTGATTAATCTTACTAACGCCTGATTTGTTCTTTAGAACAAAATCTACTGCAGATTTTGACTTCGACTGCGTTTCATTGATCTTTTGCCTAATGTCTTCGGTTGAAATAGCTGTTTCATTAGCAAGCTTGCGAATCTCATTTGCTACCACTGCAAATCCACGCCCATGCTCTCCTGCACCAGCAGCCACAATATTAGCATTTAATGCCAACAAATTAATCCGCTTTGCTACACCAGAAATAATGTCAACAATACTGTCTATTTCTAGTGCGTGATCGTTAATTTCATTTACAACATCTTCTATTGCATTTGAATTTTGATTATTTTCATAACTTGCATCTTTAAGTTCATTCACAGAATTGTCGCCAGTTTCTTTTAATTCTAATGCTTTTTTCGCAACTTTTTCGATTTCGGCACTAGCCTGAGCAGTTTCTTGTATATCCTTACCTAATTGATTTATTCTATTTACACTATTAGAAGTCTGTGCAAATTGTTCCTCACTTGCCTCAGACATTTGAGTAATAGCTTTCGTCACCTCTGTAGTTGCTACTGATACAGTATCTGCTGACTGCTTTAATTCGTTAGAATATTGATTCAGATTATTACTGGAGGTCATCATCATATGAACAACAGATTGGAATTTGTCAATTAGAGTATTTACTGAATCACCCAAAAGTTTTGTTTCATCTTTTGCTTTAATATTGATTTTACCCACTGCCAGGTTGCCTTCAGAAACTTCTTGCAAAGTGTGCGATATCGCTTTAATAGGTTTTGTTATTCTCATAGTAAGCATGACAGTAACTAATAGAGAAATAAATAATATTAATACAAGGCAAATCATGTTGTAGTTTAATATAATACTAGAACCACGTTGCAGTTCTGAGTCATATATTACGGCAGTAATAATCCAATCCCAGTGTGGAAAATATCTTGTATATACAGTTTGTTTTCCGGGGATCCTGCTTGTACCATCAGGCAAATCATAATTTAGCACTCCACCGCCTTCTTTTGCAGCTGCTATCATTTCTTGAAAAATAAATCTTCCATCTTTAGATTGTAGCTCAAAAATATTATCCTCTAAAAAGGGATGTGATAAAACTCCACCCTGAGAATCTATTATGAAAAAGTAACCTGATTCACCTAAGTTTAATGTGTGATACTTAAAACCCGAGTTCTTAGTTGCTCCGGATAAACCATCCATTGTTTCAGAAGTTGCACCTGATGTTCCATCTAAAGGATTCCAGCTTAATGAGTTTATTGATTCTAAAGATAATGCTTTAGCGTCTTCTACCGTCATTAACCTGTTATCTTCCAAGGTTAAATCATAGTTTCTATTGATTTCAAACAAAGTGGATTCAATTGCGTTTTCTAAGATAATATGATTAGAACGATTTAATTCTCGATTTGAAACCATATAATTAAATAACGATATCCCCAACAAAGAAAGTGTAATTATAATTGACACCAAAAAACTTATTTTCTTGTTAATGCTATCTAATTTCAATATTTTCATAAAGATAGGAGCTTAGCGAAACTCCATTACACCACCTTTGTTTATCTGTGTTTAGGTTTATAATTCGACATAAATGTCAAAAATCCTCTTTAAAAGAAAATTTATAATAACTTTTCTCCATTGCTCCTTATTCTTACACCGATTATTGTTATGCATAATACTATATCATCAACTTCTTACATAGCCATAAGAGCAAAGAAATTCATAGGTCTTGCTTAACGTATCCGAATAGTCCTCATTACCTTTTTCTCTATTGAAAAAAGCATGACCTCTTCCTTCGTAAGGAACTAGAACGCATAGATTTCCCTTGTTCGTCATTTCAGCCTTGAATTCCTCTACATTAGTAAATGGTACTGTACGATCAGCTGTTCCATGAAAGATAATGGTTGCTGGTACACCTTCTGTCACATGATGGACAGGAGATATTTCCAGAGCCCTATCACCCAGTCTGTCATATCCAAAACCTTTTTCTGAAGTATTTATCACAGGGTTATATAGCACCATAGCATTTGGTACTTTATAAACTTGCATCGGATCATATCTGATATCTTTTATTAGGGCTGTGCAAGCTGCCAGATGTCCTCCGGCTGAACCACCACCAACTGCAATTTTTTTGGTATCTACACCTATTTCTCCCGCATTTTCAACCACCCACTGTACGGCTGCCTTTGCATCCATGACACAGTCAAAAGGTGTTACATCAAACCGGGAACTGACGCGGTAATCCGGCGTTATTGCAATCATTCCCTTAGAAACTAGATATTCACTATGAGACTTAAAATGATCCCACGTACCGCCCTTCCAGCCGCCACCAAAAAAGAAAATTATGGCTGGTCTGCGATCCTGCTTTGTCCAGCCTTTTGGAAAAAACACCCTTAATTTTAGTTCAGCATCCTTCACTCTTTTGTAGATCACTTCAATCATAATCGCTTATCCTCCAATTTTATAATTATTACGCTCAATAAAAACTCAGATAGCTTAAAAATTATATATTTCAAGGCTTGTTCTCTGAATATTCATTTATTAAGCATTCTATTTTTTTCCTTGTGAGCTCTATTTTGGTTAAGCTCTATTTGTAATATATCTGTTTACAATTACTTGTTTTGTGATATAATATAAATAAATAAAAGGTAATCGGTACCGCATGGCGCGGTTGCACAAGTGTTAAACTAATTAATAGTCACACTGCGGTTCGGGCAGGGTGACTATTTTTTTCCTGAATTGGTTTCCTTAATAAGGTTAACAATTAAGGAGATTAACGATATTACAAACATTCCAAATACTATCATCAGTGATAGTGCCTGATATGTATTCATACCGACCACCTCCTTTCTTTAGTAAAAGTGGAGGTGACAACCACACCTGCTTTAACCGATTACCATATACAAATAATACCATAGGCTTAATATTTAAACAATATAATTCTGAATCTTCTAGGTATCTGTTTTTAGGATCCAATTAGAATAATTTCGATAGCTTTCACATGCAAGGAGACTAGGATGAAAGTAAAACAGCCTACTATGCGAAGTCGAGCTGTTTAGAACCAACTAATAATTCTTATTGAACCTCAGAAGGCCATTCTTCTATGAGGGTCGTTTGATGCAGGAGGAAGACCTAAAATTTCCCTTGCAGTTTTGACATAGTACCTGTAGTTTTCAACCGGTGTACCGTTGGGTATTCTATGATCCAATCCAAAAACAGTTCCGCCTCCCATCATCAAAGGCTGCAGCTTATATAGAAGCTCCCCTTCTATGGCTTCCCTGCCCTCCCGTAAAACATGCTTATCTATTCCGCCTTTAAACGCCAAGTTGCTGCCGTAGTTTTTTCTTAATGCAACAATATCCATACCAGCAGCTGGTTCAGCTGGAAAAATAATATTTACACCACAATCCATAAATGCATCAATCACAGGATTCATGTTACCATCACTATCTTGGCTGAAAAGCCTTGTGCCTTTTGCTGACAACATATCCCACACTTTTCTGTAATAAGGTTTTATAAACTCCTTAACAAGATTTGCTCCTATCAGGGGACCTGTTTTTCCAGCCATATCTTCATGAACCATAAGGCAGTCAATCTGAATCTGTTCACTGATTCTATCCAAGACTTTTAAAGCTGTGTCTCCTGCTGTTCTTAGGATGTCTTGCATTAACTCAGGTTGGTCGTAATAGCAGAGGCATGCATTCTCTTCTCCCAGAAGTTGCCTTGGAAGATCAAACCCTCCGGGTATTGTGGCGAGCACCAGTTCCCCTTCCTTCTGCTGTTTCCTTGCATAATTCACCGCATCCTGATCAATTCTGTCTTCATAGAATTCAAACCAACGCTTGATTTTAAGCCAGTCATCCATATTTTTAACCGGATAATCCATAGGAAGAGGTATAGTTGCCCGTCCTTTGCATAGCTTGACCTTTCTTCCGTAACGGTCTATTTTTATTGTGTATTCCCTTGTGTCCTCAATAACCTTTGGAGCTACACCGCCTCTTAAGCTCGTATTACCTCCACATCTTACAACCGGTACATAATCAAATCCGAATGCCTCCAAAGTTAATTCTTCTTTTGACGCTCCTTGAGAGTCCCATTCCTGTTCCAGACCTATAAGAGGACCAAACAGTTCAACAAACATCTGTCGCTCAACCTTGCCGAAAGTCATCAGCTCAATATATTCTTCCCTGTGCCATTTCATGAAATAAACCTCCAATAGTATTGCATGTAAATATCATATAATCATTCCTTCAAGGTTTACATGGATTAATACTGGATCCATGTACAATTCCGTGATAAAATTATACTGCAAAAAATATAATTAGGAAGGTGATTTCTTGAACGTAAATAATATGGTTCCTTATATCCGTTACAGTGTTGAGAGAAAGTGTTCTTCTGGCTGGTTCATAAATACTAGGAGTATACCTGACCATGAATTTGTACTTATTACTGGTGGAAGCGGATTTGTTACAATAGAAGGTAACGTCTGTCAAGCTTTACGGGGCAGGTTGTTTTACTTTTATCCCGGACTTCTACATTCTATGAAAAGCATGGATGAAGACCCTCTTGAATTTTTTGCCATTCACTTCAGTTATGCATATATTGACTACTCGAATGGTGATTGGACTATAAAACCCAGTGATGATATGCTTCCTATAAAATCTGTGATGGATATAAATTCACATCTTAAGGTTAGCGCATTAATGTCTGAAATAGACAAGAAAAGGGCTGTAAATAACCCGGATAGTGTTCTTTATATCAGAGCGATATTTATGCAGATGCTCCACACCATAATACTGGAAACACAAAGCCGTGCATTAAATTATGCCAACCTTAAAAGAGTAGAAAAGGTAATTAGACATATACAGAGTAATGTAAAAAGCACACTTGCTGTCAAAGACCTAGCAAAACTTGCCGGCATATCCCCTGATTATCTTTCAAGTATTTTCAAGAGCTATACCGGCTATTCAATTGTAACTTACATAAATAGACAAAAGATAGATATTGCAAAAAATATACTGATAGAAAAACAACTGAAAGTAAAAGATGTTGCCTTATTATCAGGTTTTAAGGATGAGTTTTATTTCAGCAAATTATTTAAAAAATTTGAAGGTATAAGTCCTTCAGAATTCTTAAAGAAAATAACCAATCAGACTGCTGTCCCTATTAACTGAATTTGGTTACCGGTTCTATACTCAGGGTGACTATTTTTTTCCTGAATTGATTTCCTTAATAAGTTGGTTTTTTCTTGTCTTTATCTCAATTTTGGTTATGAGAGAAGCCTTTCAAAAACAACCAGAGATAGTAGTGCAAAAGATGAGGTTCTGGTAGACTTTTCGGTTGTAGAATTAAAAGAAACATAATAATGAATTACAACGAGGAAATGCGTCTTATTGCAGTTGGTGATGATGATCAGAACATTTTTGAATTCAGAGGTTCTAGTTCAAAATACCTTGTAAAATTGATTAAAGAAAAAAATGCTGTTAAGTATGAGTTAATACAAAACTACAGAAGTAAAAGCAACCTTGTTGATTTTACAAACCAATTTGTCAGAAAAATCAAGTACAGATTAAAGGAAACACCGATTGTTGCAGTACAAGGTGATAACGGAAGAATCAAAATTACTAGACATCAAAGTCAAAACCTGACTATTCCTATTTAATAACATAGCCTCTAATCGTTTATATATGACACTCTCAGCACAATAGTTTTAAAAAAATAAACTTAACAGCAAAATTATTTTTCACCTGAATCTCATAAGCTGATCCTTCTCAAATGTCCATTCAGGTGTCGTCAGCTTTTCTCCAAAATCTGTAGAATACCATGGGCTTAAGCTTTTACTGTCATTATTTTTAAGAATATGAATATCCTGAGCAGGCATATAACTCTGGGCAATCATAAAAATTTTTTCACCTGTCTCTGTATTCTCTGCCATATCGACAACAATTACACAATGACCGGGGAGTGGACCTTTTATGAATACATCACCTATTTTCATTTCATCAACTGAGATCTTTTGCATTTCCTGTACCAGTGATACCGTTCCTGCATATGCAAAAACCATAGTCAAATATTCTCTGAAACTCCTGTAATCATTTGAATATTCCGTACTTTTGACCCAGTATGCGTTATTTCCACCTTCTACTTTAATTCTGTCACCTTGCATCCATGTAGAGTAATCCGCATTAAATCCATTTGTAAAGTTAAAATGTATTTCATCAAACAGTTCGTTAATATATAAGTATTCCGCTCTGAGTCTTATGACTGCATCTGCACATTGTTGAAGGTCCCTGTCGCCTACATCAATATCAACTACAGCTTCATGAACCTCCCTGCTTTTTTTACGTCCATCATAATACATCACTTCTGCGCCATGCGATTTCAACGGCAATGTTCGCAAATACTCTTCAAAGGAATTTTCTTGCACTTCGACTCTCTTATAACCCACCGGGGGATTAAATCTTTCCTCAATTATGTTCCCGTCTTCATTTATAATGTGCATATCTTTATCTATGGAAGTACCTGTGTTATTTCCCTGATGAGTAATATTGAATTGTACACCAGTTGATGGCGTAACATGAGAAACATTATCATTATGTCCAGAATATGAACAGGATGTTAGAAAAACCACGCTAATTAAAACCAAAATCCGTTTCAGATAATTTAAAACCTCCACAACAGCATTCCTCCACTGATTAACAGAAAATATTCACTTACTCAATGACCGCTTAACATTCTAATGCAAAATCAAAAAATAAATGTGCTTTTTTGTTCTTTTATACTTTTAGGCTTTATTAATACAAAAGCCAAAATCCAGGTAAACATGAAATAAAAAACATGTGTGTAGCGAAATATATCCATTAAACTCTACCTTTCCCCTGCTTACAGTATAGATTAACTCCCAGAAATACTCGAAGTTAATTTCCAAGAGTTAATCATAGTATGAATTAAAGTAAAGTTTTTTATTTAAAAAGAAGTAGCCTTAAATAATACATTAATTCAGATTCTCGTTTCCCCCTGCAATTCATGCAATCCTTTTACAGATTATATTTTCCTGAACGATAGATTGCCCCACAACATGGACCATTGAAAATCTTGTCCCGAGCTACCCAAAATGGTAGGAACGCATAGGAAAAACATTACTCATCCTTCCAGTATTGTGTTGATGCATCAAAATGCTTAATTATTATTACTGGGTTCATTAGAACCCAAATGACCTTTGTCACCAGTATCATTTGCACTTTTGAATATAACAAGCAGATCATTTTTAAATGCCGGCAGTTTGATTTTTGCAACCTTCTCCGGTATCTTCTGTGCACTTAAGTTAGCTTTGTTGCTGTATTTAAGGTACTCTTCAATAACAACAGGAACCATCCTCCGCATACCTGAAGAAGGATCAATTATTTCCGCTTTCTCAACACCGGCAAAAAGCTTCTTTTCCTCACGGGCATATACCGATATGACCAGTGTATCCTCATCAAACTCTGTTCCATCCAATAGTGCATTAAACCCTGGCTCTAAGTAGATAACAATCTCGCTGTTGGAGTTTAAGCAATAGCATCTTGCTCCCTTTGTCCAGTTGATAACCCTGTCACGTGTTACCGAAAGACTTGAGTAGTCAATCAGTTGATTATAGAACTCATTCAATATCTTTGCATCCGATGCAAATTTCGCAATTCGCTCAGGGTCTAATACATTTAAATTGACCTTTACATCTCCTGTCCTCTTTTTATCCTGTCCGCCCATCATTTTACCGTAATCCCCCATACCTTGGACCTTATTCATCAGACACCTGTAGTGCAACCTTCTGAATCTGTCTTCGTTTGGTTGATCACCTTCTGCCAGACCAAGATATTCAGTATCTCTTGATATGACACTAACTACAGGCTTTTTAAATATTTTTCTAAGAAGTGGAGCATCATCAACATGCTCGCCGTGAATCATAATAACATCAATGTCAGGATTGACAAGGGCTTGTGAAGGACGATCCATATGCGTAAAATCAATGCCTTTTATAACATGAACTCCGTGTTTTTTCTCCCACTCTTTCATTATCTCTATGTTCCATTCTATCCAATCTTTCTCAGAACTCAGCTCATTGCCTAAATCAATAATAACATTGCCCAAATCCCCGACAGCATCCATTATAGCCATAATATAACGCTTCCAATGGTTCATTATACCGTTGTTTTTATCCGAAAACGGAAATGTTGGTTCGAGATTCTTTGTGTAGTCGTTCACATTGTTTTCATGATTCCAGTAATTACATTGCCATCTTCTTGCCTCAGGTACCCAGTTCTTGAAATAACAGACCTGCACCAACTGCAGGTGCATTATGACATCATTGTCGCAAAGACATTTTGCCACATTCCTGAAGTTCTGCCAATACTCATCGCTGAACCTGTCAAGATCAAATACAAGAGGTCTTACCTGCTCAAAAGGATACAGCCTCCCTTCAGCCTCGGTATCTACCCAGCCGTATCCCTGCTCCGGGTAGCACCTAACATATCCCATGCCGTTTTCCTTCTGCCATTTCGCCCAATATGTAACATCATGTATCCGTGAACCAAGCTTTAATGCAAGAGTTGATGTTTCGCTCATTGGACCAAACTTGAACATGGGTCTGCCTTTGTAATACAACATCGGCTCAGATTTGCTTCTTTTATAGGATGATTCTTCATTAAAAACTCTTACTTCGATCATTGATATCTCCTCCTGTGACTTTAGATTAAATTTCCATCTTCTTTTCTATCAGTTTACAGTACTTTTTCAGTCATGTATATAAAGACAATTGCACCAATTTATTGTTACTATTTAGAGGTTACTTCTAATCTAATATGTTCATCCACTTTGTAAATTCATACATCAATATTATCCATGACGCTCCCCAAAACTGCGCCTGCGCTATCATGTATAACATATTTCGCATGCCTGTCATAGGGAGTCTCAGTTCGGTTAATTATAATAAGCTTATCGCCTCGGTAATAGTTTACAAGACTTGCTGCTGGATGTACTACAAGACTTGTACCAAGAATTATTAAAACATCAGCCACATCTATATAAGATACAGCATCCGACAGTATATTTTGATCCAACATTTCTTCATAAAGAACCACATCAGGTCGTATCGTTCCATCACAATCTTTGCATGTGGGTACTAACTCACTGGAATTCATTATATAGTCAAGAGTATAGGCTCTTTTGCACTTCATACAGTAATTCCTTAAAACTGAACCATGCAGTTCAAGAACATTAGAAGAACCGGATGCTTCATGCAGTCCATCGATATTCTGAGTAATTATAGCTTTAAGCTTACCCGCTTTTTCCAGTTCGGTCAGTGCAGTATGGCATCTGTTGGGCATGGCATCAGGATATAGCATGTTTTTTCTATAGTATTGATAAAACTCATGAGGTTTCTCAAGAAAAAAACTTCTGCTAAGAATAACTTCGGGTGGGTAATTAAATTTCCCTGCATCTTGTGAATATAAACCATTTGATGAGCGAAAATCAGGTATATTACTTTCAGTTGATGCACCTGCTCCGGTAAAAGCAACTATATTGGATGAATTTTTTATAATTTTGGCGACTTCATTTATGTTGAACAAAACAACCCCGTTATACAAAACTTATAAAACTCTATAAAAACATTATAAAAGTTAATGTTTGCTTCCTCGT
>CAYPLH010000023.1:0-56902 GCA_964411505.1 uncultured Clostridiaceae bacterium | reverse complement strand
ACATGCAACAAAGTAATATTTCAAAATGTATTTTTGCGAGTTTCGGCTTGCCCGAGCGAAAACTTTTACAGCTCTTGCAAATGAAGCGAAGTTTCCGTTATTGCACAGTTATATCTCAAGTTATAGAAGGTCTGAACAGTAGCATTCAGTGTCCTAAAAAGCGGATTGAAAAATTATATGTATTGACTTGATATTTTTATTGTGATAACTTTAACTCTAATGGAATATTCACATTTAGGAGGAGCAAAACTTTATGAATAGTGTTGTAACAATTGCTATTACAGTGATTATGGTTTTAATTATGGCAGCAATTGTAGTTTCTTTTATTATTGCACTGATATCAAAACTAAGAACAAAAGATGGTGTCCAACCAAAAGATGACAAGACGTCATTATGTGATGAGGCTGTTATCACAGAAAAAGCTAATACGCTTTCAAATAATGAGATCATTGCAGTATTGACTGCTGCAGTTAATGCTGCAATTTCTGTTAATCCTGATATTAAAATACAGGTAAAATCATTTAGAAGAGTTTCACATAACGCACCTGTATGGAATTATTATGGCAGGAAAGAGCAAGTAATTGGGAAGGAATTTTCTTAATGAACACCAAATACGTTGTCTTATTAGCTGATGGAATGTCAGATTATCCTGTTCCAGAGCTGAACAATAATACACCTTTGCAGTGTGCCTTCAAACCTAATATGGACAAGCTTGCATCAAAATCAATTGTTGGATTGGCTAAAACAATTCCTGAAGGTCTGCCTCCTGCAAGTGATGTTGCTAACCTTTCGGTTATGGGATACGATCCAAAAAAATATTATACCGGTCGTTCACCCCTTGAAGCAGTTAGTATGGGTATTGAAATGGCAGAAAGCGATCTTTCATTGAGATGTAACCTTGTTACACTGTCTGAGGATGAGAAGTATGATAAGAAAATGATGTTAGATCATAGTTCAGATGAAATATCTTCCGAAGAAGCATCTAAGCTTATGGAATCGATTTCTAGTTGTTTTAATAGACAAGATATTAAATTTTATTCAGGAGTCAGCTACAGACATCTGATGGTATGGAATAAAGATAATGCAGATTTAATATTAGAGCCTCCTCATGACATATTAGGTAGGCAAATTTCTGATTATCTTCCGCAAGGAAATGATTCTAAGGTCTTACTAGATATGATGGTAAAAAGTTATAATCTTCTGAGTGATCATCCTGTAAATACTAAAAGAAAAGAGAGGGGTTTGAAGCCTGCTAACTCTATTTGGCTTTGGGGACAGGGTAAAAAACCGCATCTGCCACAGTTTTTTGATAAGTTTAAAAAGACAGGTTCTGTTATAGCTGCTGTTGATTTGATTAAAGGCATAGGTCTATGTGCGGGGCTAACTTCAGTAAATGTGCATGGCGCAACCGGTAATATTCACACAGATTTTGAAGGTAAAGCAGATGCTGCATTAAAGGAGCTTGATTCAGGAAAGGATTTTGTTTATATCCATGTTGAGGCTCCTGATGAATGTGGTCACCGATATGAGATTGATAATAAAGTTAAGTCAATTGAATTAATTGACAAACTTGTTCTTGGAAGAATACTTGCCGGCATAAGAAAGTATGATAATTATAAAATACTTATTCTTCCAGATCATCCCACACCCTTGTCATTAAGAACCCATACAGAAGATCCAGTTCCGTTTATTCTATATGACCATGCTAAAGAGAAAAATTCTTTCGTTGATAGTTATAATGAGCTTGAAGCTAAAAAGAGTGGAATATTTATTGATGAAGGATACAAACTGCTAAATATGCTGTTCAACAGCATGTAGCCTTTTTCTAATTAAATATTAAGAAAAAAAATTAATAATTATGTATATAAAGAGGAAAAGTACCTCTTGGCAATTAAAATTTGAAAAATATTTCAAATAAGTATTGATTTTTATGTGCAATTAATTTACAATTAGTAATAGATAAATACCATACAACACCAATTATAATTTAATAGCAGTATTACACAGTTACTGTTATTTATCTAACACCAAGGTTAAAGTCATATCATTACTTAATTACTAGAAAGGCCTTTAAGGTCATGAAAGGGGTTTAAAGTTTATGAGAGCTACAGGTGTTGTAAGAAGAGTTGACCAATTAGGGAGAATCGTTTTGCCTAAGAAGTTAAGGAAAGAATTTGAATTCAACGAAAAAAACGATATCGAACTATTAATTGACGGTGATACTATTGTTCTGAGGAAATTTATGCCGTCATGTGTTTTCTGTAATACTAGAGATGATGTAAACGTGTATAAGGGCAGAAACATTTGCGAAAAGTGTATGGATGAGCTTAAAGATCTGTAATTTGTTTTTATGTATTTAGCAATCGTAGTTTGCAAAAAAGGGACTTTATGTCCCTTTTTTATTGTCTAGGAAAGTATACTTTCCTAGATTTAGTTTATAATCATCTGGCTTATTAATATAGAACTTCTTTTGTGAAAGCTTGTTTTGCACAATGCCCAAAGCTTCACCAAATCTTTGGAAGTGTACAATTTCTCTTGCTCTTAAAAACCTTAGTGGGTCAATCACATCCGGATCATCCGCAAGATTAATAAGGTTTTCATATGTTGCTCTTGCTTTTTGTTCTGCAGCAAGATCTTCATGCAAATCAGCTATTGGATCTCCCTTGGATTGTATATAAGCAGCTGTAAAAGGAACTCCCGAAGCACTTACTGGATAAACTGCGTGGTCATGATCTGAATAATATGCGCCAAGGCCATATTTTTCCAAGACATCTGCAGGAACTCCTTTTGTCAATTGATATACCATTGTTCCGACCATCTCTAGATGAGCAAGTTCTTCAGTACCTATATCGTGTTTACAATGTAACACGGAAAAGGGATATACGACTCCATGTCCATCATTGATAGGGGAGAGGGAATTACAACAGAGTTTAAGGAATGCAAAGATTCGTGCCCCAAAAGTGCCTTTGAAACAGTTTGTTCATTTCTTAATCGTAATGGGGGAAATTTGTTACTTGGTATAAATGATGACGGAACTATTGTTGGTATAAATAAAGATGCAGTTGAACAAGTTAAAAAAGACTTTGTGACTGCTATTAACAATCCCCAGAAGATTACTCCTCCTGTATATTTATCTGTAGATGAGTATAATATTGATGGGAGAATTGTTTTACAGGTCTTTGTCCCGGAAAGTTCACAGGTGCACAGGTGCAATGGCAGAATCTATGATAGAAACGAAGACGGTGATTTTGATATTACCAACAATACAGATTTGGTAGCCAATCTTTTTATAAGAAAACAGAGAACGTTTACGGAAAATGAGATATATCCATATGCAGCAATGAATGATTTAAAGACTGTGGTCATCGACAGGGTTAGAATAATGGCCTCAAACAGGCAACCGAATCATCCCTGGAACAGTATGAATAATGAAGAGCTTTTAAGAAGTGCAGGACTAATTCAGAAGGATTTTAAAACAGGGAAGGAAGGTCTCACGCTCGCTTGTATATTGCTTTTTGGAAAGGATGAATCAATTATCTCTGTTTTGCCTTACCATAAAACTGATGCAATTATGCGTAGAAAAAACCTAGATCGGTATGATGACAGAGATGATATTAGATGCAATTTAATTGAAAGTTATGACAGATTGATGCACTTTGTTGAAAAACATCTTGATGATCCCTTTTATCTTGAAGGGGATGTACGGGTCAGTGTTAGAAATAAGTTGTTTCGTGAAGTCGTTGCAAACATTTTAATTCACAGGGAGTATTCAAATCCGTATCCTGCAAAGTTCATAATAGAAAGTGAAAGGGTTATCACGGAGAATGGAAATAAGCCACAGGGGTTTGGCCAGATTGATATTGATAATTTTGTGCCGTATCCTAAAAATCCTGTGATTGCGAGGGTCTTCAAAGAAATTGGCTGGGCTGAAGAGCTGGGGTCAGGAATCAGAAACATTAAAAAGTATTGCAAAATCTATTCAGAAAGTAAACCTGTATTTATTGAAGGAGATGTATTTAAGACGATTATCGAAATTAAAGAATTAAGTAAAGCAGGCTTAACGTATAAAAGACCGTTGATAACCGTCGATAAAAAACCGTCGATAACCGTTGATAAAATTATTAAATTTTTAATGCAGAATGAACAAATAAACAACAGGCAAGCTAGAGAAATAACTGGTCTTAGTGCAACAAGGGTTAGAGAAATATTTAAGGATATGTGTGATAAAGATATTATAGTTGCACATGGTAGTAACCGTGACAGGTATTATACGTTAAAATAGTTATTGAGGCATATCACTAGTGATAGTGGGAAAGTGATATATTCGGCATAGAAGCAGTGTGTGGGGTAATACCCCACAGAGAGTTAAATCTTTTCTGAGAAGAAAGATCCTGAAAAGCCAAATAATTAGGCTTTTCGGGATTTTTACGTTCTTATCATAATATTTAAATAGCCAAAAAAGTTCTTAAAATTATTATTTATTACAGAAATGTTAAATTTAAATTGCATTTTGTAAAAGGGGGCTTGCTTTTGCCCCAAAAATCTGCTGAATAATAGACACATCACAAAGTAACTTGAGGACAGGCAACAACAAGATTTTTAAGAATATTACTATAGTAACAGGCTGTGACTGGAGGTGAGCAGAATTAAAAAAAAGGTTATAAGGCTTGTTGGAATTGAAAATCATGTAGATATTAATAAAAATTCTCAGACTGAGTTTTTATTTCAATACCAAAAAGCTGTTCTGCTCACCTTAACGGAACAGGGGATTATTGATGAAATGCAGTGTCAGAAATGTATTGATAAGTTAACTGAGCAATTTAGGAAGTGATTACTTGATGGGGACACACTGCTGCTAACGTAGGCCATATTTGCTGCGGAATGTCTCCACCTCCCGTGAGCTTTGTTCGGCACATTCGTAATAAATCATCGCTCATGGTAAAATAGCAAAGAAAGGAGAGGATGTGCTATTGATGAAAGTTGCAGCATATTGCCGTGTTTCCACCGATAAAGAGGATCAGACAAATTCATTTGAAAGCCAGCAGCGATATTTTAAGGAATACATAGAGTGTAAGCCTGATTGGGAGTTGTTTGATATATATGCCGATGAAGGTATTTCAGGAACGTCCACTAAAAAACGTGCATCTTTTAACCGTATGATAAACGATGCTAATCTTGGCCGTTTTGATATGATTATCACAAAAGAGGTCAGCCGTTTTTCGAGGAATATTCTTGATACAATATCTTATACGAGAGATTTGCGTCGGAAAGGAGTAGGCGTTATATTCTTAAATGACGGTATCAATACATTTGAGCCTGATTCTGAGCTTCGGCTGTCCATTATGGGCAGTATTGCACAGGAGGAAAGTCGGAAAACCAGCAGCCGAGTGAAATGGGGACAGACGCGGCAGATGGAGAAGGGCGTGGTGTTCGGAAGGAGCATGCTCGGTTATGATGTAAAGAACGGCGGGATGACTATCAATCCCGAGGGTGCTGAAATTGTTAAACTGATCTTTCATAAATATGTAAACGAGCGGAAAGGCACCTCTGTAATTGCAAGAGAACTTCGGGAGGCAGGCTATAAAACCCTGAGCGGGAATGTGTTTTGGAGAAATACCACAATACTCAAGATCATCCGGAACGAAAAATATTGCGGTGACCTTTGTCAGAAAAAGACCTATACTCCTGATTATCTGACCCATGATAAAAAGTACAATCACGGTGCGGAAGAAAAGGTCTACATACGCGACCATCATGAGCCGATAATCGACCGTGAGCTGTGGAACAAAGCACAAAAGGAGCTTGAACGTCGTGATGTTGACGGCAGTGTAAAAGAAGGGCATGGAAACCGGTATCCGCTGTCGGGGAAAATAAAATGTGCGAACTGTGGTGCTACCTTTGTTGCACGTTACAAAAAGCGTAATGATAACAGTAAATATAAATGTTGGCGCTGTGGGACTGCAGCCGCCTATGGCAGAAAAAGAAAAGACAAAGCAGGCAATGAAGTCGGTTGTGATATTGGCAGGCAAATCAGGGACGAAATGTGTATGAACATTTTAAAACAAACTGTTTCATCGCTGTCTGTCGATAAAAAAGCCGTTATTGAAAATATCACAAATATTGTAACCGATGTTATACGTGGCAGTGAGAGCAGTGAGCAATTAAATCTTGAGAAACTTCAAAAGCAGATACATGACTTGACAGAGAAGAAAAAAAGCGTGCTGGACGCTTTCTTTTCACAGAATATTACTAAGGATGAAATGCGGATGATGAATGAAAAATATGATGCCGATATTTGGCTCGCTGCTGATAAAATCAGTGCTGCAAAGAAAAAGCAGAGCCTTTCCTATTCATGTCAGGATATAAAGGCAGATGTGAGGAAATCAGTAGAAGGCATTGTTAACTGCACGGAGAAGCAGGATAACTTTTATGGGAGCTTGCTTGACAAAATAGTTATTTATGGTCACGACCGGGTTGATGTGGCGTTGAATTTGCTGCCAACAATTTGGATGTATGTAATTGAAAGCCTGAAAGACATTCAAAAGCGTACAGGAGGAGGAAAAGAAGCCTCCTGCGATTACAGCAGAGAATCTGATGATTGTGGAAAAGGAGTGGTACATTGTGACCCCTCCGTACCTATATCGTTCAGAATAGCTTTTGCTTCTTCAGTTGGCATACTGAATCTTTGACTGAGGTATCGCAATGAAGCTGCAAGTTCTCCATCCGGACCACCATATTGTGTGATTACATACTTTGCCATTTTAGGATTCCTAGTTTTAATTTTTATTGGATATTCAAGCTTTTTTTCATATATCCACATAACATTTACCTCCTTTTTAAAAATAAATCATTGCTGTTCCCATGGCCAAGGGCTTTCTATCCATTTCCAAGGATACCTTGAATGTGGTGAATTTGCAGTAATAGGACCATATAATCTTTCATATTGATCTCTAAGAGCCTTTCCATGGGTAACATAATAATTGTGAAGATTTATTGCACACATATCAAAAGGGTGGGTATCAAGATATAGATTCATTTCAATTGCAGCAAAATCAAAAGCCATTATACATTTTAATAATTCTTCACGCTCATTTTTCATCTTCTACACCTCCAATTTATTGATCAACTACATATTCCGGATCTAGACCATAAGGTCTGTAAAGTTCTGGAAACATTGTACCTTTATAAAGCCCTGTCACCGGATGGTATACACAATTAAGATGCTGAAATGGTATATACGCTTTAGCAAGCTGAAAATTAGGATAACAGGATGGGCTAATGTTCATTTCATAAAGAGCATTTTCATTCATAAATATTACCTCCGAACCAGTTTCTTTATTAACATAATATTTATTAATAATGTTAAAGGTGCACAAGAAATGCATTATTAAAATAATATTTAAGGTTGCGGTTCATATCCTTATGGCTTTTTTTGAACAGCATCCCTAACACTGCAATACAGCTTTACCAACGAACATATTCAGTGTTTCTGTTCACTCGGGGGTATTACATCCTATGAACAATCATCTCTAACACTGCTATACAGCTTCAGCAAGGAAAACACAGTTTAAAATGCCTTTTCGTTAAGTAATTCCGTGAACTCACTTGCGTTCAAACAGCACGGACATTACTAAACTCTAAGGCATTTTAAACTTAGTTTTCCTAAGCTTTGCTGTAATTAGCCGTATTAGAGATGATTGTTCATTATCAGTTTTGCTAAGACCCTGTGAACTGTAGCTATTCAGTTAATAACACTTATTGAGAAAATAAATTTCTATTTACATACTAATTTCATTATGTTAAAATTGTTTTGTGCAAAAGAACCATTAGCTTGGTTTTAAGGATTACTCCGACCGATTACCTGGCTGATGGCGATTTAATTAAGGAGGAAAAGCAAAATGTTACAGGAAAGAAAAAAGGAAATTATTGAAAAGTTTAAAATTACTGAGAACGATACCGGTTCTCCTGAGGTGCAAATTGCACTTCTTACCGAAAGGATCAATTATTTGAGCGAGCATCTGAAATTCCATAAGAATGATCATCATTCTAGGCGTGGATTGCTAAAAATGGTTGGTCAAAGGAGAGGGTTATTAAATTACCTTATGAAAAAGGATATAGAAAGATATCGTTCAATTATTTCAAGACTTAATTTGAGAAAATAGAAAACGAGCGGAGTTTCCGCTCGTTTTTATTGTCTAGGAAAGTATACTTTCCTAGACAATGGGGATTGCCTAGGGGAAGCCCCTTTGCTGCTTTAAGGAGGGTTTTTTTTGATGCGGAGCATCCGTCGAAGGGAACCATAAGGTTCCCTAGCGAAAAAAAGTGGCGAAGCCCACTTTTTTATATTTGCGTAGAAAGTATAATTTCTTATGCAAGTGGTGTAGGTAACTATTATGTTTCTTAAAAATATTCGGACATTTATTAAAAAATTGAATATAATGATTGCTTCTAAGAAAGTCATATTTGTGACTTTTGGGATATAATCATATATTTATTTATAATTATTATGAAAATAATAATACTATTATTATAATTAAACAAGGAACCTCAGGCTGTAGAGGGTAGATTGTGTATCTGAGCAAGCGTTCGGGTGTAGAATCTACATCCTACTGTCTGTGGTTTCAACAAAGGAGGAAAACAAAATATGAAAAAACGTTATGCAATGCAACTTGCAGGGAGAGAGCTTGTTGTTGAGACCGGACATCTGGCACAGTTGGCAAATGGTGCTGTACTTGTTAGATATGGTGATACCGTAATACTTTCAACAGCTACAGCTTCATCTACACCGAGAGAAGGTATTGATTATTTCCCACTTTCGGTAGACTATGAAGAAAGACTTTATTCAGTTGGCAAAATTCCAGGAGGATTTATTAAAAGGGAAGGTAGACCTTCAGAAAAAGCGGTACTTACATCTCGTGTCATAGACCGTCCGATAAGACCATTATTCCCAGATGATTTAAGAAACGATGTAGCGGTTGTGAATACCGTACTTTCTGTAGATCAGGATAATTCGCCTGAAATTGCAGCAATGATTGGGGCATCCATTGCATTATCCATTTCGGATATTCCCTTTAATGGACCGATTGGTGGTGTAGCAATAGGACTCATAGATGATAATATTGTAATTAATCCCAATACTTCACAAAGAGAAAAAAGCAAAATGTATATTACTCTTGCAGCAACGAAAGAAAAAATAATGATGATTGAAGCCGGAGCAGATGAAATACCGGATGAAGTAATTCTTGATGCATTAAAGCAAGGTCATGCTGTTATAAAAGACATTGTTGATTTCATAAACAGTATAGTGTCTGAAATCGGGAAACCTAAGTTTGAATATGTTTCTTCAGATGTTCCTGAAGATCTCATGAATTCTGTAAGAGAGCTAGCATATTCGAAAATTGAAGAAAAGATGTTTGAAGCTGACAAAAGTACAAGGGAAAATAATATCAGTGCAATTACCGATGATGTTATACAAAAGTTGTCTGAATCATTCCCCGAAATGGGAACCAAGATAAAAGAAGCAATTGAAAAACTGCAAAAGGAAATCGTAAGAAAAGCAATTCTGGAAGAAGGCAGGAGAGTTGACGGCAGGAATTTAGATCAGATAAGGGAACTATCTGGTGACGTAGGTATTCTCCCAAGAACTCATGGTTCTGCACTGTTCCAAAGGGGACAAACCCAAGTTATGACAACAGTTACTTTAGGTGCAAAGGGCGATGTTCAAATGCTGGATGGCATTGATCTTGATGAAACTAAAAGGTACATGCACCATTATAATTTTCCATCCTTTAGTGTTGGCGAGACAAGACCTTCCAGAGGACCTGGCAGGCGTGAAATAGGTCATGGTGCTTTAGCCGAAAAATCACTAGAACCGGTTATTCCAAAGGAGGACAAGTTTCCGTACGCCATTAGGCTGGTTTCAGAGGTGCTTATGTCAAACGGATCTACTTCGCAAGGTAGTGTTTGTGCAAGTACTTTAGCATTGATGGATGCCGGAGTTCCGATAAGCGCTCCTGTCGCTGGTATATCTGCAGGTCTTGTAACTGATTATGACAATCCTGATCGTTATGTAACTTTTATGGATATTCAAGGAATAGAAGATTTTTATGGTGATATGGACTTTAAGGTGGCTGGTACTAAAAGTGGGATAACAGCGATACAGATGGACATTAAGCTGCAAGGCATAGGCTTTAATATTATTGAAGATGCTTTTAAAATTACCAGACAAGGAAGAATACAGATAATTGATGAAGTTATTTTAAAGACATTGCCTGAACCAAGAGCTGAGCTTTCAGAATATGCTCCAAAGGTTGTTACAACAAAGATTGACCCTGAAAAGATTAGGGATGTAATAGGTCCTGGTGGAAAAACAATAAATAAAATTATTGCAGAAACAGGTGCCAAAATCGATATTGATGACGAGGGTAATGTTTTTGTTACAAGTCCTGACCAAAAATCAGGTAGTCGTGCAATTCAAATAATTGAAGGCATAGGTAAGGATGTTGAGCCCGGACAGATTTTTATGGGTAAAGTTACGAGAGTTACCAATTTTGGCGCTTTTGTTGAATATCTACCTGGAAAAGAAGGGCTTGTTCATATTTCAAAGCTTGATAATAAGCGAGTAGCTAAAGTTGAAGATGTTGTAAATGTTGGCGATGAAATATTGGTTATGGTTCTAGAAGTTGACCGTCAGGGAAGAATAAATCTATCAAGAAAAGATGCAATTGCAAAACAGCGCGAGGATTCAAATTGATTCTTAGCAACTTGCTTATAGCTTCATTTTAAGCAATATCTTTTTAATCCGGGGTTTAAAAGCCCCGGTAATTTATTGATGATTTAAATTGAATCTGCAACAAGATACATTTGATGTATAAATTTGAGTTCGTATGCAAACTAACTTTTTGGGAGGCTAAATGTTTCAAAAATTTACTTTAAATAATGGATTAAGAATAGTTTGTGAGCAAATTCCTTATGTTAGGTCACTATCTATAGGGATTTGGGTTGGCACAGGGTCTAGAAATGAAACCCTGCAGAATAATGGAGTTTCACACTTTATTGAACATATGCTTTTCAAAGGTACATATAAACGTTCTGCGAAACAGATAGCAGAGTGCATTGACAATATTGGAGGACAGCTCAATGCTTTTACCGGAAAAGAATGCACCTGCTTCTATGCTAAAGTCCTTGACACACATGCAGATATAGCAATTGAGCTATTAGCGGATATATTTTTCAACTCAAGAATATCAGATAATTATATAACTATAGAAAAGCGTGTAATTTTAGAGGAAATAAAAATGTATGAAGACTCCCCTGAGGATATTGTTCATGACTTGTTTGCCGAAACAGTATGGGCAGATAATTCACTAGGTTTTCCGATATTGGGAAGTCCAAAATCACTAAGAAAAATTAATCGTAAAGTGATAGCTAATAACATAAATGATAATTATACACCTCAAAACAGTGTTATTTCAATAGCGGGAAATTTTGATTCTAAGAATCTGCTTAAGCTTTTGGAGAAAGAATTCGGTAAATGGGGATGTGCAAATGAGCATATTATAAAAAGTAATAAAGCAGAGTTTACATCCAGAAGTATGGTAAAGCATAAAGATACAGAACAAGTGCATGCCTGTATGGGGTTTAAAGGTATAGAGCAGGGTAACGACAGACTTTATCCGCTCCTTGCTGTTAATAACATTTTCGGAGGCGGAATGAGTTCGAGACTATTCCAAAAAATTCGTGAGACCAAAGGACTTGTATACTCAATCTACTCATATCCCGCAGCGTATAAATATGAAGGATTATTTTGCATTTATGCAGGAATGAATCCTGAACATTTTGAAAAGGTTTTGTATCTGATTATTGAGGAAATAAGAAAAATTATTTCCAAAGGTATCACCAAGGATGAGCTTGAAAAGTCAAAAGAACAGTTAAAAGGTAGTTTTATACTAGGATTGGAAAGTACCAGTAGTCGAATGAACAGTATTGGCAAGTCAGAATTGCTACTTGGTAGAATTAAGACAACTACTGAAGTGCTTTCAAAAATTAATAGTATTAGTTTGAGTGATATAAATGAGATTATAAATATGGTTTTTAATCTTAATAATATAAGTTTTTCAGCGGTAGGAACCATTCCCTCTGATTTTAAAATAAGTAAAATATTATGATTCTTCTTATAGAATATCTATTTAGATTCTCAAGGAACTAGTCCTCATATCTTGCAATATCCACATTTTGTTTTTGCAGGACAATCTTGTGGTTTTTTAATAACCTCCAATAGAATTTAAACAAGCACCTTAATTATAGAGATACATAATATGTAGTAATTGGCTGCTTAAATATTAAATTCTATGGAGGTAAATACTATGCATAAAAAAAAATTCTCTATAATTGGTGGTGATTTGAGAAACATAAAATTAGCCAATTTATTAGTTGATGAAAATAACGAGGTTAATATATATGGATTTGACAATGCTGGATTTGAGCTTGGAACAGAAGAAGCAGACAGCATTTTTGAAGCTATTGAAGGAACAGACATTATAATTGGTCCCATACCTTTTTCAAATGATAATGAAATGCTAAATGCTCCATTTTGCTCAAGATCCATATTAATCAATGATATATTCCGAAATATTTCAAAAAACCAATTGCTGATAGCAGGGCGAATTAGCGAGAAAATTTCACATATGGCTAAGGTATACAATGTTTATACTATTGATTTTTTGGAACGTGACGAAATGGCAGTGATGAATGCAATACCTACAGCTGAAGGAGCAATAAAAATAGCTATCGAAGAAATGCCTATTACACTCCATGCTTGTAACGCACTGATACTTGGTTTTGGTAGAATAGGCAAGACCTTGGCAAGGATGCTCCAAGGTATAGGCGCAAATACATACGTGGAGGCAAGAAATTATTCAGACCTTGCGTGGATCGAAAGTTATGGCTATAAACCAGTTCCTTTGGAAAATCTAGAAGATTACCTGCCTAGTATGAACGTTATTTTTAATACAATTCCCCACGTAGTATTAAACTATGATTTGCTTTACAGAATTGACAGAGATACCTTGATAATAGATCTTGCATCAAAACCTGGAGGTGTTAATTTCGAAAAAGCAAGAGAACTTGGTTTAAATACAATATGGGCACTTTCACTTCCTGGAAAAGTAGCCCCTATAACTGCTGCAAAGGTTATAAAAAATACTTGTTACAATATAATTAATGAATTGGGGGTATAAAAATGCGTTTGAAAAATATAAAAATCGGTTTTGCTATTACAGGCTCATTCTGTACATTCAGTGAAATTTTACCCATAATACAGCAAATGATTGATGAAGGAGCTGAAGTGTTTCCCGTAATATCCGAGAAAGTTGATTCGACTGACACGAGATTTGGAACCTCAGCAGACTTTAAGATGAAACTTAAGTCAATTACTGAAAAGAAATTAATTGCATCAATAGTAGATGCTGAACCTATCGGACCAAAATCATTGTTTGACGTTGTTATTGTTGCGCCTTGCACAGGTAATACACTAGCAAAAATTGCAAACGGGATAACAGATTCTACAGTAACTATGGCATGTAAAGCTCAACTAAGGAATCAAAAACCTATAGTGCTTGCTATATCAACAAATGATGGTCTGTCAGCTAATGCTGAAAATATTGGAGTTGTACTAAATAGGAAAAATGTTTATATGGTACCTTTCGGGCAAGATGACCCATTAAATAAGCAGACTTCTCTTGTCGCCGACTATACCAGAATTATACCTACGATATTGGCAGCAATGGAAGGAAAGCAAATTGAGCCATTACTTGTGTAACTTATTAATAATTTTTTTTAAATTGCACACCTTAAAAGGTGTGCAATATTTTGTTGTCTAGGAAAGTATACTTTCCAGCCTTTTTTGTAGACTTTTTTTATTAAAAATAAAACTTTTAATTTTTGTCATACTACTAATACAGTGAAAAAAGGAAACTCAAAATACAACACAGGAAGTGATAAATTGGCCGAGGAAAATAAAGTAACTTTTGGCGACTCTTCATCTGAAGAAGTAGAAAAGATTGAAAATAAAGATCAGACTAAGGATTTAATTGAATTGGGAAAAACTGAAATATCAAATCCCAGAGGTAATATACATTGCCTTACAATTATAGGTCAGATAGAAGGACATATAATACTACCACCACAAAACAAAACTACGAAGTATGAACATATAATTCCTCAATTAGTCGCAATAGAAGAAAATAAGGAGATAGATGGACTTCTGCTAGTGTTAAATACAGTAGGAGGGGATGTAGAAGCAGGACTTGCTATTGCGGAAATGATTGCAAGTATGTCAAAACCAACTGTATCACTTATCCTTGGTGGGGGTCATAGTATAGGAGTTCCGTTAGCGGTCTCCACTATGCATTCATATATAGCACCTTCTGCTACAATGACAATTCATCCCATAAGGCTCACAGGTTTTGTGATTGGAGTTCCACAAACATATGAGTATTTTGATAAGATGCAAGAAAGAGTAGTTCAGTTTGTTTCAAGAAATTCAAATATTTCAGTTGAAAAATTTAGAAGTCTCATGTTAAAAACTGGTGAGCTGGCTAATGATGTAGGTACAGTTCTTTTTGGGGAAGAAGCTGTCAGTAATGGAATAATTGATGATGTTGGAGGTCTTTCAAGTGCACTTGAAAAGCTTTATGGATATATTCAAGCATTTAAGAAAAGTTGCACTAATTCGCATTATATGAATATGGATAAAAAAAATAAGGGAGATAATGTTCAATGATAATTCACTCAATTGTTCCAGCTGAAATTATTTTTAACAACCAGGATAATAGCGGTGCTAGTTTTATTGAAGTCATTTTTAGAGGTGAGAGGCTTGAGGTTATGCCACTTTCGAATAATCAGTTCGTTATTAACAGGCTTTTGAGTACATCACTAAAATCATTTTTAAATCCGAGCTTTAATCCAGGTAGTATAATAAACGGTAACGAAATTATATTTGATAATTAAACAACTGCATTTCAATAAGCTTTGCTGCAACAAGTTGCATTAAAGATGAGTGTTTATTTATTAGTTTGCTTAAGACCCTGCATGAACAGCAAGAAGACCGAAGACTGTTATTTTAAATGATCATTTTGCTAAGAGTGGAAAAAAAATTAACAACATGATATAATAAGCTCCATAAGTAGTAGGTTAACTGTTGTTTTCTGTGGGGGTGCACCAGTGAGGTCTAAAAAAATACAAAAGAAAAAAGATACTAAAATATTGTTTGAATATGAAAATGAAATAATTGGAATACTGCTTCTTGGGTTGGGAATTCTATTTGCTTTAAGTTTTTTTCGTGAAAGCTCTATAGGTGTTTTTGGCATATTCTTCAAAAGATTTTTTTTAGGATTAATGGGGATTCCTGCCTTTCTGATTCCTTCTTTCATAATTGTCTATGCAATTTTTGTAATTTTTAAGAAAAATTATAATCTTCTGAATAGAAGGATAATCTGTGTTTCCATATTGCTGCTTTTAATATCCTGTGTTTTACATGTGAACCACTGGAATAGCAATTATGAGCTTTATGAAAACAGAACCTTTTTTAACCTTATGTCTTTATTATATGAATATGGCAATAGCTTGCTTAATGGTGGAGTATTAGGTGGTATACTTGTATTTCCACTTTTAAAAATGTTTTATGTTACCGGAACAATTATTATACTTTTTACGGTTGCAATAATAGATATTATATTGCTTTTAGATATCTCTATAGTCAAAGTATTTGTATCTATTAAAAGAAAGTTATCAAGTTTTATTGGTAGATTAATAAACAAACTAAAGAGGATTGACATCAATGAAGAAGTAAAGGAAATAAAACCTCCTACATCTACTCGCAAAAAGGCTAATCTCATTAATTTAGATGAAAAAAGTGGTTCTCAAAATAATGCGGATGGTCTTACGGGATTTGAGGGTAACAGTGAACTCACAGGGGACGAAAACGAGCCAATAAAGTTTTTTATGAAGGATATCAAGCCAGGAGCTAATCCTGTTAAAAAAGATAAAAAGCCTACACCGCAAGAAATAAAGGTAGACCTTAGCAGCCATCCGGGATATAAATTTCCGCCATTTGCTCTTCTTAATTTTCCTGAGCAAACGGATACAGATGTAAATGCTATCAAAAACAAGGCGTTAGAAGGTGCAAAAAAACTTGAGGATACACTAACCAGTTTTGGCGTTAATGCAAAAGTAATAAATATAAGTCGTGGTCCAACTATTACACGGTATGAACTACAGCCTAGTCCAGGAGTTAAGGTGAGTAAAATTGTCAATCTTTCTGATGATATTTCCTTAAATCTTGCTTCAATGGGCGTCAGAATTGAAGCACCTATACCCGGAAAGGCAGCAATTGGGATTGAAGTACCAAACAAGGAAAATTCTCCTGTTTATTTAAGAGAAGTTATTGAATCTAAGGAATTTTTAAAAACTCATTCCAAGTTGTCTTTTGCGCTTGGAAAGGATGTTTCAGGAGAATGCATTATAGCAGATATAGCAAAAATGCCTCATCTTCTCATAGCTGGTCAAACAGGGGCAGGAAAAAGTGTATGTATAAATAACCTAATCATTAGCTTACTTTACAAATGTGCACCTGATGAAGTTAAGCTGCTTTTAATTGATCCAAAGGTTGTTGAGCTAGGAGTCTATAATGGTATACCACACCTTTTGATACCTGTTGTAACCGACCCTAAAAAGGCAGCAGGTGCTCTAAATTGGGCTGTTCAGGAAATGGTTGACAGGTATAAGCTATTTGCGAACGAAGGTGTTAAGGACATTAACGGGTACAACAACCTAATGTCAAAGAATGGGCAGCAGTTGATACCACAAATAGTAATAGTTATTGATGAGTTAGCAGATTTAATGATGGCTGCTCCAAATGATGTAGAAGATGCCATTTGCAGGCTTGCGCAAATGGCAAGAGCTGCAGGCATGCACCTTGTTATTGCAACACAAAGACCTTCTGTAGATGTGATAACAGGTGTTATTAAAGCAAATATTCCATCAAGGATTGCTTTTGCTGTAGCATCACAGGTCGATTCACGAACTATTTTAGATATGTCGGGAGCGGAAAAACTGCTTGGTAAAGGCGATATGTTATTCTATCCATCAGGAAAATCTAAACCTGTAAGACTACAGGGGGCATTGATTGTAGATGAGGAAATTGAAAAAGTGATTCAATTTGTCAAAGAACAGGCTGTAACTGAATATGATATTGATATTTTAGAGGAAATTGAAGCTGAAAATCAAAAGACACCAGAAAGCTCTGTAGATGCTGACGAACTTCTACCTGAAGTAATTGAAATGGTTGTTGATGCAGGTCAGGCATCAGTATCAATGGTTCAAAGACGATTTAGGGTAGGTTACGCAAGAGCCGCAAGAATTGTTGATCAGATGCATGATAGAGGCATTGTTGGAGGATTTGAAGGCAGTAAGCCACGACAGGTACTAATTACAAAACAACAATTACAGGAGATGAGTGTGCAAAAAAACGATTGAACAATTACTTTAAAACGAGTATCATTTAGTGCGTTTCAGCCTTACGATGCTGGATCTTGGGGCGTTTATTAAATATAAAATAGGATCGAGGAGAGTGCATTGTCACTAATTATTGGTTTTATAATTCTACTTATGATATTGTTTTTGTTTTATATGACATTACGTTATATAAAAAGAAAAACCCTTATAACACTTCTTGTTATTTGTGGACAAACTTTTATTCTGACTATTGCTATACTGTGTTTTTCACATAATATAAGTATATACCACTCAAATCTACTTGAGTTAGGTTACTTAACCCTCGGAATTATTCTTCCTTCCTTATTTCTGATAAGCGACTATCTAATAATGATATCTAATATGAAACAAAAGGGTCTGTATTACAGCTTAATCAAACCTGGGGGTATAAACTACAACAGTAATAAGAACAGCTTAAAAACCCGCAAAAAATCTAATTATGTTGATTCGCACACACGTTCTAATTATATTGATTCACTTGATTACTCAAAAGAAAATGATATAATTCATGAAATAATTCCACCCAATGTAAAGGAAGTTGATTAATTTTTAAGTGAATAAAGCTCTATCAAAGAGGCTCTAAAGTGTCTATTCAGAGGTAGCTCAAACATATTAATTGAAGAATCATCTCTAATACAGCTAGTTACAGCGAGGCTTAGGAAAACACAATTTAAAATGCCTTAGAGTTTAGTAATGTCCGTGCTGTTTGAACGCAAGTGAGTTCACGGAATTACTTAACGAGAAGGCATTTTAAATTGATTGTTTTCATTGCTGAAGCTGTATTGCAGTATTTGAGATGATTCTTCATGAAAGAAAAGCTACCTCTGAATAGACATGCTCTAAAAATGATTTTATCACAAAATAGGTATAAAAAGTTTAAGGTTATCTTTCTTTCCAAATCATTAATATATATATCTATTTTTGAACTCTTGTGTATTTCCCACCATTCTAAGTTGTGTAATCAGCAAATATAGAAAAATTTGGACGGTTGTTATTATTAGTTCTTGACACTAATTTTAAAAAAGATTAAAATTAAGCTATGCTATGTATGCAATCTTTTATTAAACAACCTTAAAGACTGCTAAAAGCGTATAATTAGTTTTGCTTCCGGTAATTAAAAATATTTGGCAAACCGCAAGCTGTTAATAATGAATAAGATGATCGCTATAAAGTCAAACAATACTGGTCATTGAAAACTTAATATGGAGGTGAGTGTTATTCCGGATGATTTTATAATAATAGCAACAGTAGGCATTGTTGGCTTAATAATTGCCGTAGGTGCCTCCATCACTTTTTATTCAGTTGGAATGCGTAAAGGCATTGAACATAGAAAAAAGGTGGCTGAAGCTGAAATTGGCAGTGCAGAAGAGGAAGCTAAGAAAATTGTAAGTGAAGCGCTAAAATTAGGAGAGAATAAGAAAAGAGAAGTACTTCTGCAGGCGAAAGAGGAAATCCATAAAAGCAGAAATGAGCTAGAAAGGGAAATCAAGAATAGACGAGTTGAAATTCAACGTCAAGAAAGAAGACTGGTTCAAAAGGAAGAAACCCTTGACAGAAAAATGGAATCTTTTGAAAAGAAGGAAGAGCAATTAAGCAAAAAAACAAAAGAGATTCAAGTATTACAGGATGAAATGAAAGAGCTCCAAAGAAAACGAATATATGAGCTAGAGAGAATTTCCGGACTTTCTGTAGATGAAGCTAAAGAATGTCTCTTAAAGAATGTTGAAAGTGAAGTAAAACATGAAACTGCCATACTCATAAAGGAAATCGAGGCAAAAGCCAAGGATGAAGCAGATATAAAAGCAAAAGAAATTATATCGTGTGCAATTCAAAAATGTTCAGCGGATCATGCATCAGAAATAACTGTCTCAGTTGTTCCGCTTCCTAATGATGAGATGAAGGGTAGGATTATTGGACGTGAGGGTCGGAATATAAGAACCTTAGAAACCTTAACCGGAATCGATCTGATAATTGACGATACTCCTGAAGCAGTGATTTTATCAGGTTTTGATCCTATAAGGCGAGAGATTGCAAGAATTACTCTGGAAAAGCTTATAATAGACGGGAGAATCCACCCTGCTAGAATTGAAGAGATGGTTGAAAAAGCTAAGAAAGAGGTTGAGAACACCATTAGAATGGAAGGTGATAATGCAACCTTTGAAACCGGTGTACATGGTTTGCATCCTGAGCTTATCAAACTGCTTGGCAAACTCAAATATAGGACAAGTTACGGTCAAAGTGTTCTGAATCATTCAATTGAAGTTGCTCATCTAGCAGGTTTGATTGCTGCAGAACTTGACGAAGATGTAACAATGGCTAAAAGAGCAGGTTTACTACATGATATTGGAAAAGCGGTAGACCATGAAGTTGAAGGTTCCCATGTTACAATTGGGGCGGATCTTGCTAAAAGATACAAGGAAAGTCCACTGATTGTAAACGCAATACTTTCTCATCATGGAGATATTGAAACTACATCAATCATTGGAGTACTTGTTCAGGCAGCTGATAGCATATCAGCTGCAAGACCTGGGGCAAGGAGAGAAACTCTTGAATCCTACATCAAGCGACTTGAAAAACTTGAAGAAATTGCAAATTCTTTTACAGGGGTTGAAAAATCTTTTGCTATTCAGGCAGGTCGAGAAGTCAGAATTGTTGTTAAGCCTGAGGAAGTTACAGATGACGACATTGTTCTTATGTCACGTAATATTGTTAAAAAGATAGAAAATGAGCTGGATTATCCAGGTCAAATAAAAGTAAATGTTATTCGTGAAACCAGATCTGTTGAATATGCAAAATAAGCTAAATGCTTTCAGATAGTAATCCTGAAAATATTTGCAACAGTCAAGAAATGAGCTTTCAACATAAAGTTTACTAAATAACAAAAGCGTGGAAACACGCTTTTGTTATTACTGGTGATTATGCTTACGAGAATTCTTAAATATGCATTGGTAGCTCAATGTGTGCAAAATACATATTATTTATCTGCTTTTTATTGGTATTTGTTGTAGATTAGAAACGGAGGATTAGTTTTGAATGTTTTGTTTATAGGTGATGTAGTAGGAAACCCTGGACGCAAGATAATTAAGCAAGTGTTATCAGAATTAAAAAGAGATTATTCCATTGACTTTTGTATTGCAAATGGAGAAAATGCAGCTGGAGGAAATGGAATAACATATGTAGTAGCACAGGAGCTTTATAAGTTTGGCGTTGATGCTATTACGATGGGAAATCATGTTTGGTCTAAAAAAGAAGTATTGAGTTTTATAGAATGTGATCCCAAAATTGTTAGACCTGCAAATTATCCCGAAGGTATACCCGGAAATGGTTCAACAATAATTTCCAATAATAAGGGAAAAATTGGGATTATAAACCTTATGGGAAGAGTCTATATGGAACCGATTGAATGCCCATTTAAAGTTGCAGATAAAGAAGTTGAATTTCTAAAAAACAGTGTAAAGATAATTATTATTGATATGCACGCAGAGGCCACTTCTGAAAAAACAGCTTTGGCTTGGTATCTTGATGGAAAGGTAAGCAGTGTAATTGGAACACATACTCATGTGCAAACAGCCGATGAAAGAATTTTGCCATGTGGTACAAGTTTTATAACGGATGTAGGGATGACTGGTCCTTATGAGGGTATAATAGGAGTAAAGAGAAGCACAATAATAGAAAAGTTTATTACACATATGCCAGTTCGTTTTGAAATAGCAAAAGGACTTGTTCAATTTAACGCTGTTGTACTTAATATTGATGATATAACCGGAAAGACTTTAAAGATTGAGAGAATATTAAAAATTTTAAATGTTTAAATTTTTTTTCCTCACTTTTTCAGCCTTGTAATTGCATAGGTGTTATATTTCACTATTATAATATTTTCTAGTATTTACCTCGAAAAAAGGAGGATTTTACTTCTTTATGTAGAATAGTACAAACATAAAGCAATGAGGGGGAATTTTGTTATGGATCTTTTAAAAGTCTCATCAAAATCTAATCCAAACGCAATAGCAGGGGCTTTGGCGGGAGTAATAAGAGAAAATGGGTCTGCACAAGTACAGGCTATAGGAGCTGGCGCACTTAATCAAGCAGTAAAGGCAGTAGCAATAGCAAGAGGTTTTTTAGCACCATCAGGTTACGAATTGATATGCATACCTGCATTTACCGATGTTGAAATTGACGGTCAAGAGAGAACTGCAATCAGGCTAATAGTAGAACCAAGAGAAAGGAAAATTGGATGAATACCATATAATATCCTCGTTGTCGAGGGCATTTAGGAGTATAATTTTCTATGAACAAAAGAGAAACTAACACCCATAAAGATACAATGCTATACCTAAAAGTGTACAGTTCTCGATTAATGCGAATTATTAACACAATTTCTGTTATAATTGCTTCTTTTATGATATTAGTCGGCTGTACATTTAATTTTGAATTTGATGATAATAATAATGAATTATCAAGAGAAAATTTAGCTATTGAAAATATTGTTGACAAAGGTCCTGTAAATGGTGGCTCGCTTAACATGTTCAGTACAATACCCGATACACTTAATCCTTTATTAACTGACAACTTACATGTACAGAAATTTTCCATGCTGATATTTGAATCTCTTGTTAAGATTGACGCCTCACAAAGACCAGTTCCTTATCTTGCGAAGAGTTGGGAAGCGACGAATAATGCATTAGAATGGGTTTTTAATCTTAATGAAAATGTTTTCTGGCATGATGGTCGAAAATTTACAGCCGAAGACGTAGCATTTACATTGGATACTTTAAAAAGCAGTCATGTTAATTCCATTTATAAACAAAATGTAATTAATATAAAAAGCTATGAGATTTTAGATGAATATACGATTAAACTAACGCTGTTTACTTCTGATTCATTTACATCTGAAGCAATGACTTTCCCGATACTTTCTAAAAATCATTATGGTGGCATAGGAGACATCAAATCAGCTGGCAATATCACTCCAATAGGGACAGGACCATATAAGTTTGATTCTTATACAGAAGATACTATAATTCTTCTTAAAGCGAATGAAAACTGGTGGAATAGCGAAAACGTTAATGGTTTAGCAAGTACACCCCACATAGCAAATATTGGAATTAAAATTTATGCTGATGAGGAAGACATTTATGAAGCATTTGAATCGAGGAACATTGATTTTTTTACTGTAAATCACGATCAAAGCTATAAGTTTGCAGGACGCACTGATATTAATATTAAGAAATTCACTGGAAGAAATTTTGAGTTCATTTCTTTCAATCTTTTTAATCCATTACTTTCAGATGTCAACATAAGAAAAGCTATATCATTAGCACTTGATAAATTTGAAATCATGAATGAAGTGTTGGTTAATAAGATAATTCTATCAGATATACCGATAATTCCTGGAACACTGTTTAATGATGGAATGACGCTTGAATACAGCAATACTGAAAAAGCTGCGCTGCTTTTAGATGAAGAAGGTTGGAAGATCAGCAGCAGTGGAAAAAGGTATAAAAATATTAACGGAACAACACAATATTTAAATTTAAAGCTTATTGTCAATAAAGGAAATGTCGACAGAATAATGGTAGCAGAAAAAATTAAGGCACAATTGAGCAAAATAGGTATAAATATCGAAATAGAGGAACTAAATTGGGCTGATTATATGAAGAATCTCAATGATAAAAAATTTGATATAGCTTTTATGGGAATAAGGGTTAACAGCAGATCTGATCTATCAAGTTTATATTCTTCCAAGAATAGGTACTCGCAGAATAAGTCAGCATACAATGTTTCCGGATATACAAACGAAAGCGTGGATTATTATCTCAATAAAATACTTTCCGAGAATGATATTTCACAAAAAAAAGCATCACTTATAAATATGAAGCAGATAATAGCTGATGAAGTGCCATATATTGGCCTTTACTTTTATTATGATGCACTTATTTATCACAAGAAGTTAAAAGGGGTTTCCTATATTCATGTATGGGATCCTCTAATGGACATACCAAAATGGTATATTCCCAACTATTAAACATAAATAGTATTTTTACTCGCTTGATTTATACTTTGTATTGTATGAATAGCAAAAGATGACTATCTTGTTTGTAAATTTTAATAAATAGCATCTTTTTTAAAGTTCACTGTTCTTTACAGTTTAGCTTCGAAAGCTTATAATAAGTATTTATATTCGTTATATTTTATTATTGAGGCATTAGAAAGGAAATCTCCTTATGATTTGGATAATTATAATTTTACTGGTTATAGTTTTGGATCAAATTTCAAAAGCTATAATTACAAGCAATATGACTCTTGGTCAAGACATAATTATTATTGAAAAATTTTTTTATCTGACCTATTGGGAAAACAGTGGAGCAGCATGGGGTGTCTTTCAGAATGGAACTTACTTTTTTATACCATTGAACTTGATTTTAACAGGAGTTTTAGTTTATTTGCTTGCAAAGTGCAGCTCAAGCTATTTAAAAATTGCTCTTTCGCTGATTATAGGGGGTGCTTTGGGAAATGTAATTGATAGAATATTCCGGTCAGGACATGTTGTAGATTTTTTGAATTTTTATATTTTTGGGTATGATTTTCCAATATTTAATATTGCAGACTCCTTTATCGTAGTAGGAACTATTGTGCTAAGCTATTATGTTATATTTAAATATAAGGAATCTGATAAAATATTTATGTAGGAGCTTTTATGAAAAAATTTAGTTTTATTTCAGATGTAGATACTAAACGGATAGATATATTTCTTACTGAACGGCTAAATGATTTTTCTCGCTCTTATATACAGAAATTAATCTTGAATGGTAATGTCAAAGTTAACGAAAAAGTTATAAAGCCAAATTACAATGTTAGTCTTAATGATAATATCCATATCTTAATACCTGAAGCTAAAAGACTTAGTATAGAGCCTGAAGATATCAAACTGGATATTATTTATGAAGATGATGATATTATTGTTGTTAACAAACCTAAAGGTATGGTTGTACATCCTGCTGCAGGCAATTACTCAGGAACGCTGGTTAATGCTTTATTATCATACTGTAAAGACTCATTGTCAGATATAAATGGAGTAATCAGACCAGGAATTGTACATAGAATTGATAAGGATACTACAGGAGTTCTTGTTGTAGCAAAGAACAATAAAGCCCATATAGACCTGTCAGACAAGCTGAAAGCTCATGATATTAAGAGAGTCTATGAGGCTATATGTGAAGGTGTAATAAAGGAAGATGCGGCTACCGTCGACGCTCCAATCGGAAGACATCCTGTGGACAGAAAAAAAATGTCTGTTAATTTAAAGAATGGACGTCAAGCAGTGACTCACTTTAAAGTACTGGAGCGATTCAAAAATCATACTTATGTCGAGTTGGAGCTTGAAACAGGAAGAACACATCAAATAAGAGTTCACATGGAATATATTGGTCATCCTTTGTTAGGTGATGAGGTTTATGGCAGGAAAAAACAGAAGTTTGATATTATAGGGCAAGCTTTGCATGCTAGAACCCTTGGCTTTTTACATCCTAAAAACAGTAATTACTTAGAGTTTAACTCTAAACTTCCCCGAAGCTTTAGTGATATTTTAGATAAGCTAAGAGCGGAATCTTTTTAGCAGATGAGAAAAAGGTTACTGTTCCTTGGGATGTGGATGATTAAGCGTAGTTTTTTTTATTTACAACCATTAGCACTTGTGGTATAATATTTTTTGTGATTTTTTATAAGGATGGTCCGCTGTTATACAAACAAGAACATCTGAGATGGAAGGAGGAAAATAGAATGGATTTAATTAAAGAAGTTGAACAAGGGCAATTAAGAACTGATTTGCCTGAATTGGAAATAGGAAGTTTTGTAAAGGTTCATGTCAACATTAAAGAAGGTGCAAGAGAAAGAATTCAGATTTTTGAAGGCACTATAATCGCTAAAAAAGGCACAGGTTTAAGAGAATCTTTTACTGTAAGAAGAATTTCTTATGGTGTCGGTGTTGAAAGAGTTTTTCCAATACATTCTCCTGTTATTAATAAAGTTGAAGTTGTAAGAAAAGGTAAAGTAAGAAGAGCAAAACTATATTACTTACGCGAAAGAGTTGGAAAGCGTGCAAAAGTAAAGGAAAAACTAAAGTAATAATAAAAGGCAATGGGGACATAATGTCCCTTTTGTTTTATTGTCTAGGAAAGTATACTTTCTTAGACAATAGGGATTTCAAAGGGGAAGCCCCTTTGCTGCTTTAAGGAGGTTTATTTTCGGATGCGGAGCATCCGTCGAATGGAACCATAAGGTTCCCTAGCAAAAAAAGTGGCAAAACCACCATTTTTATGAATCATGTAAAAGGAACACGAATAAATGGATTGTGACAAAGCAAAAGATAATGAGAATGAAAAGAAGAATGGATGTCTAACTGAATTATTTCAATGGGCTCAGGCTATTTTGATCGCAGCTTTGGTTGCATTGGTCATAAGAGGATTTTTGTTTGAACCGGTAGAAGTAATAGGTGAATCCATGGAAAACACGCTACAAACGAATCAAAGGCTAATTCTTTACAAATTGGGGTATTATTTTAATCCACCTAAGCAAGGAGATATTGTTGTTCTACAAGTACAAGAAGGTGTGCTTAATTTTATTCCTTTTGCGGAAAAAATTCCTTTCATTAAAAAGCTATATTCATTTCCTGAAGAGATTGATTATATCAAGAGAGTTATTGGCGTTCCTGGTGATATTATTGATATAAAGGACGGATTTGTTTATGTAAATGGAATAATGCTTGAGGAGTCCTATGCAAAAGGTAAAACATATGCCAACAGCAAAAGCTATCCCAAAGTTGTACCCGCTGATAATTTTTTTGTACTAGGAGACAACCGTGAAAACAGTAGTGATAGTAGACATATAGGCTTTATAGAATATAACAGGATAAAAGGCAAGGCTGTGTTTTGTTTTTGGCCTTTAAATGAATTTGGAACTGTAGATTAAAAGGAGGAAGCATGAATATACAATGGTTTCCCGGGCATATGGCCAAAACCAGGAGAATTTTGACTGAAAATTTAAAAATTGTTGATGTAGTAATCGAGCTCCTTGATGCCCGAATTCCTATTAGCAGCAGGAATCCAGAGTTTGATAAAATACTAAATAATAAACCCAGAATTGTAGCTTTGAACAAAAGTGATCTTGCTGATGCTAATGTTTCTACTCTGTGGAATAGTTGGTATGCTAAAAACGATGTGGCCAGTATTTTTATAAACTCCATAAAAGGTACTGGTTTTGCGCAACTAAAAAATGAGCTGAAGAATATGATGAAAGATAAGATTGAGAGAGAAAAGAAAAGAGGACGTATTACAAGACCGATCAGAACAATGATTGTTGGGATACCGAATGTAGGTAAGTCTTCTTTTATAAATAAAATAGCTGGCAAAAAGAGCGCTCAAACTGGAGACAAACCCGGTGTAACACGAGGAAAACAGTGGATCAGACTTAACAGAGAGATTGACCTATTGGACACTCCGGGAATCCTTTGGCCAAAGTTTGAAGATTTAAATACCGGATTACATCTAGCATACACGGGAGCAATTAAGGATGATGTGATTGATACAATAGAAGTTGCGTCAAAATTAATGCTTAAGCTTAGAGAACTATACCCACAGAATCTTTTGGGAAGATATAAGCTTGATACGTTAGAATTTGAAAATGGTATAAAAATTCTTGAAGCAGCAGGACGCAAACGTGGATGCTTGATTTCAGGTGGTGAAGTAGATTTCAATCGAATAGCAAGTATTGTTTTAGATGAGTTCAGAGGTGCAAAAATTGGTAGAATTTCATTGGAACGACCAGCTGATTTAGAGTTTAAGGAAGTGGAATCAATTGAATAGGATTTTATCCATTAAAGAAATTGAGCAAAAAATTTTGGGAAAAGATACTGATGAGGCTTTAGATTTTTTGTATTCAATAAAAAACGATAAACGGAAATTCTATTTAAACCTTATTAAAAAGTATGAAAAAATTAAGTCGGATAGACAAAATGAGGTTGAACGCTTTAGCATGATGTGTGTGTACGAAAGAGACCTCCTTAAAACGGGCTATAAACTAATTGCAGGGGTTGATGAAGCTGGAAGGGGGCCTTTGGCAGGTCCTGTTGTGGCAGCGGCAGTTATTTTACCAGAAGAAATTTTTATACCAGGATTGGATGACTCAAAAAAGCTTACACCAGATAAACGAGACAAATTATTTGATATAATCAATGAAAAAGCTATTGCTTTAAGTACAGGTATTGTGGATGTTGAAGTTATAGAAAGTATAAATATACTTAATGCTACTAAAATGGCAATGGATACAGCAATTAGAAAGCTTGAACCAAAGCCCGAATACATATTGATTGATGCAGTGGAACTTCCGCAGTTTTCCATAGAGCATGAAGCAATTATCAAAGGTGACAGCAAAAGCATATCTATTGCTGCAGCTTCAATTATCGCAAAGGTAACTCGTGACAGAATTCTTGATAAACTACATAATGAGTATCCTGATTATGGATTCATATACCATAAAGGCTATGGTACCAAGCAGCATGTAGATGCTATTAAAAAATATGGTGTTTGTCCGATACATAGAATGAGCTTTTTAAAAAAAATTATTTAAATAGATGCTTTTTGGGGGATCAATGTGAAGGTAGATAATTACATAGCAGGAAATAACCTTAGTACTGATGTTTCTTCAACTATGCTTAAAAGGGTCACAAAGGGAGATATATTAAGAGTCAGAATACTTGAAGTGTCATCTAATGAGCTTTTACTAAGACTACCTGACGGTACCGTCTTCAATGCAATTTCAGAACTCCCGATAAACGCCTCTTTGGATGATTATGTCACTTTTGTGGTTAGTAATAAAACAAATGATCAAATTTTCCTTGAAACTATTAATAAAGTTAAGATTGCTTCTGATATAGTAAGCAATGAAAATTTGTTAAAAGAGCTGAATAATCTTAATATTGAAGCTACTGATGATAATATGAAGATTGCTTATAAATTAAAGTCTTATGATTTTCATGTCACACCTGATTCTTTAAATGAAATAGCTGGTTTATTAAGTGAATTTAAAAACCTTGATCTTGCTGGTGCTTTGTTTCTTTATAAAAGCAACATTTCCGCTGAGAAAGTTGATGTAGATTCACTAGAAAAGCTCTTATCAGATAAATTGAAGATTAGTGATAGGCTTGAAAGTCTGAATGCAATTTTAAATAATATACTTGATGAGAATATACTCGAAAAAAGCGAAACTCTTGAAATCTCTGATGGCAAAACAGCTAGCAAAACAGCCGAAGTCCGAGCAAAGGACTTTTTTAGCGACCTCTTTCCCAAAATCGATTTGGATGGACTTAAAAATGGTCCTCTTTCTGAGAATCTAATAAAGAATATATATGAGAGACTTGAAGCAATTAAGAACAGTATTGTATCTTTTACCAACAAAAAAAACCAAATAATAGAACATATTGAAAGTATAAAAAAGGATATAGAATTTATCAATAAAGTGGGAAGGCATAATGTATACCTTCAAATACCCATTATACTTAATGAGCATAAAACAACAGGCGAATTATATGTTCTTAAAAGAAAGTCTTCGTCTAAAAAGTCAGGCGGAAATAGTATCTCTGTCTTTATTTCTCTTAATACAAATTATCTTGGGAAAGTAGATTCTCTATTAACTCTAAAAGGTACAGCTGTGAGTATTGATATAAAGGTTGAAAATCAACAATTTTTTAAAGTTATCAAGAAAAATTATAAGCTTCTTTTTGATAACCTCCGTAAAAAAGGATACAATCTAGTTGACTTCAAATATGGACTTACTGATGATAAAATCAACCTTGCGAACGTTGAGGAATATATCCTTAAAGAGTTAAAATCGAAAATATATACGCTGGACTGTAGGGTATAACCGTTTTAGTTTTTGTTTTTATAAAGTTGATTGTTCGTTGTGATACACTACTTTGCAAGTATTAGGGGGTTACTATGAAGAAAAATAATGAGAAAATTAAAGAAGCAGCAGCCATTAGCTATTCACCTCTTGAAGATGACGTTCCCAAAATTGTGGCTCTTGGAAAAGGTGTAATTGCTGATAAAATGATCGAAAAGGCAAAAGAAAATGATATCCCTATACAGGAAAACGCCGAGCTTTCACATGCGCTTAACAAATTGAACATAGGCAGTAAAATCCCTCCCGAGCTTTATGAAATTGTTGCTGAAGTTTTGGTGTTCGTAGCTCATATTGACCGTGATTATGAGAGCCTGTTATCAAGAAAGGGTGATATTTAATTAATAACACTGAAAAAGGTAAATTGGGTGAAATAAAGGCAATAGAATATCTTACGAAAAACAATTATGAGATTATATGCACAAATTATCGTTTCAGTAGATCTGGTGAAATTGATATAATTGCTCGAGATGGTGAATATATATGTTTTATAGAAGTAAAGGCAAGGAGTAGCACAAAATTTGGATATCCTTCCGAAGCTGTTAACTTTTACAAGCAAAAAAAAATCACCTTAACAGCAAAAAGTTATTTGCATAAAAATAAACTTTACAACAATAAATTAAGATTTGATGTTGTGGAAGTATACTTTGGTAGAAATAACAACATAGAAAGATTCAATGTGATTAAGAACGCTTTTTAAATCAATCAGAGCTTGTGCTTGAATAACGCTTCATTACTTCAAAGTTCCGCGTTTATTAGTTTACAATATTTTGTTTTAAACCCTTCATGGAGGCTTAGTATGTTATTAGTTGATGCCCATTGCGATACAATTTCTGTGCTTCTTGATAAGGACAAAAAACTTTACAGTAATGATCTACACCTGGACATTGAGCGTTTGAGACATCTGGGTAGCTATGTGCAGTTTTTTGCTGCATTTGTAGATCCAATCTATGGGAGTGCTTATGCAATGAAAAGAGCTGTTGCAATTATAGATAAATATTACAGCGAACTGGAAGATAACAATAATTATATAATGCATTGTAACAATTTTGTGGATATAGAAAAAACAATAAATGACAATAAAATTGCTTCAATTCTTTCAATTGAAGGAGGAGAAGCACTTTTGGGGCAAATAGCTTCACTAAGAATTTTTTTTAAATTGGGAGTACGAAGCATTTGTCTTACATGGAATTATAGAAATGAAATTGCTGATGGAGTTTTAGATTCTTCTAGTGGAGGAGGATTGACACCATTTGGTTTTAAGGTTATTAGTGAGATGAACCACCTAGGTATGCTAATTGATCTTTCTCACATTTCTAAAAGAGGTTTTAATGATGTTTTAAGCTTTACTAAATCGCCAGTAATTGTCTCTCATTCCAATTCAAGAAAATTATGTAATCACAAAAGAAACTTAGATGATTGGCAGCTTAAAGCTGTAAAAAGAAACGGAGGTGCAATTGGAATAAACTTTTACCCAGATTTTCTGCATGAATCAGGTACTGCTTCAATCAAGGATATAGTTAAACATATAGAATATATGAGTGGATTGATTGGTACTGATTATATTGGTCTTGGCAGCGATTTTGATGGGATCGAAAAAACACCAGTTGACTTATGTGGGGTTCAGAGTATTTATCGTGTGATTGATGAACTTGGCAAGCTTAATTACTCAGATGAAGATATTAAGAAAATTTCAGGACTTAATTTCTTAAGAGTGATTAAAGAAGTTTTAAAATGATTGGTAGTTTTCTAAATGACTACATGATTAAGTCTAAATCGACTTAACACAGGAGCTATCTTAACGTGAAAATGCAAAAAAGCTCGTGATAATCCTCGCTACAGCTGATATAAATCCCTACATACCTACAAAAAATCTTCCGACTGTTCACAGGCATTACAGAACCTACACCAACCTTTGCTCGACTATCATGGATCCTTTAGAAACCTACTGCAATCTTTCGACTACAATGAGTCTCTAGCATTCAATAAATTCGCCAGAGTGCTGTTATATTATATAACAGACGTTAGGGCAACAAATAAAGTTTGCTTACGAACCCATGATAATCTTAGCTCGAATTATATACATCCCTTTTTGACCACACTGCAATGCTTCGCACTACAACACAGCCAATAAAGAACACATATAACTCTTCACGCCAACCAATTATCAAGCATTTAAAGCTTGGAAACATAAGCTTCACTTGCTTTAGAGTGTCGACTTTCTTAACACTCTTGTTTGAAATCAGCTCGACCAGCTTACTGAAACCAAACAAAACACCTGATAAAGATCTTTGACTGAATATTATAAAACTCTATTGAATCTTATAACACTCTAGGCTCAATCATCACGAACCTTTTTGCAATAATTATTGTGTCCGCTTAGAATTTTTTTAAACATGGGAAAATAATGTAATTAAAGATTTTTAATTATTTCTAATTTTCTTCTTGATAAGAATTTCAAGTTGGTATAAAATTAATAGTGTTGTAATTACGTTATCATATAATGATTGCTCCTCAGTATGGTGCAATGCGACTTTTGGGAGATAACCATATTACGATTTTAAAAGGAGCTATTTATGGTTTGTGCAAAAAAATATTTATTTGCACCAAAGTCATTTAAGTAATGTAGGATAAACACTGGATTTTAATTACATTGAGGGGGTCATAGAAAATGATTAATAAATATAGTGATATTCCTTTGTATTCTCAATTGAAGGCCTTGATTATTGAGTACATTGAAAGTGGTGAATACCCTCAGGATTCTAAAATCCCTTCAGAAGAAGAATTGTGCAAACAATACGAAATAAGCAGACCTACTGTAAGGCAAGCTATAAACGAGCTTGTAAATGGAGGATATCTTTATAAAGCAAGAGGGAAAGGTACCTTTGTTACCAAACCTAAATATAAAATCGGATTAAATGACTACACTGGATTTACTGATTCCATTTTGGACAGTAAAATTCCTGGTGAACGCAACATTTTGAGAATTACTAAGGTAGACAACATTAAAATCGCTATACTTGGTGATATATTTAATCTTCCCAAAAACCAGAAAAACCTATTTGCAAAAGTCGAATATCTAACTTTACAAGATGATGGGGTGTTTGCCCTTAACGCTTCATATTTGCCTCTTAGCCTTTTTCCTGAAATAGATTCTGATATTCTGGATAATAAGCCGTCCTATGAAATTTTAAAAGGGAAGTATGCACTTGTACCTTCAAAATCCAAAAGTACAATTGAAATAGTATACACTGAACAAAAAGAAGCACAGTATTTAAAAGTTCAACCTGGACAAGCATTGATAAGTATTGAAAACATTCTGTACTCTAAAAGCGGGCAACCGGTTGAATTTATTGTTTCCAAGTATCGAGCGGACAAATGCAAGCTAACTTTCAACCATTCAAGGTAAAAAGCATAAATAGATCTCGATCTCATAGCTGGATAACCATAGTATGCTTTTTTATTGTCTAGGAAAGTATACTTTTCGTCAGGAACCCTCAACTATTATTTTATCCTAATACCCCATATAAGTTGTCCTCTTGTTCCTACAACAATCATATCGTCATAAATAGCAGGAGAAGCTTCTACATTGCCATAAACAGCAATTGTGTCCAAAATATCACCAGATATTCCATCAAGAAGATGCATGAAGGCACCCGAATCACAAATTATTAAATAAGATTTACCCCCTTTTGTGTAAAGATCTACAGGTGAACTCCAGCAATAGTAAGGATGATCTATGCACCATGCTTCTTCTCCAGTATCCTTATAAAGTGCGACTATTTTTCCAACTACACTGTTATCCGTTTTTGCAATATTGAATATTACAAGGTTGCTTATATCTCCCTTTCCTAAAACTGGCGATGCAAGAGCTCCGCCATTTAAAGAGTCATAGACGCATTTATACGATTTCTCCCAAATCAGTTTTCCAGTAAGAGCATTTATTTTTCGGATATATGAATATCCATTACTGCCTTGCAGATCAACTTCACAGGCGGTATATAAGAACACTCCTGTTCCATCATCTTCTAGCACCATTGTGCTGTCGGTATCATCAGTAACATTTCTTATCCATACAGGCTTCAGAGTATTTAGATCAACACATTGTAAATATCCAGCATTATCTACAAAAAATATATAGTTTTTGTAATAGACAGGGGAGGATTCTACACCGATAGTGTTATTTTTTAAAGGTTTGTATCGATATGTTATTGTTTCAGGATCTATAAAGATATTACCTTTGTCAGGATCAAATTGAGTATTTAACTTTATTCTGTATAGCAATCCGTTTTCACCACATTCAATAAGCGTATCCGAAGAAGCATCTAAAAGTCCATTTGAGTCAAAAGCTCCCCAACTTCTGTATCTGTTTTTATCAAGACCATCAAGATAAAATTTTTCACTTTGATTGATCAAGTCAAATATTTTGTAACCGATTTTCCCATCACCATGGGGGATTCCTTCACCCGCATATAAAAGAGGATACCCACGAGGGTCTACCATAACACTGCCTTTAAAGGGTGCTCCTGAATTAATAGGAGAGCGAGTAGGTACACCGTCATCCAAATCTAAAAAATAAATTTTCCCATCAAGTGTAGCATAAATTACCTCCTTTAAATCAGTTTTTTGTTTTTTATCTGCATTTATATTCATTATATTTTTAACTTTGTCATCCCATTTTACAATCGCAGGCTGTCCTGTCCAGCCAACACCAGTCCATGTACCTATATAACCAACCTTAGCAGTCCAAACTTCTTCAAGCTTTTCTTCAACAACATCAACAAAACCATAGCTTGCTGAAGATCTATAATTATTTCCCCTAAAACATGTGATGCCCTCCAAAGAAGTATAGTTTTCGGTAATAGGAAAACTTACTGGTGTTAGATCACTTAGATCTGTTAAAATTTCATCGTTTTTTATTACATCATAAACAATACTAAAATTTTCAGGTTTGCATTCCGGAACTACTTCAGTATCATATGGCTGCATTGGGAGGTTCGGTGTAGGAGTATTAATATTGGTATACTCAGATGTCATAACTGGGTTTGTATTCTGTGGATGAGGTGAAATATTACCTGTAATTGAATTTGGGGAAGGAGTAGCTATAGTATGAGTAGAACTCTCATCATTGTGTAAATAGCCAAAGTATCCCATGATATCTGGCATGTACAAATATAATGTTATTATTGTTAAAAAAATTGCAGTAACTAATAAATACTTGTTTTTCATAAATATCAAAATCCTTTTATATAAGCTCGCAAAAAAAGATAATTTATCATTTTATGTGCTAATAACTTTTAAAGACCGTAATTGGTTTTGAACAAAAATTTGTTTACCATTATATATTAGACCGCTACTTACCAAATAGTCAAGTTACAAAGCGGTGACTTTATAATAAATTACACGTTTAAAGCCATATATGACAATACTATCGTAAACATTGAGCAGGTAGAATTTTTTTATATTAATAGTAACAGACAAGGTATACTGGTATCAGTTTGAGTGTGAAATAGCGGGAGGATCTTAAAAAAGTCTCTAAATCGAAAATAATGCCTACTATACAATAATAATATTGATTCACAGTACCTGATGTTTATGATAAATTGATTATAGCTCAGAAAGACACTTTGCGGTTTAGTTGTGAGGAATCATAAATTGTAAATAAACCAACCGTAGCAAGCTATTTTAATTTACTCTTACTGCGGATTGAGTATTCATAGGCTGGTTTACGGAATTCTAATGTCAATGTATCAGATCGGCTCTAGGCGTAATACTAACCGGACGATAAGCCAACCGGTGTTCTTTTACAACTTGAAAGCAATGCTTCCAGAGTTTGATACTATGCCTCATGCAGACACTGTAGTGAGACTTTTAGAAAAACTTGATGCATCTCAAATAATGGAGTGCATGGTTGAATTGCTGAAAGATCTGATACGCAAAAAAAAGTTCAAAAACTACATGCACAAAAAGCGCTATCTGATTGCTGTTGATGGTACACAAAAATATTTTCGCGACTACCAGTGGGCGCCTGAATGTCTTGAAAGGCATGTAGGGGGAGAAGCACGCATCCCTCAGTATTATTGCTACGTGTTGGAGGCAGTATTAATTTTGGAAAATGGGATTGTGCTCCCTGTTATGAGTGAATTCATAGAAAACGGGAAATACAAAAAAGACGAGGACAAGCAAGATTGCGAGCGTAGAGGGTTCTACCGTATGACATGGAAGCTGAAGAAGATCTTCCGCGGCACAAAGCTCTCTTTTGTTGTAGATGGTCTTTATGCCTGTGGTCCAGTCATGACAATGTGTAGGAAATATGGCTGGAACTATATGATCGTTCTAAAGGCAGACAGCTTGCCCAAGGTATGGAAAGAGGCGCTTGCATTGATGAAGCTAAATCTGGAAAACAGTCTCAAGTGCCATTGGGGGGATCGTGAACAAGTCTATGCGTGGGCGAATTGGATCGAATATGAGTACATGGCAGGTGAAGTAAAAAAGAAGGAAGTGCTCAATGTCGTCATATGTTATGAAACTAGGAAGGAGAAGCACTCAAGAAGTTCAGGGGTTGTGGAGGAGAAAGAGACCTGGTATGCATGGTTGTCATCGCAGGAAATCAGCCACAAGAATGTGTTTTACAGGTGTACAAAAATAGGACGTTTTCGTTGGAAAATCGAGAATCATATATTGGTTGAAAAGCATCAAGGTTATCAATATGAGCACTGTTTCTCGTACTCCTGGGGAGCAATGAAAGGGTTCCACTATTTGATGAAAATAGGGCATTTTATGAATGTTTTGTCATTGAATAGTGAATTGCTGTCAGATAAAGTCCGGGAGCTTGGAATACGGGGGGTTATAAATTAACTAGAACTTGCATGTAAGGGATCAGGGCTTGATAAGGGACATATCAATGAAGCAAGGGAAAAGAAGTTTATGTTGAAATTGCAGCTTATGGCATAAAATTAAAACACAGAAATAATAAATGAATAAATTTAAAAAGGCTGAGAAGACCGGCTTTATAGCCGTACCCTTCTTTGAGCTTGGTAATGTAAAACTTAAAAGTACTTTTAGATATTGAAGCTAAAAAAGGCTATTTATAATTAATAACAGTTAAAAATTGGACTATAGGGTACATGAATCGTTTTCAAAAAAAAATGATGCTTCACCTCTGACTGCTAAATTTATGCAGTTGCAACTCAAAGACTAATATGCTATTATTATTGTAAATATCAAACAGTGAAATAATTAGGGCAGATATACTAAAAATAGAACTATCAAAAGAAAAAATTTATATTTACGAAAAGAAATTGTAAAAAAAATTATTTTAAAATCTTATGTCATCAAAAGCTGGGTAATCAGCAATATTACTTCTGATGACCTTGACAGAATATTACTAAAGGAGAAACTTGACATAGAGATGATTATTGGTTTGTTCAGGAAAAAAAGTATTGTTTTAAAATGGATTCTATCATACCTTTTAGTTGTTATTGTTCTAATAGGTGTGAATATCATTATTTACTATAAGTCTACCGATATTATAAAAAAAGAAGCAACCGAGGTTAATCAGGGATTATTAAATCAGGTTCAGCAAGCAATTGACAACAATATGAAGGATGTAAAAAAGCTGGCTTTGACTCTTGCTGTAGATGATAGAATCAAAGGTTTGATGAACACGGATACACAGCTTGAAGTAAAACAACGATATACCATCTCTCAATTAATAAAAGATATGAGTTACCTGAGCGTATCTAATGGATTTATTGAAGATTTTTATATTTATTTTCATAACGCTGATTTTGTATTGAGCACATCATATTATACACCTGACATAGCTTATGAGACTTTTCATGGAAATATCATGCTGACGTATGAACAATGGAAACATTTTATTTCCAAAACCTACAATGGGGAATTTTTAGTCATTCCTTCAAGAGATGATGAAGGTAAAAGTATGATTGTATATGCAGATTCTTTTCCTGTTGGAAATCAGAGTAAGAAGGCGACATTAATGGTTATTTTGGATGAAGACCGTCTGTATAGCATTATAGGTGATTATGAATGGATTAATAGGGGAGCATTTTTAATAATCGATCAGGACAAAAGAATTATTGGCAACAATGATGAATCTTATCGTGATTATATTGAATCAAATATTAATATGATAAATAAACAACAAGATGTTTTTTTAACTAATATTAACAACTATCAGATAATTGTTTCGTATAATACATCACAAGTTATGGACTGGAAATATATTTCAATCATACCAAGTGAAATTTTTCTGGATAAATATGTTTATGTTTGGCAATTAACAATTTATAGTCTTATATTTTGCTTGCTCTTTGGTATCGCTTCTGCTTTTTTCTTTTCAAAGAAAAATTACAAGCCTATTAAGGAGCTTTTAAATTTAATTCACGAGCGTGTACATAAAGATGAATCAGTTAATAACAATTTGCTCGGTAACAATGAGATGACCTTTATAAAAAACTCCATTAAACAGGTATTGGATGAAAAAGAAAATAACAAACAAAAAATGATGCAACACGATCAAATTGTAAGAAATAATTACCTTCAAAGATTGTTGCAGGGAAATATACCAGAAGAACGCTTGATAAAGAAAGAATTACTGGAATATGGTGTTGATTTCAGTTCGGAATGGTTTCAGGTAGCACTATTTAAGGTTGAAGATGCTACAGGATTTTTGAACAGTGGTCATAATGAATCCAAAATAGAAGGAAGAAATTTAACTCAATTTGTATTAGAAAATGTTTTAAGAGAGCTTTTACACTCAGACTATAATTGTTATGTATTTGAGCTGGATAATATATTTGCAGCTATTATCAATCAGAAATCCGGTCAACAAGACAAAGCAGAGAGTGATTTGAAAAATTTCATTTTGCAGATGAAATCCATTTTTCAAACTCAAATAGGTATTACATTTACTGCCTCATTAAGCAGCACTAAAAAAACGGTTTTTAACATTTCTGCGGCATATCGACAGGCACAGGATGTATTGGAGTACAAGCAGGTTATAGGTAATTTTGATATTATTACCTATAACGAAATACAAGGAAGTAACAATAGGTATCAGTATTCCATGGAAATGGAACATCAGTTAATAAATTTTATAAAAGCAGGGGACTTCGATAAAGCCAGAGGCATTATCGAATATATTTTTAAAACTCATTTTTCCAAAGGATTGCCTTCAATAAATGTAGCAAAGTGTTTACTGTTTGATCTGGTAGGAACATTGGTCAAGGCATTTGATTCCGTAAGCGAAGAGTTTAATAATGAAGTATGGGAAAAAATTGATCCAGTGGATAGATTGATTTCCTGTCAGACTGTTCAGGAGATGAAATATGAAATGGAAAAACTTTTAGGTGAAGTTTGTGGGTATATCAATCAAAATCGAAAAAATCAACATGAAGAAAGAAAAGATATTATTGTTGCTTACATAAATAAAAATTTTAAGAATCCTAATTTAAATATAAATATGATTGCAGATCACATAGGTCTAAATTCTGCCTATTTGTCTAGGGAATTTAAAAACCAAACAGGAGAGGGTTTATTAAATTACATCAATAAATTCAGGGTTAAAAAAGCAAAAGAATTATTAAAAGAAAAAAATATGAGTATTTTAGATGCAGCCAAATTAGTCGGCTATCAAAACAGTGTGGCATTGATTCGGGCATTCAAGAAGCATGAGGGGATTACACCCGGACAGTATAAAGACATGGCCTGATGGCATATTTACAATTGTTTCTATTCATTTTTCGTTAATTGATGTACAAAATTGATAACTGATAATTCAATGTTTTGATAACACACATACAATAGTGGGAATTTACTTTACCATCCATATTGTTTTATGATTAGCATGAAAAGTGAATTTCATGGCCATGAATCACTACCGAGTAAATCTAAAGATTAGGAGGGTAATTAAATGAAGAAAATTTTAAATTACATTTCTTTAATATTAGTATTATCTCTGTTATCTACAGTATTAATTGGTTGTTCGCAAGGTGTACAAACTACAATCGAAACTTCAAAAGGTACAGAGGATACAAATGAAGAAGTAAAAACGCCTATAAATGTTACTTACTGGATTGCAATGGGTGGCAGTTCAAGTGCTGTTGTTTCCAGCTATAGCGAAGTGCTATGTTTTCAGGAGATTGAGAAAAGAACTAATGTGAAAGTGGAATTTAAGCATCCACCAGCAGGTGGAACTGCAGCTGAGGAGCAGTTTAACCTAATGATTGCCGGAAGAGATTTGCCGGATATTATTAATTATAATTGGTTGGTTTATCCAGGTGGTCCTGAAAAAGCAATTGGAGACAATATTATAATCAAATTAAACGATATAATCAACGATAATGCTCCTGCTTATAAGAAGATATTGGATGACAATCCTCATGTAAGTAAACAAGTATTGACTGACCAAGGAAGCTTAGCATTTTTTGGAGGATTAAACTTAGGCCGGTACAAAGGTTCTAGTGGCTTAATGCTTAGAAAGGACTGGCTGGATGATTTAGGCTTGGATGTGCCTGATACGATTGATGAATGGACAAATGTTTTGAGGCAGTTTAAAGAGAAAAAAGAGTCAACAGCTCCATTTACTACCATTATGGCTCATATAGGTAATACAAGAAATATGTTTAATGGTGCCTTCAACACTGGCTATGATTATTATTTAGTGGACGGACAGGTAATGTATGCCCCTATTGAACCGGGATACAAAGATTATTTATCACTACTAAATGAATGGTATTCTGAAGAATTACTTGACCCTGATTTTGCATCTATTGACGACAAGACAAGAAAATCTAATATGCTGAATGGAAAATCAGGTGCCACCTACGGGGCTATAGGCGGAAATATGGGTGCATTTTTGGATCAGGCTACAACTGAAGGGTATGATTTGGTTATGGCACAATATCCAGTCTTGAACAAAGGAGATACCCCCAGATTTACTTTAAGCAGTAATGAATTACAAATAGCACAAGCTGCTATAACTACAGCATGCAAAGAAATAGAAAGCGTTGCACGTTATCTGGATTATTTTTATACCGATGAAGGGCGTAAATTACAGAATTTTGGAGTTGAAGGTGTGACTTATGAAATAGCAGATGGACAGCCAAAATATATGGATTTAATCATGAATAATCCTGATGGACTAACTGTTGCACAGGCTTTGTCAAAGTATACACAATCAAATTATCCATCTATAGGATTTAATAATGAAGAGCTATATCTAAAACAGTATTATCAAGAATATCCCCAACAACAGCATGCACTTGAGGTTATTTCAAAATATGGAGATGAATGGGGTAAGCATATGATGATGCCCCCAGTTAGTGCTACACCTGAAGAGTCACAGGAATTAGCAGCACTTGAAACGGAGATTAAGACTTTCAGGGATGAAATGTTTTTAAAGTTCATTATGGGTACTGAGCCACTGGATAATTTTGACCAGTATGTTGAGCAGATGAAGAAAATGAAAGTTGAACGGACAATAGAGTTAAAACAAGCTGCGGTTGATCGGTACAACAACCGTTAAATAAGCGATTTATGTAGCATTATAATTTACAGGATAAAAGCAAATTATCATGCTTTTATCCTGTAGTCCTGTAATATGGAAAGTGTAGGAGGAGTTATGTCAAAAAAATTTATAACATCAGGTACTGTATCTTCCAGGGACGGAACCAGCTTGATTAAGATAATATTAAAAGAAGTCACCTCCAATAAATATCTTTATATTATGGCATTGCCGGTCGCGCTCTATTACCTTTTGTTCCATTATGGTCCGATGTATGGCGCGGTAATAGCATTTAAAGATTACAACATTGCGAAAGGAGTTTTGGAAAGTCCTTGGGTAGGTTTTAAGCATTTTCAAACTTTTTTTGAAAGCCGTTACTTCGGGAGGCTTATGAGAAATACTTTTTTTATAAGTTTAGAGCAACTAATATGGGGGTTTCCTGCTCCAGTTCTGCTGGCACTGCTATTAAATGAGGTGCGAAATAAATATTTTAAAAGAACGGTACAAACGCTCTCTTATTTACCACATTTCATTTCCTTGGTAGTTATCGCCGGTATGATACATGATTTTATGGGCAGGGATGGTCTTATTACAGATTTGTTTACTTTGCTGGGTGGAAAACGGACAAATTTATTATCTGTCGCCGGCTATTTTCGTACAATATATGTATCCACAGGAATTTGGCAGCAAATAGGGTGGGGAAGCATTATTTATCTGGCAGCATTAAGTGGAATTGATTCCATGCAGTATGAGGCTGCGGAAATTGATGGTGCAGGTAGATTAAGAAAGCTATTACACATAACAATACCAGGGATGTTACCTACTGTAATTATTTTGTTAATATTAAATATTGGGAACATGTTGAATATTGGTTTTCAAAAAGTTATTCTGCTTTATAACCCTCTGACTTATGAAACAGCAGATATTATATCAAGCTTTGTATACAGAACTGGATTAGGTGGGAGTTTTCAGTATAGTTATACGACCGCAATTGGAATGTTTCAGTCTACTCTCAATTTGATCCTCTTATTAAGTGCAAATAGACTAAGCAGAAAAGTAAGCGAAACAAGTTTATGGTGAAGGAGGCAAAGAGACAATGATTCGCAAAAGAAGTATTGGAGAAGTATTATTTGATGCAATTAATTACATGTTACTTGCAGGCATTGCCTTTATTACTACGTATCCATTTATATATGTAATTTTTGCCTCACTTAGTGATTCAAAATTATTGATGGCTCATAGAGGAGTGTTATTATCTCCTATCGGTTTTAGTTTTAATGCATACCGTATGGCTTTTGTAAACCCAAACATACTAAGTGGTTATGGTGTTACTATTGTTGTTCTTGTAGCAGGCGTATCAGTTAATCTATTAATGACGTCTATGGGAGCATATGTGCTATCTAGAAAAACTTTCAAGCTGAAAAATATCTTTATGATTATGATTATCTTAACCATGTATATTCAAGGCGGATTAATTCCAAGATATCTGGTGATAAATAACTTTTTGGGATTGGGAAACAATCTGCTCTCATTAATTCTGCCCCATGCTATTATGACAATGAATTTAATTATTATGAGGACGAACTTTAATCAGATCCCTGGCAGTCTTGAAGAATCAGCTCGGATTGATGGAGCAAATGATTTTATTATTCTGTTTCGAATAATTCTGCCTGTGTCAAAAGCCATCGTTGCAGTTATGATTTTATATTATGGTGTTCACCATTGGAATTCATGGTTTGACGCAATGATATTTTTAAGAGATAGGCACTTGTATCCACTCCAACTAGTTCTAAGAGAGATACTGATAGTTAATTCAATGGAGAGCATGATAGAAAGTGGTGCAGGTGGAGATACAGAAGCTATTGGAGAAAGTATTAAATACGCAACAATCGTCATTGCTACTATCCCTATATTATGTGTATATCCATTTATACAGAAGTATTTTGCTAAAGGTGTAATGATAGGTGCTGTAAAGGGATAGTTACGTGATCTAAAAATACACCTAGAGATAATAATGTTTTTTTGCAATGAACAAAGGAGAGGTTTTTATGCAAAGCATATTTGAAGATGAGTTTAATTTTTTGAGGCAGAAATACCTTGATTTATTAACAGGAGGAACATCGTACAATATTTGTGAGGAGGTTATTGCCAAGAAAATTGATAAGATCGATGTGATTACTTATAAAAATTGGAGCTCTATGAATTTAAACAAAACATGGGATGATCTTGAAAACAGTAGCTTAACCAAATCGTCTTCAATTGTTAATATGATCAATAGACTAAATCAAATGGCTTTAGGCTGGGTGACATACGGTTCAAGCTACTTTAAAAATGTATCCTTGCTTAATGATATAAAAAGAGGTTTGGATTGGCTTTATAAAAATAGATATAATGAAAGCATCGATGCTTATGATAATTGGTGGGGATGGAAAATAGGTGTTCCCCGTCAATTAATAGACACTACTATAATCTTATATAAACAGCTTTCAAGTGAGCAGATTAAGAGCTATATGAATGCAATATATCATTTTGTTCCAGCAGTAACTCATCATGCTGCCAATAGAGCTGATATATGCAAAGTTATTACTTTAAGAGGTATTATAATAAAAGATTCAGCAACAATAAAGGAAGGATCTGAGGGACTGAATGAAATATTTCCTTATGTAAAATCAGAAGATGGATTTTATAAAGACGGATCCTATATAGATCACACATGCAGCGGTGGACACCCCTATGCAGGCTCTTATGGGATTGTGCTGATGTCAAAGCTTATTGAGCTTTTATGGTTATTAAATGACTCCTCATGGGATAATGTTTCGCTCAAAAAAGAAAATATGCACAAATGGATATTTGATACTTTTGAACCCAATCTTTATAAAGGTCAGATGCTTCATTCAGTCAGAGGAAGATCTATCTCTAGGTATTTTAATGACAGGATTTTATCCTATGGTGATGCTTTTATTAATAGTTTATTGTTAAAAATAGAAATGCCCGATAATCCTTATATTGATTTAGAAAAAAGTATTATTAAATACCATTTACTAAATAGTGATGAGAACTACTACTATGAAAATTGTACTATAATTAGTGAGTATCAAAAAGCAAAAGAAATAATGGCAGATCCGGAAATTACTCCACGATCCGAATTAATTGGACACTATCAGTTTTATAATCAGGATACTGTTGTTCATCGCAGGCCAGGTTGGATATTTTCACTAAGAATGCATTCTGGCAGAGTCGCAAATTTTGAAACAAATGTAAGTGGAGAAAATGTACACGGTTGGTATACAGGCGATGGAATGACATATATTTATCAAAACCCGCTTGATTATCTAAATAACTATTTTTTCACAGTGGACCCTCACCGAATGCCAGGGACAACTGTCGATAGAGACACAGACAGACCTGACGCAACAAGAGAAACCAGTTGTTATAGAAGTTCAAAAGATTTTGTTGGTGGAGTTGTTTTTGAAAAAGTATATGGCTTATCAAGTATGGATTTTTTGCAACATGATTATTCTGGCATGGATATATCTGCAAGAAAATCATGGTTTATGTTTGATAATGAGGTAGTTGCATTAGGGGCAGGTATTAATAGTACTTCGGGTAGATGTATCGAAACTATAATTGAAAACCGTGCGTTAAACAGTAAGGGAAATAATGTATTTATTGTAGATGGTTTTTTGAAACCTGATAATAACGGATGGTCCGAAACGATGCTGAACATAAAATGGTCGTATTTAGAAGGAATGGGAGGCTATTTTTTTCCTGAAGGCTCTACAATTAAGGGCTTACGAGAAAAAAGGCAGGGAAAAAGCTTTGACATAAATAAAATTGAGTATTATGAAGGCAGCGATGAATTTGAAGATGGCGCTCTTAATTGGTCCTGGAAATTAATAAGAGAAGATAATACACATTGGAAAATTAAAGGTTCGGAGCTTATCATAAAGACACAAAAAGGCACAAAAGGTTCGTTAAGTTCAACAAAAAATATTTTATTAAAAGAAGCACCAAGAGGTGATTTTCTAGTTACAACAAAACTATCATTTTCTCCCTTTGAAGTTGGACAAGAAGCAGGTTTGACAGTCTATTTTAATGATGAAAACTATTTATATATATCCAGAAGATATACTGATTCAGGTAATAAGATTGTAATAGAGGATGGAGAAGGAGGCGTCAACACTACAAATAAGTATAACGATTTCTATGGTTCAGCTATATATCTTAGGATCGATAAGAGAGGAGACGAATATTCATTTTATGTAAGCGATGATGGAATAAACTGGAACACCCCATTGTTAACATATACACATCAGTTTAAGGTCCCTATAGAAAAGACATTAAAACTGGGACTGTTTGCACAAAACGGAGATAAAGAAGCTGCTGAAACAGATGCAGTTTTTGATAATATAGATATTGTACATACCAATAATTTTCTTACTTTATGGTTTGATCATACTAAGGAACCTGTTGACAGTACTTACAGTTATGTACTCCTTCCTGGTTGTACCAGCAGTGAAGTAAGTAATTATGCAAATAAGCCTGATATAACTATTCTTAAAAATAATTCACATATACAGGCAGTAAAAGAAAACACATTGGATTTGATTGGTGTTACATTTTGGGAAAAGGAAGGGGGTACTGTTGAGTATATTTCGGCTTATAATCCCTGTTCAATAATTAGTAAGGATACTGGAAAAGAAGTGAGTATAGCAATCTCAGATCCTACTCATAAACTAACCAAACTCACAACTAAACTCAACAAGAGTGGACTTTCAATAATTAGTAAAGATCCGGAAATTAAGGTTGTGCAGCTTACTCCTGCTATTATATTCGAGGTTTTTCCAGGTGTGACACCTGGTAAAACGTTTAATGTTAAGTTTAGTATGGTATGATTCAAGTTTATTGTGTCTGAATAAGTAAATTGAATTATAAAGCGCATTGAGATATACTGAAAACAATCAACTTAGGTGAGATATGAATGCTTACCTGAGAGGTCAGAAAACACAACTCAGGTAAACATGATTGAATTAAATCCAAAATTATTTTTACTACGAAATTAGAAAGGAAGAATAAAAAAATGGAAAAAACTAATATATTGCTTATCATGACCGACCAGCACCGCTTTGATTGTTTAGGTTGTTGTGGTAACCCGGTAATTGAGACTCCGAACCTTGACTGGATTGCATCTGAAGGTACAATTTTTAGTAATGCATACACACCTTCCCCATCCTGCATTCCGGCACGAGCATGTCTAATAAGTGGTATGAATCAATGGAATACCGGCATACTGGGTATGGGGCAAGGTCAGGGATCAATGGGTACGGGCTTTAAATACACGCTTCCGGGCGAGCTTTCAAAAGCAGGATATCATTCACAGGGAATTGGAAAAATGCATTTTTTCCCACAACGATCGCTTAATGGTTTTCACAACACTTTACTGGATGAATCCGGCAGAGTAGAAGATCCAGGTTTTACATCAGATTACCGGAAATGGTTTGACTACAACAAAACAGGTGATTATGGTTTTGTCGACCATGGTATAGACTGGAATTCCTGGATGGCTCGGCCTTATCACGCTCCTGAGTTCTTACACCCTACCAACTGGACTGTTAATGAATCCATTCAGTTTTTAGAAGAAAGAGATCCTAGTAAACCGTTTTTTCTTATGACTTCTTTTGCAAGACCGCATTCACCATATGATGCTCCTGCTTATTACTTTGATTTATACTTAAAGAAGGATATTCCCATGCCTTATGTTAGTCAGTGGACAAATCTATACGATTCACAGGAAGATGGAAATACATACTTTCCTGCGGCATGGCATAGCGTACGTACCGATGAAGAAATTAAAAGAGCAAGAGCAGGTTATTATGGCAGCATAAATCATATTGATCATCAACTCGGACGTCTTTTTATGAAACTTAAAAAAATGGGGCAGTTTGATAATACTATGATTATTTTTACATCTGATCATGGTGATATGCTTGGGGATCATCATCTTTGGAGAAAGACTTATGCCTATGAGGGTTCAGCACATATCCCACTGATTATAAAAATGCCGAAGAATATGAAAGGCAACTTTAAGAAAAAGGTTAATGAGCCTGTTACATTATATGACATTATGCCAACGGTGCTTGAAGCTGTGGGTGTGGATATACCTGATGACCTGGACGGAAAAAGTATGCTTGGGTTGATAAAAGGAGAAGCGCAGAACTGGAGAAGCTATGTTCATGGTGAGCACTCCACATGTTATTCTGAAAGTCAGGAAATGCAGTATGTTACCGATGGAAAATTCAAATTTGTATGGCTCCCCAGAATAGGAGTTGAGCAGTTTTTTGATCTTGAAAAAGATCCCGGTGAGCTTAAGGATCTTTTGTCAGTCAGCCAATATGAAAGCGAAGTAATCAAATGGCGTAAAAGATTGATAAATGAGCTCAAGTCGCGGAATACTGGTCTTACCGATGGGGACAGTCTGATATGCCAAAAGGGAAAACCTTACATTACTTCGCCAAATTACATAAAAAGAATGAAGGAATCAGGATTTGACTGGTTAAAGTATAAGCAGATTACGGATGCTAAAAAGAGTGACTGCAAAGTGAGATAAAGCTCGTTGAGAAAGGATTATTAATGAAAAAACCTAATATATTACTAATAACAAGTGATCAACAACACTGGAATACAATAGGTGCCTTTAATAAGGAAATTTTCACTCCAAATATTGATAGACTTGTAAACAAGGGAACAACTTTTACAAGAGCATATTGTCCCAATCCCACATGCACTCCCAGCAGAGCATCAATTATAACAGGACAATACCCTAGTCAGCATGGTGCATGGTCATTAGGTACAAAACTTTCCGAAGATGTACTTACAATAGGGGACGCTTTTATAAATGAAGGCTACAGGACAGCATTAATAGGCAAAGCACATTTTCAACCTCTTCGCGGTAATGATGACTACCCTTCTTTAGAGGCTTATCCCCTATGCAATGATTTAGACTTTTGGAGGGCATTTGATGAAAAGTTTTATGGATTTGAGCATTGTGAGCTTGCAAGAAACCACACAGTAGAGTTTCTTGCTGGACAACATTATGCAATATGGATGGAGGAAAATGGTCTTAAAAACTGGAAAGATTATTTTATGAAGCCACTTGGCAATTTACATGATGATGCCAAGCACAAATGGGAAATTCCTGAAAAATATCACTATAACGCATGGCTGGCAGAAAGATCTATCGCTATGCTGGAATCCTACAATGCTAATAATGAAAACTTCTTTTTGTGGGCTAGCTTTTTAGATCCGCATCCACCATATTTTGCACCTGAACCATGGGATACCATGTATGATAATAAAAATATTACCGTGCCTGATATAAATGTTGAGGAACACAGCAACAACCCTCCTCATTTTAATCTGACACAAGTAATCCAACCAGATTTTTCCAAGTATGCCGAATCAGGTTTTACTTTACATGGGTTTCATTCTCATTTACATGACAAGGAAGAACTAAGGAAGGATATATCTGTGTATTATGGTATGATAAGCCTAATGGATAAATATATTGGAAAAATACTTGACAAAGTTGATGAACTTGGATTATCCGATAATACGATAATTGTTTTCACTGCAGACCATGGTCATTTTTACGGGCACCATGGATTGATTGCAAAAGGACCGTTTCATTATGAAGATATGATCAAGGTGCCGTTTGTTGTACGCTATCCCGGAAAGGTACCTGCAGGCAGGGTATCAAGTTCGCTGCAGTCACTTGTAGATCTCGCACCTACGTTTATGAGTATGGCAGATATCCCTGTACCGCATTGTATGACGGGAGTCGACCAGAGTGATGTCTGGTTTGGGAAAAGAGAAGATATCAGAAGTCATATAATTTGCGAAAATCATCATGAGTCCGCAACGGTCCATTTGAAAACATTTGTTGATAAACGTTATAAACTGACAGTATATTATAACCAACTTTATGGTGAGCTTTTTGATTTAGAAAATGATCCAAAAGAACTTAATAATTTATGGAATAATCCGGAATATAAAGAGCTTAAGTTGGAATTATTGCTAAAATATATATGGGCTGAACTTGGTAAAGAAGCAATGTGGATGCCAAGATTATGGCAAGCATAGACAGACTGGAAGAGCATCTCTGCAAACAAAGTTTAAAGACATGTTGCTTTTATCAGTATGAAAGAAACTAAAAAGCTTTAATCAGATTTGAAAGGAGTATAAAATCATGTCATACTTTCATGAAGTTTTTTCCACCCTCACATTGGAAGAAAAGGTGGGGCAGGTAATTATTAATAGAGGAATTGAGTATTGGGATTCTATGGAAGAGCTACTTAAAGAAGGTAAGCTTGGTGGTGTCGGTGGTGTTGTATTGCGGGGGGTATATAATAATAACCCTGAAAAGCTAGCTGATTATCTTAATAGAATATTCGAAGTATCAAAGATTCCTCCTTTTTTATATATTGACGCAGAGTGTGGAATAGGAAAGATGTTTGGTAAAATTGGAACAGCATTTCCAAACTTGATGGCTATAGCCGCAACTCATGATGCAAGTAACGCGTATAAAGTAGCCCGTGCAATTTCTGAAGAAGCTAGGATGCTGGGTTTTAACATAAGCAGTAGTCCCGTTCTGGATGTGAATTCCAACCCAAATAATCCCATAATTGGAACCAGAGCATTTGGCGATAATCCAGAATACGTTATTCGCTTTGGCGAACAGTATGTGAAGGGTATGCAGGATGTAAAAATACTACCTACAGGAAAACATTTTCCGGGTCACGGCGATACCTCAACCGACTCACACATATCAATGCCTGTTGTAAATCATAACCGGGAATATCTTGACAGGACCGGACTTAAGCCTTTTAAAGAACTTATGAAAAGGGGTATGATGGGTATAATGACAGCCCATATATATTATCCGGCTTTACAGATAGGTGAAGAAGAAGTAATTCCAGCAACCTTATCACGTGGGATAATGACTGATCTTGTCAAAAAAGAGTGGAAATATGAGGGGCTGATAATTTCAGACAGTCTTACAATGAAAGCAATAAAGAACAGGTTTGGAATAGGTAAAGCTGCTATTCTTGCAATTAATGCAGGTAATGATATGATTTTACAGGACTATGACTCAGATCCTAAAATAACATATAATGCACTACTCAAGGCTGTAAAGGATGGTGAAATAGATATGGGAGAGCTTAACAAATCAGTACTGAAAATATTAAAATTTAAGGAATGGTGTGGGGTGCACAGAAGGAAAAAAATAACACATGATATAGCAGTACAGCTTATGAATATGAAAAATAATATTGATATATCCAGAAAAGTAGCTGAAAAATCTGTAACTGTTCTCAAAAATAACAATATTCCTATTTGTGATACTAACACTAATAAAAAAATTCTTATTGTTGCAACAACAAGTGATTCAAATCTAAAAGAAAGCAATGATATAGCAGCAATAGCTTCGCAAAAATATTATAATTTTTATAATTATATTAAGAGATATGCTTCAGATGCTAATCTTTTCGCCGTTAATGAAAACCCTTCTGAAGAAGAGATTAAAAGAATTAATGAATTATCTAAAGAATTTGATCAAATTATTTTTATAACTTTTGTAAGAATATTAAGTTCTAAAGAGGGAAGCGGAACAGTTCCAAGTTCTCAGGTGAAACTACTTAACACCTTAATAAGCAGCAACCGATCAATTACTACAATTATTGCTGGAAATCCGTACGTTGTGAGCAAACTGCCTGCTACAGACAACATACTTTGTACCTATTGCGACAACTCTAATTCATTGGATTCCGCTGTCGATATATTATTTGGCAAAATAAAATCTTCCGGTAAATTACCTGTAAGAATTAATGATAAATATGATTTTGGTTATGGTTTATAAAAACAAAATCATCTCGTCTTCGATGAACGGAAGGATGTGCTCCAATTCGTGGTCAAGTTCGTTCAGCATAATATTGCTGTATAGCAGACTGATATTTCCGCTCTGAACAAGACTGAGTTCCATCTCTTCAAATAACGGGTACCAAGTGGATAAATATGGAAGAATAATATTTTATTTTACAATAGTTGTATTCATAGTTGCTGCATATGGTATTATAAAGCCTTATTTTCTCCGATAAATTCAAAAATAATTTATAATGAAAAGGTTCTTCGCAGAACCTGAAATTGTTCTAATTGAATTAATCAACCAATAAATAAATAAAGTAATCCCATATAGTAAACTTTTTGAAAATAACTTATAATTGTGATTATAACCCAGAAAATCACATTGTGGCTTTCTTACGAAATTCAAAAGTCTTTGAATTTTATAAACCTTCGTAGAAGGTTGGATAATCATAACATGCAAAACAGTACTTTATGGATGTTGCATCCCACACTGGTTATTATAATTATTACTGCGACCCTCTGTAATAGCTAATTTTTACGAGTGGCTTTATGGCTATGGTGTAACAGCTTTTAGGCGCATGTGGGTCTTTGGTGATATTCCTTTTGATAAAACTGTACACCGTAGAACATCTATTTTCAAAGCAGGTAGTTTATTTGAAAATGCTGCTAAATATGCTGCCTAGATTAAGAAAAATGTATAAAAAAGGACTCATGAATAAGGCAAATCGAAAATAATGCCTACTATACAATAATAATATTGATTCACAGTACCTGATGTTTATGATAAATTGATTATAGCTCAGAAAGACACTTTGCGGTTTAGTTGTGAGGAATCATAAATTGTAAATAAACCAACCGTAGCAAGCTATTTTATTTACTCTTACTGCGGATTGAGTATTCATAGAAAGTAGATGATATTATTATGATATTTAATCAAGGTATTATGTCAGCTTTTGCAGAGATTCCAGAACGGGAAAAGAATATGGTATCGATAAACCTCTCCGGCACGTGGCTATTTAAGGCTACTGATGAAGATAAATGGCTTGAAGCTATTGTGCCCGGAACAGTTCATTCCGATCTAATACGCGCGGGCAGGCTGGAAGATCCTTATTACCGTGATAATGAATTTAAGATTCAGTGGGTGGAGAAAAAGGAATGGGAATATAAGAAGACTTTTTTAATCGAAAGCACATTGTTTAAATGTGATACAATAAAGCTTAAATGTTTTGGCCTTGATACCGTGGCGGATATCTATATTAATGATATTATTATAGGAAAATCTCAAAACATGTTTATTGAGTATGAGTTTGATATAAAACCTTATCTAAAAACTGGCGAAAATACAATACATGTTATTTTCAGGAACATTCTCGAATGGAATAAAAAGCAAAAAGAAAAGAGACCTCAAATTACTTGGAATGACGAGAAGGGGCATTATTATTTTACCAGAAAATGTGGCTCGGATTTTGGCTGGGATTGGGGATTACGTCTATTATCGTGTGGTATATGGAGACCAGTTTGTATTTATGCATATAGTGAGGGACGAATTAAGGACTTTAATTTACAGCAGAATCTTTCTGATTCTGGAAAAGCCGAGATGAATATATCCGCTGAAATAGAAAAATATAATTCTACTAGCCTGTTACTGGATTTAAAAGTTTGTTTAAATGACAAAACACTTATAGAAAAAACTCTCACGGTAGTCGGTGAAAGCATAAATATAAGACTTGTGATCGACGACCCGGAACTTTGGTGGCCTAATGGTTGGGGTAGCCAGCCTCTCTATAGTATAACTGCTGATTTGAAGTATGAAGGAACTATTGTACACACATGGAAAACTAGAACCGGGTTCCGTAAAATTGAACTTGTTCAGGAAAAAGATGAACGGGGTTTAACTTTTGGTTTTAAAGTTAACGGCAACTTGATTTTTTGCAAGGGAGGAAACTGGATACCTGCGGGAAATATGCGCGATGCACTTACTTGTGAGCATTACAGGCACCTTCTTCAGTCATGCAAAGAGACAAACTTTAATATGATACGGCTCTGGGGCGGTGGAATTTATGAGGCAGAATGCTTTTATAACTATTGTGATGAAAATGGTATTATGCTATGGCATGATTTTATGTTTGCTGTTGGTCCTTATTTAAGCGACGAAGAGTTTCTTAATAATGTAAAGGGTGAAATAGCTGATGTAGTCAAACGACTTAAAGATCATCCTTCAATTGCACTCTGGTGCGGTAATAACGAACAGGAAAGCTCAATGCCAAAGTGGGTTATGCAATATGAAACCGCAACCTGGAAAGAGTTTGACAAGGTATTTTATGAAGCAATACCGGATATTTGTGAAAGATATGATCCAGACAGGCTTTACTGGCCAAGCAGTCCTCATAATCCATTAGATAGAGAAAGAAAGAGGAGTGATTACAAGACCGCTTCAGGTGATGCACACATTTGGAGTGTCTGGCATGATGAAAAACCTATTTCATTGTTTGAAGAAAATCTAGACTACCGTTTTGTAAGCGAATTTGGTCTTTTATCGCTTCCCCCGATGGCAACAATTGATTCTTTTACAATGCCGGAAGATAGATGCTTCCCATCCTATATATTGGATCTTCGTAATAAGTCCGGGAAGAAGAGTCTTGGGACAGAAAACTCAGGCTCTCACAGGATAGCCAAATATGTTTCAGAATCATTCAAAATGCCAGGAAGCCTCCTCGGCTGGGTATATCTTTCACAGTTAGTTCATGGGGAAGCATTGAAAATTGCTATAGAGTCTTACAGAAGGAATTATCCCTATACAACCGGTGCCCTGTACTGGCAAATAAATGATAACTGGCCTACTGCTGCATACAGCACTATGGATTATTATGGTCGGTGGAAAGCACCTCAATATATGGCAAGGCATTTCTTCAACCCAGTGTTGGTCTGTGGACAGGTAGAAGAAAGTCATGTCAGGATTTGGGGCGTCAATGATGTGCTGTATAGCAGGAATTTGGAATTGCAGTGGTCTTTGCGCCGCTTCGATGGTAATGAAACAAAACACGATGAAAAACCAGTCATGCTTCCTCCTAACAGCAGTGTTCTGTTAGAAGAATTGGATTTCACTTATGAAATTGGTGAAAACCCAGATTTTATAACTTATAGGGATACCAACTATGAAAACAGAAGACAGTTTTACCTAGTATACCGACTGGTTGAGGACGGACGAATTATCTCTTCAAACGTCTCGTTTTTCGCACCATTTAAGTACATAACGCTTAAGCAGCCTGAAGTTATTTATGAAACACATTCAGAAAACAACGGGCTTTTTATTATTCTAAAAGCTAAATATTTCGCAGCGTTTGTGGAACTGGGTGTTCAAGATGGATATGCGCGCTTTTCGGACAACTATTTCCACCTTGTGCCTGGAGAAACGCATAGAATAGAACTTTTGGAATATGATGCACTGTGGAGTGAAATAAAAAGCAAAATATATGTAAGAAGTCTGGCTGATACAGATTGGTAAGAGTGGGGGAGTAATCCCCCTTTCTAGAATACGCTAATGCTTGAGGTTTGTTTTTAGTAATATTTAACTTTATCTGAAGTTTTGTTATATTGTATTAAGCAAGCGCACACAAAAAAGGAGCGAGTCGGGTAAGCTACATAATTATTGAAGCCATATTGTACAAAACTTCAGCCATTTCCTTTGGTGGTTTTTTAAATCCATCCTTCAACCAATGCTGTATAAGACCAACGCTTCCATTAACAACAAATATGAAGTATAACTCTTTTTTATCTTCGTCCAAATTTACCTTTTTTGAGGTTATTATTCCACATTGTTTATATATAAGCGTTAGTAGTTGTTTTTGAAAATTGATATCACCTTGTTCACTCATCAGGACCTGGAAATGCTTTCCGTTGTCATCAAAGTATTTAAAAACCCCCTCAAGAATCCTTATTGCTTCATTTTTGTCAGTTTCATGAACCAGCTTATTAATTGTTTCTTCTACCCAAGCGAGTGTTTCATCCTCAATTTGGCGTAATAAATCATAAGTGTCTGTGAAGTGTGAATAAAAGGTCGTTCTGTTTATATCTGCATTTTTGCAAAGCTCGGTGACTGTTATTTTTGAAATAGGCCTTTGTTTCAGTAAATTAATTAGGCTATCTTTTATAACCATCCTCGTGTAGTGTGTTTTTCTGTTTAATTTCATTTCCCTCATAGCGTTCCTCTTTTTTTATAATTTTCTTTATCTATAGCCTCATGATTATGAATTATTAGGCTGTAGATAAAGAAAACTAATCGATTTATGCTTTAAAATCGACAGTCTACTATAATAATGTTCTCAACTGAACGTTTCTCAATCAACTGACGGTTGCATAATCAACACACTGTTAGTATAATTCATTGATAGATAGAAGTCAAGGCAAATTCAAGTACACGGTATTGTATATAAGGTTCAAAATTTGCACATTTTGCTCCTCTTAACATAATGTATTAATTTCCTGGCTTAAAAAATGGAGAGCTAATTAATGATTATTGAGTTTCTAGTAGGATTTGGAATCCTAATTGGGTATTATTTAATAGCAGCATCGTTGGCAGCACTTTTGCACAAGACAACAAAAATTCCCTCAGAAGTTTCGCGAAAAACTCTTCACCTGATATGTACTATGTCAGTGTTTGTTTTTCTTAATGCTTTTAAGAACTGGTATATAGCTGTATTAGCAGCAATAGCATTCATTTTGGTTGTTTATCCCATTCTTTCATTATTCGAAAACTTTAAAATGTACAAGCTTTTTTTATCAGAACGAAAGGGCGGAGAAGTTAAGAGAAGCATGATTCTTGCAATTGGTATGATTGCAATTTTGATTACCATTTTTTGGGGATGGGCAGGGAGAGATTGGAAGTATATAATTATTGTAGCTGTTATGGCTTGGGGGTTTGGTGATGCTGCTGCCGCACTGATAGGGAAGTCGGTTGGGCGCAATTTTATCAAAGCTCCTCTAGTAGACGGAAAAAAAACATTTGAAGGAACATTTTCTATGCTTATAGTGTCTTTCTTAGCGATATATGTCACTACTTTAGTTTATGATGTGGCTCCATGGCATATATGCATGATTATTGCTTTTATTGCTGCTCCCGTTAGCGCAATTGTTGAGTTAATCTCGCACAATGGGTGTGATACTTTAACAGTTCCAATTTCAACTGGCGTTTTGGTATTTGCTCTTGTTTATATTATTAGATTGCTGGGGGTATAACATGAAAAAGGAACAAAAAACTCTGCTTACTGCCTTGCTGCTCAGTGCTCCTGGTCCGATTGTTACTGGGATATCTGTCATACTAAGCCATTCTGCAACACAAACAGCTGACTTTTTACGGCGAACTACAGAACTGGTAGCTATTTTTATTTCATGGTTTATTTATCGTAAATTGCAGCAAAACAAAGATAATATAGAACAAGAGCGATTAGAACACCTTGCTAACTGGGTTGTAGGTGGGGCAATGAGTTTGTCCGGAGTATTGATGTTAATAATAGCTATCAACAGTCTCACCACATATAAACAAAGTGGAAATGTTACAATGGGTCTTATAATAGCAGTGCTTGGCTTGATCACAAATACTTGGTTTTGGCTTCGTTATCGAACCTTAACGCAAGAAGAATATAATGCCGTTATTGCTGCACAACAAAATTTATACCGTGCAAAATCGTATGTAGATCTATGTGTTGTTGGGGCATTAGCTGCTATTCGTATTGCACCAGACCATCTTGTAACAAAATATATCGATATTTTGGGATCTGTTATAGTTTCTTGTTACCTTATATGGAACGGTTTCAATGTGATATTGAAGAAGAAGGATAAAACAAATGCAAAAGAACAATGATGCTTTTTTAACATGAATATACTGGATTATTGTGTCTATTCAGGTAGCCCCCCTATAGAGAGGTTGGCTTTAACATTAAAGTAATT
>CAYPLH010000022.1:0-57973 GCA_964411505.1 uncultured Clostridiaceae bacterium | reverse complement strand
GCGGGTTACGAGATTTGAACTCGCGACTTTCACCTTGGCAAGGTGACACTCTACCGCTGAGTTAAACCCGCGTCTTGGTGCCCAGAGCCGGAATCGAACCAGCCACACGTGGATTTTCAGTCCACTGCTCTACCTACTGAGCTATCTGGGCTTGAGAATACCGGATTTTTCTGAACTCCGACATCTGAATAAGGTATAAATGGCGACCCGGAAGGGGCTCGAACCCTCGACCTCCAGCGTGACAGGCTGGCATTCTAAACCAACTGAACTACCGGGCCATTTTATGTTTGTTCTATTTGGAACATCTTAATTCTTAAAATATGACTTTTGAAATCAACAAAGTCTTTTGTGAATTTCACCAATCTATTTGTATGAATTATTAAGTTCCATCCAAGATAGTCTAAAAGACTTCCTTGGTGGGCGCTATAGGGATCGAACCTATGACCCCCTGCTTGTAAGGCAGGTGCTCTCCCAGCTGAGCTAAGCGCCCGAATAATTACACTTTTCAAGAACATTTATTAGTATACAGAAATAACACCGCAAAGTCAACAACAAAAATTTCATTTTGATAATTTTATAACGCTAACTTCTGACTAAATCTCAAATATGCTTCGTTATACTAGACCACGTTTTATTAATAAACCCCGGTAATAGATATTAATTACCGGGGTAATAGACGAAGTTTATTTCGAATTCAAAAAATTAAGCTTTTGAAACATTAACAGCTTGAGGTCCTTTTTCTCCTTCAACAACTTCAAATTCTACCTCAAGTCCTTCATCCAACGATTTGTAGCCTTCCATGTTTATTGCTGAAAAATGAACGAATACATCACTTCCGCCATCTCTTTCGATAAATCCGAATCCCTTTTCAGAATTAAACCATTTTACTCTTCCTTTTTCCATTACAAAATCCTCCTAAAACTTAAAAAAATACTTGACCAGCCTTTTATTTGCCACAGCCAATTACCGTTAGTTTATCACATACAAAATTTTATGTCAACGCACTTATAAGTAATTTAAGCAGTGCTAAATTTTAAAAAGCCTTATTTTCCGTATCCAAAAGAAAATTATTCCTCAGCTTTGGGACACCATAAATATTTTTTCAAATCTATTTTACCTTCTTTACTAAATTTTATTCTTTCCTTCTCTAGTAAATATCTTTGAGATTCCATGCCACCAAATGCGAAACTACCACTTAATTCGCCTTTCCGGTTAACCACTCTGTGACAGGGAATTGTTCCTGGATAAGGGTTAACATGGAGTGCCCATCCTACAACTCTAGCACTTCGCGGTCGCCCTGTAATCCTAGCAATTTGACCATATGTTGCCACTTTCCCTTCTGGAATCTTCTTGACCACCTCATATACATCGTCAAAATAACCCATTTAATATAGTCTCCTTAGTACATGTTTTAATGCTAATAATGTTGTGAGCAGGGTTTTTTACACACAAAAAAAATTCGTTTACTGCTTTTTTTAGGCTTTTCCATCTTTAAATCATCAAATATGCCAACCACATCAAGCCCTACATTAACTATTATTTTCTCCAATTCATCACTTGAATAACATCGTTCATAGTGAATCTCATCAAATTTTCTATAGAGCTCCTCTTCCTTTACAAAGAATGTCAGATCAAATTCGCAAATCTTATTCCTTTTATTGTAACTATTCCTCCATATATATGATACTTCATCGTCAATCTCATAGAAGACATTATCACCTAATATCCTTTCAAATTTGTATTGCGAATTTATGTCAAAAATAAAAATCCCACCAGGATTTAGGTAATTTTGGACCAGCTTAAATAGTTTCTTTAAGTCATGCTTATTGGTTATGTAATTAATACTGTCCAACAAGCAAACAATTGCATCAACGGTACCATACAATTCAAAATCAACAATATCCTGGTTCAAAAAAAGCACATCGACATTGCTCAATAATGACTTATTTCTGGCACAAGCGAGCATGTCCGCAGACAAATCAACTCCTATCATCTGGTATCCCCTTTTTGACATTTCAATACAAAAGCTACCAGTACCACAACCTAAGTCTAGAATTAGTTTGGGTTTAGTGTCTAGCCATAGAAAAATCCTCTCGATATAATCTGACCAAGCCATATAGTTTACATCATTGATTAATTTGTCGTAAATATAAGCGAAATTTTCATACATAATTCAATCTCTTTTCAAACCTCGATTAGAATACTTTTTTAAGTTTAAACAAGTATAAAAAAATAATTCTTGTAAAATCTTCTTGTAGCTAAATTGCAGATAAATATTGCAACAAGTTCTATTATACCTCTTCAAATAAGACAGAGCAATAAGATGTGTATTATAAAAAGGTGGCTATGCCGCTTTTTTGGAGCACCACAATGAAAAAGCCAACAACTCATGGTTGCTGGCTTTTTGCATCATTCATAAGTTTTTTTCTTTTTGTCATCAATCCGCCGATTCTACCTGTTTCCTTTGCATTAAGGCTTTTCCACCCATGTTTTTTTACTTTCTCAGCAAGCCCAAGTTCAGCGGCAATTTCGTATTTTAGCTTTTCATTAGCATCCGACAAAAATAACCCTCCTCTTGTTGTAATAATCTGATTATACCCCCAAAAATCACCTGCATTTTTTTTCTGCAAGCTATGCCTGCATAGCTTGCGGCAGAAAGTCGCTCTGTGACTTTCTGGGTCATAATCATAATATAAGCTTATCCAATTCCAGGAGGTATTATAATATAAAATTTATTTTACCATGCATTTTAGACCTTCTTAAGTTATTTTCATAATATCACTACAGCAAAAAACTCTTTATCCTGATAGGAATTCAGACCTGAAGCATTGTCTGAATTCCTATTAGGTGCATTAAATGCATTATAGTAATGAATTTTTCGCTGTACTGCTGTTCACACAGCTGTATATCAGATAAGTGAACAATAACGCTATTTGTTCTTTTCCTTAATTATTCTTAATGCTTCTGCAAGCTGTGCATCATCTTCTTTAGGAATTTGTGTAATCGGAACATTTACGTATTTTTCATCAAGTGTTACTTCAACATGTGGATCTATCCCCAAGCCATGTATGCACACCCCTGAAGGAGTAAAATATCTTGCTATCGTCACCTTTATGCCCGAGCCATCGTCCAACTCCATCAGGCTTTGAACCAATCCTTTTCCAAAGGTTCTGGTTCCTACTAAAGTTCCCTTATTATAATCCTTTAAAGAACCTGCAAGAATTTCAGAAGCGCTCGCACTGTTATTGTTAATGATGGCAACTATTGGCATATCCAACTCCTTTTTATCAGACTTTTCAAATATCTCTTCCCCATATCTGTCCTTGACCGATACTATCACACCTTCAGGAAGCAATCTATCTGCAACCTCAAGAACTTGGTCATAAGATCCTCCGGGATTGTTCCTTACATCAATAATCAGACCTCTTATGCCTTTTTCGATGAGTTTATCCAAATGCTCGTTAAAATAAGCTGCTATTTCACCGTCAAATTCTATAATTCTTATATAGCCAATGTCTTCCTCAAGAATTTTGCTTTCTATATTAACAACTTTTATTTTATCCCTTTTTATTTCAAAATCAACAAACCGGTTTTCAGACATACGGTAGATAGTCAACTTTACAGTAGTACCGATTTCACCTTTTATCATGCTGACTATGACATTTATATCTCTGATCTGCGTAACATCTTCACCATCTACCTTAGTAACCTTATCACCATGCATTATTCCAGCTCGCTTAGCAGGTGTATCTTCATAGGTTTCAATTACCGTTAAAAGCCCATCCTTATCCATGGTAACCAGAACACCTATGCCATAAAAACTACCTCTTGACTTTTCCAAGTAATAGTCCATCTGTTCCTTTGTCAAATACACTGTGTATGGATCTTGGAGCGAACTTGCCATTCCAGCTATAGCACCTTCTAGAAGAACATCTTCTTCCACCGATTCATAAAACGAGTTTTTAAGTATACCTTTAACCTTTTTAAACTTCTCTATATTCTTCGGATTAACCTCATCCGGATCAAAATAAATAGCATTGTTAGGTGAAAAGTCCCCAAAATTCCAAAGCACAAATGCGGAAACAGCAAATGAAATGACTGAAGTAACAGTTACTAGAATTATGATTCCTAAAATAAGTCTACGATTTTTCTTCAAGTTTAACACCCCTTCTTTGTAATTATATCATGAATTTCAGAAAAATCGCATGACATAATATTGAACTCACCCATAAATTCTGTCGCTGGCATGTAATATCATGAACTTAGGAGAAATTACATGATATAGCTGCACATAAAAGTTTTACGCTTTAGCAAAAAAATCGCAAGCGCATTTAATCCACCGGAGGTATATAATATCATATGCTTACGCCTTAATAAATAAACCCGGAGAATCCCCGGGTTTATTTATTTTTATTTATCACTATTTAAACATAGTCCTTTTCAACTTTTTAGCTAAAACAAACAAAACTGAACCCAATTTTAAGGGCTTACGTAATTTAAAGGATTTACCGTCTGTCCATTTTTCCTTACTTCAAAATGAAGGTGTGGTCCGGTGGACAAGCCAGTACTCCCTACCTTCGCAATTGTTTGACCTTTCTCCACATACTCACCTGTTTTAACCAAAAGCTTGTCACTATGAGCGTATAGAGTAGTAATCCCGCCGCCATGGTTGATTATGACGGTATTACCATAACCGGATTGCCAACCGGATAATATAACAGTACCTGAATTTGCCGCTACTATACTTTTTCCCCAGTCGCCACCTATATCAATACCTGTATGCATTTTATACACCTTATATATTGGATGTAGACGGTTTCCATAATATGATGAAACACTGCGGCATGAGGGAAGCGGCCATGTCATATTTCCTCCTACATATAATCCTTTTGTTTTTATAAGGCGATTTATTATACCTTCGAATTCCTTTGCTTTTTCATTAAGCTCATCTAACTGCCATTCCAATTGGTTAAGCTTGCTATTGATTTCTTCTATTCTTCTGTCAATTTCCGCTCTTGATACTTTCACCTGTTCAAGCGACCGTAAAATATCACTAGCTTCATTTTGTACAATAAGCCGATCATCCTTTATGATATTCTGCTTGTATTCATAGTCTTTCTGAATGGTAATCATCTCATCCAAAAGCTCATTGTCCTTTTTTACCACCATTTTGATTACCTGCATCCTCTCAAGGAAATCTACTATGCTTTCAGACTCAATCAAAAGCTGCAAATAAGACGTTCTGGTGTTCTTGCACATGATTCTGAGTCTTTCTTTTAGATGTTCAAGCTTCTCATCATACCTCTTTTTCGTATCAGCAATTGAATCTTCATACTTTCTGATTTCTTCATCAAACTTTGTCAATTCTAAAATTTTGTCATTGTAAGCTGTTTCAGTATCTTCTTCAATACTCTGAACATATTTTTTTTCTTCCTTAGCCTTATCCAACTGGCTCTTTTGTGAATTCTTCTGCTTTATTACATCTTCAATTTTATCCTCAGTGGACTTTTTGCTGCCGATGACATCTGTAAGCTCGTTAGCAAAGGAAGGAGAAAATGAGATTGACATTATAATAGCAATAATTATAAGTATAATTCTTTTTTTTCCAAGACATCTCATAATATTATCACCATGTAAAAAACCTTTCTCAGTGTTTTTAAATCTTATTACCATAAAGATATCTATTCGTAATTGCCAAATCATATTGTTAAAATATACTATATCACAATAGTATTTAAATAGGAACTTTTTTTTGCTAGTGAACCTTATGGTTCCCTTCGACCGACGCTGTGCATCTTAAGCAACACTCCTTAAACCAGCAAAGGGATATCCCCCGCCGCATAGGAAAGTATACTTCCTATGCAATAAAAAATTAAGCTTCAAGGTACTTTCGTATTGACAAATAGCTTCCTAAAGACCCTACCAAAGTCCCCATCATCAAAAACAATAGCACAAGTAGAAAGCTTATATCATCAATTTTTGTCAACCTTACAAACTCCACACCTATATGTATTATGTCTTCATTAAATCTGTGTTCAATTGTACTATATCCATAAGCAACCAGCAAAAATGCAATAACCGCACTGATAAAGCCTATTATTATTCCTTCAACAATAAAGGGCCATCGGATAAACCAGTCAGTCGCACCAATATACTTCATTATATCTATTTCTTCTTTTCTTGCATTCATAGTAAGTTTAATTGTGTTTTCCATAATAAATATGGCTATAACCATTAACACTATTATTAATAATATACTAATAAAGCGTAGCCAATATGTAATACTTTGAACAAAATCCACAACTTTTCTTGGATACTGCACATCCCACACGCCATCAATTTCTTCAAGCGCATTAGTCACATCTTCACATTGGTCAAAATCCTTAAGCATCAAATTAAACTTAACCGGTAAAAAGGATTCGTCAAGGTCACTAATGAGTCCCTCATTTTCAGCAAACATCTCTTTTACACTTTCAAAATATTCAGCCTTTGTCACCATTATTACCGAAGATATCACATCATTACTTTTTATTTCAGTTTCAATTGCCTCAGCCTGCTCCTCATTCAACTCCGCTTGACAAAATACCACAATCTCAGGCTGCTCTCCAAACATTCTCATATTGCTGGAAATATTGAGGGAGATCATTAAGAATATACCGAACACCAAAAGTGAAGCCGTAACAATACTGATTGAAGCAATGCTCATCAGTTTGTTTTTATGTAAATTAATAACTCCCTCTTTTATCATATACTTAGCTGTTCGAAGAGTCATTATTGTAAAATCCTTTCTGCTGATCTCTGATAATTCTGCCGCTGCCAATTTCTATTACTCTTTTTTGCATTCGATCTACTACCGAATTATCATGAGTTGCGACTATGACTGTAGTACCTTTTAAGTTGATTGACTCAAGCAGCTTAATAATTTCCCATGATGTTTCAGGATCAAGGTTTCCGGTAGGTTCATCAGCTAAAAGTAAAACAGGGTCATTTACAATTGCCCTTGCAAGGGACACCCTCTGCTGTTCCCCTCCTGACAATTGATTAGGATAAGAATTTGCTTTTCTGCTTAATCCAACCAGTCCCAAAGCCATCGGAACCTTTCGACGAACCTCTTTAGGTAGTGATTCAGTGATTTCTAAGGCAAAGGCAACATTTTCATAAACAGTTTTCTTGGGAAGAAGACGAAAATCCTGAAATACTACACCAAGTTTGCGTCTAAAATATGGTATCTCATCTTTTTCCATTGCTAAAAGATCATTACCATCAACAAAAGTAGTACCTTCACTTGCTACCTCTTCTCTAAGCATCAGTTTGATTAGTGTAGACTTACCTGATCCGCTAGGTCCAACAACAAAAACGAATCCACCTTCATTAACAGTAAGATTAATATCTCTTAATGCTATGGTACCATTGGCATATTTTTTAGTCACACCTTTAAACTCTACCAATTGCACACTTCCTTGCTGAGGATAATTCTAGTTCCCATGATTATTTTCGCTTCTTTCAAGAAACATTCTTACAAGCATACTTATTTTTAAAATTATCGCATCATCAAACCTTCTAAGATCAAGTCCAGTCATTTTCTGTATCTTGTCCAATCTGTAAACGAGTGTATTCCTGTGTATATACAACTGCCTTGATGTCTCACTTATATTTAAACTATTTTCAAAAAATTTTTGAATAGTAAGGTTGGTTTCAGAATCAAATCCCTCAAAGTCATTTTCTTTAAAAACTTCATCTAAGAAAACCTTACACAAATGTTTTGGAACCTCATAAATTAACCTTCCTATACCAAGGTTGTTGTAATCATAATAGTGTTTATCACTCTCAAATATTCTGCCAATTGTAAGAGCTATATTGGCACTCTGATATGAATATTCAAGATCCATAATACTTTCTACTACCGAACCAACTCCTACATAGGCCTGTACCATCAATTCAGTATTTAAAGTATCAATCATTACCTGCCCGAGCTTAACTATACTTTTGCGGTCTTTCTCTGATTTAACTTCCCTTATTAATACAGTAGTCTCTTCATCCAACACCATCACAAAGTCCTTGGATTTATTAGGAAACAAGCTCTGTAATATTTCATAAGTAAAAATTTCTTTTGATTTATTAGTTTTAATAAGGTATACAACTCTGTTGACATATTGTTCCATATGCAAAGCCTTAGATTTTTGCAGGATCTCACCCGGTGAGATATTTCCTAAAACAATATCTTTCATAAAACTGCTCTTATTATATTTGTCTTCATAAAATTCTTTAAGATTTGATATGTTAAGAGATAATAACGAAAGATACTTAAGGCTCTCATCCCCTTTATCCTCAATAAATGCTACGAATTGAAATTTGTTTTTAACATAAACCTTCTGGTAAACCCTCCCATTAAAAACTCGAACCCTATTTCTAGATTCAATAATCTGTTGCATAAAGGGGCTGATATTATCAACTTCGGCAAGTATAGTACTGGCAATTATGCTGCCTGTAATCTCCATAATGCCATTATCAAGACCTGTAATGTCTTTTACTTGATCAACTAATTGTTGAAATTTGTTTAAAGCCAAGTAAACCCCTCCGCAAAATTATTTTCCTTCATAAAAAAGCTGGATAATCATAATATTAGTATACCATAACCACAATGCTCTCACTTTTTTATTGTATAGAAAAAACTCATTATCTTCAAGCTTTATTTTGTGCCAGCCACAGTTGTTTTATAAACAAGATCTCCTATGCCCCAACACAGGCTTTTAAAAGCGTAGGATCTGGGGGTATCAATAATAATAACTTCTCAACCATGCTGACGGGCTTCCAAAAATAAATCAATATCCTCAACGATGTAATTTGTCCCGGTAGTGTGCAATGCCTCATAGCAGGAAAGCACATAATCGGAAACGCCGTATCGCTTGAAAAGACTTATCGCCTCTCTTCCGGTCAAGTTTTTGGCCGCCTTGTACATCTCAATACAAAAAACTAAAAATTTTCCCTCTGTGCTCATATTAAGCCTCCTCCGGATAGGTAATAGACCCTGTTTTTTGTTCTTCTTTAAACATCTCATATAAAGCGTTTGCGCTCAAATGCCACAACTTTGTTTTCTCGTCCTCAAGCTTGGCGTATAGTTCCGATGCGTACAACATTTCGGTTGCTTTTTCTTCACCTAATTTGCTCTTTTCTATTATAAGCTGGATAATCTGCGGTACAATCAAGAACAGCATGGACGAAAATCTTTGCTTTTCCATCATTCAATCCTCCTGCAAAATTTGTGTGAATTTTAAAAAGGAAATCGCCCGTTCACTGCTGAAAACCATCTGATTAAACAGTCTCTTTATTTTCAGCCTTTTCAGAGTTTCTTCCTTTGTCAACGTGCCAGTTGAATACAGCATGAAGGTTTCGTACACGTCATCATCCGCAACAGGACCGTATATCAGTTCATAAGGCTTACCGGAATATGTTCCTGTTCTATGCGTGTAGACAAAGTCTAGCCATGTTTCATCCGGCGCTGCAAACCGGAGCAGCTTGCAAGATGAAAAGGCGGCGGATTCATTCACCTCATAGATGCTTACTATGGGGCTGCCTTCTTCCCTGCGACGGTAAACCTTGTTTGCAAAACTGATTGCCTGCTCCTTGTTTTCGGTGGTGTAAAATCCCGTTCCAAAATCAAGAAAACGGTTTTGTACTATCAGTTTTGGTTGTTTCACAGCCATATTGCTTCCGTGATATAAAATCAAAATTACCCCTCCAATATCTTGATTGCCAACATCCGCTCCGTTCGCAAATGCTTAATCATCGCTTCAATATGACATCGTTTTTTAAGTTCAGCACAAACATTCTGTACCCGTTCACTGTCTTTTCCAAGGTAATCAGTAAATACCTTTTTGCCATCACGGTATTTTAAGTAATAATAAGTGTTTGTTCCGACACTCTTTACCGTTATTGAACCTTTAGGCAGTTCCTTTAGCTGCTGCAGATATTTGCTGAGCATATAGTCTATTCGTTCCTTTTCCTTCTGAACAGTACGAATAAGAAGATTCATTTTTATCACCCTACAACTATTATACCCCACAAAGTGACAAATGATCAATTGGTTGTGTGTAAAATATAAGCGGCAGAAAAAGAGGTTGTCTTTCAAATTATTTGTGCAGATACTGCCTGCACAAATTCAATCATATTACAGGCATGCCCATGGTTCATGATGTTATCTTTCTCCAATGGAGAATCAAAAGCAATCTTATCATATAGGTATTTCTCTGAAGGAGTGCCTTCAACAAACATCGTGCCGACAGTTCCCTGCCTTATCATTTCTCGTGGAGAGCCATCTTCATAAGTTAGTGTAGTTTCAGTAACAGGCTGTGTCGAGTGAGCATAACGAAATCTTGTCTGTGTTTCTTGAATTCGCCAATCTGTAAAACCTCTAATAATATTGGTAGATGAATACTCATTAATATGTTCTGGAAGGACTGTTTTTTCTTCAGCCAACTTGCACATAGCATCATGTATGACCTTAATCGGAATACTTGTTTGATTATTTATTCGTTTAATAAATTCTTTTTGTGACAGTGTCTCGAAATGTTCTTTTGCCACACCCTTTATTAGATTCTGATTAAAAGAGTCACAGGCATTCAATTCGTATACCAGATTGTTCAAGTCTTTGTAGGTGACCTTATTGCGACCACGCCCCACTGAGACTTCTGGGAAAGTTGCACCAAATCGAATTATCATCTGAGGCTGCAATTCTTCCACAATAGCTTTATAAGCTTTCTGTTCTCTTGAGAACCTATGTGGTTCATCAATAATGACAATCGGTTTTGTGCCCCTATGGGCATTAAACGGCTTTTTAAAGCCTTCTACAAGGTAATCGTAGTAGGTAGCCTCTACGGTGACAATGACTTTACTCCGTTTGTGAACCTGTTTAATGATTTCTATGCCAAGGATACCAGCCGGAAAATTAACCAAACAACAGCAAAGGCAGACAGCTTAATCTGCTGTCTGCCCCGCCAAATTACCCACGGTTCATAAAATATCCCTATAGACACGTGCCTGAACCTTTCTTTTTTTGCTAAAACTATTAATTCATTATTGTTCTTTCTGTATCCTTATCAAATAAATGAATTTTGTTTGAGTCAATAGTAACCTTGATCTTGTCTCCAGACCTTGCTTTTGTTCTTGGATTAACTTTAGCAATTATATTGGTAGTTGCTCCGTCAATACTCATATACAACAATGTTTCGGAACCAAGCATTTCGATAACCTCTACTTCAGAATCAACAACACACTCAGGCATTGACTCAATATAAGCTGCTTCGTCATGAATTGCTTCGGGTCTAACACCCATAATCATTTCTTTGCCTATATATTCGGAACTGTCAAGTTTTTTTGCTTTTCCTTCAGTCAACTTAATAGAATTTGCTCCAAAATTCAAATAAACATCGTTCCCACGTTTTTCTGCTGCTACATTAATAAAGTTCATCTGTGGACTTCCGATAAATCCTGCAACAAATAGGTTGTCAGGTCTTTCATAAAGTGATTGTGGTGAATCAACCTGTTGAATGAAACCATCTTTCATAACAACTATTCTGCTAGCCATGGTCAGAGCCTCTGTCTGGTCATGAGTAACATATATTATTGTTGTCTGCAGTTTCTGATGCAACTTGCTGATCTCCGTTCTCATCTGAACCCTTAGCTTAGCATCAAGGTTTGAAAGCGGTTCGTCCATTAAGAAAACCTTTGGTTCACGAACTATAGCACGTCCTAAGGCAACCCTCTGTCTTTGTCCACCAGACAATGCCTTTGGCTTTCTGTCAAGTAAATGTTCTATTTCCAAAACCCTTGCCGCTTCATGTACTCTTTTCTTAATCTGATCTTTCGGGGTCTTTCTAAGTTTTAATCCAAAAGCCATGTTGTCAAATACTGTCATATGAGGATACAACGCATAACTCTGGAAAACCATCGCAATATCTCTATCCTTCGGTGCGACATCATTTACAAACTTATCACCAATATAAATTTCACCTTCAGTAATCTCTTCAAGACCTGCAATCATTCTTAGTGTAGTAGTCTTACCGCAACCAGAAGGACCAACAAGAACAATAAACTCCTTATCTTCAATATCAAGATTAAAATCACTTACAGCTGTAACCCCACCGGCATACTTTTTGTAAATATTCTTTAATTTAACACTTGCCATTTTTTCCCCTCCTAAAATATTCTATACGCATAACCTCTATATAAACTATATCATTTGAGATCGTGAACGGACTAGTATACTTTTATACAAAATTAAAAAAATCTATTTAGTAACTTTGCATAAACGCATTTAGAAAGTTCACTGATAATTCCCATTGTACCAAACATTACATTTAAGTTTCAAAAAGAATTATGTTATGTAAGGCTTAGACTTTAATTATAGCACACTATTTTAACAATTAAAACGATTTGGGAAACTTTTAATTTCACATCCCAAACATATTTCGTGTCTATTCAGAGTTAGCTTTTCTTTCATGAAGAATCATCTCCAATACTGCAATACAGCTTCAGCAATGAAAACAATCAATTTAAAATGCCTTCTCGTTAAGTAATTCCGTGAACTCACTTGCGTTCAAACAGCACGGACATTACTAAACTCTAAGGCATTTTAAATTGTGTTTTCCTAAGCCTCGCTGTAACTAGCCGTATTAGAGATGATTCTTCATTTAATATGTTTGAGCTACCTCTGAATAGACACAAATACAAGAGCAAGCACAAATATTTCGATAAAAGCAGTTGAATTTTTATACATTTGCATGTATAATTATAAAATCTTGCGTTGATTAATATCGAGAAGTTGGTTCAACTTACTTTTTGGGGAATAATCATATGCTGTAAAATAGAAAAGGCTTGGTACCAACTTTTAAAAAAGCTGAGTGTAAGACTTTTACACAACATTAATTTATGAAAAGGAATGAATATAGTTATGTTTAAAGTTGCTATATTAGGTGCAACAGGATATGTTGGAATAGAAATAGTGCGATTGCTTCAAAATCATCCTGAATTTGAAATTGTTTTTATAGGAAGCCATAGTTTTGTCGGACAGAAAATATCGGATGTTTACCCAAACTTAAGAGGTGTATTTGATATGGAATGTTGTAAATTTGACACAAACAACAGCCCCGATGCTGATTTTTATATAACTGCATTGTCTGATGATGTGTCTCGGGAAATAATCCCGGTGCTTGTGCAAAAAGGTAAAACAGTCCTTGACCACAGCGGACTTTTCAGATACAAAAAAGCAGCAGTTTATGAAAAATGGTATAAGACAACACATGTAATGCCTCAGCTGCTTGAAAATGCAGTCTATGGGCTACCTGAGATTTATAGAAGCAAGATAAAAGGTGCAAAGCTTGTGGCAAATCCAGGCTGCTACCCAACATGCTCAATCCTTGGCTTAGCTCCACTTATTTCCCATAAACTGATAGATACAAAGAATATTATAATAGACGCAATATCAGGAGTTTCGGGAGCTGGAAGAAAGACTGATCTTCCCTATCAGTTCAGCGAGTGTACTGAAAACTTTAAAGCATATGGTGTTTCCACACATAGGCATACATCTGAAATAGAGCAGGAAATAAGTTTTCTTGCAAAGGAAGATGTCCTTATTTCTTTCACTCCACATCTTGCTCCAATGAAAAGAGGAATGTTATGCACAATTTACGCAAACCTGGCAGAACATAAGTCAACTGCTGATATAATAGACCTGTACAAGGAGTATTACAAAAATGAATTTTTTATCAGAATAATGGATGAGGGAAAACTGCCTGAAACAAAATTTGTTGCAGGTTCGAATTTTCTTGATATTGGTATAGTTGTAGACAAAAGATTGAACAGAGTTGTTATATTATCAGCCATTGACAATCTTGGAAAAGGCGCCTCAGGGCAAGCCGTTCAAGACTTGAACATACTAGCAGGCTTACCTGAGAATACAGGTCTGACATCTCCGGGATTGTATATATAATAGTTGGGCAGTTGGTTTGTCAGAGATAGTTGAAAAATAAGTAGTTCGTTAGATAGATAGATAGATAGATAGATAGATAGATAGATAGATAGATAGATAGATAGATGGTTAGTTTGTTAGTTAGTTAGTTAGTTAGTTAGTTAGTTAGTTGGTAGGTAGGTAGGTAGGTAGGTAGGTAGGTGGAAATTTAGAAGGTTGGAAAACAGTGGAGTTCATAAAAATATAAGTGAGTAGTCATTAGTGAAATTAAGATACTTAAGGAAAATAAAAAGGGAGGGCGTTCTCGTGTCTGAACAAATGCAGGCTATAATAAAGAAGGCAGCAACATTAATTGAAGCTTTGCCCTATATTCAAAGACTTTATGGTAAAACAGTAGTCATAAAATACGGCGGTAATGCAATGATCGATGATGATTTGAAAAACTCCGTTATGGAGGACATCACACTTTTAAAATATATCGGAATGAATCCTGTTGTTGTGCATGGTGGTGGTCCGGACATAAACAAAACACTTTCTAAGCAAAACGTTCAAAGTAAATTTATAAATGGTCTGCGTGTAACCGATGCCGAAACTATGGAGATAGTCCAAATGGTTCTTATAGGAAAAACAAACAAAGAAATTGTTTCGATGCTCAATTTAAAAGGTGGTAAAGCTATAGGTCTTAGCGGAGTTGATGGAAATCTTATAGAATGCGAGCAATATACAACTTGCGTTGACGGAAAAGAAAGCAATCTTGGTTATGTCGGAAAAATTACAGGTATTAATTCAAAAGTAATTGAGCTAATAGCACAAGATGAATATATACCTGTTATTGCACCTATTGGAGTGGGTAAAGACGGAAAAAGCTATAACATTAATGCTGACACAGTAGCAGGTGAAATAGCTGCAGCTCTAAAAGCAGAAAAACTTATGCTGCTTACTGATGTAGAAGGAGTAAGAAAATCAAAAGATGATAACACCGTTTATTCTGCCCTTACAATTACAGAAGCATACGAACTTATCAGCAGCAAGGTAATTGACGGAGGTATGATTCCTAAGGTAAATGGCTGCATTGAAGCTTTAAAAAAGGGCGTGAACAGAACCCACATTATAGACGGAAGGATTCCACATTGCATACTTCTGGAGATATTCACCAACAAGGGAATAGGTACAATGATCGTTAAAGAAAAGATTCCTTATCACAGCTCTGAGCAGCTATAGTCAATGCCCTATTTTTAAGGTAACCTTACCACCTACCTTCCTACGCTTAGCCTATGACATTGCAAGGTTTTCTGCTGAAGGTATGGTTATACCTCATCAGCTACCTGTGAACTGAAATAACTAGTGGCGTAAATTGCTCCCTGCAAGTTTTTTTACTTTTCAAAGTTGTTTTATTGTTGTATACTTTATGTAATGACTAATACCCAAAAAGTACATTAGTTGTACTTCGTATAATAAGATATAATCTTTACAATGTTTCTACCTACGGTTATATATTGTATGAGAGATTAGCTCAGATTACATTTGGGGGAATAAATGATTTTGTCACAAAGTGATTAATGCCCAAAGCATAATATAGTATATGAATTTAGTTCAACTAACTATTGGGAAATAATCACAAAGTAACTTATTTTATACATTATCACAGTCTGAAGGAGAGGATACTATTGCTTAACCATATAAAAGGCGGTTTGAAGGTTTTTTATGATTACTGTATATCATTGATTTTATTTATTATTTTTCTTTATCCATTTTTAAGTTTCACGAAAGAAAACTTTCTTAAGTGGCTACCACTTTTTTCACTGTTTATATTTCTATTGATGGCCCTAATTACATATTCTGATATGAAGGCTCTGGCATTTAAGGAAAAAAGACCTCAATATTCTGAAACGATGATGCCATATCCCTGGAAGGGTATAGTCCTTGGCTTAATTGGATTTGTTCCTTTTATAATCATTGAAATCGTTCTATTTTCTTTTACCTTTGGTGAAGTACTTGAAGTATTAAAGCCTGCTCTTATTAAAGGGCTTTTAGGTCCTATATATTTTTTCATATCCATTGCAGACAATGGTGCTTTAGGCTACATAATAGCTAACCTCGCAATCCCTGTTATTTCATTGCTCGGATATCTTGCAGGACATTATGATTATGACCTTGGAGTTAAGTTTAAAAAATATTTTAAAAAGCTTAAGGAGATTAAAGAAAAAATTCAGGAAAAGTATCCAAGTGAGTAATGTGAATAAAAAATGAAAAGTTAAAGGTTGGAGATATGATTTTTACTAACCCTTATAATTCCACGTCTTCACTATTGCATTATATAAAGAATTGATGCAATAATATAAATAACGATGCATAAGAGTTAAAGGTAGAAAGAAGGCAATATTAGGGCTACCTCCTACTGTTGATGCCTTGTTGATTCAAAAAGCAGTGTATGAAAAAACCGACCCTCATATTACTCCGACATTTGATTGGATTGAAGTGCCAGAAGGGTATGTAACAAATTATGTGAACAATAAATCTATTGCTCAAAATGTAAAATTAACCGTACCTATATGTAAAATGGTTATTGAACATGGCAATCCCAAAAGTATGCATTTATTTGGGAAATGGGATTATAAGAATTATATACTTCACAAATACTGTAGAGCACTATGAGTATATCGTGTTGGTCAATTAGTGTTAACTGTACTCCTTTATCATAAATGCTCTGGTATAACCCTTACTCTTATCAGTATAATCCACATAGAATCCCCTTGCATAATAGAAGGACACAAGGCTTGCATGCTTTGATGCAGTATACAGTCCTACTTTCTTTACTCCTTTGCTGCTTAGCAGCTGGTCAACTACTCCAATTAATGACTTACCCACTCCGTTATTGCTATACTTTATTTTCACTCCGAAACGGGTTATACGCGCAGTATTGTCAGGCAATATTTCCACCCTTATAGTGCCTACCGGTTTTTCGTCTACATAAGCGATAAACACATGCTTTTTAAGTATGTCTAATTTAACATCTTCTACTGACTCATTAAGTGCATCAATCTCAGTGTTTATACCTGCATCAATCTTATATTTTTCAAACGCTTCGCGGATGATTTCGATTATTGCCTCTGCATCTTCCACTGCCGCTTTTTTTATAACAAATGAGTAGTACTGGATTTTAATCACCTCTTAAATGAACAATTCCTGAACAAATTGCATAGCTCCAACCAACTAACTAATCATCTTCCCATATTTCCTGCTTCCCAGATCTTCCAAAACCTCATCAACTAAACTTCCACTTGCCTGTGTATCTAGCTAGTCAAGTATAGCCACAGGTCAACCTTCCAAGCCTCTAACCTTCCACAACTTAAAACAGCTTCCCAACCAAACCAACCATTCCAACTTCCCAACTACCCCATAAGGAGTGCCATAATTGCTTTTTGCACATGGAGCCTGTTTTCCGCTTCATCAAAAACAACTGTATTGGGACCATCAATAATTTCAGCTGTAACCTCAAATCCTCTGTATGCAGGAAGGCAATGCAAAAATATTGCATCTTTTTTTGCAGCTGAAAACAATTTACTGTTTACTTGATAATCCTGAAATAATTTAACCTTTTTATCCTTTTCACTTTCCTGTCCCATGCTTATCCATGTATCGGTATACACAACATCGGCATTTTCCACGGCTTCCCATGGGTCTTGTGCCAGGTTAATCCGGCAACCTGATTCTTTTGAATCGTTCAAAGCCTCTTTTATAACCTGTACATTACACTCATACCCCTTTGGAGTTGCTATGAAAATGTCCATACCTACCTTTGCACAACCATACAAAAGTGAGTTTGCAATATTGTTTCCATCACCTACATATGCAAGCTTAAGTCCTTTAAGCGTTCCTTTGTGTTCAAGCACTGTAAAAAGATCTGCAAGAATCTGACACGGATGCAGCAAATCAGTAAGACCATTTATTATAGGAATACTTCCATACTTAGCAAGTTCCTCAACATCACTGTGCGCAAATGTCCTTATCATTATGCCATCAATATATCTTGAAAGCACTTTTGCCGTATCATTTATGCTTTCACCTCTACCTATTTGGATATCATCAGAGCTGAGAAATATTGCATTCCCCCCTAGCTGATACATACCTGTCTCAAAAGAGACACGTGTTCTTGTTGAAGATTTGGTAAAAATCATACCAAGGGTTTTACCCTTCAAAATGGGGTGAGGTATTCCCTGTTTTTTCTCAAGCTTAAGCTTTGCTGAAAGCTCAAAGATTTTATTAATTTCTGATAACGATAAATCATGAATGCTGATTAAATGTTTCATTAATTTCACTTCCAATTCCAATTATTAATTGTTTTGTTGCGTTATGATTATTTCCCAAGAAGTAAGTTGAACTAACTTCACATACACTATATACTGCAGAAAAAATCACTCTGATACTATATGTTGTATGCAAAGTTCAACTAATATGCTTTTTAGGTATTAATCGTGTTACATCTTCTATGTTCCCATCTCAGGTCAGAAGTTACCTCTCATGTATTTGCAGTGTCATAGGGGTGATTTCATTGTTTTCCCGTAAGTATTGTTCCAGAGATCTTCACTGCATTTTGGAAGTAAGAGAACCGTCCCCTTGCTTCCTATTATCATAAACAGAGTACTCATCCAGCGAATAAATGCTAAAATCCTTAGTATTCATACGACATTCCATTATTTCCAACATAGCATTTGCAGTATCTAAAGATGTAATGCATGTGATATTATACTCAATTGATGTTCTGCGGATGTCGTAACCCAGCTTTGCGGGAACCTCGCCTCTTACCGGAGTGTTTACAACCATTGCAACACTGTCGCCTTTAATTTTTTCCAATATCTCTTCATCGGGCACAAAGCTTACTTCTATATTTTCCTCAACGAGGTAATCAAAAGAATCCCTAGTCGCAATAAGTTCATAACCCAAACTCAAAAGTTTCCTTGCAACTTTAATACAGAAATCCTTATCTCTTTGAGCTACCGATAAAAGTACCATTCCTCCCTCAGGCAGATTTAAGCCTGTTGCGGTAATTGCCTTATACATAGCATGATGATAATCTTTGTCTACCCCCATAACCTCTCCCGTTGATTTCATCTCAGGACCTAAGAATGTATCAACTGTAGTAAGCTTTGAAAAAGAAAATACCGGAGCCTTAACACAGGTAAATTCTCCTTCGGGTACAAGACCCGGCTTATATCCCAGCTCTCTTAAGGTTTTTCCCATTATTATTTGGGTAGCTATATTGATTATTGGCATCCCGGTAATTTTGCTCATTATAGGTACTGTCCGGCTGGCTCGTGGGTTCACTTCTATTACATAAACATTTTCGTTTTTGTCCACTACAAACTGAATGTTAAAAACACCTATTATATTTAACGCTCTGGCAAGCTTAACTGTGTAATCAACTATGGTGTCCTTTACCTTTTGGCTTACAGTGCGCGTTGGATAAACAGCCATACTGTCTCCTGAGTGTACACCTGCTCTTTCAATATGCTCAATTATTCCCGGAATCAACACATCGTTTCCATCGCAAAGCCCATCAACCTCAAGCTCCTTTCCCTCAATATATTTATCTATCAAAATACAGTGCTCCTTTGAAATGTCAACCGCCATGTTCATATATTCCTTGAGCATGTCATTGTTATATACAATTTCCATCGCCCTGCCACCTAACACATAAGATGGTCTTACCAGCACCGGATAACCTATTCTGTTGGCTATAATTTCAGCTTCTTCTAAAGAAAATGCTGTATCCCCCTGTGGAATTGGTATATGCAGCTTTTCAAGCAATTTTAAAAATTTATCCCTATCTTCTGCAAGGTCAGTGTCAGCGACTGATGTTCCCAGGATATTTACCCCCTCTTTTGTAAGTGGTCCTGCAAGATTGATTGATGTCTGACCTCCAAACTGCACAATAACTCCCAGTGGGTTTTCCTTCTCAACTATATCTAGTACGCACTCTTTTGTAAGTGGTTCAAAATAAAGCTTATCCGATATATCAAAATCAGTGCTTACTGTTTCGGGGTTGTTGTTTATTATAATTGACTCAATACCCATACTTTTAAGTGTCTTTACTGAATGAACACTGCAATAATCAAACTCAATTCCCTGCCCTATTCTTATGGGACCTGAACCTATAACAATAACCTTCTTTTGTCTTCCCGGCATTACCTCATCTTTTTCCTCGTAGGTTGAGTAATAATAAGGAGTCACAGCTTCATATTCACCTGCACATGTATCAACCATTTTATAAACAGGCTTTATCGGAAAATTCTTTCGAAGCTTTAGCACGCTATCCAACGGCACATTGACAAGGTTTGCTATATATGAATCTCCAAAACCAACCTGTTTTGCTTTTGAATAAAGCTCATAATCCAGCCATGCAATACCTGCATTTTTAACTTCATTGGCTACATCAACTATTTTTTTAAGCTTGCTTAGAAAAAACATATCTATTTTTGTTACATCATGAATTATCTTTGCTGCTACACCCTTTTGCAATGCTTTACATATTGCAAATATTCTTTGCTCATCAGGATGTTTGATTATTTCAACCAGTTCCTCCGCAGATTTGTTTTCAAATAAGCTAAGCCCTAGCTGATAGTTAAACTTAATATCTAGAGAGTCTATTGCTTTAAGAAGAGATTCCTCAAAAGTTCGTCCTATTGCCATAACCTCTCCCGTGGCTTTCATTTGTGTACCAATATTTCTATCGGCAGTCGTAAACTTGTCAAAAGGCCACCTTGGAACCTTTGTAACAATATAATCTAAAGATGGTTCAAAAATTGCATAAGTATTTTGTGTAATCGGATTCATTATCTCGTCCAGATTAAGCCCCAAACCTATTTTTGCTGTTATGCGGGCAATAGGATACCCAGTTGCCTTTGATGCAAGCGCACTGGATCGGCTAACTCTAGGATTGACTTCTATTAATACATATTCATAACTGTCAGGGTTAAGTGCAAACTGAATATTACAGCCTCCTTTAATATCCAATGCCCTGATAATCTTTATAGAAGCCTTTCTAAGCATCTGATATTCCTTACCAGACAAAGTTTGACTCGGTGCAACTACAATACTATCCCCGGTGTGAACTCCAACCGGATCAAAATTTTCCATGTTGCAAACTACAATACAGTTGTCATTGCTATCTCTTACAACCTCATATTCAATTTCTTTCCATCCTGCAACGCTCTGCTCCAGCAATACCTGGTGTATTCTACTATATTTTAAACCCTTGCCACATATATATTTAAATTCCTCGAAAGTGTTTGCAATCCCGCCCCCCGAGCCTCCAAGAGTGTAAGCAGGACGTACAATTATGGGAAGCCCCACCTCACGGGCAAATTTTTCTGCATCCTTCAGGTTGGTTGCTATTGTGCTGTGGGGAACCTTTTCTCCAATATCCTGCATAGTTTGCTTAAAAAGTTCTCTGTCCTCAGCTTTCTTTATTGATTCTAATGATGTACCCAAAAGTTCTATGCCCATCTCATCAAGGATACCATCTTCAGCCAGTTCCACTGCCATGTTAAGGCCAGTCTGACCGCCAAGGGACGCTAGGATTCCATCAGGTTTCTCTCTTTTTATAACTTTCTTAACAAATTCAACAGTAATAGGCTCAATATAAACCTTATCTGCACTGTCTAAATCAGTCATTATAGTAGCAGGGTTACTGTTTACAAGAACAACTTCTACACCCTCCTCTTTTAAAGCTCGACATGCTTGTGTCCCCGAGTAGTCAAATTCAGCTGCCTGACCTATTATAATTGGTCCTGAGCCAATAACAAGTACCTTTTTTATGTCAGTTCTCTTTGGCATAGTTTCCTCCAAAATCTAATTACTGCAGCAATCCATTTTTAACAATCTTTATAATCTGTATCCTAAAATTCATGCGTTTACGCCGCAATGCCAATATTGCGTCTATTACATAGTATTTATTCCAAATGTTTACACTGATGTTTTATCCATCATTCTCACAAAATCATCAAATATATATGCACAATCACCGGTTTCCTGCTCTTCCTCAGGATGGTACTGAATACCAACTATAGGAAGATGCCTGTGTCTGAACCCTTCTATAGTGTTATCATTTATATTCAAGTGCGTTATAACAATATCATGGTCAGTACCTTTTGAAAGAGCATAGTTATGATTCTGCGAAGTTATATAACACTTGCTGGTGTTAAAATCTCTTACCGGATGATTGCTTCCATGATGACCAAACTTTAATTTATATATGTTTTGCCCGAGTGCAAGACCTAAAAGCTGATGTCCCATGCATATTCCAAGAATCGGCTTTTTACCTACAAGCTGTTTCACAGTATTTATGGCATAAGGAATATCTCTCGGGTCCCCAGGACCATTTGTCAATAATATTCCGTCAGGATTATAGCTCATAATCTCACTGACAGTTGAATCAGCCGGCATCACATATATATCAAGGTTTCTCTTTTTTAAAGAAGCCGTAATATCGTTTCTTACACCAAAATCTAACACCACAACCCTTTTACCTGAACCAGGCTCATGTACGCACGATTCTGTAGTAACTTCCATGACTAAGTCTCTTTTTCTCTGCTTGCTTTTAACTAGGTTTTCAAGCAGCACATCAATGTTTCCAGTAACTGTTGATATCATACCGTACATGCTTCCAAACTGTCTTAAGTGTTGTGTAAGCGCTCGTGTATCAATACCTTTTATTCCTGTAATATTATGCTTTATAAAAAAATCTTCAGGCTCCCCTACTTTTCTCCAATTACTTGCAGCATCACATAACTCTTTGACAATGAATCCCTGCAAATAGGGCTTCTTTGCATTGCTGTCTTCCCCATTAAATCCATAATTACCTATCAAAGGATAAGTCATAGCAACTATTTGTCCGTTATATGAAGGATCTGTCAAAACCTCTTGATAACCTGTCATGCTAGTATTAAAAACCACTTCACCAAAAACTTCTCCTTCTTTGCCGAAGGCTTCACCGGCAAAATATGTGCCATCTTCCAAAACCAAAACTGATTTCATTAACACACTTCCTCATATAAATTTCATTTACCTGATCATTCTATATGCCTTAGCAGCTTATCTTGATAAAAATCCGGTAAACATTCCGGTATTTATAAACTTACTTTAGTGCTAAAGTGATAAAATTCATTTAACCACTGAAAGTCTACATATAATTAATTCTTATCACATAACAAAAAGTTCGCATGGAATGAATTTCCATCACGTAACTGCAAGCACCTTATCCAGCATTCCTATAAACAGGTCAATGTCTCCCTCACTTATTATCAATGGAGGAAGTATCCTCAAAATATTCTCTCCGGCAGTACCTATAAGAAAACCTTCCTTAAAGCATTCATTCTTTATTTCGGTTGCCTTATCTTCCTCAAGCTGAACCCCAATCATCAGCCCCTTGCCGCGTACCTCGGAAATAATATTATGTTTTTTTGATAATTCATTCAACTTATGGTTAAAATATTCACCCATAACGGCTGAATTCTCTACCAACCCATCCTCCAGAATAGTATTCACGACTGCAAGGGCAGCAGAGCATGCAAGCGGATTGCCACCAAAGGTTGAACCATGGTCGCCCGGGGTAAAAGTCTTAGCTGCCGATCCTTTTGCAAGAATTGCACCGATGGGTACACCGCCGCCTAATCCCTTTGCTAGAGTAAATATATCCGGTTCTATATCAAAATGCTCAAATCCAAACATTTTTCCGGTTCTACCAATTCCACATTGAACTTCATCTATGATAAGAAAAATATTTTTCTCATCACAAAGCTTTCTCATATTCTTCATATATTCCTTACCTAGCGGATTTACGCCGCCTTCACCTTGTATAACTTCAACAATTATAGCTGCTGTATTCAAAGATACCTCAGCCAAAAGGGCATCAAAGTCATCCCGAGGTGCAAACTTAAAGCCAGGAGTGAGCGGTTTACATTGTTCTCTGTATTTTTCCTGCCCTGTAGCAGACATTGTAGTAATTGACCTACCATGAAATGACTGCTTAAGAGATATAATCTCATGCTTTTGTGGCTCCCCTTTTTTTCTAAAGTGCATTCGTACAAGCTTTATTGCGCCATCGTTTGCCTCAGCACCGCTGTTAGAAAAGAAAACCCTTTCAGCACACGAGTTCTCAACCAATTTTTTAGCCAGCAAAGCCTGGGATTCTACATAATAGAGGCTCGAACAATGTATAAGCTTTTCTGCTTGCGCTTTAATTGCATTAACTAGATTCGGATGTGCATGACCAAGCGAGCTTACCGCAATTCCGGAAAAAAAGTCATAATACTTTTTTCCTTCAGTATCCCAAAGATTTATACCCTTACCGTACTCGAAACATACGGGGGTCCTGTCTCCAAATGTATTCATATAATATTTTTTATCCATCCCGACAATGTCTTTTAAAGGCATACAAAAAACCTCCCGAAAAATAATATTTATAATTATACATCCAAATGTATAAAAATGCAATGATATTTTTTAAGAGGTATAAAATCTATATGATATTTTTTAAGAGGTATAAAATCTTATGATCGACTTATACATCCCGTGAAGAAATATGTAACACTTATTGTGCGGACAGGAGCTTATGTACCGAATGTCGGGCGAGATTTGTGTGCGGCGGCGATTGTTTTCATAATTACAACGACGCTCTTGTTTACAAGGGTGCACAAACAATTTATTTTACAATTAAACAGATATACAAATAACCTAATAGTATACATATATTAAGGATATATTGAGTTTCTCTCCAATATTTGCGATTTCCAAGTTTTGCTGAAAAAAGACCATCATAATTCCAGATGATCTTTATTTCAGTACATATCAATCTTCATAATGCCCTTTGCATGAAATAATCCACAAGTTATTGTTATCATCAAAATTATAAACTAACCTGTGCTCATGATCGATTCGTCTGCTCCACGCCTTACGGTACCTTAGAAGCTCAGGTTTTCCGATACCTTTTGATAATCCATTTCTTTCAATATCTTTTATAAGCTCATTGATACGTTTGAGTACCTTTTTATCCTTAATCTGCCACGATAAATAATCATCCCAGGATTTGTCTGACCATATTTTATTCATCGTCCACCTCAATCAGCTCATGAACAGTTCCTTTCCCTGATGCAAGCTGTTCTATTGATCTATCAATCATTGCAAGGTATTCTACATTTCTTGCGGCTTTCATCATTGTGTTGTATTCCTCAAGGCTTATAATAACAACATTCTTTTCATCTTTCCGAGTAACTATTACTGTTTCCCGGTCATCGGTAACACGATCACAATATTCTTTTAGTTTTTTTCGTATTGTCGAATAGTTAACTGCCAACATATAATATCCCTCCCTTCGGATATGCGCAACAACATATGATTGACAATATTCTGTACAATTTATTGTACCGTTATATTATATGTCTGTCAAGCGGTTTTAATACTATTCGAGTGCGTAAAACAAGCACTTACCATAATGTTCCAAGATAACGAGACAATAAAATATTAAAAAATCATTAAGCTTCAAGAACAGTTTGTTTATAGTTGCTCCGTTACCAGCGGTTGTCTAGAAACATGACTTTTTCTGAAAAAACTAGTTCAAAATGTTTTTCATAGGCATTCAAAGGTAAATATTTCCTTTCCTGAAGCAGATATGCTCATTGACGAGAACTGTGTGTTTTCTTATAGCAACTTCTCAGTTATTCGAATAATTAATAACCTTGATAAAATTAATAAAGCTGAAAAGTTTTAAAACAACAACTCATGAAGGAGGAATACCATTATGAGCAACTATAGCAAAAATGAAGTATTTTTATGTACTATTAGAAGGTAAGTTGAAATCCAGCGCCTAAAGGCGCTGACCAGTAACATGTCATATAGGGATACGAGTAACCATAACCACCTGTTTGATAGCGGTTATGATTGTCAGTTTATAAATATTTCAATTGCTGATTGTTTTTTAAGGTCAGCAATAAAATCCTTAAAATATTGATCAAAAGCGTCGTTTAATTGTTTTGTATCTTTTATTTTGCTAGTTGCTTTATAGTTGCTTTTTAGCTGATCTTTATATTCGCCACACATTAATGATTTTTCATAGACAGGTTTAGTATATTCCCAATATTGGTCTTCTGTCATGCCTAGTCCCTCCCAGTATTGTAACATTTTCTTGTATAGTTCAGGAGCTCTATTAAGAGTATATTTGGATTCTTGTAATGCTTTCTCAATTTGTTCGTTAGATATGCTAATGTTTTTTTTAGTTGCTTCCTGGTATAATAAGTGGCGTTCAATTATCTGATTAAGCAATTCCTGATCTGACCTACTGTTACCTGATAATAATTTGTATTCATCAAAAGTGTTTTTTGTTATTTCATATCCGTTTATTCTAGCGACAACAATGTTATTATTACTGCTCATGATACTTTTTTGCTGCTGACCAATTAATTTAAAATTGTTTTGGTAGGCATACACAAAAGCGGTTATGAAAACGATTGACAACGCCATTATCACTATTTTTATAGTGTTTTTGTTTAACTTCATACGGACTACCTCCCCCTAGAATATAAGGATATTAGAAGATTATAGTTTTAACTTCTTATTCAAATATTAAGATTGAAAATAATCAAGTAGTTATTAACGTTTGGCAAAGAGCTTTTTATGTTCTACAAGGTGACCTAATATACAATATAACATGTTAAATTTCAAACATAAGCAAAACCTCCATTCTTTAGTGCCTCATACTGTTTTTTTTCAACTTTCGGTATGTTTATTATACAATAAACACTCATGAATTAGAAAATCAAATTTTTTTATTGCATCTGATAACTTTAATGCATTAATAATCAATGACAGAACATCGGGAATTACTCCTGCATATTAAACTGAAAATTTGCTGTAATTTAAACTTCGTTATTAAATATTGGTTAACCACTAATCAATGCAATATATTTCATCAATAGAGTATCTCTTTTTATTAATTTCAAAATATTCTATTGTATTATCCTTGACTATTATTCTAAACAAATCTTTATGTTTCGTCTTACTTTCTTTTTCTTTAATAATTATCCGTAATCCTTTTTTTTAATTGGACTAATTCCAACTGAACCATATGAAGTATAACTATTGTTAACTAATTTGCTTCCATTAAAATAAAGGTAATACATGTCACCTTCACTTGCTTTTACCCTACATATATGTATATTACCATTTTCCGGTTTCAAACTTGTTTCTCGTATCCACTTTTGTATCTCTATGCTCGTTTCACTAATGTTTTCTTTACTCGTTTCATACTTCAATAATGAACTGCATCCATTTAAAATAGAAATTAATATAAATATACTGGTTATCTTAAATACTGTTTTTCTCATTGTGGCTCCTAACATTAATAAAATACTCATACAATTGATATCTGCAGTACCCCCCACATAAATTAGTTATCATAGTTACTCTAATAGTTTCCTAGTTCCTTGGTAAATTTCATATTCACCATTCAAAGGGTCAAATCTGTAGATAAAAATTTCATTACCGTTTTTCAGGTAAATAAAATATTTATCATTTGTTGTTTTAAAAAATGAACCTGAGCTATAAGCAATTTTGTCTTCACGATGTTCCGGAATATAAACTTTGGAGTTCTTACCTGATTCTTTTTCTACTTCTTCTACTTTTTGCGCAGCTTCCTCATAGGTATATTTAGGAAGATTGCTATAATAGTATACTCCCACAACGATGAAAATAACAATTGTTACAACCATATTAATAAGCATTTTTTTAATAGGACTAGATTTTAAAAGGAAATAAATTAGTAACATACTCAATAAAACAATAGTGCAACTTATCGTAAAAAAATTATCAGTATTTAATATTCCTAAATACTTGCCGTTTGGAATGAAGAAAATCAATCGTCCGCCAATTACTACAAGTACCAAATAGTAAATTATGATAAGAATTCTTTGTCTTTCCTTCGACATATGTTACGCACTCCTTTTAGAATATTTACGATATTCGAAGATTATAGTTTCACCTTCTTATTCAAATATTAAGATTGACAACAACCAAGTAGTTATTAATGTTTAGCAAAGAGCTTTTTATGTTCTACAAGGTGACCTAATATGCAATATAACATGTCTAATTTTAAACATAAACAAAACCTCCATTCTTTAGTCCCTCATACAAATAAACAAATTAGAGAGGAGATTTGTTACAGTTATTTTAAATATTCTCTATTTTACAAACATCTATTCTACAATTACTGTACTTTGTGCCATTTTCACTAGTTCATTTTCATCTAAATCAGACATAAGGGAAAACGTAAAGTGATCGTTATACCAAACAATTGTTGAGTTCTTGCCTTTTTTTACGTAAAGACCTTCAATACCATTAATCGATATTTTTTCCACTTCTGCATTTTCAGTGTCGATTCGCATATCAGAGCTTTCCCCTTTATATTGTTGGAATACTATTACCTGCCCATCTTCATTTGAATAATGGACAATCTTTGCTAACAAGAGCGAGTTCATTTTTGAAATCTGAAAGCCTTCTGGAACGTAAGATGGCAAATACGCACCACTCCACTCTTTTAAAGTATCTTTTTGGGAAACATCCGGGTCTTTTTCTTTTAAACTTATACTTGTATACTCTTTTTGCACATTAATAATAAAGTTTAATACTTTTACTCTGAAGGCATCAACACTGGTTAACATAATTGATAGACTTATAATAACTACAAAAAAGAACATTGCTAGCTTTGGAAACACATTAACAGTCATTTTACGGATTCGTCGTATGGATGATTTTATGTTATACTGAAAAATAAGCTTTCTGATCCTCAAATCTAGTTCCTGCATGAAAGACTCAGAAACTTCAAGTCCGTCATCCGCTTGAATTTTATTTGTTATATCGTCAACATGGCAGGCTCCCACATATTCAAGTAATGCTTCAAGCACCTTTTCCTTTGCCTTTTCTCTATCTTCATTTAAGTTGTTCACTACTTACTCAACTCCCTATCTTGAGCTAGTAACTTTACCAAGCTCTGTTTTGCACGATGAAGCCTGACTCTTACGTTTCCATGTGTAATATCAAGCAGTTTTGCTATATCTCTATCAGAGTAGTGATAAAAATACTTGAGAGATATAATATCAGCATACTGAGGCTGCAGTTCTTTAACTTTTGATTTTACCAGGCTGAACATCTCTGCATTTATTATCATTTCTTCAACCATTTCCTTGTTATCAGGTATAATTTCTTCGATATCCTCAAGTAGTATGTTGTTTTGTTTTTTTCTCTTTCTGTATAAATTTATTGATACATTCCTAATAATAATAACAACGAAAGCCCTCGTTTTGTTACAGTCTATTTCATCAACTTTTTCTAAATTATCCATTAGCTTAATAAAAGCTATGTGTACTGCATCCTGTGCAAGTTGATAATCATTTAAAACTCTATATGCTACTTTGAACATATCCTTCCTGTACTTAACATACAGAGCTTCTAATTTACTCCTTGAGTTTTCATCTGCTATTGCCGCTAAGAAAAGTAGCATACTACAACACCCGCCTTCACCGCTAACTTAAAATAATCTATCAATTATTTCATAAAATCCATTCTCTATACCTATAGAATGAATTAATAAATTTAAATGTTGCATGTGTTCATAGTTTAATGATTTGCTTTGCGTTTAAAACAACCTAGACATTCATCAGTATTTTTCAATTTAAATAATCAAAAACTTATTGGTTATTTCATATGTAATATAACATTTTTTGCTTGGTTCTTATTAACAATATGTTATTTATCACTAATTGTCAATAGATTCCCAAATATAATGCTTGGATCTTAACACAAAAAAGGTGTCTATTCAGAGGTAGCTCAAACATATTAACTGAAGAAAAGCTACCTCTGATTAGACACCAAAAAGGGATGGTTTATGCGCATCATAACATGACGCACATGAACCATCCCTATATATCTTCCTAATCTATCAATTTACTTCTTTGCTGCTACAGCTTCCTTTGCTTTTTCTACGATATTTTCGGGTGTAAGATCATACATCTTAAACAAGTCGTCTGGTTTTCCGGACTTGCCAAACCTATCACCCATATTGACCATTTTTACAGGTACAGGGTAATTTTGTACAACCACTTCAGCAACAGCGCTTCCAAGACCACCAAAGGCTACATGCTCTTCAGCAACCACAAGCGCTCCAGTTTCTTTAGCTGCTTTTATAATTATATCGTTATCCAAAGGCTTGATGGTATGAATATTGACCACTCTAGCAGAAATTCCTTCTTCCTTCAGCTTTTCACATGCTTCAAGTGCCATTTCTGTCATAAGTCCGGTAGAGATTATAGTAACATCGGTACCTTCTTTAAGCGTAACACCTTTCCCCAGCTCAAATTTGAAGTTATTTTCATCATTTATTACTGGAACATTAAGTCTTCCCAATCTTAAGTATACAGGACCATCTATTTCAATTGCAGCTTTTACAGCAGCCCTTGCTTCAATCGCATCCGCCGGGCTAAATATTGTTATGTTGGGAAAGGATCTCATTATTGCAATATCCTCGCAACACTGATGTGACGCCCCATCTTCACCTACTGATATACCAGCATGGGTTGCCCCTATTTTTACATTGAGCTTTGGATAGCAGATAGAGTTTCTAACCTGCTCGCAGGCTCTTTCTGATGCAAATATTGCAAAACTAGATGCAAATACAATCTTATCACATGTGGCAATACCTGCCGCAACTGCCATCATATTTCCTTCTGCGATTCCCATATTAAAATGCCTCTCAGGATATTTCGCTTGGAATGCATCAGTTTTAGTAGACTTTGAAAGATCGGCATCGAGCACTACTATTCGCTCATCCGCTCCAAACTCAACCAATGCATCGCCATACGCCTGTCTGGTAGCTATTTTCTTTGTCATATTATACAACCTCCAATCTGGCAATAATTTCATCCAGTTCAGCAAAAGCTTTATCTCTTAGTTCCTTGTCAGGTGCTTTTCCATGCCAACCAACCTGACCTTCCATATATGACACACCTTTTCCTTTTATTGTTTCGGCAATAATCATTGTAGGCTTATCCTTTTGTTTTCTAGCTTGCTCTATTGCTTCACTTATTTGTTCATAATCATGACCATTTATGTTAATAACATTCCAACCAAATGCTTTAAACTTATCTGTTACAGGTTCGGGTGACATTACCTCGGTTATCAGCCCATCTATTTGCATTCCATTATGATCAACAAATGCAACCAAATTATTGAGCTTGTAATGGGCGGCTGCCATAGATGCTTCCCAAACCTGACCTTCTTCTAACTCACCATCACCTAAAATTGCATAAACTGTATAATCCTTTTTATCCAGTTTGCCAGCCATTGCCATTCCTACGGCAGCAGAAATTCCCTGTGCCAAAGATCCGGTGGACATATCAACGCCTGGAACAGTTCTCATATTAGGATGCCCTTCTAAGTAACTATCAGCACTCCTTAGCTTTATAAGCTCTTCTTTTGGAAAGAAACCTTTTTCAGCCAGTGTTCCATACAAAGCTGGTGCACAGTGACCTTTTGAAAGCACGAACCTGTCCCTGTCTTCCATACGAGGGTTATTTACATCAATATTCATTGAATGAAAGTAAAGCACAGTAAGAATATCCGTGCATGAAAGCGACCCTCCTGGATGACCCGAACCAGCATGATATGTTTCATCAATTATATGCTTACGGATTGTATAAGCTATTTTTTTTAATTCCATAATTTTGGATTTCTCCATATTTTACAGCTCCTTCATCAAACAAATTCTTTCAATAGTATACTATACACACCAAAATTAGTCCATAAAAAAGACTATACTTCCTCATTCATAGGAGTTAAATCCTTCCCCTAACACTTCCCTTACATCTGCCAGTATAACGAAAGCCTTTACGTCGATCTTTTTAACCAGCTGTTTAAGAACCGGAATCTGACGCCTATGAAGCACACATAAAAGGACTTCCTTATCACTTTTAGTGTACATTCCCGTCCCCTTAAGGGAAGTTACCCCCCGATCCAGCTTTTTGAGCACCTCTTCTGCTATTTTCTCCGAGTTGTCAGAAATTATAAAAACTGCTCTAGCAAAGCTGACACCCTCCAACATCACATCAATTACCTTTGAAGTAATAAACAAGGAAACTACTGCGTATAGAGCAAGTAAAAAACTCTGAAATACAATCGCTGCCATTACAACCACAGCAACATCAACAAAGAGCAGTATCTGCCCCATAGTAAGGAAGGGAACAAAATGGTTTACCATTCTTGCAATAAGGTCACTGCCTCCTGTAGTTGCATCATATTTAAAAACAAGTCCAAGCCCGACACCCATCATAAGTCCTCCAAATATAGAGTATAATAATAAGTCTGGTTGTGTCGGCATTGATTCAATTTTCAGAAGAAAATTTTCAATAAAATAGCTTGAAATTGCTTGAGTATAGTCAATAAAAATTGAAAAGATAGCAGAACTGAAAATAGTTCGGATAATAAACCTTCTTCCAATAAGGGCAATGCCACCGATAAACAGAGGAATATTAAGAATTATCATAGTAACCCCTACAGGTAAAACCCCTTTACTCAAATAATGAATAACCGTTGCCACACCGCTCAACCCACCTGGAACAATTTTGTGAGGTATAAGAAATACATTTATAGCAGCAGCTGTTATAAATGAACCTAGGGTCATCAAGAAGTATTCCTTTAATAAAACCAGTTTTTTATTGGCTAAAAGCCTTTTAAAACCCGTTATGATATTCAACCTCCATAAAACACTTCACTAAGCTAAGCATTTTTTATCTTTAAATGATGTAGTCTGTATAAGTCAGCGATAAATGAAAACATTGTACTATGTGTACTATAAAACATGGCTTAAAAGCAGAAATAAAACGCTCCGCTCATGATTCTTTCATGTAACTTATAACCTCATCCATACCTTTTTGAGCAAGAGCTTTAAAATCAATATATTTATTTTTGATTACTGAAGAAATTTCTTCTCTTTCGTTTAATCTTTCCAAAATTGCATTATAAACTGTGTTTTCATCAACTTGCCCATAGCGTATAATCTCATCCAATCCTAAAGAATCCATAAGGCTATCTATCTTTGGGTCATATGATATAGCAACTACAGGAGTACCATTCATAACCGAAAAGACCAAGCCATGGAACCTGATACAGACACTTACATCTAGTAACCCATATATCCCGATTAATTGGGCTGGTGTGTACTTACCTTTAATAATATATGATGCTTCCCGCATTTTTGACGCGATGTTCTCAACGAGCACAACATCTTCTTTATTGTGTAAAGGAATCAATACTATATCCACATCCAATTCCCTTTTTAACCTGTCACATACATTAGCAAATATACCCACGACATCAACATGACCTTCCTCTTCCCAAAAACGTAACGAAAGTCCTATTCTTTTACGCCCGTCAATCGTATTTCCCATTTCCTTTTCAAGAAGTATTTTGCTCTCTTCTTTTGAAACAGGCTTTATTAAAAAAGCAGGATCAATGGTGGTTGTTATTTCCCTGTTAACACCTATATTTTCAAGTTCAACTTTGGAACGATTGTCTCTGACCGATACTTTAGCTACTCTGTTCATTACATACTTTAAAAGTTTTTTATTAAAATTGTTACGAATAGGTCCAATTCCATGTGCATAGGCAAATACAGGCTTGTTAAGCAAGAAAGCCAGTAAGATGATGCCACTATAATACCAAAAACTTGAGGTGCTTGTTCTGTCCTGAAACAGGCTTCCTCCCCCGCTTATTAAAATATCACAGTTTTTAATTGCAGCTAAGATGCGAAAAAGATTAAACCGATTAACCGATTTTATTTTGAATTCATGGGAGGTTTTTTCAGGACATGCAGAAAGAACAACAATATCAATATCCTTTGAAATGTCACAAATTTGCGAAACTATAGACTGGAGAATTGCTTCATCTCCAGCATTATCAAAACCATAAAAACCTGAAATTAAAATTTTATACATTCAAAACTCCCGGTTACCTCTGCTGTGCTTTTTCATTCAAAAATACTCATCAGAAAATCACACCATGACTTTCTAAGTTATATTCGTATTATAATTAATAATGTCAAGCCTGTAAAGTCTATATCAGACTTATCATAGTATCAAGCCAATAATTATTATGTCAATATTCATTAATATTATATATAAATGGGAATATTATAACAATAGCTAATGGAAAGTTACTATTCACAAGCACTGAAGAGATATGGAGGGTGTGGACAGTAGCAATAGAAATTAAAAGACAGTTACTACTTATACCGGAATATTGACAAATACAGTCGTATAAAATAAACTTATATCAATGCTATTTGATTTTTTTGTAGGTATATATACACATGCCAAAATATATAATTAGCATGGTTATTTTAAGTCATTGCAGTTAAAGCACTTTAAAATATGGGAGAAGAATTAATGAAGGTTCTGCATTTAATTGGAGGAGGAGACATTGGAGGCGCAAAGGTCCATGTACTCTCGCTTGTTAAGGAACTACAAAAAAATATAAAGGTTAAGATAGTTGCCTTTCGCCCTGGTGTTTTTGCTGATGAAGCTAAGCAGAAGGGAATTGATATTGAGGTTGTAAAAACTGGTAGCATTATTAGCGATGTAATTAAGGTTACAAGGATTATTAAAGACGGAAATTTCCAAATTCTTCACTCTCATGGCTCAAAAGCTAATATGGTAGCCACAATAGTAAAAATTTTTTATAAAATTCCAGTGGTAACTACTGTACACAGTGATTATCGTCTAGACTATATGGGCAGCTTTTTCCGCACCTATACACTCGGGCTTATAAATAGGGTCGCGCTTAGATTTATAGACTATTACATTGCTGTTTCCAGCAACTTTAAAGAAATGTTGATCTCCAGGAATTTTAACCCCGACAAAATTTTTATTCTGTACAACGGAACTGACTTTTCACAACCTTTGAAGGTGTATGACAAAACAGAATTTTTAAGGAAATATTCCCTTTCGTTTGATGATAATGATATTATAATTGGCATTTTAGCGCGCCTAGACCCAGTAAAAGGTCTGGATATATTTTTAAAAGGCGCACAGCTAATACTTAAAAAGTACCCTTCTACAAAATTTCTTATTGCTGGTGAAGGGGACCTCAAAAGCTCATTAAAAAAACTTTCAAAAGAGCTTGGTATTGCAGAAAGTGTATTTTTCCTAGGGTGGGTAACAGACCCCTATGAATTTATGAGTGCTGTTGATATACCTGTGTTAACTTCAATAAGTGAAAGTTTTTCTTACACCATACTAGAAAGTGCAATGCTTAAAAAAACAGCTGTGAGCAGTAATGTCGGCGGTATATCCGATCTTATAGATCATGGCGAAAATGGATTTTTATTTGAGCCAAAAGATTATAAAATGCTTGCAGAATATATACTTAAACTTATTGAAAATAAAGAGCTTAGAAAAACTATGGGGTTAAAGCTATATGAGAAAGCAAGTTTAAAATTTTCACTTGATAAAATGGTTGAAACGCAACTGGAAATTTATAACGATTTAGAGCATTGATCATGTAATTTTTTCGCCACTAACGGAGTACTAATGTTAAACACCAGTAAATCGGTTCGTACTGCAGGCTTTATGATGGCTGCAGTGTTTACAGCAAAAATATCTGGTATGCTGCGCGATATCATTATCGCCAGCATATATGGGACAAGCGCCGAAGCTGCAGCTTATTCTTCCGCCAGCTTAATACTGGTCTATTTTTTTGATATTGGAATTACTGCGGCAGTCTCATCAGTTTTTATACCTGTTTTCAATGAGTATCTTGAAAAAGGCGAAAAACAAAAAGCACATGAGTTTTCTAATACTTTTCTTAACATTGTTCTGATTACGTCGGTGATTATTACATTTTTCGGTATGCTTGCTGCAAGGCCTATCGTCTCACTTATTGCAGGTGGTCTTATTCATGATACATATATTCTCGCAGTACAACTGGTTAGAATTCTTTTTCCAATGCTAATATTTGCGGGTACTGCATTTACCTTTGTTGCCATACTTCAATCTTATGATGAGTTTACTATTCCATCCATTATAAGCCTAGCATCAAATTTGATAATTATTATTTACCTCATTTTTTGGAACAAGCACTTTGGCATATATGGACTTGCAGTTGCCACTGTTGTAGGATGGGTAGCACAAGCTTTTGTTCAGGTTCCCTCACTTATAAAAAAGGGATACAGGTACCGTCCGATTATAAACTTAAAAAATACTGGTATTAAAAAAGCCGGTATTCTTGTACTTCCTTTTCTTATAAGTACATGGGTGCAGCCTATAAATGCTTTGGTCAACATACACCTTGCCTCATGGCTGAATGAGGGCAGAGCAGTTGTAGCGCTAGATTATGCCCACAGAGTCTATTTGATCATAGTAGGCGTTTTTACGTACACACTATCAAATTTGATTTTTCCATCACTTTCAAGAACAAACACTTCAACAAATAAAGAGCAGTTTACCGCACTTATCCGAAACTCACTCAATACTGTATTATATTTTGTAACACCGTTAATGACAGGGTTCATCATATTGCGAAGACCAATTATCAAGCTGATTTATGAAAGAGGTGCTTTTGATAGTTTTTCAACCGAACTTACATCCAAAGCTCTTTTATACTTGTCCATAGGGATGGTCGGATTTGCAGTTAAAGAAATTATGAATAAAGCGTATTTTGCTACCCAAGATGCCAGAACTCCTATGAAAGTATCTGTTTTGGGTATCCTTGTAAATATTGCACTAAGCATAATATTATCAAAAACCATGGGGCTTGCAGGAATTGCTCTGGCTTCCTCTATTGCATCAATTTTGATTGCAGTTTTATTAGTATTTTTCATGCAACGAAGGTATGGAGGAATATTTGATAAAAAAAACCTTTGGAATTATTCAAAAACATTAACAGCTTCTCTTGTCATGGGAATTATAGTGTATTTTTTGCACTCATACTTTACAAAAAACATTATAACCAGTACAATATTAGTGAAATTATTGGCAGTAGCTATACCCGGTTTGACAGGCATAGCTGTATACATACCACTGACACTTTTAATGGGATTGGATATGGCAAGGCTTCCTTTTAAGATTTTTAAGAAAGACCCTTGATAAATGTAGTAATTTATACATTTCTTTGGGGAATCTTGGGAAAGGATATTTTTATATGAGCAACAGCATAATAATTAACTTTATTGAAAACTCAACATACGCCCTAAAAAGGAGCTATAAGAATAGTTTGCTATATTTCACTTTTTTAAGGTCTTCATACACTATATCGTTAATAGTGAAAGAATGTTTTTTTATGAGTGCTATTGCAAAAAACCAAAGTTTTAACAGACAATGGGACAATAGCATGATTAATTCAGGTATATTTTTTATTTCTACACCATTTAGAAGCTTACGCACCAAATGCAGTAATATAAAAGATTCTACATCTAAGACCAGCGTAATATGGGCTCTTACTGAAGGTATTTATTCAAAGCTTGTTATTCTTGATTCAAGATTTATAGGTAGTATCATAACGGGGTTTTTTATAACTGTCCTTGCTTTCTCAGCAAGATGGGGGTTTGGTGGCATTAAGTTTAAAATTATCTGTGCGATATTGTTTTTTGCTTCATTGTTTCTGTTTCTTATAAATATGTCACTTTTGGCAATATATAAAAGCAGTTTTTTTAATAAAACAGTAAACCGCATAATGAAGTTTAATTAAAACCGGGGGAGGTTCATAAGATGCTTGATATTTTAAAACGAAATCAATATATATTGCTTGCCTTAATTGCTGGTATCACATTGGGTCTTATAAACCACTTTATATCCTTACTAATGTTTATAAAGCTTATTCTCGCCGGAATTATAGCAGTCTTGATATTTTGGCAACCCCAACTAGGTGTTTTTATGGTAGCAGGTCTTATACCTGTTCTGCCAACACAATATTTAATGATTCTTTCAGCTATTTCATTTATATCTTTGGCTGCAAGATCATATTTTTTCAATGAACCTTTGTTCCAATTTTCAACTCTTAACCTTTTTTCCATGCTCTTTGCAGCAAATGTGGTTTATGGGGTATTGATTTCCTTTAACCGTGGGGAAAGCTTTTATGTTGCCATGATCTATCTTGCTTATATTGCATTTTACTTTACACTACAAAAAAGCCTTGATTCAGAAAATCTTGTTTATATTGCCATGACTCTGATGGTCACAGCAGGCTTTGCTGTATCCGTCCTTGGTATTTTCCAGTACATTACAGGACTGGATACCACCGCTTTGTGGATAGACCAGAATCTTTTTAGCGGAATTGAAACCAGAGTCTACGGAACATTGGACAACCCCAATGTTTTTGGGAACTATCTACAAGTTCTTATTCCGTTTAGCGTATTTTTATTTATAGTCAACAAAGACCGACTCGCACGAATTTATTTTGCATCAGCTACTGTATTTATGGTCATCAGTCTAATTTTTACATACTCTAGAAGTTCATGGATGGGAGTTTTGTTGTCTCTTATCGTTTTCACCTTACTTATGCCTAGGCAGCTTCTTCCTTTTGCTGCAGGGGGAGTTATAGTGACACCCGTAGTTTTAAGCTATGTTCCTTCAGTACTTGCTCGCCTCAAAGGGCTTGGCTCATTAGCTGACTCATCGACACGTTATAGGGTTGCTGTCTGGATGAGTTCTTTGGAGATAATAAAGGACTATTGGCCTTGTGGAATTGGAATGGGCTACGAAAACTTTAACCGTATGCTTTCAAACTATGCCGGATCAGATATAGTTGCCATACACTCACACAATACTTTCCTTCAGGTAACTTGCGAAACAGGAATAATGGGCTTTTTATTATTTGTATCATTAATAATTTTCTATGTCCGTATATGTCTATCAGCATACAAAACATCAACCAACCATTTTATAAAGACCCTCTCAACAGCGCTTTTATCCTCAATGAGCGGTTATGTTTTAATATGCCTTTTTGATAATACGTTGTATGATCATAGTCTAAAGTTGATCTTCTGGACTATGTTGGGGCTTTGTGCAGCTTTGCACAGGATGACCGCTCACTATACAGGAGGTGAACCAAAAAGTTGATAAAAGTTATACACATACTAACTGACTGCAATATCGGCGGTGCAGGAAGGTGGCTACTAAACTTTCTAAAGGCATATGACAAAACAAAATTAAGCGTAGAGGTTGCTTTGCCAAAGGATAGTCTTTTAACTGGATTTGTCAAGAAAACTGGAACTTGCATTTATGAGCTTCCGTATCTTAAGGAGCAATCATTTGATGCATCAGCAATAAAACCGCTTTATCAATTTTTAAAGCAGAAAGAACCAGATATAGTACATACCCATGCCTGTCTAACAGCAAGAATAGCTGCAAGACTTGCAAAAATAGGTGGCATTGTTGCTACACGGCATTGCCTAGACGACGAAAAATCAATGCTCAAAAGACCTGTTAACAGGATTTTTAATACATTGCTGTGTGACAAAATTATAGCAATATCCGAAGCAGTCAAAGACAACCTTATTGAACATGGAACACCTAGGGAAAAGGTAACTGTAATATACAATGGTATACCATCTGTAAAAGATGTAACTGATACCGAGAAAAAAGAAATACGTGAAAGTTTCGGTATCAGCCCCCTCGATTCTGTGGTCGGGATAGTAGCTAGACTAGAAGAACTAAAAGGTCATAAATATTTTTTGGAAGCCGCCTCTTATGTGAAAAAAGAGATAAATAATATCAAATTTGTGATTGCAGGAACAGGCTCTCAAACTCATAACCTTAAACCAATAGTAAAGCAGTATGACCTTGAAGACAGTGTCATATTTACCGGTTATTTTGAGGATGTTGACAAGCTTTATAGAATCTTTGATATAAATGTTATGACATCAGTATCTGAAGCCCTTTGTCTTTCACTGATCGAAGGAATGAGTGCCGGTTTGCCCTCAGTAGCTTTTGAAACAGGTGGCATTACAGAAGTGATTAATGAAGAATGCGGCATTTTGGTACCACCTATGGATTCAAAAAAACTTTCAGAGGCAATAATAAAACTGTTGAACAATAAAGAATTAGGGGATAAAATGGGTAATGAGGGCAAAAGAATTGCCGACAGCAAATTTTCGGCTAAAACAATGTCAAATAAAATTGAATCTCTGTATAATGAGTTGGCATTTACATTAATAAAACATTAAAGTACTGGAGGAGGTCGTTATGCAATTGATTGATAAAAAAGGCAAGCTGTTCGGGAAAATAAACATTCTTGATTTTTTGATTATTTTGTTAGCAGTTGTTGTCCTAGTCGGAGGATTGTACATTTACACAAGCAGAAAAGCAGTCGACAATCAGCCTACGACGCCGATAGAAATAGATATTGAGTTAGTTCTTACTAAGGAACAGGAAGAAGCTATTGAAGTAGGACAAACAGTCACTAATACCAAGAATGGGGCAGTCGTGGGAATAATTTATGATAAGAAGGTTTCTGAGCAGATTGAAATATTCAGCAATCAAATTAAAGGAGAATTTGTACAAAGTGTCGTTCCCGGACGCTACAATGTCGTAATTAGCCTTAATTCAAATGCTTTGGTAGAAGCAGACAGAATAAGCATATCCGGTTTGGAGATAAATATAGGTAGACCAATATCCATAAAATGCGGTTTTATCGGTTCCGGATATTTTATTGGTATTAGATTACCTGAATAAGTATTTCCAAATTATGGACTTGAAGGGGGATTTAAATTGTTTATTGATAATAAGGGTAAACTGTTCGGAAAGATAAACCTGGTAGATGCAGTAGTGTTGTTGTTTATAGTACTTGCAGTTTTAGGTGCATGCTACAGGTTCTTTTATGCAAACAAAATTATGCAAACAACTGTCTCTGAAATGGCCACCTATAAAGTGACACTAACAGGAGTAAGACAGGTTTCAGCTGACACTCTTAATGTTGGTGACAAGCTGTTTTTAGAACCATCCAATCAGTTTATGGGAACCTTAATTGACAAAATAGTAGTACCTAACAAGAATAATATTGCAAAAACAAATGGTGAAGTAGTCGAGGCTGTTGTTCCCGGCAGGTTTGATGTTAAGATGACTATAGAGATAGAAACAGGTACCGAACCAGTTTTGGCGGCAAATATTAAAAACAAACTGATCGTGGGGAACAATATGTATCTTAAGACTCGACAGCTGCTTTTTGGTGTTATGGTTGAATATGTAGATATTGAAAAACTTCAATGAAGGGTAAGCAAAAAATATGATGCAGTATAATTACAAAATTTTATTAGCTTTGATGGGCCTTGAAATCGGGGGAGCAGAAACACACGTTGTTGAGCTTGCTAAAGGCTTAAAACAACGTGGATTTGACATTATCGTTGCATCTAATGGTGGTATCTATGTAAACGAGCTAGTCAACAATGGAATTAAACATTACAAGGTTCCGCTGCACAATAAAATACCTTACAATGTGATTAAATCATACTCACTTCTTAAAAAGATAATAATACACGAAAAAATTGAGCTGGTTCATGCACATGCTCGTATCCCCGCTTTTATCTGTAATATTCTGCAAAAACAGTTGGGATTCCCATATGTTACAACAGCCCATTGGGTGTTTAGCACCCGCTGGGGTCTTAAATACATCACAAACTGGGGACAGAGAACAATAGCTGTAAGTGAAGATATAAAAGATTACCTTATGGTCAACTATGGCGTTCCGGAATCGCTGATTGCTGTCACAATAAATGGAATTAACACCGAGACTTTCTCGCCGGGTGTAAACGCTGATGATATTATAAATGAGTTTGATATAGACACTAACAACATACATATTGTGACCACCACTCGTCTTTCCAAAGACAAGAGCGATGCTGCATTTCAGCTTGTAAGTATAGCTGAGCAGCTTGTAAATGAAGTTGAAAACCTTGATATTATTATAGTAGGTGAAGGTAATGCGTTTTCGCGTCTTAAAAATCTTGCAGATGGCATAAATGAGAAATTAGGCAAAAGAGTAGTTATCTTAACCGGGGGCAGAACCGACATAAACAAGTTTATTGCTCTTGCAGATCTTTTCGTAGGTATCAGCAGGTCAGCTCTTGAAGCCATGTCGGCAGAAAAACCTGTTATCCTTGCGGGAAATGAAGGCTATATTGGTATTTTTGATGAAGATAAGCTTAAAATTTCAATGAGCACCAATTTTACAGGGCGCGGAATGGGAATGTCCGATAAGGATTTGCTCAAGGAAGATATTCTTGAGGTGCTGCTGGAAATGGATGATGATCACAAAAAGCACTTAGGAAAATTTGGGAAGGCCATTATTGACAAATATTACTCCATTGATAGAATGGTCGAAGACAACATGAGAGTTTATTTAGAAAAACTAAATGCAGGTGGTAGTCAATGAGAAAAACTTCAAATATTTTAGGTATTCCTGTAGATTGTGTAACTATGCCCGAAGCACTTTTACGTGTCCGAGAATTTCTATACGAGGATAAATCAAAAGCAATATATACACCAAATTCTGAAATAATGATGGAAGCTCAAAGAGACCCTTATCTTAAGGAAATTTTATGTCAATCTGATCTTTTGATTGCAGATGGCGCCGGTGTGGTTATGGCATCACATATACTTGGTTGTGATCTTCCCGAGAGGGTCACCGGTGTTGATCTTGTAAAAAATATATTTGCAATGGATTTTGACAGAAAGCTAAAATTTTTCTTTTTAGGAGGAAAACCCGGGGTAGCCCAAATCGCAAGGGACAATGTCCTCGCTCAATACCCCAATGTGGAAGTTACTGGCTGTCATGACGGCTATTTTTCCGATAATGATATTCTGTCAGTTATTAATGAAATAAATGCTTCGGACAGCGATATACTGCTTGTTGCTCTAGGCCAGAAAAAGCAAGAAAGCTTTATACACCAAAACAAAGATAAGTTAAATGTAAGAGCTTGCATCGGTTGCGGAGGAACTATTGATATATTGGCAGGAACGGCCCAACTAGCACCAGATTTTTTTAGAAACAACAACTTAGAATGGTTGTTCCGGCTTTACAAGCAGCCTAAAAGATTTCGAAGAATGCTTGATCTGCCTCGGTTTATGCTCACCGTAATAAAGGCTAGGAGGTTTTTCACAAAGTAGTTGTGTGCAAGACTTTTTTGAGCAGCATCCTATAATATCCTCGTTGCAGATGATATTATACGCCTCCGCAGTTTTTATGCGCATGCAAGATTTATTTGTTGACGCAAAAAATGCAGTTTTGGTTACTTCACCGTATATGTTCCCTTGACCATTATCCATGCAGTATCAGATGCGACTATAAGACCTCTGCCATCATCTCTAGGAGACATGAGCAAATGATTGAGGGGAACATCCTGCCCTCCCATTATGTCTGCACCCGATCCTGAGGTAAGGTCAACCAGACCACCAGCACCGGTGCTGCTTGCTACAGCAACTGCCTTACCTCCTCTTAACAGCATTTCTGTACTGTCACCTATCACAAGATGCTGTCCCGCTTTTAGTTCAATAATTTCAAATTTGACATTTTGTGTTTGCGTTGAACCTAGTTTATCTGAAAGAGTGTCAAGGCTTGTCCGTAAATTGTTCACAGCAGCCTCAATATCAGCAATCTTTTGATTCTGTAAAAGAGCTGTTCCGATAAAGGCACTATCGCCGTGTTCCAAAGAAATTACTCTTGCGTTGATCTTGCTAAGTTCTACAGAAATATCGTTTATTTTTTGGTTAAGTTCAAGAATCCGTGCAGTGAGTTCACCAAGCATTTCATTATTAACCTTTATGCTCTCATCGCTAGGCGACTCACTTTCAGGTGTCGGCGTAGGTGTCAGCGTAGGGATCGGCTCTTCCTCCCTAACATCATGACTTCCTGAAATATGTAAATTTAGTTTTTGGGATAATTCATTTATTTTAGAGAGAAGTTCAGTTATCTTTTCATCTACATAGTCCTTTGAAACAAGCGGGTTGTCAAAGGAACCGGGTTCACCCACCGCCTGAACCATCTGAATTATGAATATGCTGGTAATAAGCAGCACAGTAATAATTATGTATTTAAATTTTATGTACTTTGAACTCTTCATCTTTTGTGCTCCCTTTATATTACTTCATTATACCTCAACCAGACCAAAACTTACTCCTAATGCATCATTTACCTTATCCATTAATTCGTCGTCTAAACGACCGATTTTCTCCCTTAAGCGTTTTTTGTCAATTGTCCTTATTTGCTCTAAGAGTATCACCGAGTCTTTCACCAAACCATATTCCTGTGCACCAATTTCAATATGTGTAGGTAATTTAGCCTTATTAATTTGTGAAGTAATAGCTGCAGCTATTACCGTCGGACTGTACTTATTGCCTACATCATTCTGGACAATAAGTACAGGCCTTACACCGCCCTGCTCTGATCCCACTACTGGGCTCAGGTCGGCATAATATATATCTCCTCTTTTAATTATCAACTTTGTTCCAACTCCCCAAGTCGCGATTCATATTTTAACAGTTGGTCGCAGTCTGCATAATAACAGACTTCTGCAAACTCTACGTTAACATTTGCCATTTCCGTATATCCCTTCACCATCTTATTTCGCACTTCAATCTTTTTTCTTTCGTTGATGTAAGATTTCATAGCGTCCCGGACAAATTTGCTTCTGCTGGTTTTTTCCACAGAAACAATATAATCAACTTCCTTGAGTAAATTGTCTGGCAGGCATATCAAAATCTTTTTAAACTGAGCCAATTTAACCCCCCCACTTCTCGATCCGCGATAGACCGGAAAGCTTAAAAAACGATATCAAATCCAAGATGGTTCAACTATATGGAATGTTTTAATTTCTTGCATATAGACTCCCATTAAACACAAGCTTGTGGTAAATTTCGCGAGCCTATCTGGATAGAATTTCCACGTTCCATACAAATGAATAATTACCGTATAATTTATATATATTATTATATCCGTATTATATGCATGGGTCAAATTAAACTTTAATTAAAAACAGTAATCTGGGTATGTAATTTTTTACAATTTATGTACGCAAAAAATTTCCAAAACCCTCTCCTGTATCATTCCAAGAGGTAGTTCAAAATATTATTAACTCTGCCATCCTTAACATATACCCTTGGTATTCTTTTGCCTATAATGCAAATGACCTCATAATTAATTGTTCCCATCAAAGACGCCACATCTTCGACTGTTATCTCGTTGTCTCCCTGTTTTCCAAAAATCACCACCTCGTCTCCTACCTTAACATCGGATGAAAGAGCACTTATATCGATCATACACTGATCCATGCAAATACTTCCAACTACAGGAGCAAATTCACCATTTACCAGTACTTTAGCCCTGTTGCTTAGAATTCTTGCAAAACCATCAGCATAACCGACAGGTATTGTCGCAATTCTACTTTTTTGTGTTGCTTTGAATGTTCTTCCATAACTTATTGAAGTCTCTTTCTCCACATCCTTAATCAGAATGATGTTTGCTTTGAAGGCCATGGCCGGCATAAGATCCAGTTTGTCCAGTTCCTTAGGTGACGGATACAATCCATAAAGTATAATACCCGGTCTTACCATATCAAGATGCATATGGGTATACTTTACGGTGGCAGCACTGTTTGCCACGTGCTTTACTGGAATATGTACACCGACCCTGCTCAGTTCATTTACTATACTCATGAACTTCTCAAACTGTAAATTGGTATAACTTTCATCCTCCTCGTCAGCGGATGCAAAATGAGTAAACAGACCTTCAATGACTATCCCTGGCAGCTTGCTTATGGTTATAATGTTTTCCACCGCACTGTATCCAGGCATAAACCCAACCCTTGCCATTCCTGTATCAACCTTAATATGAATCTTCACTTCCCTGCTCATTTTGACAGCTGCTTTTGAAAGCGCTTTAGCTAGGTCAAAACTGAAAACAGTTTGGGTGACATCATATTCCAGTATCTCTTCAGCCCTCACCGGGTCTGTATAGCTCAGAATCAGTATGGGTACCTTAATACCATTAAGTCTTAGCTGAATGGCTTCATCCAGCATTGAAACTGCCAGCCGGGTTACGCCGTTTTCGAGAAGAGTCCTTACCACCTCAAAAACTCCATGTCCATAAGCATCAGCTTTGACTGCAGCCATTATTTCTGTTTTTTTGTTTATTAAATTTTTAAGTTCCCTCACATTGTGAGCTATATTATCTAGGTTTATTTCTGCCCAAGCCCTGTTTAATTTATACTCCATAATGCCCCCAAAATTTTATCTCATCTCTAAGCCTAAATTTCGCTAATGTTTCCTAACATTGCAAAAGTTATATCTCTTTAGCTAGCTGTGAACTGTAACTAAAAAGGCTGCTACAACGCTATGCAGTGCATAACTTGTTGCAAAAAGCCACTGTGCGACCTTCTAGTTTATAATCATATTATACCCTATGTGTGTGAAAAGTAATCCTGCTTACAACACACTTTATATCTTGGGGAATTTTCTCCACAATTTCTCCTACCATTAAACCGTGTTCCCCTTTTATTTTAGCAGCATTGTCTACCGAAAGGCCATACACGAATACCAAGCTCAAGTCATTTCTATTTCTGCCTTAATTTTCTTCCATAACTTGAGCCTTCTTTTTAGACAATATGCTCAATCCGCTTAAGGCAATACCTGTCACTACCCAGTAAAAAAGTAAAACCCTTGGATAAAACCATACATACTCTGCAAGACTGAAAACAAGTATTCCCGCTAGTCCTGAAATCGCTGAAATCAGCAGATTATCAATATATATATCAGTTTTTTTATAAATTTCCAACATACACTTTTTAAAAAGTCTGATATATAGCCATAAAAATGTAACTATTCCCAAAATTCCTGTTTCAATCCATATCTCTAAGTAAATATTGTGACTATGAGGAAGCGGTAATGCTATATGGTATTCGTTGGAAAAATAGATAAATGGCGTTGCACCAAGACCAATTCCTGAAAACCAAAAGTCTCGAATAATTTCAAGAGCTGTTCCAAATACTGATTTCCTAAGCGACACAGTAGAATCTCCTGTAAGAATAAAAATGCTCATCACACGCTCATACAAAAATGAAGGTAAAAATGGTACACAGATCAATCCTGCTAGTATTAATACAATTATCATCTTTTTGTTTTTAAAGAACACATATACCATAGCACTTGCAGCCAATGCTACATAGCCCGAGCGAGACTGTGTAAGAACCAATGCTATAAATGGGGGTAGCGCCAAAAGAATCCAAATCACCTTCATTTTTGAGCTTTTGCTACTCAACATCATCCCCACAAATAATGGTAGTGTAAGTATAATAACCTCTGCATAGCTATTGGCATTGTGCATAGTGGAATAAACCCTGCCAACCGGATTCTCAAACACAGATAAGTCAACTTGACTTGGGTCTACAGGAATTCCTTGCATATACTGAATAATGCCGTATACCCCGCTTGCAAAGATACCAATAAGCACAATAGTAGTGAATATAAAAAGCTTTTTGCCTGATGTAATATTACTGACCATTAGTATGACCAGTATAATCCATGGCAAATGATATTTTATAAATTCCAGAACACTTTGAACCATAAATGTGGAGAAGATTGCGGACAGTGTTATTGCAAGAAAGAATAAAATAAGCATTACATCGGTTGCCCGGGTCTTAAATCCTTTATCACCACTTATGGCTGACTTTAAAAAATTCAGCATCAAAAAAAGTATTGAAGCAATTATCGCATAACCGTTATTCCAGTGAATATGTGGCACCGCTGCACCAATAGCAAGAAACACTGCAATTAAAATATGTAAATTATCAGCTGCCATTTTAACGCCTTTAAAAAACAGACTGTTTTCAAATATATCAGAATACCTGTTTATCAAAGTACCCAGTAGTTTTCCCGGGAAATTTGAAACACTATCAATAACCATAAGCGTACCACTGCTCTCCCAATATGTAGTAAGCACTCCCGGCCTTTTAACAAATCGCCAAATATCATTATCAAATAAATAACTCTTAATTTTTTCTGAAACTATAGTAAGTTTATTTACTTTACCTCGCAAAACCCAAACCTCCTCTATCATAACAATTGATCATTTTATAAATAACAAATGACATGAAAAGCTTTTTAAAATACGCATGAGTCAATTTTAAGGCGTGCATAAACTAAAATATTAAATACCCCACGCAAGACTACAAGCATAATTACTGTAATTTATTCTAAGCATTCTTTGTATACATTATATGTTTCTTTTACATTTTTTTCAAGATTAAAGACATTATTCACAGCCTTAAGAGCATTTAATGCAAGCTCTTTCTTTAAGTTATCATCCTCCATGACTTTTTTTATTGCCTTTGCCATTCCTTTTGCATCATTATATTCTACCAGCATGCCACAGTTTGTTCTATCGTTAATGATATCAGAATTGCCTCCCATATTTGTGGCAATAACGGGCACTCCAGCTGCTAGTACTTCAATAATCGCCATGCTTAGAGCTTCATGCCACGATGAGTTAACATAAAGATCCGCACCTGTATATAAGTTTTTTATATCCTTCCTAAACCCTGCAAATATTATCTCATTCTCAAGCTCCATATACTTCACCTGTTGTTTTCTAGCTTCAAGCAAAGGACCATCGTTGGCTAGTATGAGAACGAATTTTTTGTTCGTAATTTTCTTAAGCTCGCGTATTGAATTAACAAGAAATTCATGACCTTTATCATAAGCAAATCTTGAGCCACACAAAAGGATAAAGGTATCCGAACTTATATTAAACTCTTCTCTTATGGTTGATTTTTCAGGCTTCCCCCAGAATCCCGGATCTACACCATTAAAAATAACCCTTATTTTCCTGCCATCGTTACCATTTTGTATCATCATTTCCTTACCTCTGTTGCACACAGCTATTATTCCCGCTTGTAGTCTGGTCAAAATCCTGTTGGTAATTTTAAGTGCTGCATTATTAGGAAGTATGAAATGATTTGTCCATATCACTCTGACTCGGGGATTAATTATCCTTGATAAAAGTGCAATGTAATTTTCACGAAGATACTGTGTGTGGATTATATCTATGTCAAGCTTTTTGCAAAGGATCGCAAGCTTTATAACTGCTGCAATGTCAAAAGGATTGTTCATCTTTATTTTAAATGTCTCTACACCAAGGTTTTCAAGGTTTTGAACTAGCAGCCCTTCTTCATTGTAAGCAAAATGCGCTTTTATTTTCCTAGTGTTAAGCTTTTCTACCAGCGACTGTAGATATCTTTCTGTACCTGCTTTTCCTGCATGATTCAGAAGATACAGCACCTTTGTCAAAATAACCACTCCAATTTCTATTTTTTATTAACCTTAATACTATGATTTTCCCCCAATAAGTCGCTGAAGCAACTTATTTCTGCAGACTAGGCTGGGGGGCAAGCTTCGCTTGCTGCTCGCCTATGTGCCTACCTAATAAGAAGTTCTACGCCTTATTATCAGTTTCGCTGCTAATCTGACTTTTCTATACTGCTTTTAAGAATTCTCATTCCTGTATTTGATTACCTTAGCAGGATTCCCGCCAACAACAGCCAATGGCGGAACATCCTTTGTTACCACAGCGCCTGCTCCTACTATTGAGCCACTTTTAATGGTTACGCCAGGTAATATTATCGCCCTTGCACCAATCCACACATCATCTTCAATGACTACAGCCTTTTTAGGAGCGGTCTGTAGCCTCATAGGAATATCAAGTCTGTCATTCTTATGGTTTTGAGTAAAAATACAAACGTCAGGACCCATCATCACATCATTTCCTATGCTTAAAGGACCCGTTACCCGAGCATTCAGTCCAAGACCTGAGTTATTACCTATTTCAATGTCTCTTCCCGAAGCAAAAAACACTCCATGCTCAATATTTACATTGCTACCCGTTCTTTTGAAAATCCTTTTGCACAAAAATCTTCGTAACTTTTTAGAGCCAAAGCTGTAAATAAGATCTGACCCAGGAAGATGCCTGGCAATAAAGTAATATAAAAATAGGCATATATAATAACTCAACTTCTCCATAACTCCTCCGACTTTCCAATTAACCAGTCCAGCCAACTAACCAGCCCAGCCAGCCAAGCAATTGGTCTATCATCCAACCAACTATCCAGCTAGCCAACAGTCCTGATCCCCAACCTTCCAACTTTCTCCTACCATCTAAACTTCACCTTGATACTTTTCATAACCTTTTCCATAATTTCATTTGCTTCTTCAGTTTTCAAAATTAGGGAAGCTGCAAAAAATATAGCAACACCTATTGCTACAGGCACAGCAAGCTTTATTACCTTATCAAGTATAGCATAACCAAAGTAAAAGATATCAATCTGCTTATTAATTAGCATAACTATTATAAGCATTATAACACTCGAAACAGTAGTTTTAAACATTGTATGCAATATTCTTTCTCCGCCAAAAGCCCCAATTTTCTTTCTTATCATGTATAGAATAGAAAAAGCCCCCACAAGGATTGAAAAAGAATATCCAATAGGAATAGCATACACACCCAGAAACGGTCGACATATCAGAATCACTGCAATATTTGCTGCCATAATAACAATACCATTGTATGCAGGTCTTCTTGTATCATTCATAGCGTAGAAAGCCCGGTCTACAACCTCTTTAATGCCAATCCCCAAGATTCCGACAGAATACAGTGTAAACATATTTGCTGCAAATTCTACTTCATCGGGAGTTATCTTCCCCCAGCCTACAAGAAGATCAATAAGCCTTTGGCTAATAGCAATAAATCCAAAAGTAACCGGAATAAGCAAAAAAGCTATGCCTCTTATCGTCTTGTTAAGGTTATTCTTAAATTGCTCCATATTTTTTTTGGCAACCATAACTGTCATACGCGGAAAAACTACTGATGTAATTGAATATACAAATGCCAACACCGAATAAAGAACGAGGTTTTGTACAATTGATGTTATAGTGACAGCATTTTCATAATTGGCAACCATTGTTATGTTAAAAAACATATTAAACTGGTATGCAGAGCTACCTATAATAACTGGTATCATCAATCTTGTTGCCTTTTTTACATCATTGTCTCTTAAATTAAAAGACGGGCGGAATCTATACTCTGTTTTTAGTACTGGTGGAATGAGCACCAATCCTTGAAGTGAAAGCCCTAAAAACGTTGCTATTAAAAGTCCCCGAACTCCATAGCTGTTACCAAATAAAAGTACATAGCCTATCACAACAAGACTGCTAGGAACACTCACAAAAGCAGGCATGTTGAATTTTTCAAAGGATTGCAGTATTCCTTGCAGAACATAATTTAGCGTGTAGAAAATTATTATGGGAAACATTATTCGAAGTGCTCCCACTGCAAACTGGTAACCATTATATTTGAATTCAGTAAACTGCGGAAATACAGGAGCCAATAATATTCCCGCTATGGATAATAACAACGAAAAAAACAGCGAAAGGCTTAAAATGTTATTGGCGAATGAAAATGCTTTATTTTTTTCACCTTTTCCTAAATATCCTGCAAATATCGGGATAACAACTGTAGCAAGAGCTGTACCAAAGGTGTTAAATATTATCATAGGAAACTGAATCGCATAGGAATATATGTTTATCTCAAGCGTATTGCCAAAATAGGTCGTGTATACTAGGCTGCTGATGAGTGACATTAGCCTTGACACAAACATAAGTATCATTACAAATCCTATAGCTTTTGCAGTACTTTTCATTTGTAAACCAATTCCTCCTAGTGTAGGCAGTCGTTTCCGGCTCAAGCATTTATGCCAAATTCTTATCACAACATCAGTTCTAGGGTAACCAATAAACCTCTTCTTTTAACACCCTAGCAGGATTTCCTCCAACAAGCACGCCTGGTGCAATATCCTTTGTAACCACGCTTCCTGCCGCAATGACAGCACCATTACTTATGGTTACCCCTTTTAGTATAATTGAGTTGCAGCCAATCCATACATTATCTTCTATAACTATAGGTTTTATCTCTTCTGTTTCACTGTTAAGCTTATGATAATCTCTGTCCATAATACAAACATCCCATGAGATGTTGCATCCTTTACCAATCTTCACACTGCTACCTGCATGGATTTCAGTTCTGTCTCCGATATATGTATTATTACCAATAATTATTTGTGCAAATCCTTCAGTACCCCATGCACTCAGTTTAACATTCCGGTGAAGCTGCACCTTATCCCCTAAAATGACTGATCCGTTTTTCTTAATAATTCGTACACCACGTTCCGCGCGAAACCACTTTCCACACTCAGTAATCCGCATTCTTACAAAAGCGCCCCTAATAATTTTGGTTATTTCCGATAAAATCTCAGGGATACTTCTTTTAAAAGCATTGGAGTCTACCTTAAAACCCTCATTTTCTCTTATTTGAGTTTCCAAACTATCACTCCCCTCTAAAAAAGCTCCGCGTATATTTATGATTATCTAGCCTTCCACGTTAAAGTTGGTCGACTATGCTTTTGCTTGCTGCTCGCCAAAGTTGACCGCCAAGCTTTATCTGCTGCTCGTCAAAGTTGGTCGCCTATGCTTATACTTGCTGCTCGCCCATGCTCTCCTTGGCTAGATGCAAGCAAAGAAGTGCATAACTAGCAGCAGAAAGCCATTTTGTGACTTTCTGCAGTTATAATCGTATTATATCATTTACAGTATCGGAAGTTCAATCAAGATACTTTTTTTCACTTTTATATTTAATGTTCAGTTTCTGTTCAGACCCTCTATAACTTGAGATATAACTTTCACAATAACAGAAACTTCGCTTCATTTGCAAGAGCTGTAAAAGTTTCCGTTCGGGCAAGCCGAAACTCGCAAAAATACATTTTGAAATATTACTTTGTTGCATGTTTGCGTAGAACAGTCGGCTTGCTTTTCCTCACTCTGACTATACATCTCTAAGCTGCATTTCGCTAATGTTTCCTAACATTGCGAAAGTTATATCTCTTTAGCTACCTGTAAACAGTAACCTTTTATACTATAGCCTTAAGATACCGGTGCTGCACATCGTACAGCTTATTGTATTCCCCTTTAATATCTATAAGCTCGTCGTGGGTTCCTGACTCAATTATTTCTCCGCTCTTAACCATAAATATTCGTGAAGCATTTCTTATAGTAGATAATCTATGTGCAATGACAAAGGAAGTCCTACCCTTTAAGACCTTATCAATAGCCTTTTGTAAAAGTATTTCAGTATGAGTATCTATACTGGCTGTTGCTTCATCAAGAATAAGAATTCTTGGGTTTGCAAGAAGCACTCTGGCGAAAGCTATAAGCTGCCTTTGACCTATGGATAATCTGCTTCCCCGCTCATTTACAATTGTGTCATATCCATCTTCCATCTTGACTATAAAGCTGTGAGCATTTACAATTTTAGCTACTCGGATAACTTCACCATCTGTGGCATCCATCTTGCCATATTTTATGTTATCCTTTACGGTTCCTGAAAAAATAAAAGGTTCCTGAAACATTACGCCAATACCTCTTCTTAGTGATTCTAATGTGACATCCCTAATATCCTCCCCATCAATCAAAACTTTTCCTTCGACAGGTTCATAAAACCGTGCCAGAAGGTTTACAATTGTGGTCTTTCCCGAGCCCGTCGCACCGACTAGCGCAATTGTTTCTCCAGGTTCAACCTTAAAATTTATATTTTTAAGTACTTCCTTTTCCTTGTCATAGGAAAAGCTCACCTTGGAAAATTCTACATGGCCTTCTATGTCCATAAAATCTTTCGCTCCTTGTACGTTCACTATTTGAGGTTCTTGATCCATAAGTTCAAATATTCTTTCGGATGATGCCATAGCAACAAGGAGTTGGTTATAAAATTGGCTGAGAACGGTTACAGGGTGCCAGAATCTTTTAAGGTAGCCAGTAAACGCAACCAGAATTCCAACAGTAACTCCATCCACCGATAAAAGCCGTGCTCCATACCAAAAAATAAGAATAGTACCCAATACTGTCGCTATTTCTACAGCAGGACCAAAAGCAACATGGAGTTTCATGGCTTCCATCCATGAATCAAAAACGTCTTTTATTACTACATGATACTCTCTTCGGTTTTCCCTCTGCCTGACATAAGCTTGTATAACCTTCATACCGCTAATGCATTCATGAATATATGAATTCAGATTGGAAATTTTGGCGCGTACCAGATGCCATTGCCGACGTATTATATTTCTGGTCATAAATAGAACCAGCATAAAAAAAGGGATAATTGTAAATGTCATCAAAGCCAGCTTAGGATGTATTGTAAACATCACTACAGCTGCAACAACAACCATTGAAAGCTCAGTTATAACATTTACTATTCCATTGGTAAACATATTATTTAAGGTATCCACATCATTCACTATTCGAACCATAATCCCACCTGCAGACCTGCTGTCAAAGAAGCTAAAGGAAAGGTCCTGTACTTTATTAAATAATTCTACTCGCATATCATAAATCGCCATCTGTCCTGTTTTGTTTGCTATTCGTATTTTCTTACGGTTACATACATAACTTACCACAAGTGCTATAACATATAATGCAGCTATCACGGTCAATCCTGCTACATTTTTCTCAGGTATATGTACATCAATAGCTTTTTCTAAGAGAAATGGACCTATAAGATTTGTCATTGTAGCAATAAACATAAAAACAATTGTTGCTACAACTTGTTTTTTGTATGGAACAAGATATCTGGCAAGCCTTTTTACATAACTTTTGTTTATAGCTGCAATTTGCTTCTCATCATCATTATATTCCCCTGCCATTATACTCTTCACTCCTTAATATACTCTCATTTTTTATTTATAAAACTTAGCCAAAAACAACTGAACTTTAGGGTAATTGGTTATTCGTGCTTCCATGGGTGTAACATTGTTCAATAAAGGTATTATAGTATTGTCCTTTTTGCTCAATAAGCTCATCATGAGAGCCTTCTTCTATTATTTCGCCTTCATGCAAATATATAATATGGTCAGCATCCCTAACAGATGAAATTCTATGTGCAATAATGAGTGTTGTCCTTCCCTTCATAACCTGTTTTAAAGTATTTTGAATTTCCTGTTCGGTCTCCATATCGACACTTGATGTTGCATCATCAAGTATTAAAATTTCAGGATTACATAAAACGGCACGAGCAATGGCTATACGCTGCTTTTGCCCTCCTGAAAGCCCAACGCCTCTTTCTCCAATAACTGTATTATACTTTTGGGGCATCTCCATAATAAAATCATATGCGTCAGCAATTTTGGCTGCTCTTTCTATCTCCTCAAAACTCGCATCAGGTCTTCCAAAAGATATATTGTTTGCTATTGTATCTGAAAAAAGAAAAGTCTCCTGTAGTATAATACCTATATGCCGTCTAAGATTGTTCATTTCCAGATCTCTTACATCGAATCCGTCTATCTTTACCCTACCTTTGTCTGCATCATAAAACCGTGCAATTAGGTTGATTATTGTAGATTTTCCCGAACCTGTAGCTCCCATAATTGCTGTTGTACTTCCCGCTCTCATATTAAGGTTTATGTTTTTCAACACGTATGTATCATTGTACTTAAAATATACATTCTTAAATACGATGTTTCCTTTGATTACACTTAAAGTTTTAGCATTCTCTTTATTCTTTATGGCAGGCTTAGCGTCAAGAAGTGCAAAGACTTTATCCATTGATGCTGCCGCATTTTGCCACTCATTAACAATATTACTCAGGTTATTAATTGGATTATTCAGCATAAACATATAACTATTAAATGCAACGAGGGTTCCTACGCTCATTTTGCCTTTTATTGCAAGATATCCACCAAAAAGGAGTATGATTACAAGCCCCATACCATTTAGAAGCTGAGATAATGGCTGGTGTTTTGCCCTTATTTCAGATACTCCAATATTTCTTAAAGTAAAGTCCCTTGCAACTTTTTCAAACTTCTCTTTTTCAAAATCTTCTCTCCCCATTCCCTTTATAACGCGTATCCCACTAACATTTTCCTGAACTCTGGATGTAAGATCTTCAAAAGCTGTTCTTATCCCGGAAAATACTGGGTAAAGTAATTTTGACATCCTGCTCGTGTTAAAGTATACAAATGGCAGTATTATTACCACTACAAGCGTAAGTTCTACGCTTAAACTCAACATAATTACAAATGTAGATACAAAGGAAACTATACTCTCAAATATATGCAGATAACCCATACTGATAAACTGCCGGATAGCATTTAAATCACCCACTACGCGGTTCATTAAAAGACCAGTGCGCATTTTGTCATAAAACTCAAAAGACTGGGCTTGCAGTCGGTCATAAATCTGACTTCGAAAATCATATACTATCCTCTGAGACGCATATTGAAAAAGATATGATCTTATATACATGGTCACACCTTTAATTACCGCTGCAATAATAAGCATACCTACAAAAAAGTTTAACCTTTCAAACTCTTTTACCATAAGCACATTATCAATTATCTCTTTTGTAAGATAGGGTACCGTCATACCGGCAAAAATTGCCCCAGTACTAAATACTAGTGTTATTATAATAATTAAAATATATTTCTTGCAATAACTTAGCAGTCTGAAAAAACTATTCAACAGCTTCACCCTTTTCCTTATTGATATCCTTTACCGATTGTCTCTCTATCAGCGTCGTGTCTATATATGTTGCCCTATTGGGTCCGGGGTTGTCGGACAGTTGCCCAAGCAGCACTCTTACTGCGCTTTCACACGCAAATTCTATATTCAAATCAAACGTAGTAAGCTCGGGGATGCACATTGTGGAAATGGCTGTGTTTCCTATTCCAATAACCGATACTTGGTCAGGTGCAGTTATTTTGTTATCGTGCAAAATCTTAATGAGTTTCATCGCAGTATTGTCTGAATCACAAATAAGTGCCGTGGGAAGATCATTATTATTGATAAATGCTTTAACTTTTGCTTCAATCTCATCCCTTTTGTTTATTACATAGCGCTCAATAAGTTCAATTCCGTGAACTTCAAGTGCAATCCTAAAACCCAAAAATCTCTGAGGGTTGCTAAACAGACCTTCAGTTCCCAAAAAGCCTATTCTTCTGTGACCTTTTCCAATCAGATAATCTGCTGCTTTAAAACCTGTTCTGTTATAGTTGAAGTAGACATAATTGCAATCCACTTGATATGAGTAGTGATTGAACGATACAAGATTGTTGATCTTCCTTTTTACTAGGTTAACATATTTATCCTCAAACCATCCAATCATTATTACTCCGTCAAATTTATTTCTTCTCTCCAAATTATATGGAAGCTCCATATTTTCCTGCTTTTCCTTATCAATAAATTCCATATTGAACTTTGCACCATACTTTTTAAGATAATTCTCCAAGCCGTGAACCATATGACTGAAATTGCTGTTATCATCTATATATTTATTTCTTATAAGCAGCAAAATTGATACATTATCGATAGTTTTGGTCTTTTTATAACCTAGTTCTTTAGCCATGTTTTTTATCTTTTTTCTGAGTTCATCACCAACTCCTGGCTGACCAGACAATGCTCTGCTAACAGTTATTGGCGACACATTTAATATCTCGGCAATGGATGCAATGGTTATTTTTCCTTCGCATTTATTGTTACTCATACGCACTCCCCCGAACATCATTATATGTGTATTATATCTTTGTATGCATTCTAAATCAAACAACAAGCGATATCATTTCGCTTAATATAACGTTATATACTTCGCTTTTCTATCGTTATATTGATTTGTTTGCATTACGCTACGTTTATTGTAATAAAAAATAATTGCGCTTCAAACATAAGGTTAACAGTACAACAGATTAAATATAACGAAATTTTTTAAGTTAAAAAATAATATCAGAATGAGAATTATGATGCGAGTTACATAAAGAACCTTTTGAATGAGGGTTTTGAAAATTTAGGAAATCCGGTGGGAATCCTCCGCATTTCAATGGGGAGATGAAAGCCGGGT
>CAYPLH010000021.1:0-60879 GCA_964411505.1 uncultured Clostridiaceae bacterium | reverse complement strand
ATCATTGTTTTGTCGGGAGCTCGAAGCTCGCCATTTCAATGGCGATGTAGTTCACTCAGTTCCGGATCCTGTTTTATTGTTTTTGTCTTTGTTAGTTTTTTTCCCTCACCATCATAACCACAAGAAACAATAATTTGCCAACTGTTTTCACTTCTTCTCCTGATACTTGCCATTATATTCAACCTCCAATTCTCTAGTTAGAATAGTTATAATTTCCTCAAGCTTTTTATATGTTATCTTGCCTTCTTTGGCCTGTTTATGGGCTTCTTCTAAAACACCTAACCATTCAATAAAGCCTGATTGTTTTATAGTATCGTTATTTATATCCTTTAGCTTTTTTCTTGCTTTTTTACTCCATTTTTTAAAAATCTCTCTATCGATTCTATTGTAAGAATCGAGATAATATAATTTTCCATACACCTCTTGAAACTTAGCCTTTGCGGGTGAATACTTGTTGCTGTTTGGGTTTCTTATTTCTCTATAAGCATCATTTTGCATACCCTGAAATGCACACTCGTTGCAACAGTATCTCTTAACTTTATCTATTCTAACAGGAAAATACTTTTCTTTGTTACATTTTTCATTAGCACACCTTCTTAGTTCTTCTCCATTAGAAATTGTTTCGTAGTACTTAAGATATAATATTTCCAACAAAGAGCGTGTTTTCCATGTACTGTTTATCTCGTTAAATTCATTGTTTAACTTAAGCATTGGGCAAATATCTTTTATACCCTCATTTATAATTCTCGTTAGTATATCAGATGCAACACTCTTTAAATCTTTTTCACTATGGATTATCGAAGTACTATATTCCATTCCTTCGAAATAATCTTGTTCTTTGATGGCTATACTTTTTATTACGCTATTCTCTGTTTTTATGTCTAAATAGCCTCGTGTTCTCTGGCGCAACTCACTAAGTATCCTGTAATGCCACGATATAGCGTTGTTGGGATTAAGCAAGACACTTACTGGCTCATCAGATGTATACACTTTATGGAGAATTAGAAGCATTTTAAATTCTGCCACCCGTTCTTTAAAGGAATCCACACTTTCGGAATAGGTGCTTTTAAACCCTTTAGATGACAAAGTGCCGATTTTGACTTTATCCCCTGCAAATTCATGCGTTAAAAATCCATAGTTATTTACAAAGTCTATTATTGTTTCTTCATTATTTATGTCTATCTTAATAAAATCTTGTAACAACGAAGGAGCGTCTTTAATGATGTAGGCGATCCTGTTATGGTAATCAATCTCTTGTATCCTTTTATTTTCTATAAAGCATTTTGTCCTATACCAATATAAAAACGGTGCCTTGTTTATAATCATAATCAGTTTCTCCTATTAATTAATTCTAAATAAATTATAAATATCATTTATGATTTATTTCTGCTATGATTATATTGTACTGTAAAGCGCATTGTCAATAAGGAGGAGATTAAATGCTAAAAAAAAATAATTTAAGGGATGTTCGCGAAGGTCGGGGAATTTCTCAATTGAAACTCTCACAACTGACGGGTATCGCTCCGGGAACGATTTGTAATATAGAAAATCATAAAATTTATGTTTACGAAGGATGGCGAAAACGTTTATCTGAAGCATTGGATATGCCGGAAGCAAATTTATTCCCTGAGTACCAGAATAATAAGGAGGTAAAATGATGCCAAAAATTAGGACCATCGACAAGGGTTATGACGAATATAAAGAAACCATAGATCCTGGAACAAGCGTCTCTAGACACGACTGGCGTCAAATCGTAATAACCGGACAGCTTAAATCAGTGAGACGAGCCGGCAATCGTTTTTTGTATAACCTTAGCGAAATGGTAGATTTTCTCAAAAACCCATACGATGATGAAGAAAAAGGGAAAACAGAATCAAGCTACGGAAAGCTTAGAAGGGTTTCAGGATAGGGGTGGTAATATGCTTAAAAAGCTGATTATAGAGCATAAAAAGAAAAAGCTTGAAAAGATACTAGACCAAAACGGTACTCCTAAACGGCTGAAAGATTCCTTCATCAGGGCTTATAAAGCTCAACAGCTTGCTAAAGGCAGGTGGTTAACATGAAATACCACAATTTCCGGCATTATCTCCGTATAACTGCAACCGGAGAGATTTTACAGCATGCTAAAAGGCGGGGATTCCCAGCAAACGATAATTACAGAGTGCTAAAGGCATATATGAATAGCAAGTACCGGGGTGAATTTCTTTCGGATAGGCTTATAAAGGGTTTTGAAAATCATCTGGATGAATATGAAGCACTGAAAGTTGGTGGGAACAATGGCTGATGTTCAGTTAAAAAATGGTTATACGCGAGTTGCAAATGAATTACTGGATGTGGTTATAAAGACACTTTCTAATGCTACACATCTAAAAATAGTGTTGGTATGTTGGCGCTATTTATATGGATTCCAAAGAAAACAAGCTGAATTATCTGAATCTTTTATTGCAAGAGTAACAGGAATAAGCAAGCGGTACATATCACAAGAATTAAAGGTACTTATAAACGCTAAGATTATTATTGTTATCAAGGAATCAACCTATACATCACCGAGGATTCTTTCATTTAATAAAAATTATGATGAATGGGAGTATAGAACTATAGTTCCACAGGTGAATCAGAATTCTACAGTAGAACCAGAACAGGGTACAACAGTAGAACAATTGCTCAACACAACAGGTGAACAATTGTTCTACCAAGAAAAGAAAACATTAAATAAAACTATAAAGAAAGATCTTTCTCTTGAAATTGAAAATTTCAGACGCCGGTATGATTCTGAAACACTGAACCAAATTGACGAATATTTTGACATTCTACGGACAACAAGAGTAAGCGGCAAAATAAGCGACAGCGTAATACATCAAGTATATACCGAAATGGACAAGTATCCGCCTATTGTAGTCAAGTATGCTTGCCATACAGTGATAAACAATCCTTCACTGCACAGCAAAAGAGAGAGTTACTTTTTTGGGATTTTGAGAAACGTGAAAGCGGATGAAGCTGAATTTAAACTGTCCACAAGGAGCAGGGACAGACCTGCTAAAGGAACGGTGATTCTCGAATGATTACACCTATTGAGTTTGCACGGAAGCATTTCAGGGACTATAAAACAAAGCGCACAAGGCAAGGACCTCAAGTGGTACCTGTTTACTGTCCTTATTGCAATGGCGGCAAGCACCACGACAAAGGCACATTTGCTATGAATGCAGAAACAGGCATATTCAACTGCAAGCGCGGGAGCTGCGGAGTATCGGGAACATTTTACAAGCTATTACTTGATTTTGGGGAGGTGAGTATTACGGACACAAAGGAATACAAACAATACAAAAAGACATTTAAAAAGTCAATGGCGAAAGTTAATGACGCCGGAAACAAGGTGTTGGAATATCTAAAGCTGCGCGGGATAAGTGAAAAAACGTGCAAGATGTATGGCGTTGGTGATGACGGTAAAGAAAACATGGCTCTCCCATTCATCAAAGAAGGTGTTCAGGTAGCTGTAAAGTATCGTCCTGCCAGAAAAGTAAACAAGGGCGAAATGAAGATGTGGCGGGAAGAAGGAACTGACACAACGACATTGTTTGGGATGCAAACGGTGAAAGGCGACACACTGACAATTTGCGAAGGTGAGCTTGATGCACTTGCTTTGTACGAAGCCGGAATAAGGAATGTCGTATCAGTTCCAAACGGTAGCGAGGACTTGAATTGGGTTGAAGCTAACTTCCATTGGTTAGAACAGTTTAAAACTATTTACCTGTGCGGTGACAACGACGAACCCGGCAAAGAAATGATACATAAGCTCATCCCGAAACTTGGAGAATGGCGTGTCAAGGTTATGGAGTTACCGGGTGATTGCAAGGATGCAAACGAGTGCCTTGTGAAGCGCGGAAAAGAGGAAATAACCGAAGCGTATAAGAATGCCAAGGATGTGCCAGTTGAAGCGTTGATAAGAATGGCTGATGTTAAAGCTTTAGACTTAGATAAAATAGTTAAAGTCGCAAGTGGAATCCGCGGGCTTGATAGAAAAATAGGAGGCTTCATGATGGGGCAGGTTTCAGTTTGGACAGGCTTAAATGGCAGCGGGAAATCCACTCTTTTAGGGCAATTACTTATCGAAACAGTTGAACAAGTCCACAGTGTATGTGCTTTTTCTGGTGAATTACCGAACCCATTATTCCGCTACTGGATTGAGCTTCAAATGGCGGGGCCTGAACACATATCGCACAAGTACGACTATGTCTTAGAGGGTGATAGGGCGTATGTAGACAACCAGACATCAGCGAAAATGAAAGCCTGGTATTACGATAAGTTCTTCCTGTACGACTCAATGTCAGCTATAGATACAGACAGTGTGATGCGAGTGTTCACCACAGCAGCGAGAAGACATGATTGTAAGATTTTCTTAGTAGATAACCTTATGATGATGATAGGCGGCACAGGTGATGATTACTACCGTAAACAAAGTGAATTCATTAAAACAATAACAGCTTTCGCAAAGAAATATGATGTGCATGTCCATGTAGTAGCTCATCCCAGAAAAACAAACGGAAGGGTTACAAAAATGGATGTAGGTGGTAGCGGGGACATAACTAACCTCGCTGATAACGCATTCGGAGTACACCGGATAGCAAATGAAGACAGGGAAGACAAATACATGGTGGCTTATTCCGAATGTGATGCCCTGATAGACGTGTTTAAAAGCCGTTTCACAGGCAGGCAGGAGATAACAATAGGTTTGAAATTTCATGAACAATGTAAACGCTTCTACATGGCTAGGGATGACAACTTGCTTCGAAAACAATACGGATGGGAAACACAGGACAATAAGCCGCAATGGTGGGAGCAGAGCGTTGAAGATAGCACCTTACCCTTTTGAAAGGAGGAGCGGACTTTGAAAATATCTGAAATAGTGGAACCGACACCTGAAATTATAAACGAAGTAAAAAAATCTTATAACCGGTTATTGACGCGGCAGCAAAATGCCGGGAAGTATCTTGACGATATAAATATACCTAACGAAGAAAAAGAAAACCATATACTAACTTTCAGAATTGAGATATTGGACACGTTAAACAGTTACTTAGAAGTGCTGAAAGAATGGGGTGAAATTGTGACTGATGAAGAAATCTTAAGGGGAATGCATATCAGGTAAGTAGTTGGTTGTTCTGTTTTAATGAATTGATAAATGTACTACTAAAGAGAGGAGGAAGTAAATATGTTGAAATATAGAGGTAAGTATCGAGTTATCTATGAGATAGATAAAAGAACAGGAAAGCCACTAGAATTTACCTTTTTACCTTGTAGGATAAAAAGGGGTTCTGATATAAGCCGGTATAACGAAAATACACTCAGCGCTTATATACCAAGCATAAAAATTACGAATAAGCTACTAAAGGTATACCCTGACATATTCAAGCCTTTCAGAATAGGCGATTCAGAGGCAATACTATTATTCCCTGAATCACTGATACAAGAAGCGGCTGCAATTTTGAAAACATATACAAAAGGACAGAATGTTTCACCCCGAAGTAAACGTAACGCAAAGTTTATTCAAAAACACGGGGCAAAAACAAGAAAAGCAGGGTAATTATCGGTTTTAATATCTTAAGTGATATAAAACACATTTGAGCAGATTAAAAGCAAATTTAAGTGAAATAACGATGTTTTCTATATGAGTAGAATCATAAAAAGAGTAAGGAGAAGAGTTATGCGTAAGATTTATGTTGATGGAAAATCTTTAAATCGCCGGCAAATGGAGTTATTGGAATTAGCTTTACGACATTTGCGAGCGGACTTGATTAGACATAAGAAAATGACCGACAAGGATACGGATCTGATTGACCTTACCCGCTTGATGGCGGACCTTAATGTTTTCTAAAATAAAAGCAAGAGTACACGAAATTATTAATATGAGCGTTATATCCGCAATGAAAGGAGAAACAAAAATAATGAGATTCGAGTTGAAAAAATACAACATTGACCAAGTATCAGAGGTGTTAGCAGATGTTGGAGGGCACAATATTATAGTCAACAAGATAATGCTTTCAGGTGTGAAGAAAATTGTCATTAATAATTGCAAGGAATATCTTGATGACCCTTAGGGAGCAAGCAGTAGATATTATCCGTAAAGAGGACAATAGTCTCTGGGCTAAATTTATGGCAGAGGAACGCTGGAGTGAACTTGAAACGATGTATCCTGTACCAAATATATCTAACGACCCAACCGCGCCGGAACCTGCCGATTTAGCGGTTATTATTGTTGGCGGTGGTTCTGACTTGTCAGGTGGGCGCTATCCTGTTGGCAGTGCTGGACATGCCTTGTATGCTGTTTTGGATGGTTCCGGATGGTCTATAGGTATCGTAGACGTGCCAGGTATCCATGATATTGAGGCAGAAAAGGTAAGCCGCTTTGCGCTTATCAAGGAAATTCAATCAAAATGGGGCGGCTATATTTTATGGGATTCAGTCAACAAAATAGTGCATTTTCGCTCAAACGATACGTGGCAGAATTGTACTGGATTCCAAGTGCGGTATAGGAAGAATCTTAAGCATATCACCCGGACACAGAGCAATAGGCTTATAACAAAGCTATACTGTTTTGGACATGATGACCTAGATATAGCCTCTGTAAATGGCGGAGTTAAATATATTACTAATAACTCATATTCACCAAGAGAATTTACTGCAATATACAAGAATCAGAATATATATGACGCTCAAGAGCTAAAAGAAAAGGGTGAATTGCACCTTTTATTGAACAGCTGTCCCAGACACAACTACAAGGTGGCTATGGTTGACCTTAGAACGCTTCCGGAATACGAACACGAGGATTTTTCTGTTGGCGATATAGTGGATGTTATTGACGATGTTGTTGCTCCCGAGTCGCCTAAACTTAGGATACTGCAACATAAATATAACATATTTCAACCATGGGTATGCGAACTTGAGATAGGTGATCCGCTAGAAAGGATAGGAGAACAACTTAAGGCTTCGTTTGATGCCACTAAGCTTGTTGAGGATGTGTTCGATTCTTCGGGATACATGTCAGGATACAATCTCTCAAATTTTTCTATCACGCAAAAGCATTTAGCAGATGCCTCTGTGACTACAAGAGCAATTGCTAATCAAGCTATTGACGTGGACAAACTGGCTGATTTAGCGGTTGAAGCTTCAAAACTTGCTGATAGCTCTGTTGAAGCCACCAAAATTGCAAATGCCGCTGTTGGTTCTGCTGCCATTGCTCAAGCAGCTATAGGCTCTGCTCACATTGCGGAAGCCGCTATTCTAACAGCGCATATTGGCGATGCACAGATTATTAATGCTCATATCGGAAATGTCTCTGCTAATAAGATTACGGCAGGAGTTATAGACGCTATTATTAGCATATACGGACCCAAAATAACTGGTGGTGAAATGACGGTCGGAACTAACTATAAAATAAAAATACATGAAAATGGTTTAAATGGCGAACTTGATTTTTACAATAATTCTGATGTTTTGCAAGGTGTACTGGCATTTAGTGATAATGGTGTTCTTTTAAACTCTGAAACCCAAATAGTAATAGAGGCGAATGATAATATTACACTTAATAGCCAATCGGGAAAAGCTGAATATTTTGACGGTTCAAATGACAACGAGATCGCCACTAGAGGTTGGATAAGTGCGAATTATGCCAATAACTCCCACACTCACAGCAACTACGTTACTTATGTCGATTTGGGTTATGCGTTACAGGGATATGCTGCTGAATACTGGGTTACGCAGGAGATAAATAGCGCAGTATCTGGACTCGCAAGCGAATCGTTCGTAGACAACCAAATCTCGACAGTGCTTATGGGAATGCAGACCATGGTGATGAACGTTATGGATCAGCATATAACAGAGTACCATAGTTAAAAAAAGGGGCAAATAAGCCCCTCTATTTCTTAGGGAGTGGAAGGATATTTTCAATAAAAAAATCATATTTTATGTGTTGGGTTCCGTCTGGGTAAAATAGCGGAATGTTTAGCGTAGCAAATTCATCAGGAAGCCGAGCTCCTCCAAGCAGCGTATCGTTAATCATCAATGTTTTGTTTTCTTTATCGAATGTGTAGAAATGAGGAATATCCTTTAGGTAGTTATCAATAACTTGTCTAACTTGGAATATACTCACATACTCCACGCCGTCGAACACTGATACGTTAATTCCGTTTTCGTCAATATATGGTTCGCTCACAGTTGGTTCCTCCTTCACAGGTAAAGTTGGGATTTTGTCCCCGATTTCAACTTGTATTTGTTTAAGTTCGCTTATCCAGTTGAAGTCTACTCCAACCTGGTTGCATATCTTTTCAAATGCGTCAGATGGAATATATGTTTGTCCTTTATAGTTCAGCAAAGGCAATTCTTCGTTGTCATAAAATTCACCGTCAATGTTTAGGCGGCATTCAGAACGGTAAAGAATGAATTCTTCAAGTTGGCTTGTTTCACCTACTATATTTACGTTGCTTGTGTTGTTACCAGCAACATTACCAGCGCTTACGGCAAATGCGCCAAAGATAACCGCACCTAGCACAAAGCCAATTATAGCTTGCCTATATTTTTTTAACATAAGTACTCGCCTCCATTAGTTTTATACCATTATTATACACTTAGTAGATTAATTTATCAATATTTTGAAATTGATTGCACTTGTAACATTGATGCTACAAGGTACTTTTCAGCAACCTCAATGAATCCGTATGCCATCATTTTTGTGTAGTTAAATTCCCTCTGGCAATATTCCTGAAACGCTGTTTTTTCGCCGTACTCATTTTTGAGTACGATAAAATCTTTGTCTTTTTCAAAATCGTATTCGCTTATTCTGCGGCTAACCCAATCATTAAATCTCGTCCCAACGTTTAAAAAGCCATGCAACTCTCTTGCGTTAACAAGCTTGGTACCCTTGTCGGACTGATAAACGGGAACTATTCCGTTTTCTAAATTTTAGAAAGCGTTATCAGGTAAAAGCCGAGCCGTCAGAAAAGAAGAATTGCAAATGGAATTGTACTGGCAATAATAAAGGAGTTTATTTAGGGGCAGTAATACTGTTGTAACGACGTCATTACATCCTAATAATTGTTATTTTTTTTTAACGCCTACCCCCGCTATTGTATCATATTCAGGTGGTTCTCGAGCGTGTTTCTAGGTGATATTGCACTCAAAAAAGATATTAGATGTTAAGACATGAATACATCATTACAAAATGGATTTATTTACAGCTAAAATTCATTATTTCGCGTGCTTGCTACAAGGGGTATATCTTCCCTGTAAAACGTCTATAAATCGAAAATAGCACGCGATAAGCACATATCTAAAATAGTTTAGTTTACGGATAGAACAGCTCAAAGATTTATGAAAGTTGCAAACGAATATTCAAATTGGAAGTTGACTTCTAATTTGGGAATCGAAAAAGCGTACATGCTCCTTGATGTCCCGGTAGAAGAGTGAGAAATCTTCATCCAGTCTAATCAGGTAGATGAAATGACAACGAGAGAATATAGATACAATTCACACAAAATGCAACAAAACAAAAAACATATTCCTTCTCTCTTAGCACTATGATATAATAGACCCAGTAAGTAAGGAGGCGGTATTTGTGGATGATAAAACCTTTGAACTGCTTGAAAAGATGTATTCCGACTTTAATAAAAGATTTGATACATTGGAAGTAAAGATTAATCAGAAGGCAGACAAAACGGATATTGTACGAATCGAAAATGAGCATGGTAAAAAGCTTGATGCACTTTTTGATGGTTACAAGCAAACCTATGAAAAACTACAAGAGCATGATAAAAGATTTGATGATGTTGAAACCAAGCTGGACAACCTCTCTATACAGGTAAACGGTCACGAATCTAAGCTTAAGGTTTTAGGAGGCGGCAGAAATAAATAAAACAAATATAAATGCTGTTTCGACTGTGATTTAATTATCAACTTATGACGCTTCTTTCCCCTGATCGGCAAGTATACATGCTTCCTGTAAAGGAGAATGATATCCGTTAAGCGTCTTGCGCTAATAGCTTGAACGTCTATTCTATCAAGAAAACAGTACAGTTTATAAGATTCTATTAAAAGGTTAAAAGGTGCAATATTATGTAAAGCTATTTTGAGCAATCTTAAGAATAATCTTGTCTTCTTCCCCACTCCAATATGGTATTATGTAATAAAAAGGGAGACGGTTCTATGGAAAGTAGCAATGATTGGTTATCATGGCTAAAATTTATTGCATGGGTTCAATTCATAGGCGGCGTAATTGCGGCAATCTTTATTTTCCAAGAATACGGCATAATCGAAGTTCCTCGAGAGGGTTTTGCGGTCTTAGCTGAGGAAGCAACCAACTGGGTAGGTCTAGGTGCTGGTATAGGTTTAATCTTGGGTTCTCTTTTAATCATGGCAATGCTATACGTAATTTGTATGATGACTGAACAGCTTTTCGAGATTGATTTTTATACCGGTATGATGCACGATGAAATAAAGAGATTGAGATCTGAACTACATTCGAAACCTGAGAAACAGCAAGAAATTATGTAAACAAATATGTTTTACAATTTTTTTTAGGAGCTTCACAAAGCTTCTTTTTTTATTTGGAAGTTTTTTCTTGACATATTCGATTTAATTCTATATAGTTCTATTATATTCAACATAATTCCACATGTAAGGGAGGTGATTAACTCGAGTGAGGAAATATTAACCAAAGAAGAATTGTCAAACTTTCTAAAAGTAACTCCTAGGACCATCGACAACTTGCGCAAAAAAGGGTTGCCGTACTTCAGTGTAGGCGATGCAGTTAGATTCGATAAACAAAAAGTTATGGATTGGCTAGACACCAACAAAAACGACCAAAAAAAGACTAAACGGTATGATGGTCATGCACCTGGAATTATTAGAAATTCTTTGATTGAAGCTTTTGATGATAACACTAAAGAGTGGTGGCTTACATTCGACACTCCAGAGCAGGCTATCAATCGTTTAGGTAGTTTATGGGGTTGTTCTGATATTGTGCCAAAGAGCACCAGAGAGGATGCCGTCAATTGGCTATCAAACAATGGTTATACTAATGAAGAAAAGTTGTCTAGCATTAATCATGGTTGTTCTTTTGCGCAATTAGTAAGATTATTAAAACCAGTGTTGCTAGAAGTTATTGATGAAAGTAAAAACAATTCAAAATAAAGGAACCCGGCTGACCTTGGCGGACAACCCGGATTCCTTAACCAAACCAACCTTGCAGAAGGTCAGTTTTGTTATTACATTATAGCATCACTGAAACCTTCTTTCAAGGAACAAAAGGAGGCTTTATTGTGTATCCAGAAAAAATACTTCAAGTTATTTATGACTATCAGGAGGGCGATCTAAAAAAACTGCTTGGGAAAGACTTAATATTCTATGATGAACATCATGGGTTGGCATGGAGGCTAAACAACGCCAAAACCAGAGACATAAAGCGGCTACTTAGCCATACGCCAGAGTACACCGTTATAATACTACTATAACTTAGATGAAATACAGTACTAATTTTATTTTGAAAGGATGATGCGATTACTATCTAGACCCCACGCAAAAGACAAATATGACGGAAGGGATAATTCCTTTCCGGTGAATCAACTCAGGATAAAGCCGGTAGTAAATTTCTATGCTATCCGGGTATTAATCAAAACTTATGGAGGGTTAATGTATATGAAGAAATTAGACAGTATTACAATTACAGAATTAATCGAAATGCATCCGGACGATCACGATAAAATGATTATCGACATAGTGAGGCAGACAACAGATTATGTTAAATACGCAGCAATTGTTGAAACTGCAATATCAGATCTGAAGAAAGATAACAAAGGTTATTGGAGCGAACTTGAAAGTGCAATATGTGCTTTAGAATCTTGCGTACAAGAAGTAGCTTTTGACCAGGGTTTTAGAACCGCTGTCAGACTGATAATATCATCAATGAGTTATGGAGGGGTTTAATGTTATGAGTAAGAATAATATATCAATTCAAAGATTAGAAAATTAATTAATTAAGCAGGAAGCTAAGAAAATAGCCTGAAAATTTGGTCAACCCAAAATTGGGTTCAGCTGAAGGGTATCTCTATCAGGAGGTATCCTTTTCTTTACCCCAACAAGTTGAGAAGAATCCAGCATAGAGGAACTGAATGCCGTTTCTGGAAATAGAAAGGAAAACCAACAGCATGGAAAGATGTTGCAGATAAATTATGCTATCATAGGGTTCATATTGAGCGGTTATACCGTGAATCCATTGATAAGATGATCTCTTGAAACATTCTTGGGGATATTTAGGGGAATTTTTGGGGAATTAGCCCTTTGGAAAGGGGTTATTTTTTCGGGAGGGAACTCTCTCGCTTTGAAAACAGTAGTCCCCCCAGGGGTTGTTTGACTACTTTTTTTGACTACTATTTGGCTACTAAAGTTATGCATAGTAGTCAAAAAACAGAACAAGTTATTAATGAGTAATTATGGCAACTTGACCATTATCAATAGGTTACGGGACGGTGTTAAAAGTTGCTAAAGGTTATATAACGCATTGCTAAACCGTTAGTAGGGGTTACTCTAGCCGGGGTTCGAATCCCCGCTTCTCCGCCAACTAGACAACCTATTTTTTGACTTAGTTAAAAGTGGGATTGTCTTTTCTATGCCCAAAAATAATCAATCTGTACAATTTTATTCTCTAAATTGTAAAAAATACAGTTCCGCGAAGTATTTTCAGAGAAAAAATCTCTAAACATTCTTCAAAATCGTTGTATAATAAATTGATATGTGGTAATATAATAATTAAAAGAGATTTTTTCTCTTAAACTTGAAACGAGGTGGTTCAATTGTTAATCAGATTTTCAGTAGAAAACTTTTTATCTTATAATAGAAAGCAAACTTTTTCCATGATTGCTGGGCGAACTCAAAATCATCTTGATCATATATATAAAATTGAGGATATCAATTTGCTTAAATTAAGCGCTATTTATGGTGCAAATGCGTCTGGAAAAAGCAAGATATTTGAAGCGATGAGATTTGCTTCTTATGTAATAAAATCAAATCTTCCACTTGATGCAGGAGGTATGTTTTGCAAGCTGTCAGAAAAAAACAAAACCCAGCCATCAATGTTTGAATTTGAATTCTATACCAATGGTTCATTTTATGCTTATGGGTTTTCAGCGATTTTATCTCAACAGACTTTGATTACTGAATGGCTTTATCGATTGTATCCCGGCAAAGACAAACAGGAGTATATTTATGAAAGAGAGATAGATAATCTTCAGGGTTCATATCGTTTGAATGTTAATAAAAGCTATCTTCATCTTTCAAACGAAGAAAGCCGTTTCTTAGATATTTCAAACGACTTTATGGATGATAAACGGATATTGCTTCTTACCACAATTAATAAAAGCAAGAAAGCAACAAGCAGCAAAAACTTGCTATGCTTTGTTGATGTCTATAAGTACTTTGGTACAAATCTTGAATTTATAATGCCTGACACAGTAATTCAGAGTTTTGAGTGCTATGAAAATAGCGAAGATAATTTTCAAGCATTTGTTGATGCTGTAAGTAGTTTTGATACGGGAATTGTTGATATTAAAAATGAGCATCTTGATATGACTGAATTGGAAACAAGGCTGCCGAGCGGAGTGCATAAAGCAATAACCAAAACACTTGATGAAAATCTGAATAATTCAATAATTAAGAGATTTGCAATTATCCACTCGGGACCCACAGGCTGGTATAGAATTGAGCAAAAAGGTAAGGATGAACCGCTAAAAGTGACTACTATAGTACTTCATCATAAAAATAGCGTGTATGATTTTACTTTTTCAGAGGAATCGGATGGAACCAAAAAAATATTTGACTTATTGCGAATAGTAATGCAAAACAAAGAAGGTGGAGTATATATTGTAGATGAGCTTGAACGGAGTCTGCATCCTAAGGTAACACAACGATTAATTGAGTTATTTGTAGAATTTACTAAGGGGAAAAGCACACAACTCATTTTTACAACGCATGAATCTTCAATAATGTCACAGGATGTCTTTAGACGTGATGAGATTTGGTTTGTCGAAAAAAACGAAGAAAATGCTTCGGTCATTTATTCGCTTGATAAATTTAGCGAAAGATATGACCGCAAAATTGACAAAGCATATTTAGATGGAAGATATGGTGCGTTACCCTTTTTTACACAGCTAGAATGCAAAGGCGGTGATGAGTAATGCCGCTTCGAGAATATCGTCCCCTTACCAGGGAGGCTGATGTTGGACAATTAGGTGAGGTTAGAATTGCATATTATGTTGTTTGTGAAGGCCAGAATACCGAATAGGTATACTTTACATGGCTATGCAATTACAAAAGAGAGCTTGGTATACACAATGCGATTAAAATTATTCCGCTTGAGAAAACAGGAATGCATCAAGGTTGGAGTAATCCCAAAAAACTTTTTGAACTTGCGGAGCAAAAGCGAGCAGAACTTAAAGCTGATGCAAACTCAACTTATTCAGAAAGTGACAAGTTTGTAGTCGTCTTTGATTTAGATATTTACAATGGAGTAGCAGGGGCCGGTTTTACTGAGTTACTATCAGCTATAAAAGACGATGAGATAATAGTTGTAACAAACCCATGTTTTGACATATGGTTGCTGTTGCATGTGCCTGACGCTTATGCACAACATATCAAAGGTGATGAAAAACAGATATTATGTAATAGTAAAGTTAGCAACAAGCATACTTATACCAGTAAGAAAGTATCAGACATTTTAGGGTTTAATACAAAAGGTAACTTCCGTTGCGAATCTCTATTGAAGAATGTAGATAATGCAATAGAAGAAGAACGACAAATTTGCGAGGACGAAAAAACAATGCTGGACAGAATAGGATGCAATATAGGATTATTCATAACAGAGCTACGAAAAAAGCAATTTGAATAATTGCGGATCGCTATTATATTTTACTGAATATTCAAAAATAACGGCATCTTTTTTGACCAAACTTTCTAAGATAAGGTGACAAACCTTCTTTCAAAAAATGGTTTGAAATCAGGGTTTGTCGCTTTATTTATTATCAAGAATTCAATTCAAGAACATATATTTAATATTAACCTACATATACTATAATAGCATTGTATATGTAGGTTAAATGTGTTATATTATAAAAATAAGGAGGTGGATGTGATGGAACATAAGGAATTGTACAACCGATATGTTAAATTGCTGTCTGAAAAGATAAGAGAGACAAAAAATATTAACACAATTGCAGAAGGCTACATTTCTGAAAAAAATATATTAAATAAAAAATACTACTACCTGCAAAAACGTATCGGTGGAAAACTGAAAAGCGAATATATTAAAGCTAATAAACTTGAGAGCATACGTAGACAGCTTGTAAAAAGAACTAAGCTTACAGCAAAAATTGCTGAACTAAATGATAGTCTTTCGAAAATTGAGACAGCTTCTTTTATATTGAATGAGGATCTGTATCACAGAATCCTTCTCTTAAAGTACTCGGCGGAGATGGATATGCTTTCTGCGGAAAACCGGAAAAAGGTATTGAACTTTACTGATGCAATGACTGCGCTTGAAGGTTTGCCAGTAAGTAAAGAAACCCACAGTTCTCTTGAACAATGGTCGGAAGGTAAACAAAATTTTCTGGATGGTTACATGCAAACTCTCACCAAATATAATATGAATGAGGTATAACATGAGAGATCCATATTTGTATGAAGATGCACCTGTTATTAAAAACAAAGGCGGTATCAAAGATGCCGAAATGCTTAAAAAGGCTGAGGGGGATATTACGCAGTATTCAATGAGTATAGTGTACGGAACGAAATTCAGCAAGTTTGATACTGCTACTCTTTGTGAGATACATAGGATCATTTTTGGTGATATCTATGAGTTTGCAGGAAAATTCAGAACGATTCAGATGACAAAGCCTGAAATTGTTTTAGGCGGAGATACTGTAAGATACAGCAATCCGGGCGATATTAAAAATGATCTCAGCTCCGTTTTTAAGGAAATCACAAAGCTGAAATCTGTTAAAGCTAAAAAGGAGACCCTTTTTCGGCTCGTAAGAATAACAGCATCCATTTGGCAAATACATCCGTTTCGGGAGGGTAATACCAGAGCAGTTATATCTTTTTCGTTATTACTTGCGGCAAGTCACGGGATAGAGCTTAACTATGAAATATTCAAAAAACATGCGGCTTATGTAAGAAATGCGTTAGTTTGGTGCTGTCAGGGAATATACTCAAAATTCGAGTATCTGGAAAAAATTTATTATGATGCTGCGGGCATACTTGAAGCTCCCGATGATCTCAAAAATAAAACCGAAACAAAAGATTATACGGTGGTTAATGGCCATTATGTTGCTGATTACAAGGAAATCCCTCATGAGTATGACGATAATGGGAAGTGAATAAAGATATGACCCCATCCATTTGCATTATGAACATAATATGCACCAAAGAAGTGGCATCTTTTTTGACCTAACTTTCCAGACAAGCGCATTCAACGTTTTTTGTGAAGCGCTTTTGCTTTGTCTAGAATTTTAAACGTCTACTTTGCATAACGCCTACTTATAAAAATGGTTACTTTTCAATAAAAATTTCTATTCTTCTGTTTTGCTTGCGGTTTTCTTCAGAGGTATTAGCGATAAGGGGTTTAAATTCGGCATGACCAGCAGCTGTTATCCTTGATGGATCAATATTACATTGTTCTATAAGTATTCTAGAAACATTAGAGGCTCTTTTTGTGGATAATTCCCAATTTGTTGGATAAAGTGATGTATTTATCGGAAGGTCACAAGTATGACCGTTAATAATAATTTCGTTTCCTAAGGTATTTAAAATATCGCCCAGTTCAGTAATAGCCTTAAAACCTTCAGTCTTAATTTCAGCACTACCCATATCAAATAAAATGATGGTATCAAGTCTTAGTATTATTCTGTATTCTTCATCTATAACAGTAACATATTCGCTAATGTCAAGATCAGTAATAGAATCAGTGATTTGTCTTTTCACACGTCCGAGTGCTTGGTCAGGGCTTTCGGAATGCAAAGGATTCCCTTTATTATCAACCATGGTCTGGTTATTGTTTAGTAAATCAATCATTACATCGCCTTCATTATCAAAAAGCATTTCGCCAGACTTTTTGTCATTGTGTGTGAAGGCAGATTGGAGCGATTGTGACACGTTCTTAAATTTTTGCTGATCTAAGACAGCCATTGAAAAAAGCATTATAAAAAAAGTAAGCAATAGCGTTACAAGGTCGCTATATGTTGTCATCCAATTATCTCCTCCATCATCTCTGGAAGGTCTCTTTCTTAGCATGGTTCACCTCATATTGAATACTGTTTTTCTGTATCAAGATTACCAATATTTTCACCGATTTCCTTTTCTTTGTCTATAAGTAAAAGTTTTTGATCCGGAGAAAGAAACGTACTGAGCTTCTGTTCTAGGATTCTTGGATTTTCACCGGCCTGTATTGATAAAATACCTTCGATTATCATTTCTTTTTCCTGTATTTCTTCCTCACTCTTTATTGCTAGCTTATTAGCAATAGGGTTGCATACAAAGTTTGCAAGAATTACACCATAAAAAGTTGTAACTAAGGCAACTGCCATTGATGGTCCAATTGATTCAGGTGTTTCTAATGATTCAAGCAGCTGTATTAAACCAATTAATGTACCAATCATACCCCAAGCAGGAAACTGACTAGCCATCAGTTTAAATAATCCTTGCCCCCTTTCATGGCGCATCATCATATTTTCAATTTCAAGTTCCATTGATTTACGTATAACGTCAGGATCAATTCCGTCAACTATTAGCTGCAGATACTGCTTAATAAAATCATCATTAAGCGTTTCAAGATCTGCTTCTAATGCCAAAAGCCCTTCTTTTCGAGCCTTTTGTGAGAGCTGTATCAGTAAATTAATAGTATTAATGGGGGAAGTTTTTTTAGAAACAAAGGCTTGTGCTGCAACCTTTACAAGCTTTGTTATTTCATGCATTCTGTAACTGATTAGTGTTGCACCTATACCTCCGCCTACAGTTATCATAATTGAATCAATATCGATAAATGACATCGGTGAAGCACCATTTAATATAGGTAACATAATAAAAAATATTCCGCCAAAAACACCTAACAATGTAGCAATATCCATAAAGTATCTCCTAGTCTATCAAGGGTAATATCCCGTTTATTATACAAGTTTCAAAATATACTTCAAAAAATAGTAAGTTTATTACTCTTTAAAAATTAGTCCTTCAATTAATTAATCGGTATTTTGAACAAAAATAGTTATATCAGTTTATCAGAAAAATTCAAAAACCCACAAAAAGCACTCAAAAATGTCGATTATAATTACTCAGTGTCTTTAAAAAACAGCTTTACATACCAGATATTGCTCGTTGAATAAAATTCTTTATTCCCTTACACTTATAATATAATTATGCACTAGATTGCAATGAAGTTGCAATTTCCTACAGGTTAGCCTGCAGGAATAAGTCGCAAAGCGACTTACTAGGAAGCAATCATATTATGTAAAGGGTAGTGTAAAGCAACTTATAAAAAAGGGGAAATGGTACGACTAGATAGATATTGTGCCATGTAAATATAAGGGGAGTCAAAATGAGAAAAATAATGGGGTTATCTTTGGCATTGTTAGTATTATGTCAAGCTTTAAGTAGTTCTACAGCATTTTCAAATAATTTTAGTAATGACGACAAATTCAATATGACATATTTATATTTTGGTAAAACTTCAGGGTATACTCAACTGGTAGACAGAACCAAAGGATCCTTGAATCAGATTGCCATTAGCTTTTTTGATATTGATAGTAGTGGAGGATTAGTTCTAACCAATAGATATTCATCTTCATTTTTGAATGATATGCACACTCGAGGAATCAAGGTTGTTTCCTTTCTCAGTAATCATTGGAATATTGAGGCAGGACGAAATGCGCTTCGTGACAGAGAAAAGCTTGCGCAGGATGTTGCAGATGCCATAGACCTATGGAGACTTGATGGCGTTAATGTAGATATTGAAGGCTTGAATGAGCTGGATAGAGATAACTATACAGACTTTGTTAAGCTCCTTAGGGAAAAAGTATCACCTGGAAAGGAAATATCCGTTGCAGTAGCTGCAAATCCATTTTATATAAATAAACTCTGGCAGGGTTCTTACGATTATCAAGAATTGGCCAAGCACAGCGATTATCTAATGATAATGGCTTATGATGAGAGCTGGCAGGGCAGCAGTCCCGGACCTATTGCCAGTGCAAGGTTTTTGGAAAGGTCAATTAATTATGCAATTGAAAGAGTTCCAAAAGAGAAAATCGTGCTAGGCATTCCTTTTTATGGTCGTTACTGGAAAAGCGGTTCCACTTATGGTGGCTACGGCATAGGCCTTAACGATATAGAAAAAATTAAACTCAAACATGAAACGTATGAATTCTATGATGAAGACCGTCAGTCACCGTACCTTGTTGTCAATGTAAAGCCCGAAGACGATAAAACCTACGTGTTTGGAACAGCGCTTTCACCAGGTTTTTATACTATTTGGTATGAAAATGAGCGGTCAATCAAATACAAACTTAGTTTAGTGCAAAAATTTGATTTGAAGGGTACTGGAAGCTGGAGTTTAGGACAAGAGACTCCTGATGTCTGGGACTATTACTCACTTTGCTTAAATGGCAGGTATTTTGAAGATATCATTGGACACTGGGCCGAAGAAGAAATAATTGTAGCTGAAAAAAAGGGTCTAATAAATGGTATGACAAGTAATATGTTCTATCCTGACGGTTCTGTGACAAGAGCGCAGATGACAACCTTAGTTGTACAAATGCTTGAGCTTGGGTCTGGGCTTGAGCACGAACTCGAGCACGAACTTGAGCACGAGTCATCAAGCGTTAGCTTTGATGATGTAGAAGGTCACTGGGCGCAAAAAGAAATTGAGATAGCGAATCAGTATGGAATTGTTTTTGGAACCGGCGAAAACAGGTTTGAACCTGAACAACACGTAACCAGAGAACAGTTGACTGTGTTGGCAGAAAGATTGCTTAAACTATCAGAGCCGGTAGTAGATGCTCGTAAACAGTTTGAAGATCTGAGGAAAGGAACATGGTCGTATGAACCTATTGTCAGAATGGCAACCTTCAAATTTGTCAAAGGGTATCCGGATGGATTGTTTTATCCTGATGAAATAATAACAAGAGCACAGATGACTGTTCTTATAAATAATATTGAAGGGTTTGTAGAAAAACCTTTTGTAAAATGGAATGAACAATAACTTAATAATATTAATATTTCTTTTAACTTATATATAGTTTTTGCACTTATTTATTGACTATAGTATAATTAGGTTGTTGTTTTTTTGTTTCATAGATAGGTTTACTTTTCTATGAAATGAGGATGCAAATGGAAATTCTTTTTAAACAAATGAAACTTTTTTAAAAAATTTTCGTTTAATATATAAGTATTAAAACTTTATTGTGGGTAAAATCCATAACTGGGTAATGTTTCCTGGTTTTTTATTTGTTATAGGAAGGCAAGGTAAGATGAATAATTCAGTTAATTTACAAAAAACTTTATATACAGAAAAAGTCAGCAAATTTGTAGTAGAGGATATGCTATTTGCATCTTTTTTTATAGCAATATTGTTTGCAAAAAACCTTTATTTCCAAGTTACTGCAACCCTTATTGCCCAGCCTTTACTTTCAAATTCAAATAAGCTAATGTTTTTATCTACATTGGCAGTATTGGTTATATATACTTTTTTAATAATGAGCATATTTAATAAACATAGAAAAAGTGCAATAATTGTCTCAAATATACTGTTTTCAGCAATAATTTTCGCAGACACATTATACTTTAGATATTATTGCGAAGCCATAACAATACCTGTCTTATTTCTGGTAACTCTTGCTGGAGAGGTAGGAGACAGCGTGAAGAGCATACTAAAGCCTTATGACTTTCTGTTATTTATTGACATTCCAATCTGGATAGTCTGTTCTAGAATAATGAGCAACAAAAGAAATGGTATCAAAGCTTGTATTTCAAGAAAATTCTTTGCATTTTCTCTTGTTATAGTGATAGCATTTTCAACATTTTATTTTTCCACCACGCAAATATCAGCTGGTTCGCTGCCCCAGGATGATAATTATATTTTAAGCAAACAAGGGCTTCTGTACTTTCATTATTATGACATGAAGCGATTTATAGACGAAAGCTTTCTCCATGATACTGAGCTTACACCTGAAGAAATAAAAGTAGTAACAGATTTTTACAATAACAGGCCAAGCGGTGGAAATAAGTACACAAGTGTTGCTGCGGGGAAAAATCTTATAATAGTTCAAATGGAAGCTATGCAAAATTTTTTATTAAATCTTGAAGTTAATGGGCAGGAAGTGACGCCTAATTTCAACAAACTTGTTAATGAATTTGTATACTTTAGCAATTTCTTTTACCAAGTTGCGGGTGGTAATACTTCTGACGCCGAGTTTATGTGTAATAATTCATTGTACCCAGCAGATAACGGATCAGTTTACTACCGTTTTTATGATAACACTTTTATCTCTTTGCCATCCCTCTTGAAAACAAAAGGGTATGACAGTTATGTATTTCACGCATTCAAACGAGATTATTGGAATAGAGATAACTTCTATGAATCAATAAAATTCGATTCATATATCAGCAAGGAAAACTTCAAAAACACAGATAAACTGGGATGGGGACTTTCAGATAAAGAATTCTTTAAACAAACGCTTGAAAACATTAATACCCAAAAACCATTTTACTCCTTTTTAATTACATTATCCAGCCACCATCCCTTTAATCATTTTGAAGAGTATGGGGATTTTTATGTGGGAGAATATGAAGGAACATTAGTTGGAAACTATTTAAAAGCTGCCAATTATGTAGATCAGACCATAGGAGAATTAATTTTAGAATTAAAGGAGAATGGTCTTTTTGACAATTCTATAATTGTATTATATGGGGATCATGGTGCCGTGCAAAAAAATGAATTCGACATGGTCAAAGAGCTGTTAAACATTGAAATTAATGAAGTTGAGTGGAAGAAGCTTCAAAGAGTACCACTATTTATTAGATGGCCGAAAATAGATGAGCCTAGGGTCAACAACACGGTTGGAGGACAGGTAGATATTCTTCCTACTGTTGGCAACATATTAGGAATAAGAACGCCTTTTGCAATTGGCAAAGACCTTTTTAATACTGAAGAAGGTTATGCTGTTTTCAGAAATTATGACATAGTAACTGATGAATATATCTATATAAACGAAGAGGAAAGAGTGTATGATTGGAATAATAATGAGCTGGAAAGAGAAAATTACATTAATGAAATATTAAAGCTTCAGAATCAACTTAATGTTTCAGACACAATCCTCGAAAATGATATATTCAAAAACATAGAAACAGATTCATTTGAACCCAACTGGAGAGAAAATGGGAAATAATCATAAAAAAGACCACATAGTTTTATAGTGGTCTTTTACTGTATTTGGCGCGCCGTTCAGGATTTGAACCCGAAACCTTTCGGTCCGTAGCCGAACGCTCTATCCAATTGAGCTAACAGCGCATGATTGCCGCGTTATAAAAATAATCAATTGCAAATTTCTAGGTTATAATCATAGCATTCCTTAAAAACAATAGGTCCATGCAGTATATATCAAAAGATTATTTTTGGAACTCATTATATGATAATACAGAACAGCACAAAAATCAATACCCAATTCTTTTGTGCATTTCGCTAATGTTTTGTAGGTTACTGTTCAGACCCTCTGTAACTTGAGATATAACTGTGAACTGTAACGTTTTGTAGTTACTACGCTTCACCTTTGTCTTGGATATAATACTGTGTTATAATTGATTAGGAAATAGATATTATTTTTTTACATTATAGGTGAGGTTATATGATATTTGAGTCGATCAACGAAATACTGTATTCGGACACCTTAGTTCCGGATATTTTTATAACTGAATATTTGCCATCAATGCATGGAAACTTTTTAAAAGTATACATATACGGTTGTTTTCTTAGTAAGCATGGTAAGCAGTCTACTATTGAGGATCTGTCAAAAAAGCTTGAGCTTAACATTGATGAAGTTAAAAAAGCAATAACTTACCTTGAGGGGGTAGGTGCATTAAAGTGGAGCGATAAAAATATTGTGTTTACTGATCTAAAAGAGAAGGAAATTAACAAGATTTATCGTTTGAAGGGTGCTTCAACGCCCGAAGAAGCTCTTCTCAGTTGTGAACGCAACCAAAAGAGAAACAGTATAATTACTGCAATAAATAATAGTTTTTTTCAAGGCATTATGTCGCCTTCCTGGTACACTAATATTGATTGCTGGTTTGACAGGTTTAAGTTTGATGAAGATGTAATGTACACTTTATTTCAACACTGCTATGACCATAAAGGATTAGCTCCAAATTATATCGAAAAGGTAGCAGAAAACTGGTACAGCAAGAATATCAAAACATCTTTTGATGTGGATAAATACTACATTGAATATGAAAAGCTGAATGACATAAGGCGAAATATAATCAAAAAATTAAAGCTGTCAAGGCTTTTAACAGTATATGAGGATGAATATGTTGAGAAATGGTGCATGGATTACAAGTATAGTTTTGATATTATTGATCTTGCGTTAAGAAGAACAACAGGGAAATTTAATCCATCATTTCGTTATATAGATGCTATAATTACAGAATGGTATAACTGCGGACTTCGCCTCAAAGAAGATATTTTGATATATGAAGGTAAAAAGAAAAAAGAACGTGCAAATACTAAGGATTCACAAAACAAAAATACTCGGGACAAAAGCTTTGAGCAAAGAAAGCATGATGATGATTATTTTGATAACCTGTACAAGAACTTAAATCAACCAACCGCTAACCCTAAAGGGTAGGCATTTGGGGCAAGGTTGTTAGCTAAATCTTTTAAAAAGTGATGGTGGGTGTGTGTATATGTCATCTGATATTTTTAGCAGGTTAAAAAGCGAATATGAGTTAAAGCAAAAAGATGCATTGGATCAGCTTGAGAGGAAAAAAAGCGAGCTTTATAAAAAAACGCCGTACTTTAAGGAGCTGGACTTTGACGTAAAAATTTTAGGAGTGAAGTATAACAAAGCAATCTTAGGTGAGGACACAGAAAAAGCACAAGAGCTTTTAAATGAGCTTATTATACTTAAAAATAAGAGGCAGATGCTTCTAGAAAAAAGCGGTTATGGCTCTGATTTTTTAGAGATTCGCTTTGAGTGCACCAACTGCGATGATACAGGTTATGTGCAAACGGCTTATGGTACAGAAAAATGCTCATGTTTTAAACAAAAACTACTTGATTATATGTATACACAATCAAATTTAAAACTTACTCAAAAAGAGAACTTTGAAAACTTTGATCTAACGTGCTATCCAGATTATATTGATAAAGAAAAGTTTGGCATTGAAATATCACCTAGGGCGAATATCAAGATAATTCGTTCATTTTGCCAGGAGTTTACTAAAAACTTTAACAAACCGGGTGAAAAAGGACTTTACTTTTGCGGTCCTACTGGCACAGGCAAAACTTTCATGGCAAATTGTGTGGCAAAAGAAATTTTAAATTTGAACAGAACAGTATTATATCAAACTGCACCAAGACTGTTTGATATAATAACTGAGCAAAAAGTACGAAAGTTTAGGGAAAACATAGAAGAAAGCTCAATACATAACGATATTTATAATGTTGACCTTCTTATAATTGACGATCTTGGCACTGAGCCACGAAGCGAAGCAAGGTACGCAGAATTTTCAAATATATTAAACATAAGAGAAATGAATAACTTAGTTAAACCATGTAAAACAATAATTTCAACAAACTTTAACCCGAAACAGCTTAGCAAGCATTATGATGAAAGAATTGTATCACGTGTTATTGGATGTTTTAATATGTTTCATTTTGCAGGCGACGACATAAGAATTATTAAAGCAATCAAGTCTTAATTACGAGGATATTAGTAGTGAAACGCTGTTTTTGATCAGGCGCTCACTTGCACAACCTGCGCAATTGGATAAAAGCTCTCCTAGGTAAAAAAAAGAGCCTGAGCGGCTCTTTTTTTACTGCTACTTCTGCAAGCACTTAGGAGTCTTTGGTTGATGAAAACACCAAACACTTGCTGAAGATGTCACTGCAAGTGCAATCGCAGTTAGAACAGTGCTGAGAATTGGAAGTAATTTTTTCATTATTCTCCACCTCTCCTTTGATATATTTCTCTTATGCTGTTGTCAAGCCTGTCCAACATGATTTTAACTTCTTCATATTTTCCAAGGCTGGCAAACACTTTTATTTTCTCAAGGGAATCATTAAACTCAACTCTTGCCGTATGCTCTTTTTGGCTACTCTTATTTGCAACAAAGTAAATTGCTATTACAAGGCAGAGTATATTTATAAAAGGAAAGCTAACAGTAAGAATTATAACACCAAGCTGTATGTAAAGAGGCATATCTATTAGTATTCGATCAAATATTATAAGTTTTCCTAGGATTGCCAAAAGTACAACATTAAAAATTACTGTGGTAAGAGATATTATTGAAAGTGACTTGTTTTTTATAATGGGTTTAATTAAGTTGGCCTTCATAAAGGTAGTTTTTCTGAGTAATACGAACAAAATGATGGTAATTTGAATTAACCTCGAAGGTAATGACAACAAAAAGTTAGTCAAAAAGCTGTTGTTGATTTCTGCTATCGTTTTGTTCATAGTGTAGAGTATTAGAGGTATGTATATAGATTCACTAATCATAAGTATAGTAAAACCTAAGACAGTAAAGGCAATTGACTTTAGTATGCTGCTTACGCTTTGTAATTTGTATGTAATAATAATTGCTATAATCACAATAAGTATCGAAATGAAAAGAACAGGTGTAGCTCCAACACCTATAAACTTCAAGACATTTGACAGAATCGACATTATAAGCACAGGAATAGAAAACTTAATAACCTCAATCTTTTGAATTTCAAACCTAAATGAGTTAGCAATTTCGTAATCAACCTTAATAAACTCAAATTGCTTTAAAAAAATAAGTATTATCATAACCAAGCAGATTTCTTCTGGTATGGAAACAAATAAAATATTTAGTATTAAATTAAAAATTGAAGCAAAATCTAATTCCATTGCATTGCCCCTTTATATTTTAAAACTTCTAAATCTTAGTATCATTCTAGCATATAGTTTTGAGCAATGCAATGAATTTACATAATTTTTGTTATCTAGCAAAAGCACTACAGTGTTAAATTATAAAAGCAGATGAAGTTTTAAAAATAATTACATAGTCAAAATTCCTCCAGGTGTATCCAGTATTATTAAAATTCTTTCTTCCTGACCGGTTTCTGTATTTATATAAACTAAAAATTCGCGATCATTAAGCTTACCTTTGAATTCATAACAGAATAGTTCAGTTTTATAGTTTGTGGGAATAATAGCTAGTCCTGTACTTATTATTTCCATCCTTGGAGTAATAAGTGTCCTTGCATTGTCAACACTAATTTTAGCTTCAGGTATTTCTCTTTCCCTGTGAGAAAAAACATAACCTTTGGCTTCAATACCTAGAACTTCACCATTATCCAAGGTAATTTTAACTTTTATCAAATCAGGGTATACAGTTACATCTCCCTGTTTGTAAGCATAATTGATAGTAGCGGTGTTATCTTCTTTTATATAATATGTGTCCACCATATTTTCATATCCATGCTTTTTAAGAAACTCCAGCCCTGCAGCCTTTACCTGATCAATAGTGAGAATAGATTCTGGAACCGGACGATTTTGCAGTACCCAACACACATGTCCACCTTTTTGCGTAACATCAATTAGGGCATCTTCTTCATCAGGCTTGTCTTTGAACAAAACTCGGTAAGAATATGTTTTTATTGCACCATTGTCATTCTTGCCGCGATCATTAATTTCCCTTATAACATCAGCTCCAAAAAAATTTACTACAGACTGTTTAGCTTGTTCGGAGTTTAGCATATCTCCTGTTAAACCCATGGGTTCAGCGGTTGTAATATGATCTGAAAACGGTCCATCATATATCAAGGTAGGATATTCTTGAAAAGTTTTGTCTATATCGGTAAATTGCTGCTCAGGAAGCTCTGAAGAAGTTTTGCTAAATATTCCAGCACCTTTATTGGCTAAATCTCCCCACTTGATTCTACCGCCAGAAAGATTGTTTTGAAGTTCTCCCAAACTTTCTTGCAGTGAAAGAGCATACCCGTGAAGCTGTTCTATTTGCTGGTACTCTTGTTCGGATAGCTGTTTGCCATATAAACTCTGATTGTTTAATGTATAAGAAAAGTCACCAACCTGCGAAAGGAATTTTGATGTATTGGCAAGTATATGCTGTGGGACTGGCATCATACCAAGGTTTTCCTGCGCCAGATTAGATTGACGCCATGCTTCTTGCAATGTAGCTGCAGTTCTTTCAGAAGTTGATGTTATCATAGACTTCATTAAAAGAGTTTCCACATTATTTACGTAACCTACCATATCAAAAAATGCTCTGTTGTATTGATTATCTAGTTCCTGCCGAAGGTTTGCTGCATGCTTATATTGGTACAAGCCCCAAAACGCAACAGCTCCTATAATCACTATTACAATACTATACATCTTTCTGTCGGATAGACGGCGTTTAAAGTCTAATAATTTCTCCCTAATGCCCATTTTATTCCTCCTCGTTTTTATTACCGAAAGCTTTATTTATTGCTATAACTTTAAATACACTTAAAATATCCTTTTAATCACTTGATATTTAAATTCCAAAATTATGTTTACCTATTTTTGTAATAATCTGCCTTGACCAAATCCACTTACTTGTTGCAGTTGCCGGGTTCCAATAATAAAGGCAACCATTAGTAGGATCCCAGCCATTTAAAGCATCCCGAGCAGCTTTTACAACAGTGGAGTTTGTATCTATAGGTACATTTATCTGTCCATCTGATACAGCGGTAAATGCTCCTGGTTGGTATATTACGCCTGCAATGGTATTAGGGAATTTTGAATCTCGAGTACGGTTTAGTATAACTGCGCCAACTGCTACCTGACCTTCATAAGATTCACCTCGTGCTTCTCCATTTATTGCTCTTGCCAAAAGTTGTTCATCACTAGTACCATTTCCCTGGGCAAGCGCTGTACCTGGAAGCATCATGGGTCTTGGATAAAACACATAATTAAAAGTTGTATACAATGTAAACATAAGTGTTAGCAATATTATCAGTGTTAGAATTGACTTAAACTTCATTTATAAGAACACACCTTCCTATTCATAACATTTAGAATTAAGAGCTTTTTTTATTAGTCAAACAAAACTCTATCTAATAATTTCCGTTTGAAAGCTTCGTGATATAAAATATAAATATAATTATTTCCGAGAAAATAATTTAAACCTTTCATACTGGAATTATTATTTTGTAACTGTATTTTTAGTTATTTATTGAGAAAATATGCACATAATCAAAATCATATTGGATTTCAACCTTCTATCTACTTAATGTGCTCGGGATCTTTTGGCTAAATTCTGTACACACTACTTTTTCGAGCAGCCTGTCATGTTAAGTTACTTCAAAACATAGTTAATAAACAAACATAATTTTTGCAAAATTGAATATAACAAAGAGGCAGTGCCTATACTTACTAATAACTAAGGCTTACATTCATTTTAGGGCATAATTAATTTTTATTGCTCCCCCAGTAAGTCAGAAAAAATATTAATAGTATAAGGATGATAAGAGTATGAATATTAATCTTTGGAATCAACAAAAAGTTGAAAAAAGTAGTCTTAAAATACAAAAGTTGATTTATGAAAAACTGTTCAGGCCAAAAGAAATTGACAAAAAAAGTGAGGAAACTGAGCTTCTTAAACTGATTGAAGTAGCAAAAGCTGAATGGGATACGGCTGTTAAGAATTTTGATGCTGCAAAAGGTGATGAAATAATAGAGTATTACATATATAATATAAAAGCATGTGAAGTTAAGTATGATTTTCTAATCACTGAAGCAAAAAAAGTTGGTCTAAAAGCATATTGACATATATGTTTTAGCATAAACATTCAGTTTAGCATATGAGCACCACCGAATAATAAAATCTTATAATTTAATTTTCCCAACAATAATAGTACTATTTTTAATAATAAGTAATATATTATTATATAGTAGTCCCATTATGGACAGGTTGGACTTGTTTATTACAGTAATTTTATTTTAAATCCAAGAGAATCTTAATAACTTGAGATTGGTGTGAGATTATGTTTGTGGATTTTAGAGTTGTTATTGCTTATTTTGTTGGTATTGTTCTTTTGTTTTTAATAGGAAGAGCTTTTCTCGTTCCAATCAAAATTTTATTAAAACTTGTTTATAATGCTATAATCGGAGGAATAGTTATTGTGTTAATAAACATCATTGGCGGTTTGTTTGATTTTAACCTTGCACTCAATTTCGGAACCGCTTTAGTTGTAGGTTTTTTAGGCGTTCCAGGTGTGATTCTTCTTATTATACTAAAATATTTCCTGTGACGCGCATAATTATATATAATGGTGGATGGTGGTCTTAGTGAGTAAAAACAAAATTAAGGTTGGAGACGTCGTGTGCCGGAAATCTTATGGTTCGGACATTATGTTCAAGGTCATAGCTGTGAAAAATGAAGGTAAAGAAGTACTTGTAGACCTTAAAGGCATTAACTTCAGATTAATAGCAGATGCACCAGCGGAAGACCTAGAAATACGTATTATAAATGAAATAGATGAAGTAAAACACGATTTTATGTGATATAATTGCGCATGTGCTATTTTTTAAAAAGTTATGATGATATGGTGTTGCATAAAGAACAATTGACTTTATTTTGCCAGAAAACTAATTAGCCTGATCTGTTGCTACACTATATCTACCATAATCAAAAGGCAAATTGAAGAAACTCAAATATATCATGTAATTTCTTCAAAATTCATGATATATTTAATATAGAAAACTATTTTAGTATGTGGAAAATGTTTTTTCGAAAACTTATAAAATGCACTATAATTAGTTGAAATGTTTGTACCATAAAGGTTGGAGCCTGTGAAGATACTATATTTGACTGTTTCAGTTGGCGGAGGGCATTTGAAGGCTGCTGAGGCAATTATGGAAGAATTTCAAAATAAATATCCCGATTCAGAGCATTTGATTGTGGATGTACTGAAGTATATTAATCCTGTTTTAGATAAACTTGTAGTAGGTGGGTATCTTGGCACTATCAAAAAGACACCACAGCTTTATCGTATGCTTTATGAACACTCCGAAACTGGCGACAATATTTACGATTTTAGCAATCGTGTAAGTCATCTTTTATCCTCTAAAATAAAAGATCTTATGGATGAATTTAAACCTGATGTCATAGTCTGCACGCATCCATTTTCAATGCAGCTAATATCTAGGTTCAAATCCAAAAGTCGAACAAAGGTGCCTATAGTTGTCATCCTTACAGACTTTATAGTTCATTCCTTCTGGTTATATGATTTTGTTGATGCTTATGTAGTAGCACATGAGTATATGAAAATTGATATGATTAGAAGGGGAATAGAAAGTGATCGAGTTTTTGCGTATGGTATACCTGTATCTCCAAAATTTAATATAAAGAATGATCGTAAAAAGCTTATGGATGAATTTGGATTGGAGCAAGGAAAACATACCGCACTTATTATGGGAGGAAGTCTTGGTTATGGTAAGATGAATTCTTCTTTTAAGATTCTTTCTGAAAGCAAAAAGGACCTTCAAATCATTGCTATAACTGGTAGAAATCAAAGACAGGAACAAAAGTTTAAAAGGGTTGCCAACCAATCAAATAAGACAATGAAAGTGATAAGTTACACTGACCGGGTTGCCGAATATATGGACGTTTCAGATTTTATTGTAACTAAACCAGGAGGTATGACTATCGCTGAATCACTGGTTAAAGGGTTGCCTATGTTTATTATTTCACCCATTCCAGGACAAGAGGAGGAAAATGCACAGTTCCTTTTGAATATAGGGTGTGCTGCAAGGATTTGGAACCACTCCAACTTCGATATACTTTTAAAGGAAACACTTGAAAACCCTCTCAGACTAAGGCATATGAAGGAAATGTCCAGCTTTCTTGCAAAACCTTACGCCAGTGAGAATATAATTGCACTCATCGAAAACCTTATATAATGATTACTTTTTAAAAGGTTGTTTTGCGAGTTTCGGCTTGCCCGAACTGAACTATACAGCTCTTGCAAATGAAGCGAAGTTTCCGTTATTGCGAAAGTTATATCTCTTTAGCAACCTGTGAATAGTAACAAGAAATATAGCGAAACCTACAATACTGGAGTAAATATCCTTTTTATTCCAACTATATGTTGCTTTAAAAGTTCGCCTTCTAAAGATGATATCACTACAATGCCACTATCAATACTTACCTCTATGAACTGCCCTTTACCGATGAGTATGCCTGCATGAGTTATTTCACTTTTGGTGCTGTCAGAAAAAAACAAAATATCACCTGTTTTTAGATCTTCAACTGTTATATTTTCAAAACTAAAAGTTTCTCCTTCCTTAGAAAGATAAAAGTCCTTTAGATTTCTTGCTATGCTTATCCCATTAATTTTTCCTGAGATATATAAAAGTCCCGAACTGTCCATGCCAAACGAACTTATTCCTCCAGTAAGATAGTTTGAACCAATAAACTTTTTTAAAGTTAACACAAAATCTATGTCAGAGGTGAAGGGTACAGACTCAGTTGCTTTAACCTGAAATGTTCCATGGTTGTTTATCCATCCCTTTTTATTTTCCGGCAGCTTGACTTCATACCAGCTGCCTTGTTGTGAAATGCAGAACAATTCAGTACCTAAAACTATATTTTTAATAGTGATACCATTTTTAGCACTAGATAACACTTCCTTCGTTTTAGATGATACAATTACACGAAGATTAATTTTCTCTGGCAGCAGGCTTGAACAATCAGCACTCAAATATTTTGTTTGAATGTATCCTAAAGAACCTTCAACTAACTGCACCTTTGACCAATCCCGAATATCTTCAACTATTTTAACTGGCTCATTGTAAAGTACCTGTGTTACTCGTTCAGATCGGATATTAGGCTCTTTGAATACATCAACAACAGAATCAAGTATTACCGCTGTCTGATCATCTATGTCGTAAACACCTTTTTGCGAGGATGTTATTTGATTATTTAAACCGTCACTTTTTCCTCCTAGACAACCTGAAAGCAACAAGCATAAAAGAAACGGCAGTAAAAAAATCTTTTTCATTTTTAACTCCAATTTTAAGTTTTATGAATCACCTTTAGGAAACCCTGCGAAGAAACCTTATCATTTCAATGGCAATGTAGTACTCCTAGCTAATTTTATCTATAAGACTAAGAATTCTATCAAGCTCTTCTTCAGAATAATATTCAATTGATATTTTTCCCTTTTTCTTACCCTTTTGAATATCAACTTTTGTTTTGAATATATCCTTTAATTTTTCTTCTATCAATATATATTCTGCATCTTTTTCAATTTTTCTTTTAGTATTATTAATATTACTGTTTAAAAATTTTTTTACTAGCTTTTCTGTATCTCTAACATTTAGCTCTCTCATTATTATTTCATCAGCTGCTTTATTCTGAAGCTCCTCATCTTCTATTGCAAGAAGAGCTCTTGCATGTCCACTGCTTATAAGTCCGTCAATAACATTTTTTCTATTTTCATTACTTAATTTAAGTAGCCTAACAGTATTTGCAATTGCAGATCTGCTTTTTCCAATTAATGTTGACAATTCTTCCTGCGTCATACCATACTCTGATATTAGCTTGTCATATGCTTCCGCTTCTTCAATAGGGTTTAAGTCCTCTCTTTGCAAGTTTTCAATTAGAGCTATCTCCATAACCTGGTTATTTGAAAGTTCTTTAATAATGACAGGTATAGTGGTAAGTCCTGCTAACCTAGCAGCTCTCCATCTTCTCTCACCTGCAACAATTCTATAATTCTTACCTTCCTTTTTAATAATAATTGGCTGAACAACACCATGTTTCTTTATAGATTCTGAGAGTTGCAATAGCTTTTCGTCATCAAAGTGTTTTCTCGGTTGCTCTGGATTTGGATCTATTTCATTTATTTTTATTTCAGTTACACTATTAAATTCAAAATTATTATCGTTTGTTTGAAGTAGTGCGCCTAATCCCCTACCTAATGCTTGTTTAGCCAACTTAATTTGATACCCCCTTAGTATATTCTATAACTTCTCCAGCCAATTCTAAATAGCACTCACTTCCCTTAGATTTCGGATCATATAATATTATTGGAAGACCAAAACTTGGAGCTTCACTTAACCTTACATTTCGAGGAATAATTGTTCTATAAACTTTATTTTTAAAATGCTTTTTAACTTCCTCAACAACTTGTATAGAAAGATTTGTTCTAGCATCAAACATAGTTAAAACTACACCTTCAACTTCCAGCTTAGTATTTAAATGTCTTTGAACTAATTTTACCGTATTCATTAGTTGACTTAACCCTTCAAGAGCGTAGTATTCACACTGAATTGGCACAAGTATTGTATCAGCAGCTGTTAATGCATTAATAGTTAACAAACCTAATGACGGAGGGCAATCAATAATTACATAATCGAAGTTTTCTTTTATCTTTGATATAGCTTCTTTAAGTCTTGTTTCACGTGAAATTACTGAAACCAGTTCTATTTCTGCTCCAACAAGCTGTATATTTGAAGGACACACTTTAAGTTTTTCTATTTTAGTATCAACTATTATGTCAGCTATTGTTTCACTATTAATCAGTACATCATAAACAGATTTATGTAAATGATCCTTATCAATGCCAAGACCGCTAGTCGCATTCCCTTGTGGGTCTGTATCAATCAGTAAAACCTTCATGCCTCTATAGGCAAGACAAGAACTCAAATTTACTGCAGTAGTTGTTTTTCCTACACCCCCTTTTTGATTTGCAAGAGCAATAACTTTTGCCACCATAATCAGCCCCTTTAAAATTTCCATTAAATTCTACTGTTTTATATTATATCATATTTCAACCCACGCGCATGTTTAAAAAGCGACATATTTTTTATAATCACTATTATATCATGAATTTCAAAAAAATTGCATGTTATTCTATTAAATTGTTTCACGTGAAACAATTTAATAGTTATATTCACAAGTAGCTGTGAAAAATATAAAAAGTCTGAAGAATAAATTTCTCTGAAGAATTATGATGATATTGTTGTAGCATATAGTACGATTGGCTTTATTTTGACAGAAAACTCGGTGAGTAGAATATTAAAATGGGTAAAAAAAACAGGATGTTTTTTTAGCTTTATGTGCCACGGATGGTGCATATAAAGCGATTGCATTTTTATATTCTAAGAACAGTTAGTTTTCTCGAAATAATTAGCCTGTTCTGTTGCTTCAACAATATCTATACATAATCAAAAAGCAGATTGTTCTACCTATGTACAACTGTGCTTGAATAATACCCGTTTGCAAAATAAAAAGTGAGATTCGCCACTTTTTTTTTGCTAGAGAACCTTATGGTTTCCTTAGACGGATGCTCCGCATCCGTAAGCACCCTTCTTAAACAGTAATTGGGCTTCCCCTTTGCAATCCCCATTGTCTAGGAAAGTATACTTTCCTAGACAATAACAAAAGAATGTTTCACGTGAAACATTCTTTTGAAAATACCCTTAGTCTTTTTAAATAATACAATACAGCCATAAGCTTAAATATCTAAGTTTCGTACATTTCTTGCATGTGTGTGAATAAATGCTTTTCTTGGTTCAACTTTTTCACCCATCAAATCACTTACTGTATCACTAGCAGCACGAGCATTATCCAAGTCAACTTTTAGTATAGTCCTTCTCTCAGGATTCATAGTAGTATCCCATAACTGGTCATGGTTCATTTCTCCAAGTCCTTTAAACCTTTGCAGTGTTAAATTACCTTCTCCTTTTTTCCAGCCCTTTTCTTCCAATATTTTATCAAGCTCTTTATCATTATATACATACACTTCTTCTTTGCCTTTAGTAACTTTGTATAAAGGAGGTTGCGCTATATATACATACCCCTGTTCAATTAGTTCCCTCATGTATCTAAAAAAGAAAGTTAATAAAAGGCACCTAATATGTGCACCATCAACATCTGCGTCTGCCATAATTATTATCTTGTGATATCTTAGTTTGGTAATATCGAAATCTTCTCCTATACTTGTTCCTAAAGCCAATATAACTGGTAATAATTTTTCGTTCTGATACACTTTATCTATTCTAGACTTTTCGACATTTAGCATTTTTCCCCATAATGGAAGTATCGCTTGATATCTTCTATCCCTGCCTTGTTTTGCTGAACCCCCTGCAGAATCTCCTTCAACAATAAAAACTTCTGTTAATGCAGGATCCTTTTCAGAACAATCAGCTAGTTTGCCAGGTAAAGTAGTGTTTTCTAAAACATTTTTCCTTCTTGTTAGTTCCCTTGCACGTCTAGCAGCTTCCCTTGCTCTTGCGGCATTTAGAGTCTTTTCCAAAATAGCTTTTGCAACTTTTGGATTTTCTTCTAGATAAGCTGCAACCTTTTCACTTACCATATTTTCTACAAAACTTCTAATTTCACTATTACCTAATTTTGTTTTAGTTTGTCCTTCAAATTGCGGTTCTGCAAGCTTTACACTTATTATGCTTGTCAATCCTTCTCTAGTATCTTCACCTGAAAGGTTTTTATCGCTATCTTTTAAAAAATTAAACTTTTTTGCATAATCATTAATTACTTTTGTCAGTCCAGATTTAAATCCAGTTAAATGAGTTCCGCCTTCAGTTGTAGCAGTATTATTAGCATATGCAAAAATTCCCTCTGCATAAGAGTCATTGTACTGCATGGCAATTTCTAAACTTGCATCTTCCCTTTCACCTGTTATATATATAGGTTTATCATGTAATACTCCCTTATTTCTATTTATATATTCAACAAAAGATATGATACCACCATCATACTTTAATTCATTTACAACGGGTTCTTCTCCTCTTTCATCTTTTATAATAAATGAAATACTTTTATTTAAAAACGCCATTTCTCTGGCATTTATTATAAGTGAGTCATAATCGAAATCAATTTCTTCAAATATTTCACTGTCAGGTTTGAAAGTTGTCTTTGTTCCAGTTAATTCAGTTTCTCCGACAATCTCGACATTAGTAATAGCTTTGCCTCTTGAGTAAACTTGTTTATAAATTTTTCCGCCTCTGGCTACTTCAACCTCCATATACTCAGATAAAGCGTTCACAACAGATGCACCCACTCCATGTAATCCACCAGATACTTTGTACGCACCACTTCCAAACTTTCCTCCAGCATGAAGTATAGTATGAACAACCTCAATTGTAGGGATTCCAAGTTTTGGGTGTAATCCTACAGGAATACCGCCTCCATTGTCAATTACTGTAACCATATCATCCTTCTTTAAAATAACTTCTATTTTGTCACATCTTCCTGCTAATGCTTCATCAACACTATTGGCAACAATTTCATATATTAGATGATGTAGTCCTCTTAATGAAGTGCTTCCGATATACATACCTGGTCTTTTTCTAACCGCTTCAAGTCCTTCCAAAACTTGAATTTGCTCGTCTTCGTACATTTTTCCATCAATAATATCATTCATATATTTCAATCCTCCTTGTATTTCCACTATCCATTAATTTTTTCATATCGTTTCAATCTATATTATATTTATCTTATTGATAAATAACAGTATTTTTTATAATATTGCGTGTTCATTAACTAACTTAATTTGTTAATGCTTCCTTTTGTATCCGACCTCTTTTTTAGAGTCAAAGAAGAAATTGGGGAAAGGTATATTTTACTCTTTTTATCTGTTTCAGTTATAATAAAAGATTTTGGTAAGTCGTCAGATATTGCTTCAATAAATCCTTCTTCTTCGGCAATTTTTAAAAATTCCCTAGTATCTTTAGAAATAGTTGATTTATCAAGATCAAAAATTGCAATTATATTTTTATTTGGTACCACAACATTTCCACCTAAATGTAAGAACATCTCTAGCCTCCACCATATGCTTTTTCAAAGAAGCATATCGAATTCTAATCGTTAATTTCCTAAGTATATTCTATCATATCTTAAACATTATGCCTATCTATCATATCTTAAACATTATGCCTAACTTGACTTATTCGACAAATACTCTGCCATCTACTACCTTAAATATCTTTTCTCCTCTATTTTTAAAATCAACTTTTTTTTCTGTAGTTGTAACAAAGGTCTGCAACTTAACTAAATTTTCATATAAATATCCCTGTCTTTTCTCATCTAGCTCAGACATAACATCATCCAAAAGCAAAATAGGCTTTTGACCATTCTCTTCTTGTATAACATCAATTGTTGCAAGCTTCATAGTAAGAATTGCAGTTCGTTGCTGTCCTTGTGATCCATAAACCTTTAGATTATTTGCGTTAAATGAAATATCCATATCGTCTCTTTGAGGACCGCACATAGTTGTTCCAACCATTAATTCGCTAGCTTTTAGTCTTTCCAAATTTTTTAAAAATATATTCTTAACCAAGTTTTGATTCTCATAGCTTTCACACCTAATGGAAGGACTGTAAACAATTTCTATTTCCTCTTCATTATTTGTAAGTTTTAAGTGTTTTTCATAAGAATATTTGTTTAATTTCTTTATAAACTTATCTCTTTCTATAATAATTTTAGTGCCTATATTTACAAGATTTTGATTCCATACATCTAGCGTATCCAAAAGGTTTTTGTCCTTTTTAATGCTCTTTAGAAGATTATTCCTCTGCTCTAATACTTTGTAATATTGCTGTAGGTTAAAAAAATAAACTGGCCTTAACTGACTTATTGTAATATCAATTAGTCTTCTCCTTGCTGCAGGACCTTCTTTTATAATCATCAAATCTTCAGGCGAAAACATCACTGCACATAGGTTTCCCATTAAGTCACCTATTTTTCTTATAGGACTTCCATTTATTTTTATCTTCTTATGCTTTTTGTCATAACCAATTTCAATATTTTTCTCATAAGCTTCGTGTTCTAAATCCAATTTAATGTAAAAATTATTTTCATTTAATTTTATAAGCTCACTATCACGTGTTGTTCTGTGAGAACGTCCTGTTGCACAGAAAAAAAGAGCCTCAATAATATTTGTTTTTCCTTGAGCATTATCACCATAAATTAAGTTGTAATTATCAGAAAAATCAATATTTAGCTCTTCATAATTTCTAAAATTTATAAGCTTCAGGCGTTTTACTATCAAATTTTTACTCCCTTTTTAAACTCCTCTTAAGCTTTTACTTTAATAGAGGTAATATCATATAAACAAATTCGTTACCCTCAATAGGCGTTATCGTGCAGGCACCAATACTTCTAAAAAGGATATTAACCTTTTTTTCGTCAATCACTCTTAAAGCATCTATAAAGTATGCCGGATTAAATGATATTTTAAGATCAGAACCTTCCATCTCTAATCTTATCTCTTCCCTAACTGAGCCTTTTGTTGTATTTGAAGTAACAATAAGCTTATCATCTGCTATATTAAAATCTACTGGATAGTTTTTTTCTTGTTCACCCGTTGTCATAAGTGATGCTCTTTCTATACTACTCATTAATTCGTGAGTATCTACTGTAATTTTAGTTTCATAATCATTAGGAATCGCACTTCTGTAATTAAAAAATTCTCCTTCTAGCAATCTGGATACTACCTTAAAACTACCAGCATCAAACAAGATTTGATTGTTTGAGTTATATATATATACATTACCTTCTTGAGCTTGTAGCACTTTAGAAATTTCGTTAAGCGTCTTACCCGGTACAACAAGATTAAAATTTTCTATGTTTGCTTCAATTTCAAGACTTCTCTTAGCAATTCTAAAACCATCTAGCGAAACAAAATTCAACTCTCCATCTTTATACTCAATCAATACACCTGTTAGAATAGGTCTGTACTCATCTGTCCCTACACTAAATATGGTTTGACGTATCATATCTTTAAGTATAATTCTGTTTATTGCAAAGCTGTTCTCTTTCCTTACTTCAGGAAGTGCCGGAAAACCTTCTGGAGACATTGTTCTAATTCTAAAATGTGAATTGCCAGATTCAATATTTAAAATTGCTTCTTCGTTGTTATAGACCATGCTAATTTCAGAATCAGGTAGTTTTCTTACTATTTCACCGATTATTTTTGAATTAACTACAAATGACCCTTGTTCAATGATATTAGCATTTACTGTTGCTTCAATGCCTATTTCCAAATCATTTCCGGTCAATTTTAAAGTATCACCTGCTTCAACTAAAATTCCTTCAAGAATTTGTAGTGTGCTTTTTGTTGATACTGCCTTTTGTACAACATTAATTCCCATATGTAGATCTTCTTTTGAGCAAATTATTTTCATAAAAGATGCATCTCCTTATATATTATTTAATATAATAAAATCAGTAGTAGTAGTAGTAGGCCTTGTTAGTTCTGTGTAAAAGTATGTCTATAACAGGCATAAGTTAACTTTAGCCTGTTAGTTTTGTGGTTGACAAAATGTATTTCTATTTAACAATTAAACATTATATTAATTTTTTGATAGTTTTTCAACAAGAAAACTATTAACAATCAAACAAACTATAAAAAAAAAACAAAAACCTAAAAGTCGAAAAAAGGTGAATTTGCTGGTATTTAAGCAAGGTTGCAAATTAGCACATAAAAGTTAAAAAAAAAGATGTTAAACGCAGTAAACGCAGATGTTTTTGAGTGTTATCCACAAAAATATAATTTAGGTTGTTAATAACCTAATATAATAAAGATTCAACTTACACTCTTGTTCTACAAAAAATCCTATTGTTTCCAAATTCCTAACTAACAACTAGCTTATACAAACAAAATATTTAATTTTTAAATCTTCTGGTTAGTACTACAACGTTAATTCTTAAATTACCCCTGACTCAAAAAAAATTAATTTCCTTTAATAATTCGCTTTAGTTCGTTTACTGTTCTTCTGGTTTCAGAATTTGTTTCTATTTCATTGATAATTTTATCACATGCGTGCATTACAGTAGTGTGATCCCTTCCTCCATAGGCTTCTCCAATCTTAGGTAGAGAGAGGTCTGTAAGATCACGCGTTAAATACATGGCAATCTGTCTGGGATGAGATATGCTTCTATTTCTCTTCTTTGACTTCATATCTTCTGTATTTAAATCAAAGAAACGTGATACTGCTTTCATAATGGATGTAGTCGTAATTTCTTTTCTATTAGAAGAAAGAATATCTTTTAAGACCTCAGCTGCAAGGTCTAAAGTGATTTCATTTTTTGTAAGCAGAGAATAGGCAATAATTTTGTTTAAAGCTCCTTCTAACTCACGAATGTTTGATGCTATTTTATCAGCTATAAATACCATTATTTCATCAGGAACATTCAGGTTTTCAAGTTGCTCCTTTTTTCTTAATATTGCAATTCGGGTTTCTAAATCTGGTGATTGAATATCTGCGGTTAGCCCCCACTCAAATCTTGAGCGAAGTCTTTCTTCGAGTGTTATTATATCCTTTGGAGGTTTGTCACTTGAAATAATAATTTGTTTATTAGCATCATAAAGAGTATTAAATGTATGAAAAAACTCTTCCTGGGTTCTTTCTTTACCTACAATGAACTGAATGTCATCAATTAACAAAACATCAATATTACGGTATTTATTTCTAAATTCTACATTTCTATCATCTTTAATAGCATTAATAAGCTCATTTGTAAATTTTTCTGAAGTAACATATAAAACCCTCAAAGATGGATTATTGGTAAGGACATAGTGACCTATGGCATGCATAAGGTGAGTTTTTCCAAGACCAACTCCACCATACAAAAATAAAGGGTTATATGCTCGAGCTGGGGCTTCTGCAACCGCAAGTGATGCAGCATGTGCAAATCTGTTGCTGTTACCTATTACAAATGTATCAAAGGTATACTTAGGGTGGAGTAAAGAAACCCCGTTATCATCGTTTGTATTATCATTTTGATTATAGGTTTCTTGCATTTCTGATGTTACTATTTTTATTATGTATTCTTTGGATGTTGCTTGATTAACTGCATTTTCAATAAGAAGCCTATATCTTGAATCTAATATTCCCTTGTGAAATACTGATGTGACCTTTAAAGTAATAGTACTTGAACTGATAGAAACAGGTTCAATTGTCTGAATCCATGTGTTAAAGCTTATGGAAGTAAGCTCATTCTCTAATAGTTCTAGCGTTTTTTTCCAGGTATCGTTAAGTTGTCGTGACATAATATAAATCTCTCCTAAAATTATAAAAAAATAGTATATAGCTTAAGAGCACAAAAGCTTTCTTAATATCCTTTAATAAATATTATTTTCTTTGGTAATTTAAAGTAATTTTATCTGCGGTAACATTTGTATAAACATAAGCATCTTACATATGGAGAAAAATCATATATAAAATGCACGTGAAAGTGATTTTAGGTAAATACATAATAAAGTAAGATTGTCCAAACCGCTAACAATGTATAATATATCAAAAAAAAATAAGGTATTCAATATTGAAAAATTAAGTTATCCACAAGATAATTGAACTTAATGAATGTATTCAAAGAAATTCGCGATTATTTGTTAATTATGTGAATTTAATAACTTTTTTTTTGCGTATATACATTTTTATTCACACAGTTTTCGTAGTATTATTGGGATATTGACAACATTTGGTATAGCCTTAATAATAAAGCACCATATCATGTATCGTATATTATTTTATCATAATATAACTAGCTTTCAAAATAAGTATTTTTGACACTTTTATGTTCCTTGACATGACATAAATCAATAATATATAATTTAATGGATTGAGACGTCGGAGTTTATGAATGACGAATTTTTGTTGCATAACCGTTGTCGTTGTTATAAACTTTTAAAATAATTTTAGACGATTTACAACACAAAAGGAATAGGGGGTGTTATAGTTATGCTTAGGACATATCAACCCAAAAAAAGGCAAAGAAAAAAAGAACATGGTTTTAGAAAAAGAATGAAAACTTCTAGTGGAAGAAAAGTACTAAGAAGGCGCAGGCTTAAAGGAAGAAAAGTTCTATCTGCATAAGATAGTATAAATTGTGATCTATTAGGTTAAAAGATATCCAGATTTTTCGTTAGAATGGTTCTTCGAAAATACCGCTATAGATAGAGGTTCTGCACGTTGAGAGGTTTTATTGTTTGTTAAATGGTAATGAAAGAATGATGGATATGATTGTTACAGTTCCATTAAAAAAAAACTATGAGTTTGCGAGAGTTTATAAACGTGGCAGATTTCTGGCTACTAAATATTTAGTCATATATGTTTTAAATAATAATATGGATATGAACAGAATTGGGATCACAATAAGTAAAAAGGTTGGGAAGGCCGTAACAAGGAATAGGATAAGAAGACTTGTTAAAGAAAATTACAGGTTGGTTGAAGGATCATTAAAAAGAGGGTATGACATAGTAATTGTATCAAGAAAAAAGGAAGATATTCCTCTTTTTGATGATATAAAAAAGGAAATGAACTATTTGCTGAGAAAGTTGGACATGTATAAAAAACCTGGAAATTAAAAAAGTAGTAATTATTCTACAAAAAGAATATTTGATTGACATAAAAAAGCTTTATGTTTGTCAAATGATCACAATGTAAGAATTAAAATGTTTTATAAAACAGGAAAATATAATTTGAGGCAGTTATGATAAGAAATATCCTTATAAAGGCAATAAAATTTTACCAACGGTATATTTCTCCGCTTAAAAAGCCAAGCTGCAGATTTTATCCAACTTGTTCGCAGTATTCAATAGATGCCATCTCTTTGTATGGACCAATAAAAGGCTGTTTCCTAGCGTTTAAGAGAATACTTAAATGCAATCCTTTCCACCCAGGGGGTTATGACCCCATAAAAAAAGAAAAGGAGCAAAGGTAACAAATGGCAAATCTTTTTGGATTTATTGCCCACCCATTGGGGATTTTACTTAAATTTATTTATAATACTATTGCTTTTCGCAACTATGGTCTTGCGATTATATTTTTTACTATCTTTACAAAGCTTTTATTGTTGCCTCTTACTATAAAGCAATATAAGTCAACTGCGAAGATGCAGGAAGTTCAGCCAAAGATTCAGGAAATACAGCAAAGATATAAAAATGACAAAGAAAAGCTTAACCAGGAAATGATGAGAATTTATTCCGAAAACAAGATTAATCCTGCAGGTGGATGTCTTCCGTTACTAGTTCAGATGCCCATATTATTTTCACTTTATTGGGTAATATCTCAGCCGTTAAAGTACATGTTCCAAAAAAGCGATGAGACTATTTTGGCATTGTTTAACTTGATACCAGAGGCAATTAGAAGCACGATGCAGACATTTTCACATGATATACCAATCCTCAATTACTTTAATGAAAACCCAGAATTAATAAGCGAAGCAGAAGGATTGATTGCTACCACCGAAGTTTTGGATCTTAATTTTCTTGGAATTTTCAACCTAGGGTTAACACCAACTTTTGATTACACAAAGTTTACGACAGATTTAAGGTACCTGCCACTATTATTAATACCTATATTAGCAGGCTTAACAACATGGCTTTCTACAAAGTACACGATGCAACAAACACAATCGTCATCATCATCAGCACAGGCAAATTCGACTGCAAATAGTATGACTAAGGTTATGCCATTTATAACTACATTCTTTGCATTTAGTGTACCAGCCGGATTAGGTATATATTGGATTATAAGTAACGCTGTTCAAGTAGGTCAGCAGTTATATATGAACAAGTACGTTATTAATAAAAAGGAGGCTGACAATAAATAGATGTCTTATAGTGTAGAAACGACCGGAAAGACGGTAAACGATGCGATACTTGCTGCACTTTTAGAGTTTGATCTTGATATTAGTGAAAAGGACAGGATAAAAGTAGAGGTTCTTGATGAAGGCAGCAAGGGGATATTTGGAATAATTGGCAGCAAAGTGGCCAGGATACAAGCAACACTTATTGAGACAAGTGCAGACTGTGCCAAGAATTTTTTGGAGGATGTTATTCAGAAAATGGGTGTAACTGCAGAATTGGATGCATTCGAAGAGGACAACAATGTGTTTATGGAGTTAAAAGGTGAAAATATTGGTATACTTATCGGTAGAAGAGGTGAAACTTTAGATTCGCTTCAATATCTGGCAAGCCTTGTTGTCAACAAAAACAGTGATACTTATAAAAGAGTGATTCTAGATACTGAAAACTATAGAAAAAAGAGAGAGGAAACACTCATAAAGTTAGCTGAAAGGTTGGCAGGTAGAGTAATAAAGTATAAGAAGAGTTTGACACTTGAACCCATGAATCCATATGAAAGAAGAATAATACACTCAGCATTGCAGAATAATAAGCAGATACGAACGTACAGCGTAGGCGATGAGCCTAACAGGAAAGTGGTTATTACCTCAAGATAAAGATTTAACAAAAAGAAGTTTTTGATAAATTGGACAATGGCCGGATTTTTTGACTATTGTCCTTTATCTGTTTAAGGGAAAAGCAATCTGCGAAATAATTTATAATGATATTTGTGTAACAACAGAACAGGCTAATTATTTTTCAGAAAACCAGCGTCTCTCGGAATATAAAAATGCTAACGCTTTTTATGCGCCATCCGTGGCGCAAAAAAGCTAAAAAAACATCGTGTTTTTTTCACGCATTTTTATATTCCGCTTGCCGGGTTTTCTAGCAAAATAAAGCCGATTGTTCTTTATGTTACACAAATATCATTCTCTAGTATGACAAAAAAGCAGATTGATTTTAAGGGTATTTTAAAAAAAAGGAGTGTTTTATGTATAACGAGGATACTATTGCCGCGATTTCAACGGCTCAAGGAGCAGCTGGCATAGGTATTGTAAGAATAAGTGGAAAAGATGCTTTTAGGGTAGCATCAACAATTTATAGAGGACGAAAGCCTTTTTGTGACCTTGGGGATCACACAATAATCTATGGTAGAATTATTGATCCAAAATCCGGAGATATGTTGGATGAAGCGCTTGTATCAAAAATGGGTGAACCTGCAACTTTTACTGGTGAGGATGTTGTAGAAATAAACTGTCATGGAGGAGTTGTGATGGTAAACAGGGTACTTGAGCTTGTTCTAAAAAATGGAGCTAGGCTTGCAGAACCCGGCGAATTCACAAAAAGAGCGTTTTTAAACGGAAAAATGGATCTGTCACAAGCAGAAGCCGTTATAGACATAATTAACTCAAAGACAGAGCAAAGTTCAAAGGCGGCGGTAGCGCAGCTTGAAGGAAAACTATCTAAGAGGGTTGGAAAAGCTAAAGCAAGGCTGATAGACGAACTTGCGCACATTGAGGTTACTTTAGATTATCCAGAATATGATATTGAAAAGGTAACAGAGGAAAATGTAAAAAGAGCTCTTTTGGAAGTTAAAAGTATGCTGACAAAAATTATAAGAATTTTCGAAAGAGGCAGAATAATAAGAGAAGGAATAAGTGCCATAATAGTAGGACGTCCTAATGTGGGAAAGTCGTCATTGCTAAACGAGCTTACAGGAAAAAATAAGGCTATTGTAACTGACATACCCGGGACTACTCGAGATATTCTTGAAGAGTATATAAATATTAATGGAATTGCGGTACGTCTTTTAGATACTGCTGGGCTTCGTGAAACACAAGATGTTGTAGAGAAAATAGGTGTGGAAAAAGCCCAAAAAGCTATCGAACAATCAGATCTTGTCATAATGATAATAGACGGTCAGTCAGGTTTGACAGATGAAGATAAGGATATTCTCCAAATGCTTACCGATAAAAAAGTAATTGTGCTGATAAATAAAGTAGATATTTTAGATGAGCAGAAAATTAGTAAGATAGAGAAGCAGTTAAAAAGCTATAAACCGGTCAGAACTTCAATGGTTGATGGCGCAGGTATTGAAGAGTTAGAGCAGAAAGTAGAGAGTCTGTTTTTTAAAGGTGAATTAAAAGAAAATGATGAAATACTAATTACAAATATTAGACACAAAAAGCTTATAGACAGTGCGATAGCTTCAATCGATGAAGCGCTTTTGGGTATTTTATCAAAAATGCCTCTTGATTGCATAACAATAGATATTAAGGATGCAGCTGAATATTTGGGAGAGATTACAGGTGAGTCAATAAGTGAGGACGTAATGCATAATATATTTAGTCGGTTTTGTATTGGAAAGTAGTGGAATCAGTTGGAAAGATGGAAATATGGAAAGATAATTAAGTGAACAAGCGGAGCATTTGTTGAGGTTGGAACTTGGTGCAAGCGATGAATTTAAAAGGAGTAATTGGTATATATGGAGTATGTTGCAGGTGAATATGATGTTGTTGTGGTTGGCGCTGGTCATGCAGGATGTGAGGCAGCACTTGCTGGTGCACGACTTGGGCTTAAAGTTATAATATTCTCAATAAATCTTGATAGTATAGCGAACATGCCATGCAATCCTAATATAGGAGGTACGGCAAAAGGGCACCTTGTAAGAGAAATCGATGCTTTGGGCGGCGAAATAGGGAAGGCTGCGGACAAGACATTTATTCAGTCAAAAATTCTTAACAGAGCTAAAGGACCTGCGGTATTTTCCCTGCGTGCACAGGTTGACAGACGACAATATCAAGAAGAGATGAAAAATATTCTTGAAAGACAAGAAAACCTTGATATTCGTCAAATGGAGGTTGTTGAAATTCTGGTTACAAACAATAATGGGAAAAAGACGGTAACTGGGATAAACACACACACAGGGGCAAAATTCTATGCAAAAACAGTTATACTTACAACTGGAACATACCTAAATGGTAAGATAATTATAGGAGATGTTTCATTTAATAGCGGACCTGATGGACTTTTCCCTGCAAACAAGCTGTCGGACAGCCTTTTAGAAAATGGGATTAAGCTGAGAAGATTCAAAACAGGAACGCCTGCACGCATTAATAGACGCAGTGTTGATTTTTCAAAAATGATTGAACAACCTGGTGATGACACTATTGTTCCTTTTTCATTTGAAACAGAAGAAATAAACAAAGAACAGGTAATGTGCTGGCTTACAAAGACAACTGAAGAAACTCATCAGATAATACGAGATAACCTTCACAGATCGCCTTTATATGGAGGCGCTATTGCAGGAATAGGACCAAGATATTGCCCCTCAATCGAAGATAAGATAGTTAAGTTTGCAGACAAAAAAAGTCATCAGGTATTTGTTGAACCTATGGGGCTTGATACACAGGAGATGTACCTTCAGGGGATGTCTACAAGCCTTCCTGAGGATGTCCAAATCAAAATGATAAGGAGTGTTCCCGGGCTTGAAAACGCTTCGATAATGAGGAGTGCTTATGCAATAGAATATGATTGTATAGATCCTACAGATCTAAAACTGAGTCTTGAAATAAAAAGTATAGAAGGACTGTTTTTTGCGGGGCAAATCAATGGCTCATCGGGATATGAAGAAGCAGCAGCCCAAGGACTTATAGCTGGAATTAATGCTGTAATGAAACTAAAGGGCAAAGCACCATTGATATTGGATAGATCCGAGGCTTACATAGGGGTATTAATAGACGATCTTGTAACAAAAGGAACCAGTGAGCCATACCGTATGCTTACATCAAGATCAGAATACAGGCTATTGCTAAGACAAGACAATGCGGATCTTAGACTTACTCCGATTGGGTATGAGATTGGTCTTATATCTTGTGAAAGATACAGAAAGTTTCTTTTAAAAAAAGAGCAAATTGAAAAGGAAATTAAAAGACTTGAAAATACTATTGTTCCTCCTTCTCAAAGAGTACAGGACTTCCTTGAAAGAAGCAGCAGCACATTAATAAAAAGCGGTATAAAGCTGTCCGACCTTTTAAAAAGACCTGAGATAAGCTATGACTCACTTGCGTGTATTGACGATAATAGACCTAAGCTAAGGTTTCCTGTTAGGGAGCAGGTGGAAATATCTATTAAATATGAAGGTTATATTAAAAGGCAGACGCAGCAGATAAATCAATTTAAAAAAATTGAAAACAGAAGAATCCCCGAAGATATTGATTATAATAAAGTAAAAAGCTTAAGGATAGAGGCTGTTCAAAAGCTTAGCAATGTAAGACCTTCTTCGGTGGGACAAGCATCACGAATTTCAGGTGTATCTCCTGCAGACATCAATGTGTTGCTAATTCACCTTGAAACACAAAAACGACACCATGTGAAACAGTGATATATGCCTAGTATGACTGTTTGATCTCAGATTGAGGTTGGAACCACTTTTTTAAAATTTGGGCAAGCTAACACAGGCGGTGATTTTTTAATGCAAGACATAAAAGAACAAGATCTAAAACAATTACTTGTGTCCGGAGCGGCGGAATTTAACGTATGCCTTACTGACGATATGATAGATAAATTTTTTTCTTACATGACTCTACTTAAAGAATGGAACAGCAAGATGAACTTGACTGCTATCGAAAAAGACAGGGATGTTGTTATCAAGCATTTCATTGATTCGTTAAGCATAATGCCTTTTTTAGAAAACAGGGAGCTTACGCTTGTGGACATGGGCACAGGAGCAGGATTTCCTGGTGTTCCTTTAAAAATTGTTCATTCTGCTCTTAATATAACCCTTACTGATTCGCTTAAAAAGCGTTTAACCTTTCTTGATGAAGTTATAAAAAGTCTCAAGCTAAAGAAAATACACACAGTACATAGTCGTGCTGAAGATTTGGGGCATGATAAAAGCCACAGAGAAAAATACGATGTAACAGTAGCAAGAGCGGTAGCATCCTTACCAATACTTTTAGAGTACTGTCTTCCACTTTTAAGACCCGGAGGTATTTTTATTGCAATGAAGGGGAGTGACATAAAAGAAGTACAGAGCTCTGATAAAGCCCTTTCCACCTTGGGCGGAGAAATTGTTAAAATAAAAAAAATAATTCTTCCTTTTACTGATAACGAAAGAAATATAATATTAATAAAAAAGTTTCGACATACTCCGACAAGTTATCCTAGAAAAGCAGGAAAACCATCAAAAAACCCTTTGTGAAAACCTGTATAATGCTGTAATATAGCGTATTTCCACGAACGATTCTTGGTCTTAATAAAAGGAAATTATAAAAGGCAACGCGAATATATCTTTTGTTAATTAATAAAGATTAAACTCAAATTTACAAAGGATGGTGCCAAAAATGTTGGAAAACAGGTTAAGATTTGTTCGTAGACAAGAGGAAGAAAGTAATTTAAAAAATATCACTTATGTCAAAACCGATAGTATAAGACCTAATCCCTATCAACCAAGAAAACAGTTTAGAAAAGACAGCCTGGATGAACTATGCGAATCAATTAAACAATATGGTGTACTTCAGCCGATAAATGTAAGAAAAATTACCACAGGACGCTATGAACTTGTTGCAGGAGAGCGACGGCTGCGAGCTGCTAAGCTAGCGGGACTTAGCGAGATTCCAACTATTATTATTAATGTGGATGATAACAATTCAGCTGTAATGGCACTCATAGAAAATCTTCAAAGAGAAAATCTAAGTTATATGGAAGAAGCCGAAAGCTATTGTAATCTCATTAACGAGCATAAGTTTACACAGGAGGAGCTGGCGAGGAAAATAGGTAAGAGCCAGTCCACAATAGCGAATAAGATAAGACTTTTAAAGCTTCCGCCTATGGTAAAAAAAATACTGGCAGACAATTGCCTCACCGAAAGACATGCTAGAGCACTTCTAAAGCTGCATGATGAACAGCTTCAGTTAAAGACACTTAAAATAATTTGTAATAAGGGATATAACGTTAAAAAGTCAGAAGAACTTATTGATAAAGTAATAAACAGATTTGGTGAAAAAGCTGAAAATAAGCCTGGAGCAGTGAAAATTACACAGGCTATAAAGGATATACGGATATTTGTAAATACTATAAAGCAAGCTGTGGATACCATGAAGTCTGCCGGTGTAAAAGCAAAAGCTGCTCACATGGATAAAGGAGAATATGTTGAGTTTGTTATAAGGATTCCCAAAAGACAGCAAGTGTAAAAATAATTCCCGGTTACAATACATGGGGACGGTTGGAGCGGTTCCAAAGGTACACAAGAAGCACTAAAAAAACCGATGGCTCGTCCCCCCCCCATCCAATTGCCATATCAATCCCCCAGTCAACCACCCAATAGTAATACCATTCTTATTGCCAGAAAATGTACAGCACTTAAAGTTTTGGTTAGCAGCAATTGTTACAGTTCACAGGATGCTGAAGAGATATAACTTTCGCAATGTTAGGAAACTTCGCTTCAATCCATACAAAAAAGTAGACATAACCCCAAAAGTTTATTAAAATAGTAAGGAGACAAATCAACCCATGTAAAAATTAATCAATTTAGGGTAAAATATATAAGTATAAAAAAAATACTGATGAAAATTAGAGAAGAGGTAACGCAAAAATGCCGGAAGGTAATGAAATAATAGAACAGAGAATAATACCTGTTGATATTGAAGATGAAATGAAAAGTTCATGGATAGATTATGCCATGAGTGTAATAGTAGACCGTGCGCTTCCAGATGTTCGTGATGGATTAAAGCCGGTGCATAGGCGAATTTTATACGCTATGTACGGCATGAGGCTTACTCCTGATAAGCAGTATAGAAAATGTGCGACAACTGTTGGTGAAGTTTTGGGTAAATATCATCCCCATGGTGATGCTGCAGTTTATGACAGCCTTGTTCGTATGGCACAGCATTGGTCTTTGAGGCATCCATTGATAGACGGTCATGGTAATTTTGGTTCAATTGACGGAGATTCACCTGCAGCATACAGATACACAGAAGCGCGTATTACAAAGATAGCGATGGAGATGCTAAGGGATATAGAGAAAGATACCGTGGACTTTCGACCGAACTTTGACGACCGCGAAATGGAGCCTACCGTTTTACCTTCACGTTTTCCAAACCTTTTGGTAAATGGTTCCTCAGGTATAGCTGTTGCTATGGCAACCAATATGCCGCCACACAATTTAGGCGAGGTAGTGGATGGTATTGTCAAGATTATTGATGAACCTGAGACCACCATTGATGAGCTTATGAGTATAATAAAAGGGCCTGATTTTCCTACAGCAGCGATTATCCTAGGACGTAAGGGTATTAGGGATACCTATAAAACAGGCAAAGGCAGCATAATAATGAGAGCTCGTACTTCTATTGAAGAAAGGGGCAACCATCAGAGGATTATTGTAAGCCAGCTTCCTTATCAGGTTAATAAAGCCAGACTGATTGAGAGAATTGCCACTCTTGTAAAAGATAAGAGAATTGAGGGAATTGCCGATTTAAACGACGAATCTGACCGCGACGAGATGGTAAGAATCGTAATTGATTTAAAAAGGGACGTAAACGCTAATGTTGTTCTCAATCAGCTTTATAAGTATACCCAGCTGCAGGACAACTTCAGTGCTAATATGCTTGCGTTGGTGCAGGATGAAGATGGCAAATATGAGCCAAGGATACTGAATTTACGTCAGCTTATTGATTATTATCTACTACATCAAAAGGAAGTTGTAACACGCCGTACCAAATTTGAGCTGGAAAAAGCAGAAGCAAGGGCGCATATTTTAGAAGGCTACAGGATTGCTCTTGACAATATTGATGAAGTAATAAACATAATTAGAAGCTCAAAGACTGAAGCGCTAGCAAAGGAAAGACTAGGAGAAAGGTTTAATCTTAGTGATAGACAATGTCAGGCGATAGTTGATTTAAGGTTAGGACGGCTGACTGGTCTTGAGCGTGAAAAAATAGAGCAGGAATATGCAGAGTTAATGGATAAGATCGATTATTACAAGCAAGTTCTTGCTAATGAACATATGGTTCTTGAAATAGTTAAAGAGGAGCTCATTGACATAAAGACAAGGTATGCCGATGAAAGACGCACCGAGCTTGCTGCAGCTGAGAATGAGATTGACATAGAAGACCTAATTGAGCAAGAGGTTGTGGCAATAACAATGACCCATTTAGGGTATATAAAAAGACAGCCTGCTGACACATATAAGAGTCAAAGAAGAGGCGGAAAAGGAATAACTGGGCTTGTCACAAGGGAGCAGGATTTTGTGCAACACTTGTTTATAACAAATACTCACGATTATCTTCTTTTCTTTACCAACAAAGGCTTTGTATATCAGCTTAAGGCATACCAGATTCCTGAATCGGGTAGACAGGCAAAAGGTATAGCTATAGTTAACCTTTTGGAGCTTGATCCAAACGAAAAAATTACTACAGTAATTGCCATTTCGGATTTTGAGGAAGGTCTCTACCTTACGATGGCTACTCAGAGGGGATTCATTAAAAAGACAGACCTTATGCGGTATAAAAACATCAGAAAAGGTGGACTTACTGCAGTTGTTCTCCGTGAAGATGATGAGCTGATTGATGTAAAGTTAACTAACGGTAAAAACCAGATCATTATGGCAACAAGAAATGGTATTGCAATAAAGTTTGATGAAACAGATGCTCGCCCTATAGGTCGTGTATCAATGGGTGTTCGGGGGATTAATCTTTCGGATGATGACTATGTAATTGGCATGGAGATTTGTAGTGATGATGACGATCTTTTGGTTGTTACCGAAAATGGCTTTGGTAAGCGCACAAAAGTTTCTGAATACAGACTGCAGACAAGAGCTGGAAAAGGGGTAATGACATACAGAATTACAGAAAAAACTGGACTTGTCGCGGGAATGAAGCTTGTATCTGACGAAGATGATGTAATGATTATAACCAGTGACGGAATTATTATAAGAATTGGTGCAGAGGAAATAAGTGTTTTAGGCCGTGCTACCCAAGGAGTAACCCTTATAAGGATGGATGATGATATAAAGGTAGTATGCGTTGCTAAGGTGAGCAAAGAGGATGAGGAAGAGGATGCCGACATAGAAGAAGATGATGATATCGAAGAGAGCGAAATAGAAGATGAGCGCGAAAATGATGGCGAAGAAGAGTAAATTTAACTTACAAATAAGAGGGGGAAATTTAAATGGACGATACTTTTGAGCTATTAACCAAAATGTATGCTGAGTTCTCGAAGGAATTCAAGGAAGTAAAAGGTGAGATCAAGGAAGTAAAGGGCGGGCTCAATGATGTAAAGGGTGAGATCAAGGAAGTAAAGGGCGGGCTCAATGATGTAAAGGGTGAGACCAAGGAAGTAAAGGGCGGGCTCAATGATGTAAAGGGTGAGATCAAGGAAGTAAAAGGCGGGCTCAATGATGTATCAAGAAGGCTTACTAAAGTCGAGATTAAGCTTGAGCATGATGTAAGCAATAAGCTTGATGTGTTATTTGAAGCACAGGGAGAGACAAACAGGCGTCTTGACAACATTGAACAAAAGCTGGATGTCTTAGTTGAAAGAGTGGACAATCATGATTTGGAGATTAAGTTCCTAAAGGCTGCAAGATGATGAAGGTTAAAGAATTCTATAAATGAGGGTTTAGATGTTTGAAAAGGAGAAATACAAGCAATTAATTAATCTCTTGCCTTTGATAATTATGTGTGCGGTGGCACCCCTTATTGTTTATGCTAAGGCTGTGCCACTTGGTGGAGTAGTTGCTAAGGTTTGGGGCAAGGATTTGGATGTGGATGCATTTTCATGGTATAAAGCATTAGTTATAGTTTTATGTGGTGCAGCTATGCTGATTATGCTTTTTTTACAGAGCAGAAGTCAAACAAACGACCTACCTTTTTGCAAAATTTGCAATGGTTTATCAAATGAGAAAAAAAATCACCAAAACCAGTTTATTTATTTTCTGTATTTTGCTCCTCTTTTAGTGTATTTTGTGTTTACTTTTTTATCTGCTGTTTTTTCTGATTACAAAGCACTTGCATTCATCGGGTTTCCCGAGCGATACGAGGGGATGCTGGTAATTGCCGGGTACATAATAACGATATTTTATATTATGAATACTGTGCGTGATGAACGCAGCATCAAAGCTATTATACTTCCGCTCATTATTTCAGCAGTTCTTTTATCCATTCCCGGAATATTTCAATATTTTAAGGTGGACTACTTTCAATCTGATATAATACGAAGTATACTGTTTGGACCTGAAATTAAAAAGGCACCCAAGGTTTTATATGACTGGGATGCAGTGTATTCAACACTTTATAACCCAAACTATGTAGGAAGCTATATGGCAATGTTGCTTCCAATCTCGGTAACCTTCTACATACTCTCAGAAAATAAAGAACACAAACTAATGCTTTTTGCTGTGTGCTCTATACTGTTTGCATGTCAGATAGGCAGCCGATCAAGGGCAGGATTCCTTGGCCTTTTATTTACTTCATTGGTTTTACTTTTTTTATTAAGAAAGAAGCTAATTAAAAACTTTGTTTACATAATCGGACTTGCGTTAGCATTTGGTCTTATATTTACTGGGATGAACAGCATAAAAGCAGATGATTTAAAGAATCAGTACGAAAGAATAGGAACTGAGCTAAAGGCAGTAGTTACTACATCGGAGGTGGCAACACCCATTAATAATATAATTGTTGACAAAACACGCATAAGTGTTGATACAGCCAGCAATCCGATAGACATAGTATATGATAATAATGAGTTTAGATTTACCGATACACATGGAAAAACACTTGAAACACAGCAAAAAGTAAGCGAAGAAGGCATAAACATTTTATTTAAAGATGAAAAATATAATGATTATAAGTTTGTTTTTGATACTACACAAAAGACACTCAACATGACAAAATCAAATAGTAAGTTCATGTTTGCCCTATCAGACAATGAGCTCACTTTTTTAGATAACAAGGGAAGACCGGCTAAGATAAAACCTGTGGAAAAACTAGATCTTGGCGGGCGGGAATATGTTGTAAAGGGTAGGATATACATCTGGACAAGGACAATCCCCATATTGCTGGATTCCCTTTTTATAGGGAAAGGACCTGATACATTTCCTATATATTTTCCTCAGGACGATTATATAGGAAAGCTTAACGGTATTGGGGATATGTGGATCCCAATAGACAAGCCACACAATCTTTACCTTCAGGTAGGTGTATCCGGAGGGATTGTATCCATGCTGGCCTTTATAGTTCTTTTTGCGGTATACTTTTTCCACAGCTTATATTTATATTTTAATATAAAAAGGTTTGATTTTACTAGCTCTTCAGGGATTGCATTTTTTGCTGCGTTTTGTGGATACGCAGTAGCAGCGGTTTTCAATGACAGTGTAGTTTCAGTTGCACCGGTATTCTGGGTGCTTCTTGGACTTGGAATAGCAGTAAATTTAAAACTAAATGAGAGCTTTAAAATAACGAGAACGGTGGAAAATTAACCCACAGGTTCTACAAAATCCGGGTGGAACCCGGTACTAGGAGGGAAAAGCATGAAAAAATACATAACATTTTTATTGGTATTACTAATGGTTTTTATATCTATGACCGGTGTATATGCTGGTTTTAAAGATGTTTCGGACACCGATCCCTATATAGATGCAATTTTGCGTATGGCGGAGTTTGGGATAATGAGCGGAGATTTGCAAGGTAATTTTTTACCTGATAAAGCAATGACAAGAGAGGAATTTGCAAAACTCATAATATCAGTATCTAAGCTTGATAGTGCCGCAAATACCTTGATGGGTATAAGCATATATAAGGATGTGGAGCCCGGTCGCTGGTCGTGTGGATATATTAATGCAGCAGTGAATAAAGAGTACATAATGGGAAAACCTGACGGCAAGTTCCATCCTGAGGAGGCTGTTACTTTTGCAGAGGTTTGCACAGGTCTAGTCAGAGCATTGGGATATAAGGATACCGATCTTAGCGGAGTATGGCCTGGTAATTACATAGATAAAGCCAAGGAACTTGGGATAACCGAAGGGATAAACCTTGGTGCAAACGATTCAGTTTTACGAAAGACAATTGCAGTTATGATAGATCGTCTGCTGGTAACAAATATTAATTCCACCACAGTAAAACAAACTTTTGCAGCATCGGTAGATCTTTTTACCGAATGCATTGTCTTAGCTGATAGCACTTCCTTGGACACACTAGCACCTAACCAGATAGCAACCGACAAGGGGATATACTACCTAAAAGATGCAGATATTTCTCTTGAAATTGGTAATCAGTACGGCTTTAAAATTGAAGATGATACTATAGTTAAAGTTTTTAATAAATTAAAGAGTGTTGACAAAATACAGGTAGTAAAATATATGGACAAAACGGTAACATATAAAACCGAATCAGGTGATAGGAAAATTGTACTGCCTGAGAAGACAGTTTACTATTACAAGGGGAACAAAACACCTTATACAAACCTTGACTCTATTTTAGGTGTTAACTCTACTTTGATTTTTAGCTGGAATAAAAGTAAAACAGGTTATGAATATGCAGTTGTTTTAGATCCCCAAAAGGGCTCGCCGGGGCTCTATTTTGAATGTATCATTTTAGGAAACTCTGATACCATGGACAACTTAGCATATAATCAGATATTGACCGATAGGGGTATTTATTATCTTGACGACATAGGATACAATTTTGAAATCGGCAACACATATGGTCTTGCAATTGAAGAAGAAACTGTCATAATGGTATACAATAGTCTTAAAAGTCTTGAAAAGAAAACTATCGTAAAAAACATAAATCAGAACATTACCTATCTAACTGGTATGGGTGAGCGGGAAATGAAGCTTCCTGAAAAAACAGTGTATTATTATAAAGGGAATAAGATTGCTTATACAAACCTAGGCAATGCGCTTAGTGTAAACTCTACTGTGGTATTTGCGTTAAACAAAAGTATGAATGGGTACGAGTATGCGGTTATTCTAGATCCTTTATACAGTGCTCCACAAATTGCTATTGATTATGACCCTTATAAAGCATCTTTAGGCACCATAAGCATGTTAAACTGTCAGATTATACGAAATGGTGAGCTTATAAAGCCTTCAGACATAGAAGAAAAGGATGTAGTGTACAATGTCTGGGATGCTAGTAAAACCAACCGCTATGTAATGGTGATAAATGATAAAGTGGATGGTAAGCTAGGCGGTATACTGCCAAACTATATTTCGCCTGAAACTATACTGGTAGACGGGAAGAGCTATGAATTTAGTCCTGATATGAAGTTTTCTAAAATAACTACTGCCTCTTTAGGGTTTAAAAAAGATGATGATGTAACTATCCTGTTGGGCAGGGATAAAAAAGTAGTAGATATATACAATCAGGAATATATCGGACAAGAAACCCAAATAATTATAACAGGTAACTCAAAGACTACCGACACGCTTCTTAAAAATCAGGTTTTGACAGATAAGGGTGTATTTTATGTAAAAGATGGACTTGCGCTAACCCTTGGCAACAAATATGAAGCAATTATTGATAAAGATAAGATTATAAAGGTTGAAGAAGAACTTAAAGTTTTAACCAGCTTAACTATCAGCGATGTAATTGATAATAAAATTACTTACAACTATCCTGCAACACTATCCATGGTAATGCCAAGGATGACTGACTACTATTATAATGGGCTTAAAGTTGCCAATTATGATAACCTTAAAAACATACTCAAAGTAAATACCTCAATAATATTTGCATACAGTGATGAAGAAACTGGATATGAATACGCTATTATATTAGATCCTGTTTACAGCAAGCCTGAGGTTGCCACAAATTATCAGGCATGGCTCATGCGTGTGGGGGACATCAGCCTTAGGGATGTACGCCTAATCAAAAACGGTGAAATTATTAAGCCTCATGACATAGACGAAATGGATGTTGTTTATGAGGTTTCGGACTTTTTATCTACCAGCAAATATGTGCTTGTTGTTGACAATAGGGTTGAGGGTGAAATAGTGGGCATTCTTCCTAGCAAGCTATCACCAGCCCAGCTTAACGTAAGTGGCAAAATATATGATTTTAGCCCTGATATGAAATTTGAAAAAATAAAACATACCACCACTTCTTTTAAAAATGAAGATAATATTATTGCACTTTTAGGGCATGACGGAAGAGTAGTAGACATGCTTTATGAAGTAGAAGATGAGACTTCTGATCTTGCAGTTGTGTTAAACTACGAGAAGACTATTTCCACTGACCTTGAGGATTATGGCTCAACAATTTATTATGTAAAGCTGCTTTTAACAAACGGTCAGGTTGTAGTTTGGAAAGCCGATGAAGAACCCAACTCCATAAAAGGTACCCTTGTAAGGTTTAAAAAGGAAGATCTAGACCCAGACCCGGATGTGGAAGATATTAAGGTTTCATTAAGTCAGATAAACATTTTGGCAAAATGGCAGGAATACGTAATAGATCGGGATGAAGGCAAAGTAGGCGATAACTTTGTTACTGATAATGTGACCATATTTAACAGGATACACAGCACAGGTAGTGGGGACGCGCTGGTGGACATACTAAACTGGGGGCAGATGCCAAATGACGTTGTTAAAGCCGGAAAGATACAATATATTAACAGTGTCGGTGAATTTGGCGACATAAATCTTCTTATGATAGATGACCTTTATGATGAAAAATACAAATATGGTGTTGTTACAGATATAGAATCCTCGCCTATGGTTTGTACTGTAAGTATGATTATTGATGGAATACCGTATAAGTACGTATCAACCGAGCTTATTGCAGGTGAAATCGGAAAAGTTGTACGAGTAGAGGTTATAGATAATTCCATAAGAAGAATTATGGAATGGATGAATCCTGAAAAGCAATCAATAAAAATAGACGCAGTGGATAAAAAAAGAGTAAAAATTGATGGGATTGTTTATCCATTTGCCGACAATATTACTATATATTTTAAAGACGCAACCGGTAAGGTAAGCACAAAAGGTATAAATGATATTGATAAAACCAAAACCTATGGCAAAGTATCGGTATATCTTGACAGACCCCTAAATGAAAAAGGTAAGGTAAAGGCTCTGGTTATATATGAGTAGCAGGAAAGGGTAGAGTCCTTTAGTTAATTTTAGGTGGACCATGAATAAAATCTGGTCGGATGATGCATAAAATGTTGTGATTGGAGTGAGGTCATGAGAATAATAGACAGGTGTGCGTATGGTTTGGCAAAGGGATTAGCAAAGCAAATGAACGAAAGTCATGAAAAAAGAGGAGTTTATTATTATGGGTTTCAAATTGTACTAGGCAGTATAGTTAAAGTTCTGCTTTTGACAATTATATCGCTTATATTTGGGGCATTTGTTCCTACTGCGATATTGCTCTTCTTTTTTGCAACACTAAGAGTTGTTGCAGGTGGGGTACACATGGACACTTACGGAAAATGTATCACATCCTCACTCATCTTGTTTATGGCCTGCTCTGTTCTTGTAAGGTATACTTACATGTATTGGTCGTTCGCACTTGTAGTTGGTTTTGCTGCAGCAGTATTTTTATTTGGACTTTTGACCATGATAAAATGGGCGCCGGGTGACACCCCAAACAAACCAATAACCACAGTTACACAGGTAAAAAAGCTCAAGCTGTTTTCAATTGTATATATGTTTTTGTGGGCCGCTTTGGTTGCGGTTCTTATATATTTTGATCTTCCTATGTATGCACTGGCTTCAACCTTTGGAGTTTTACTTGAATGTTTTACAGTAACTCCTTTAGGATACAGGCTGTTTGAAGGACTCGAAAAAAGCTTAAACAGTCTGTGAGTGAGGTGAGACAGGGGACGGTTCTGTGTCCTAGGGACGAAGTCCCTAGGACACAGAACCGTCCCCTGTCTCACCCCGCCCCCCGCCTCGCCCCCCCTGTCGCCCCTTTACAAAATGCGAATAAGGTATTAAAATATAAGGAAACTGTTTTTAAAAGCGGGGTAACCCCGCTAAATTTATAAAGGTGGTTATAATGGATAAAAGAACAATGATTCAACAGATAAACAAGCTTAAGGAGAAGCATAATGCAGTAATAGTAGCCCACAATTATCAGATTGATGAGGTGCAGGAAATTGCGGATATCACCGGAGATTCATTTGCGCTAAGTCAATACTGTGCAAAAACAGACTATGATGTAGTTGTTTTTTGTGGAGTTCACTTCATGGCTGAAAGCGCCAAAATACTGTCTCCTCAAAAGACTATTCTTCTTCCTGAAATCGATGCAGGATGCCCTATGGCTGAAATGGTAGATGCTGACGGGCTTTTGGAGGCAAAAAGAGAAAATCCCAACGCAGCAGTTGTGTGCTACATCAATTCGACTGCAGAAGTAAAAGCATTGAGCGATATATGCTGCACATCGTCGAATGCAATAAATGCTGTAAAATCTCTTCCTCATGAAGAAATAATATTTGTTCCAGATCAGAATCTGGGTAAATACATTGCAAAGCAGCTTCCTGAAAAGAAATTTATATTCTGGAAAGGTTACTGTGTAACCCATCACCGTGCTGATGCACAAATGGTCAAAAAGGCAAAGGAAAGCCAACCTGACGCAATAGTACTCGTGCATCCTGAATGTCGACCTGAAGTAGTAGAGCTGGCTGATTTTGTTGGAAGCACCAAACAGATTATTCATTACGCGAACGCCTCACCCCATAAAAAATTCATTATCGGGACAGAGATGGGTATAATGTATCAGCTGAAAAAGGAGAACCCTGGCAAAGAGTTTTACCTGCTTTCTCAGAGTTTTGTATGCCCCAATATGAAAAAGACCACACTAAAGAGTGTATATGAGGCGTTAAAAGACATGAAATATAATATTGAGCTAGATGAAGAAATCCGTCTAAAAGCAAAAACCGCATTAGACAGAATGCTGGCAATAGGATGATATCAGTCTTAGTTAGTTAGTTAGTTAGTTAGTTAGTTAGTTAGTTAGTTAGTTAGTTAGTTA
>CAYPLH010000020.1:53180-62607 GCA_964411505.1 uncultured Clostridiaceae bacterium | reverse complement strand
CCCCTGGCCTTTCAGAACCATTAAACCCCCAGACAGCTTTTGGTATGTATGGATTCATATCCATAGTTTCACTGCCATAGCACCAACAGGGTGTAACTGTAATTGATACTGCTACACCTTCTTTGGTAAACTTGTCATCGCAGGCGGCAGCTTCTGCAACTCTTCCAATGGTTGAGTCTGAAATAATACATTCAACAGGTGCCCCACAAGTATGTCGCAAATTTTCAGTAATTAATCTTTTGACACTTTTGGCCATCTGCATTGTTTTACCTTCTAAGGATTCACGAACCCCCCCTAGTCTTGCATCAATTACGGGTCTGATACCCACTTTAGGCAGTCTACCGATAAGACGGTTAACATAATTATTATTGTTTGACATTTCTTTTGTTACGCAAAGCATATTAAACATATGAATAAATCAGAATAATAAATATCTTTTCCTACATAGTAGTAACCGCTTCCGAAAAAATATAATGCTTTTTCTAAGTCGGAAAAATAATTATAAATAATTGGAGTGAATTACTCTAAGTAATTAAGAGTAGTACCAGCATAATTTAATATTACTAATTAGTTCATTAGAGTATTAATATGCTTAGCGAAAACCCTCCCTTCTGAATTATATTTAAATGAGATTTTTTATAATTTATAAATTTTGAGTATTATTGGAATATATTTATTTTATGTCATCTTAGAAAATTTGACAAGCAATAACATAAAGCAATTCTAAGGATGAGTGCTCTAAACTTACGAAAAACTACCTAATCTTAAAAATAGACCATAGATATTAAATGTTGATTATTCAATAATAGCATAGCTTGTATTATAGTGAAATCAGACTTCAAGAAGAAAAAAACATAAAAAATTCAGATTAAGAATTTACAGTTTTTCAAATGATTATATTAATTTAAGTGATTTAAAGAGTACATATTAAAAAGTCTATTCATTGACCGAAGGAGTAGTTCAATGGCTTTTTGATAAAGAAAGCAAAGAAATATGTGCAATTAGTCGTAAGTTTTGATAAAATTTAAGTAGAAGCTTTATATAAATATCCTATAGAATAGCTGGTGAAAATATGAAGACTACTCGTTACATCAGTAGAAAGAAAAGTATTTTTATTACCTTCCTTATTTCATACGTAGGTATGTTAATAATACCTGTTGTTATAGGTGCGGTGTGCTATTTTAAGCCGTCAGAAATAGTAAAAAGCAATATAGAAAACTATAATATGGCAATGCTGGAGCAAGCGCAAAAAATTATTGATGAGGAGTTGCGAGCAATTGACAGTATTGTGCTTGACATTGCGTTGAACCCCAAAGTTCAGGAATTTGCGTATTATAAATATCCCATGGGCAATAATGAAATATACAAAATGGCTAATATTTTGAAGGAGCTTTCTAAGCATGGAGCTATAAATAATTCAATATATCAGGTATTTGTATACTTTAAAAATTCTGATATTATTCTAAATAATAGTGCTAAATATAGTCCGCAATTTTATTTCAATGAAATTACTCCATATAAAGACTTAACCTATGAAGAATGGTATAGTCTGATTGGCCGATATCAAAATATGAAAATTTTATCTTCACAAGCATTACAATTTAAGTCAGGCAATAAGGATGTGCTTTCAATATATCAATCATTTCCGCTGCAGTTAAAGTCCAGTTATTTGGGAACTGTGGGTATTGAGATTGATATGCAGAGGTTCAAGAGTATTGTTGAGGGTATAAATCTGGTTAACAAAGGTGTTTTCTACATAGTAGACAAAGATGAAATTATAATGTCCATAGGAAATGAGAAACATACTTACAATTTTTTGAACAATGCAACATCTGGCACAGACAAGAACTATTTTTATGATCACATAAACGGTGAGGAAATAGCTGTGTCTTATATTCCATCACGACATAGTACATGGCTTTATGTATCTATTGTGCCCATTGATGAATTTATGGGGGATCTTAAAAATATTCGTAATATAATTGTAGGTATTACCGTATTAGGACTACTTCTTGGTTTTATCGTTGCGTATCTGATGGCAAAAAGAAATTATAAACCTATCAGAGAAATTGTAGAGCAGTTGAAAGCTAGATTTGGCATTTTGCCAAGCAACAGTAATAACGAAATTGTATTCCTAAATGAGGTTACTGCAGCAACTTTAATGGAGAACCAGAAAATCAGAGATAGATTAAAAGAGCATTCTCCAATTATACGGACTTCAGTACTTACTCAGCTATTAAGGGGAAATACCGATATAGGTAAAGTATTGATCAAATCTAACGGAGAATTTATAAATATGCATTTCCGTCATGAAAATTTCTGTGTTATTTTAGTGACGATAGATGATTGCAGTAAATTTATATCTCGCGATTCAATTGATGAAAGATCCTTTGTGAAAATATTAATCTCTGATACATGCGAGAAATATGGCAATATAGGCAGTATTGCATACCCGGTTGACATAGACTGGGACGAAGTAGCGGTAATATTAAATTATGATAGGGATATAGATAACTCTAATCTGCATATTAATGAGGTTGCAAAGAAAATTCGCGATACTTTAAGCACCACCTACTCTATTTTTGTAAGTGTAGGTATTGGTAGCTTGTGTGAAGGACTAGGTGGCATAACAGAATCATATAAAGATGCTCGCAGAGCGAAGGAATACAAAATGATAAAGGGGAAAAGCAGTATTATCTCCATTGACCAAATACCCTATGAAAACAATATTTATGTTTATTCCCTTGATACCGAATATCAGTTGATTAACACAATAAAAGTCGGTGATGCTGACAGAGCGAAAACAATACTGAAAAAAGTTCTGGATGAAAATTTCGTGAACAGAAAGCTGTCTATGGAGCTGGCCAGATGCCTGTTCTTTGATATCATGAGTACAATTATTAAATTAATTAACGAAATGAATGTTGAATACTTAGCCCGATTCAACGAAGAATTTGAATCGGGTACTGCTTTATTAAAATGTGGAACAATTGACGAGATGTCAGAAACCATCAATAAGATTTTAATGGATGTATGTGAGTATTTAAGAAGTAATAAAAAAAGTCATAATGAAGAATTAAGAGATAGAATTCTTGCATATATCAATGATAAATTTATGGATAATAATATATGTTTAACTGCAATAGCTGAAGAAATAGAAATTACACCCAACTATTTATCAACCTTTTTTAAGGAGCAGGTTGGTAAAAATATTGCTGAGTACATTAATGAGCTCAGGATAAATGAGGCGAAAAGACTACTGCTCCAGTCATACTTTTCAGTATCAGCCATTGCGGAAGTTATTGGTTATACCAATAGTTCCATTTTTATTCGTGCATTTAAAAAATATGAAGGCATTACCCCAGGGCAATATCGTGAATCAATACCTTTGGAATAAAGAGTTTTCTGAATGATTATCTTTAATTATTAATACAGCGAAAAATTCGAATCAATCCTGCCTGAAATTAGAGATTTAAAGTGGTGTCTTAATTTCAAGCAGGTGCGTTATATACAATGAAATTAATGAATTTTTAGCTGTAGAATTATAGGTTTTTAAAAATGGAGGGATCATATTGAAAAGTTTACAGTTTAGGCAAGTTCACCTAGATTTTCACACTTCGGAGAAAATAATAAATGTCGGAGAGAGATTCAACTCCAGGGAATTTGTAAAGGTTTTAAAAGATGCGCACGTTAACTCAGTTACGTGTTTTGCGAAGTGTCATCATGGTATGATTTATTACGACACCAAATTTCCGGCACATCACCCCGGTTTATCAAAAGATTTGCTTAGAGAGCAGATAGAAGCATGTCACGCTGAAGGAATCCGCGTACCTATCTATATTAGTGTTCAATTCGATGAATTCATGGCAAAAAGGCATTCTGAATGGCTTCAGCTGGATTCTGGCGGTAAGTCGTATGGTGCAGGTCCATTTGATACTCAATGGAAAATACTGTGTCTGAATACACCGTATGTAGAATATATTGAAGAACAAATAGATGAGATTTTTGAAAAATTCGGGGATAATGTTGACGGCTTCTTCTTCGACATTATTAACCAGCAGCAGTGCTGCTGTAAATATTGTATGGAAGGTATGGAAAGGGATGGGCTTAATCCGGAATCTATACTGGATAGAAAAGGCTTTGCCGCTAAGGTTGCTGAGGGCTTTAAGAAAAAAATAAGTGCACTTGTGAGAAGCTATAATCCCAACTGTACTATATTTTTTAACTCAGGGCATGTTGGACCTCAAATCAGAAAAAGTCTTGACTGCTATTCTCATCTGGAACTTGAGTCTTTGCCAGGTGGAAAATGGGGGTATGATCATTTCCCCATTACTGTTGCATATGCAAAAAACCTTGGCAAGGAGTATTTGGGGATGACTGGAAGGTTTCACAAGTCATGGGCTGATTTCGGTGGGTTTAAAAACCAACCTGCACTTGAGTATGAGTGCTTCAGAGCTTTGGCAAACGGAGCAAAATGCTCTATAGGAGATCAGCTGCATCCGTCAGGTTATATTAACAAAGCTACATATGATTTGATAGGTAGTGTATATAAAAAGGTTAAAGAGAGGGAAGAATGGTGTGAAAACCTGGTTCCGGTCAGCCAAATTGGTTTATACACTCCTGAAACTGCTGAGGAAAGCAGTGAAGAGCTTCATCCATCCATAAAGGGAGCGTATAGAATGCTATCAGAATCGCATTTCATGTTTGATATTATTGATGATAAAATTGATTTTGGTCGATATCAGCTTATAATATTGCCGGATGTAATCACACTAAACGATTCCTTAAAAGAAAAACTTGAAAGCTATATAAAAAAAGGCGGACATTTGCTGCTTTCTTATAAATCAGCAGTCAGTCCGGAAATTAACCGGTTTTTGCTGGAGGATACCGGTCTTTTAATACTGGGTGAATCAGAGTATTGTCCCAATTATATTGTAGCAGGAGTAAAGCTTTCAAAAGGAATTTATGATACTGAATATGTTTTATATGAGAGAGGGTTGAAGGCAGGATATTCAGGAAAAGCAGAAAAACTAGCGTCAATATGGAATCCATACTTTAACAGAAACTATAAGCACTTTTGTTCGCATTTTCAGACTCCGGTTGAAAAGGATAGCGGAGATGCGGCTATTGTTAGGATGGACAATATCATATATTTCTCCCATCCAATATTTTCAATGTATAGCAAACATGGTATGAATGCATACAAACAACTTGTTATAAACAGTATTCATTCACTTATCGGTGACAGTATTGTATGCACAAATGCACCTACAACAGCACAGGTTAATCTAAGTTACCAGCCTGAAAAAGACAGGTATGTATTGCATATGCTTCACTATATTCCTGAGCGCAGGTATGATTCCATTGATACAATTGAAGACATAATTCCGCTATATAATATTGAGTTAAAAATTCAAATTCAAAAATTACCCAAAGCTGTTTATTGTGCGCCGGAAAATAGGAGTCTTGATTTTTGTTATCAGGATGGTAAGGTTTATGTAAAGGTACCTGAGGTGCGGGGACACCAGATTATAGTAATTGAATAATATTACAGTAAGATTGTTCCCGAAAAAGTAAGTTGAACTTAACATACAATATATACTGCCGATTAAATTGTTCAGACACCATTTATTGTATGTGAAGTTCAACTAATATACTTATGGAGTAGTAATCATAGTAATACTTACATTAATCAAGTGGCATTAACGCGTTTTTAAAAATAATTGCAACACTTAAATGCATTTATTTTTTAAAGGATAAATTCATAAGTAATTGCTGTACCGATAATTGGAAGAACCAAAAGTGAGGTTTAAAAATGATAAAAAGAAATATTATAGTGATTCTATGTGATCAGTTAAGAAAAGATTTTTTGCATGCTTATGGTTGTGATGCAGTTCCTACGCCTAATATTGATAAACTCGCAAAAAGGGGTGTGGTCTTTGAAAATGCCATAACTCAGGCTCCCGTGTGTGCGCCTGCCCGTGCGAGTATGATGACAGGTCGTTATGTTTCAGATCATGGAGTTTGGGCAAATGACATGCCCTTTCGTGATGGCATGGAATATTTACCGCAAAGGATGAATGAACTGGATTATATAACAGGAGCTTTTGGGAAGCTTCATCACTTTCCAATGAAAGATACAAAAGGCTTTCAGTATGCTAATTTGATGGAGGAAAACAGATTTGGGGAACAGGAAGAGTACTTCCTATGGTTAAAGGAAAGGCACCCCGAAGTAAAAAACGTGTTCAACTATGACAGTATAAAATTGCATTTTAATTACAGCAAGGAAGAGTATTATGAGCATTGGATTGCAGATAAGGCAATTGAGTTTATTGGCAACAGCATTGAAAACAATGCGGACAAACCTTTTTTTGCATGGATCTCTTTTCAGGGACCACACATTCCTATCGATCCTCCTATTGAATATAGAGGAACAGTTGATGTGGAAAAACTGCCAAAACCCATTGAACTGAAAGACACTAACAGACCGGCATTAGTAAAATACAGAAGTACCATATTCAAGGCTGATTATATGGGAATTGATGAGCTTACAAGTGAAGATGTGATGACGATAAGAACAAGATATGCAGAGCAAATCGTTGCAATAGATATGGAGATAGGCAGGATACTGGAGCTGTTATCCGATAAAAATGTTTATGATAATACTACTATTATTTTTTCTGCAGATCATGGTGAGCTTGCCGGGGATTTAGAAATGCATTATAAAGGGCCGTTTCCATATAGAGGGCAGCTTGAGGTTCCAATGATTGTTTCAAATCACCCTAGGATAGAAAATAGAAAGCGCTCAAAAAATCTTGTGGGAAACATTGATATACCTGGTACTGTTCTGGATATAGCTGGAGATAAAAGGGGAATAGGCTACTCCCGCTCATTACTTGACTTGGCTGATGAATTAACAGACAATGCACGCGAATGGAATTATAGTGAGTTTTGTGACAGCGCAAAGATTGTAGAAAATAAAAGGTACCGCTATTGTTATTATCCTTTTACAGGACAGAGTGAATTGTTTGATAAAGAAGCAGACAAAAACGAGCAGAAAAACTTATCAGGGAACCTCGAGTATGCTGGAATTGAAAGTGAGTGCTTAAAAGCAGTTATTGATTTTATGGTAATAGCTAAAGGCGTTCGCATGGAAGCACGGGATATGATACCGGAAGTGCAAAACGGCTTGTCAAATAAAAATAGAGACTGGCAGAAGGATTTTTTAGTTGCATTTCCTCTATCAGATAAACATCAGTTATCAATGTTGAACAGTGAAGGCTTAAGCAGTGAGTACAACAAATTTTGTGAAGGTAAACAAGTAATCGCACACTATGGCCTATATTGGGGCAATTAGACTTCAGTGTTCAATTCTTAAAGCATTTTAATAAATGGTTTTTAAGAGCTCCACTTCTATAGGTGGGGCTTTTAATGTAACTATTATTATTTTATCAATATTTACGCACTGCGCAGAAATAATTGCAAATTCTTTAAAAAGTATTTCCGCATGAACAACTCAGTAGTTTTTGCTGTAGTACTTATTTAGTGTTTTAAGCGGAGTCCACACATCAAATCGAGGGGCTAGATGCCTTGAGATTTGATGTGTTCGTTGAAATAAACAATTCATCTTAAGAACAGGTGATTCACTTTCAAAGTAATGGAAAACAATCTATAAATATCGGCTATGTACACTCAGAAAGCCATGTGTATATAATCTATGCTGTAGTATTAGTGCTGCAATGGCAAGTATCAGAGTTATATTTCAAGAATTAAAATCGTCAGACTTCAACTATTAAATGAGAGGGGATGAGAATGAAATGGGAAGAGGACAGATATTCAGGAGCTTGGCAATTGTTATTGTCTTGTTAATGGTAGTTACAAGCATATCCTATGCAAGCAGTTCTATTACTGTAAATGCATTGGTTAACAATTCTACAGGGAAAGTTATGATAGCGGGGCAAATTTCATCCGGTGAGGGTCAGCATGTTACCGTGCTTGTAATAAACCCTTCGGGCGGTACCGATTATATTGACCAGACTACCAGCGGATTAAATGGAATATATCAATTTTCCTACATACTGGATGAAGCTTTGGAAGGAACATATACTGTCCGTGCTGGTGGTACCGGTATAGACAGCCCTAAAGAGACAACCTTTAAATATGAGCTGCCTGTTTCACAGGAAAAAGAAATCATTGGGGTTGCTTCATTGTCAGATATAGCTGTTGCATATGGGACAGCAAAGGGTGATGCAGGCTTGCCTGCGCAAGTAGAGGTAACTTTAGATGACAGCAGCAAAGCCGCTGCAGGTGTGACCTGGGATAATGGAAACCCGACATATGACGGAAATGATGCTGGTGAATACACATTTACTGGAACCCTTATTAATCTTCCAGCTAATGTAATTAATCCTGATAATAAGTTAGCGGTAGTGAGGGTTATTGTGGAAGAGCAAATACCTGTACCTGATGTTATACCTCCCGGAGAAGTTGCGGGAATAGTAGTTACCGAAGGAAACAGCAGGCTGACAATAACATGGATTGATCCTGTCGATGAAGACTTTCAGGAAGTAAGAATATATGAAGGCGAAGCTTTAATACGGACAATAGTTAAAGGAGTTCAAAAGACTGGTATAACAGATCTTGTAAATGAGACAGCCTATGCATTTGTAATAAGGACTGTAGATACTACAGGGAATGAATCGGACGGGCTTACTGTGACAGGCACACCGAAGGCACCTGCGTCAATAACAGTTGATGTGTCGGTCAATAACACTACAAGGGTAGTGACAATAACAGGAAGCGTCACATCCGGTGAGGGTCAGCATGTTACCGTGCTTGTAGTAAACCCTTCGGGTGGTACCGATTATATTGATCAGACTACCAGCGGGTCAAATGGAATATATCAATTTTCCTACATGCTGGATGAAGCTTCGGAAGGAACATATACTGTGCGTGCCGGTGGTGCTGGTATAGACAGCCCTAAAGAGACAACCTTTAAATATGAGCAGCCTGTTTCACAGGAAAAAGAAATCATTGAGGTTGCTTCATTGTCAGACATATCTGTAGCATATGGGACAGCAAAGCAAGGTGTAGGCTTGCCTGCGCAAGTAGAGGTAACTTTAGATGACAGCAGCAAAGCTGTTGCAGGTGTGACCTGGGATAATGGAAATCCGGTATATGACGGAAATAAAGCCGAGGAATACACATTTACCGGAACTCTTATTAATCTTCCAGCTAATGTAATTAATTCCGAAAATAAGGTAGCAGTAGTGAAAGTTATTGTGGATGAACCTGAGGACGAAGAGCCCGGAGACGAAGAGCCAGGAGACGAAGAACCCGGAGATGAAGAGCCCGGAGATGAAGAACCCGGAGATGAAGAGCCCGGAGATGAAGAGCCCGGAGATGAAGAGCCCGGAGATGAAGAGCC
>CAYPLH010000020.1:0-53080 GCA_964411505.1 uncultured Clostridiaceae bacterium | reverse complement strand
CCCGGAGATGAAGAGCCCGGAGATGAAGAGCCCGGAGATGAAGAGCCCGGAGACGAAGATCCCGATGATAGCGGAGCCCCTGTCAAACCTCAAATATTCATAGATGAAAAATCAGGTGAAGTTAAAATAATTGCAGAGTCTGTGTTGGATAATGCTAACGCAACTGCTGCAGCCAATATTGGGCTGGATGTGCTGACTAAGGCTTTTGATAGCGCTAAAGCGGATAATAGCGGTGCAAAGACTATAGCCATAGATATATCCGCTGTTGGTGAGGCAAATGGTTATGAAATAGTGCTACCGGGGATCATGTTAACAGAAATTGAGTTATCTAAAAAGATAGAAGTAAGAACCGACAAAGCAGTTCTGACAGTTCCTGGAAACATGCTTAGTGGAAGTGAAATGGGAGAAGATGTTGACGTTACACTAACAGTAGCTGAAGCAGACCCGAAAGACCTTTCGGAAGAGGTAAAGAAAGCAATAGGTGACAGACCTGTAATTGAACTAAGCTTAAAAGTAGATGGAAAAGCAGTTGAATGGAATAATCCTGAGGCACCGGTTATAGTGTCAATACCTTATAGTCCGACTGATGAAGAGCTTAAAAATCTGGGACACATAGCGGTTTGGTATATAGACGGACAGGGAAATGCCATAGCTGTACCTAATGGAAGGTATGATGCAGCAACAGGAATGGTAAGCTTTACGGTTACTCACTTCAGTAGATATGCAATAGCATTTGTTTTTAAAACATTTGAGGATATTTCTGATTATGAGTGGGCAAAAGCACAGATAGAGGAACTGGCATCAAGAGGTGCCATAGTTGGAATCGGTGAAAACAAATTTGCTCCATCACTGAATATTAAAAGAGCAGATTATACTGTTCTCATGGTAAGAGCTTTAGGATTGACAGCAAAAATTGAAGATAACTTTGATGATGTAAAGAAGGATGACTATTACTATGAAGCAGTTGGTATTGCAAAGAAGCTGGGGATAGTACAAGGAACCGGGGATAACAGATTTAATCCTGAGAAGGCAATTACCCGGCAGGATATGATGGTGCTTACTGCAAGAATCCTGAAAATGTTGAATAAGCTTGATGCTGTGGAGACAGTGAAAGATCTTGAAGCATTTTCGGACAGATGGGATATAGCAGATTATGCTGTTGAAGGTATGGCGGCATTGGTGAAGACAAAGCTTGTAGTGGGATACAACCACCTCATTAATCCACTGGGGAATGCAACAAGAGCAGAGGTAGCTGTACTCATGCACAGGATATTAGATTTTATTATGTCAGGGTTTTAGTTATAACAGAAGCTTTAGCATATGCATCTTTTTAAAGAATTTGTCAAAAAGAGCTCATTGAAAGAGCATTTAGCAATCTAAAATGTTATTGCGTTTATATTGATTGGAGGTGATTAAATGATAAATTCATCGTAAGTGATTTACTAATTCATCAAAATAGTTTTAATTCAACTACGAGTTTTTCAAAGCATAATTGCGATTCAAAACTATTTGAATTCTTACTGTATCAAGGAGAAACACAATTGAAAGGAGGCAAAAAGTAATGCATAAAGAAAAAAGAGTGAGGAAATCTATGCTATTCATTCTGATATGCTCCATGCTGGTAAATATCTTTTCTATCGTCCCGGTAGCTGCAAACGGGGATGAAGGTATGAGTATGGAAGATTATATGGATGAATTATTAGGCGCAACAGCAATACATGCAACCGCATCGGAAGGTGAAGACTTTGGTTGTTATCAGCCCGGCTCAAAAGAAATCTTCAAAGCTGCAATCGATAATGCCAAAGCAGTATATAATAATCCAGCTTCAATGCAGGAGGAACTGAATCAAGCTTTTACTGCTTTGAGTGCGGCACTTGACGAGTTTGACAGTAATAGAATAAAAGAAGAATTTACTGTGGTGGATGTGGTATATGACACATATGAAGATGAAATAATTGGCAGTCCGCCGGCAGGGTATGAAATCAGTATTGGAGATGGTTCAAAAACCTATGGAGATATTTCTGTGCAGAGTGCACCCGACAGCGAAAACAAGTGCTTAAAATATGAATTGAGTGCGCCAGGCCCGATTCTTTTAACAAAGGTGTTTTCACCTCTGACAGGGCGAATAACTCTTGAGACAAAGATATTGCCAACAGTAACAACTTTAACCATGGAGCTGTTTATTGGGGATGAAAACACATATGACAACTTTTCATCACTGGTAAATATCTGGTTCAGAAACACTGCAAGGTTGATATGCCAAAGTGGTGTAACGACTCAACGAGACTACTATGCAAATGAATGGTATGAAATTAAATTGGTTATGGATACAGATCTGGGGATGTATGAATTCTATGTAAATGGAGAATTATGGGGAAGTGAAGCTATGCGTCCGGGACCTGATGTAGTTGATCGGATAATAATCAAGCCCAGAGAATTCTTAAATTCGAGAAGAGGAGCATTATTTATTGATTATATCAAGGTAACCGGAGAGTCGGGCACAGCTGAGGAAAGCAGTGATGCCAGAATAAACAGCATGACAGTTAACGGTGATACCTATAGTGGTTTTTCACCTGATGTCAATACCTATGATGTAGATCTTCCAAGGGATAGTACGCAGGTACCAGAGATTACCGGAATTCCGGCTAATAACCGAGCCCAGGTATATATAATGCCCGGTGAAGATTTGCCAGGAACAACAGTACTTGTAGGTATTGCAGAGGACAGAAAAACTACGCAGGTATATTATATTAACTATTCGGTATCTAATGATGTAGTATTTTCAAATGTTGTTCTTTCTGCAGATAGTTCCGATTTATATGCTGGTAAATCAATTTCGTTTAATATTACCGGGACAGTGGACGGAGTTTCAGGAATTGATTTAACCACGTGCGAAGAACTTGAGATTGAGTATTTCAGCTCAGACACTAATGTGGCAGTAATAGTTGGTAAAACTATATATGGAGTAAACCCGGGCGCTGTGGAAATATATGCAGAGGTTCGCGGAGGAAATATTGAGCTTACTTCTAATGTATTAACCTTTACTGTGGAGCAGCTTGATGATTTTACTGTGGGAACCCCGATATTTACCGATATCAGCGGTGAGAGAGTATATACTTTAAAGGGCAGCAGTTTTATAAAAGCAAGTATCAGTATAACCAAAAACAAAGATATTGATACTTCATCGTGTTTGATAGTGGCTCTTTATGATCAGGGCAATGCAGTGAAGAATTTGACCTATTTGCAAAAGACTCTTGAAATGGATCAGACTGAAGTGTTTACTGCAGGGTTTGAACTGCCGGAGGATACAGAGGGCTATAAAATCAAGGTTTTTGTCTGGAATAATATGGAGGATATGATACCTTTGGCTGATGTTGTAGAGTTCCCACTTTCACTAAAAACCAATAGCCATATAACTAATGCGCCACTACAGATAGGGGTATGGTCACCACTGAATACAGAAACACCCGACTGGATATTCCCAATGGTAAACTATAAACTGCCTCAATATAACCCGAATTCCTATGATCCTGAAGTAGGGGTAGTATCTCCGTTATCACCTGAAGCTCTGGCAGATATAGTTGCTGCCGAAGTAGCTAAACGACCTGCTGATCAGCCGATATGGATACATTTGCAAGATATTTTTGGAACTTATAAAAAGTGGACCGGAGAAAATGTATTGTCGTTCATTGAAGATTTTAATGAACATGGAACACCTACACTCTGGCCTGATAATGGAATAGCCCATTGGAAGGATTATACGGAAAGATTATTAAAACGGTTGATAGAAAAAGAAGTTAGATTGGATCACTGGCTTTTAGATCATGAAACCAGGTTTGCACCATATGTTGCTAACTTTGCATTTACAGATGCTTTCAAAAACATGGTACTGGATCCCAGGTGGAATACGGAGCCTATTTTAGGACTAGGAATAACCGGTAACCTGATTTTAGACCAATCAGAAATCGGAGGACCAAATGACAGCATATATTCTGATGCAAATCTTGGAACTACTGATAGCCAGCTGGCGGTTACAAATTTATTGGCGATAGGACATTACTATCGACCTGAGGTTATAAACAAAGTATACACCGAGCCAGCATTAGAATACTATCCGCATCTTACACCTTGCGATTATGGAAGACCGGGTATGAAGCAACTGTTCAAACTTGATGAGTTAAAAGTAGGTATAATGAATATGTCCGAAGCAGAAGCAGAGGTAATCAGAAAAATTCAGGAATTGGTACCGGAAGTTGGAAATACAACCAATGGTGTAGGTCCTGTAGCGGCACCTGCTTTATATGGGTCACCAATATGGGAAGGAGATAAAGCAGACTATGCACTGGGTATTGTTGATGAGTTGATTCAAACATATGGATCAGTAGAGAATATTATTCCATGGATTGCACCGCCAAACTATGGTTCATCTGGAGGAAGACATTTTACTCCGGATGAATATGAACGTATGTTAGTAGGATTAGCTGAAAAAGGTATCAGAAAAATAATGCTGTGGAATTCATCAGCTGACCATCATACCCAGGCTGTTTATGACGAAATATTGCCGGTATTCCAGAAGGCTTATGAGGCAGCAGAAGCAAGGCTTAACAGTGGCCAATAGTTCAAACTTACAGTAATTATTAAAATCCGGCTATACATCAGAGGTTTAGAATATTTATATGATGTACAGCCTGCAGTATAATTAATTTAGGACAATTTAAATAATGAAAGGAAGACTGAAATGGCAAATAAACAGAAATATAGCAAGGTAATATTGATTATAGCTTTAGCTTTATCGGTAGCCATATTCACAGGATGTGTGAAGGACGGCGGTAATGTAACAGGAGCTACTGAAAGCGGACAGGGCAGTGGCAGCACAGCACCGGTGAATCAAACCGGAATGCCTATTGTTAGTGAACCCCTTGAGCTCAAAATATTCAGTGCATTAAACGGCAAGGTGGCAAGTACTCTTCAAAGCTATGGTGATATAAAAGCTATTAAGAAAATAGAAGAGATTACTGGAATTAAAACTAGCTGGATGCATCCTGCAGTAGGTCAGGAGGTTGAGCAGTTTAATCTTATGCTGGCATCAAAAGAACTACCTGATATAATTATATGGAACTTTTTGCAAGAAAAAGGAGGACCTACAAGATTTTTAAGTGATGAGATTATAATTAAATTAAATGATTTAATAAATAATTATGCTCCTAATTTAAAGAAAATACTAGATGATTCTCCTGAGCTCCATAAACAGATAATACTGGATGACGGCACCATGTTCCAGTTTCCGGCTGCAAGAATCAATGAAGAAACAGGAAAATGGCATAGAATGTTCGGTCCGATTATTAGAAAAGACTGGCTTGATAACCTGGGACTTAAAGAGCCTGAAACAATTGATGAGCTTTATGTAACGTTAAAGGAGTTCAAGGAAAAGGATGCGAACAATAATGGCGATCCCAACGATGAACTTCCATTTGTTAGTGCAAAGGATAATGCATTCAGATTTTTACTTAGTGCATGGGGGATAAACATTGATTTTTATGTGGATAACGACAAGGTGAAATTCGGACCCATAGAGCCTGCTTATAAAGATTTCTTGTCCACTATGAACGAATGGTATACTGAGGAGCTGATTGACCAAGAATTTCCAGCTACTGACGGAAAAATTTTTAATGCGAAGGTAACCGGGGATCAGGGAGGATTTTTCCTAGGATTTGCCGGTGGAGCTATGGGTACTTTTCTTGATTTAATGAAAGACTCAAATACAACATTTGACCTTGTTGCATTACCATGGTTTGTAGGTCCTGCGGGAAAGCCTTATACAACACATAAGGATTATATCCGCATGATGTCCGGCGGGGGAGCAGCTGTGACCACAGCATGCAAGACACCTGTAGAAGCAGTACGCTTCCTAGACTTTATCTATAGCGAAGAAGGTCATATGCTTGCTAATTTCGGTATTGAAAATGAAAGCTATACTTTTGTAAATGGTGAGTCTATATATACCGATGCTATTTTAAATAACCCAGACGGTCTGCCACTTGCAAATGCAGTTGCCATGTACTGTATGTCTGGTATTCCATTCCCAATGAATAAGGATCCTAAAGCTGCTCAGCAGACTTCATGGTTCTGGCCACAACAGGCGCGTGCCCATGAAATATGGGATGGTGCTGACATTTCTATTATTTTCCCTGAGGTTACTTTAACTGAAGATGAAAGCGCAAAGGCAACATCTGTTCTTGGTCAGGCTAATGCTTATGTTACTGAAATGCTTACAAAGTTTATTCTGGGGATTGAACCTTTAACTAACTTTGACAAGTATGTTGAAAACATTGAGAAGATGGGAATCGACGAAGTAATAGAGATTAATCAGGCAGCGATGGAAAGATATAATAAAAGATAATAATATTAGTTGTTAAGGTGTCAAGGTCTGGGATATATTCTCAGACCGGCACCTTTTAAAAAACATTAAAAGATGAATTATGAGGGATCAAAATGGCAGAATTAATGCAGGCAAAAAATCGTACAATAAGCAAAAAACAAGGATTTGGCCAAATGCTAGCAAAAGACTTTTTTAGAAACAAGTACATATATATTATGTTGCTGCCACTTGTTTTGTACTATATAATATTTCATTATGGTCCAATGTACGGAGCAATTATAGCTTTTAAGGATTATAATGTCACAAGAGGATTTTTCGAAAGCAAATGGGTAGGGTTTAAACATTTTCAAAGCTTTTTTAACAGTTTCTTTTTTAGCAGGGTTTTGAGAAATACAATTTTGATAAACATATATCAAATAATTTTTGGATTTCCTATACCTATTGTGTTTGCAATACTGCTAAATGAGTTACGAAGCAAGGTGCTTAAAAAAACAGTACAGACAGTTTCTTATCTTCCTCACTTTATATCGGTAATGGTAATCTGCGGAATTATAATTGATTTTACGATGAAGGACGGACTCCTTAATCAAATTATTGATTTGTTTGGAGGCAAGAAAGCTAATCTTCTGATGCAGGCAAACCTGTTCAGAACAATTTTTGTTAGCACAAATATATGGCAGAATTTTGGTTGGGAGTCAATAATATATATTGCTGCATTAACTAGTATAGATTTGCAGCTATACGAATCAGCAACCATTGATGGTGCAGGACGGTGGAGAAAAATGTTGCATATAACACTGCCGGGAATCATGCCTACCATTGTAATTATGTTAATTCTCAGAATAGGTCGCATGATGAGTATAGGATATGAAAAAATCATTTTGCTTTATAACCCAATTACCTATGAGACAGCCGATGTAATTTCCACACTGGTCTACCGTCAGGGACTTCTGGAGAAAAATTACAGCTTCAGCACGGCAATAGGATTGTTTAACTCAGTAATAAATTACTTGCTGGTAGTTTCAGCCAACAGAATCAGCAGACTATTAAATGAAACCAGTTTGTGGTAAGGGGTGAGCTTTTTGAATATTAGAAGAAGCATTGGTGAAAGGGTTTTTGATTTAGTTAATGTAGTTTTTATGATTATTATAATGACAATAACACTGTATCCTTTTTTATATGTACTATTTGCATCACTTAGTAACCCTGCGGACCTTTTCCGTCATCAGGGTATTATGTGGAAACCATTAGGTTTAAGTTTCGAAGGATATAAGCTTGTATTTAAAAATAAAATGATAGCAATAGGCTATGGCAATACTATCTTCTATGTAGTTGTCGGCACCTTTATTAATATGGTATTAACAACAATGGGGGCTTATGGATTATCAAAAAAAAATGTCTATTGGAAGCCTCTTATTATGAAATTAGTGGTTTTTACAATGTTCTTTCACGGAGGGCTTATTCCCCTGTTTTTGCTGGTAAGAAATCTAGGACTCTATAACAACAGGTTAGCGCTAATTTTACCATCGGCTATAACCACATGGAATCTTATAGTAATGCGGACGTATTTTATGGGTATACCTGAGAGTATGGAGGAATCAGCAAAGATAGATGGTGCAAATGACTTTATTATTTTATATAAAATTATTATACCGCTCTCCATGCCGGTAATAGCAGTTATGATACTGTTCTACAGTGTAAGTCACTGGAATTCATGGTTTCATGCAATGGTATTTTTAATGAACAGAAATTTATATCCTTTGCAATTGGTTTTGCGAGAGATAATTATTTCAAACAGTACGGATAATATGATAACCGATGTAGGTGGGGCAGATAAGGCTTATGTTGGTGAAGTTGTAAAGTATGCCACCATTGTTGTGGCTGTAGTTCCCATTGTTCTTGTATATCCGTTTCTTCAAAAGTACTTTGTCAAAGGAATTATGATAGGAGCAATTAAGGGTTAGAAAGGAAAGGCGTGCACAATGAAAAAACCAAATGTTTTATATATAATGGCAGATCAGTTTAATGCAAATTGTCTGGGAGCTTTAGGTGCCCAGGTAAAAACCCCGGTGCTAGATAACCTGGTCGAAAAAGGAGTGCTATTTAACAAAGCTTTTTGCAATTACCCAATATGCGCTCCATCAAGATGCTCCTTTATTACGGGACAATATCCCCATACCCATGGAATTTATGCAAATGATATATATGAGTTTGGTGAGAGAAATGAAAACACTTTGGGAGCTGTATTCAGAAGAGCAGGGTACCAGACTGCACTTATTGGTAAATCCCATATGATAGGTGAATGGGACAGGGAAGGCTTTGAATATATACGTTATTGTGATATGACAGACTGCTTAAGAGGTGATCCTCTTGAGAATCATTATTTTAAATATCTGTATGACAATGGGATTGCTGATTTATATGACAATGGAACACTGCATGATATGCATCCCGGAAGCAATCATAAGGGCTTTATTTCCGAAATACCTTATCGTCATACCCTAGAGCCATGGACAGGAGATGAGACTTTACAATTTTTAGAACACAGAGACAAGACCAGACCGTTTTTTATTCATATGAGTTTTGAAAGACCACATGAACCTCTATCTATTCCATATGACTATGAGCTTTTATATAATACTGAAGATATAAAGCTTCCGGATAGTGCATCAGATTTGTTTGAAAGAGGGTTTGCCGGAAAACCGGCGAAGCATAAAAAACATGCCGATAACCACAGCTTGTATCCTTATATACCTGATAGTAGAGAAGATTTAAAGAGGCAGCTTGCCTTTTATTATACACTTATAACAATGATAGATGAGCAAATTGGCAGAGTAATTAAAAAACTTGTAGAGACAGGAGAATATGATAACACAGCTATTGTTTTTACAGCAGATCATGGCGATTTTGCAGGTGAACATGGAATGATGTTTAAAAGCCTGGGAATATATGAATCAATACACAGAATTCCGTTTATTCTTAAATACCCGGGTTGCCCTGAAAACATTAAAATTGAAAAAATAATTGAGAGTATAGATTTGTTTCCGACATTATGCCATATCTGTAATTTGGAAGTACCGGAGACAGTTGAAGGTACCAGTGTTCTTCCCATTATTGAGCAAATGGAAGATGGTAAAGAATATGCTGTATGTGAGTGGGATTCTCATTATTATAATGGAAGAATTTTTGCAATCCGTACAAATGAATACAGACTGATTTATGGCGGAATGGATGAAGACGGTGAGCTTTATGATTTAAAATCTGATCCCGATGAGCTTAAAAACCTGTATAATAACCGGGATTATCAAGTGGTATGCAATGATTTGAAGCAAAAGCTCTTTATATATATAAGCCAGTACAGGGCGAAATTGTCTTCAGGGGATGCAAGAAAAAAAATGTACAGATACAGAAATTGTATGGACAGACTTATACAGAAGGAAAAAGTTAACTGGAAAGAAATTGAGAAATTTTATCGTCATTAAGGACTTCTATAAAGGGGAGAAGGCAATGAATTCAAGAGAAAGGTTTCATAAGAGTTGATACAAAATGTGTAAAAATAAATAATTATATGAAAGATTTGTGGATATTTCACAGAAAACGCATGCTTAAGTGCTGTGTTTTCTGTATGTAATAAGCACGAGTACCGTTTAATGAGTAATTATATGGTGGAGAGGTGAAATTTTGACAGGAAAATCAAATAAAAAAAGAGTGAGCTATTTAAACTATGTAAAATCTCATCTGGATATAATTATTGATAAAGGTACGGATGTTTACGGAAAGAAATCAAGTCCCATGTGGATGTCATCAATTGATATCCGGAGTGGAACATATCCTGAAGATGATTTGCATCCAGAGCATATAGGCAAGCGTGTTTACAGAAATATTGATGCTCCCTCGGGCAGCTCGTTATATTGGGATCAACCATCCTTAATAGCAGCAAATAATTTAAGCAAAATTACTGGAGATCCAAGGTACAATGATAGTACGGACCAATATGTTAAATACTTCCTTGAACATTGTGTTGCTGATAATGGAATATTTTTGTGGGGTAACCACTATTATTATAATGCTTTTGAAGATGAAGTCTATTGGTTTATTGGAACCGAAGATCCCAAACCGTGTGATATGGAAAATGAGAATGGCAGCTTGCACGAAGCAAGACCAATACCTCCAGCATGGGATATATTCTGGAAGGCGTCACCTGAAGCCACGGAGAGGTGTATACGGAAACTGGGAGAAGCCCATATTTTTGATAAGGAAACAGGGGCTTTTAACCGGCACGCAGATGGAAAGCTCGGATGTGCATTTTTAGAATCGGGCGGGATACTTGTCGAGACTTTGTGCTGGCTCTATAATAAAACCCTTGATAAATCAATTCTAAAGACCGCATTACGTATTGCCAGATATAGCTGGAATCACCGCAGTACAGCTACCGGTCTTCTGGAAAATAACCCAACTATGACAAGGTGGGATAAATACATATGTACCACCGAGGTAGGGTTATGGGCAGGATCATTGATAAGAGCTGCCAGAGCTTCCAATAATGAAGAGCTCTTAATGATGGCTAGAGAATCAGTTCTTGCATATCTAAAATATGGCTATGACGAAAAAAATAAGAAATATTACGGACGTTTAAATATTTCGGATGGATCTGCTGTTATGGGTGACAAAAGTGTGCTCAAACAGAGAAAGATACATGAAAAAAATGTACCTTCCGAATATTCTGATATATGGGAACCATTGTTTCCTACCCACGATTACCCAATGTCATTTGCTCAAGCATGTGTACACCTTTATAAACAAACATGTAAGCTGGAGTTTAAAGAGGCAATTGAAAGGTGGGCTTTAGTAGTTGCAGAAGAAAGCGTGCATGCTAACAGCAGGGTTGTTTATGCCGAGCAATATGGACGGTGCATTCATTTTCTTGCTGAAGCAGCTATAGCATTAAAGGATGAACGGTATTTTGCGCAAGCCTGTCATTTAGCTGATGAAGCAATCGGAAAGCTTTTTGATTATTCAATGTTTAGAGGACATACCAAAGAGGATAGATATGATGCGGTGGATGGAGTTGGCTATCTGCTTTTGGCACTGATCTACCTTGAAACCCGCAGGGCGCCGGATTATATGGGATTTGGCTTTTGATATGAAATATTCCTCATTGGTAGGATCTATAAGCCGAACCGGATAACATTTACAAAATATTTGTAATTTACGCTTTTATCAAGCGGTTATTTCCACGAAAATGTAATTTTAATTCTATGAAATAAATAATTGCATATTTACATCCGGAAAGATCCTTAATAACATCCTGCGTCCAATTGATAGCAAAAATTGGACGGTTTCTGTTTGGTTGATATAATAGAAGTAGTTATAATGAATGGTGCTACTACGAAAAATGTTTAGTGGAGGGATTTTATGACAAAAAGAGAGTTGGTATTAGAATCGCTGAATCATAAAAGAAGTTATAAGCTTCCGTATCATGTGGGTCTGACTAAAGATGTGGAGAATAGGCTTATACGTGAACTTGGCGAAGATTTTATTGATAAAATGGGCAATTATCTATTTTATATGGATAATGGAAGCTTTACATTACTGGAAAATAACCGTGAATTGGATGCTTTTGGCGTAGTTTGGCTTAAGGATCAAAAAGGTGATTTTGGAGTTGTAGATGAATATCAATTGCAGGAGCCTTCCTTAGACAACTACACGTTCCCTGCACCTAGCAAAGATAGTATACATAAAACATGTAACACGATTATGACAAAGGGAAAAGATCACTTTAGAATGTTTAGTATTGGTTTTTCATTATTTGAAAGGGCATGGTCGCTCAGGAGAATGGAGAACCTCCTTATGGATTTCATACTTGAGCCAGCGTTTGTAGAAGAACTGTTTGAAAAAATCGTAGACTACAACATATCTGTAATGGATATTGCAATGGAGTACCCGTTGGATGGCATTTATTTTGGCGACGATTGGGGACAGCAAAAAGGTTTAATTATGGGACCTGATTACTGGAGAAAGTATATCAAGCCCGCGCTTGCCAGAATGTATGGGCATGCAAAAAAAAGAGGTTTATATATTTGCCAGCATTCTTGCGGCGACATATCCGACATATTACCCGATCTGATCCAGATTGGACTGGATATTTATAACACTGTTCAACCTGAGATCTATGATTTAAAAAATCTAAAAAGAGAGTATGGCGATAGTCTTACCTTTTTTGGGGGAATAAGTACACAGACACTACTTCCATTTGCGACACCTGAGGAAGTTAAAAGAGAAACTAGAATTATTATGGACATTCTAGGTGAGAACGGAGGATACATTGTGGCACCTACACATGCTATTCCTGATGATGTTTCCACAAAGAATATTCTTGCATTGTTGGAAGTTGTTCAAGCCCATTCATGTTGACAGCCAGTATTGTTTATGCTAATATAAACTTGTATTTTAGATTTGCATAAACAGGAGTGAGATTACATGTACATTAAGCGTAAAATTGAGAATACCATTTTGAATATAAGCAGCACCTTTCCTGTTCTCATGCTTACCGGTCCAAGACAGTCGGGTAAAACGACGCTGTTAAACAGACTGAGTGAAGCTGACAGGAAATACGTTACCTTGGATGACCCTGCTGACAGATTGTTTGCGAGAAATGAACCTACAGCTTTTTTAGAGCGGTATAGCCCTCCTGTCATTATAGACGAAATTCAGTATGCACCGGAATTATTTTCATATATTAAAATGTATGTTGATCAGCATAAAAATAACGGTGACTTTTGGCTTACAGGTTCGCAGATGTTCCACATGATGAAAAATGTTTCGGAGAGTTTGGCTGGCAGGGTAGGAATCATCAATTTGTTTGGGCTTTCAAATAATGAGATTACCGGAACCTTGTTTGATCAGTACACTACCGAAAAGGATGAGTTATTAAAGCGTATTCATATCGCAAAGCCCATGACCCTGCCTGATGTATTTGAGCGAATATTCAAAGGCGGAATGCCTAGACTTTATGAGCAGCCGAATGTAAATCAAGAGGATTATTATTCATCCTATACTCAGACGTATCTAAGCAGAGATATCAGAGAATTGACACAGGTTGCGGATGAATTAGCTTTTTATAAGTTTTTGTGCATCGCCGCCGCACGTACAGGCTCAATGGTAAACTATGATACACTTGCAAAGGAAGCCGAAATATCAGCACCTACGGCAAAGCAATGGCTATCCGTTTTAATCTCCTCCGGAATTGTGGTTTTGATTGTGCCATACCATAATAATGCTTTAAAACGTGTTGTGAAATCACCCAGAATGTACTTTCTGGATACAGGGCTGGCGGCACATTTGACCAAGTGGAGCAGCTCGGAAGTTTTAGAATCAGGCGCTATGGCCGGTAAGTTTTTTGAAACCTACGTTGTTTCTGAAATTTATAAAAGTTTTGTCAATGTTGGGAAAATTCCTCCGTTATACTATTACAGAGACAGTAATACAAAGGAAATTGACCTGATCATATGGCAGGATGGTTCGCTATATCCCATAGAGATTAAAAAAAGCTCAAACCCTGTAGGAGCCACAAAAAATTTTAGCGTATTGAATCCGGTAACAGACGAAACCAATTTCGACGAACTTTCAAAGCATCTTAAAATGAATATTGGAACAGGTAATGTCATATGCCTTACCAATAATCTGCGTCCAATTGATAGTAAAAATTGGACGGTTCCTGTTTGGTTAATATAACAAAGGGAAACAAGAATTATTCATGTGGTACAATGAGACATTATCATAAGTGGATCGTTACCGTTCAGACTCTACATATTGAGATATAACTTTCGCAATAGCGGAAACTACGCTTCATTTGCAAGAGCTGTAAAAGTTTCCGTTCGGGCAAGCCGAAACTCGCAAAAATACATTTTGAAATATTACTTTGTTGCATGTTTGCGTAGAACAGTCGGCTTGCTTTTCCTCACTCTGACTATACATCTCTAAGCTGCATTTCGCTAATGTTTCCTAACATTGCGAAAGTTATATCTCTTTAGCTACCTGTGAACTGTAAATTTCTATATGTAATTCTAAAAATTATCGCTGGGTACTATTGACATCTATTTTTCAAAATGGTATAAATAACATATCACTTAAACGTTTAAACGAGGAATGTGGAATGGTCACAATAAAAGATGTTGCCCGTGAGGCAAAAGTTTCAATTGCTACAGTTTCATATGTAATAAACAAAACACACAAGCTGAGTGATGAGACAGTTGAGAAGGTAAACGAAGCCATAAAAAAACTCAACTACTATCCGAGTAAAGCAGCTAGATCACTAGTGAAGAGGACAACTCAGGTTTTAGGAGTTCTAGTTTCAGATATATCAAATCCATTTTTTGCGCCAATTGTCCGTGGTATAGAAGATGCTGCCAGTGAAAAGGGCTATATTGTGATGGTTGGAAACAGCGATGAAGACTGGGCTAAGGCAAAAAAGTATATTGACACTCTTGCTCAGCACAGAGTAGACGGATTAATTATTTCACCAACAAGTAACTTTGAAATACTGGAAAATGGTCTTAATAATCTTGGCATACCAATTGTGCTTATAAACAGGCGAACACAAATGAACTATGATATTGTGGAAAGTGACAACGAGTACGGTGCTATTTTGGCAGTAAGTCATTTATTAAGTTTTGGGCACAAAAAAATTGGGCTTATTATTGGACCTACTGCAGTAAGCACCTTCAAGGACCGCTTAGCAGGATATATAAAAGCAATTAGTGATGCAGGCTACAATGTAGAAGAAAAATATATACGTGTCAGCGATCAAAGTCATGAATCATCATATAAGGCTATGATAGATCTTCTAAGCATGAATGACAAACCAACTGCTGTATTTATTGGAAGTGGAAAATTAGGCGGTGGAGCTTTACATGCTATAAATGAAATGAAGGTTAAGATTCCGGATGATCTCTCACTTGTATGCTTTGATGAAACTGAATGGGCTCCCATAGTTAATCCGCCACTAACCACAATAGCACAGAAGACATATGATATGGGAAGAGAAGCTGCAAATTTACTGCTTGACCATCTTTTCAATAAAGAGCGCTCTAAAGGGGGCTGTACTACACTTCAACAAATAAAGCTCAAACCTGAATTAATTGAAAGGCAGTCAGCAAAGCTACTGATAAAATAATAAAAAAGTTTAGGTAAAGACTTGTTTGGTGCTACAAAAACTAACGTTGGTAAGTAAGTATTGCATGATACATTAACTAAAAGCAGGGAGGTATACATAATTATGAGTATAAAATTTGAATGGGCAAAAGCAACACCTGAAAGTATGGGAATGTCTACAGAAAAACTTCTAAACCAGTGGGAAGCTTTAAAAGAGAAAAACACTAAAGCATATTTGGTTGTATGTGATGATAAGATTGTATTTGAGGGTTATAAGGATAAAATGAACGGTAACAAGAAACACTATACGGCCTCAATGGCAAAAGTGATTGTTGCTGGTCTGTCGCTTATGCTTGCAATAGATGGTGAATTGATTAGCCTGGAAGACTATGTATGCAAATACATACCCCAGTGGCAAGACCATTCACTTAAGTCTAAAATAACAATTCGCCAATTAGCGTCTCATACTTCTGGTTTGTCGGATGCTGAACATAATGAAATAGGACACATGGATATTCCAGGATGGAAGGGCGATTTCTGGAGACAGGTTAAAAACCCTTTTACTGTTTCACGAGATAAAGCCCCAGTGCTTTTTGCCCCAGGCACTGAACATTTATACAGCAATCCTGGTATCGCTATGCTCACCTATGCAGTTACCGCAGCTTTAAAAAACAGTGAGTATAAGGATATCCGTTCTCTTCTTAATGAAAGAATTTTTAAGCCAATGGGTATATTTGAAGATGACTTTTCTTTTGGATATGCCAAGACCTTTGATACGGATGGAATGGGCATGGTCCCAAGCTGGGGAGGAGGAAACATAACTCCTTATGCTCTTGCTAAGATCGGAAAATTATTCATTGACAAAGGGAACTGGGACGGTCAGCAGTTGATATCCGAAAAAACGGTTAAAGTATCAATGAGGCATTCGGGATATCCAGGTATATATGGTGCAAGCTGGCGTATAAATTCTGAACTTAATGGAAAAAAATGCTGGCCATTGCTGCCATGGGACTCAGTAATGGCGGTAGGTGCCGGAGGGCAGTATCTATTAGTTGCTCCAAGCCAGCGTCTTATAGTAGTAAGAAATGGCAAAGATTTTGCAATAAAAGGTGAAAATGAAAAGAACTTTTTAACATATGTAGCTAATCCACTAATCGAAAATATGCCAACTAAAGTTCCATACCCCATGAGCAAGAAGATAACAGAAATAAAATGGGCTCCCAGTTCAACAATAATAAGGCTTGCAACTGGAGGCTCCACTAGGGATGGCAGTGATAATTGGCCAATTACATGGGCTGATGATGATAATTTGTATACAGCCTATGGAGATGGGTATGGCTTTGAACCAAGTTTGCCAAAGAAGCTGAGTATGGGGTTTGGCAGAATAAGTGGAGATCCTGGTGACTTTGTCTGTGAAAACATTCGCTCGGGCGGAGAAACACGTGGATTCGGACAAAGAGGTGAGAAATCAAGCGGACTTTTAATGGTGGATGGTGTGCTTTATCTATGGATGCGTAATGCTAATAGAAAGGGAGAGCATGCTAGGCTTGCACGGTCTAAGGACTACTCAAAAAGCTGGGAGTGGTGTGACTGGGTATTTGAAGAGTTTGGTCATATAGCTTTTGTAAACTATGGAAAAAACTATGATGGATCCCATGATGATTATGTTTATATGATTTCCCATGATCACCCCAGCGCTTATGAAGAAGCAGACATCTTCATTCTTATGAGAGTAAAAAAAGAATTGCTTACCAAAAGAGATTCTTATGAATTTTTTGTAGAGGCAGATGAAGATAACAAACCTGTCTGGGCACATGATATAAATAAAAGAGGCGCGATATTTACTCACAGGAATTCCTGTCGGCGTGCTAGTATCAGTTATAACAAAGCTATTAAAAGGTACCTTCTATGGCAGCAAGTGAGTTCTGGAGATGGATCAGATACGCGATTTGAGGGGGGATTGGGGATATATGAAGCACCTGAACCGTGGGGTCCATGGAGTACGGTGTATTTTAGTGAAAAATGGGATGTAGGACCTGGAGATCTTGGATGTTTCCCTACAAAATGGATGAGCAGCGATGGAAAGGTATTATATATGGTGTTTTCAGGGAACGACAATTTTTGTGTAAGGAAAGCAATGTTGTCACTAGATGAAGATGATATAGTGTAGCAACAGAACAGGCTAATTATTCTTTTTGTTACACAATATCATTCTTCACAATCTGAAAAAGCGTGTTGAAGAGATTAATTTTGATAAGTTATAAAGTAAAAATGTATATGAAAGGGGATTTATTATGAAAATTGTAAATGCATGGGAAGAACAAGGCGTAGAGGTACCTGCACCCTACCAGAGAAGGATTAAGGTTTTATTTGCTCCGGATAAGGAAGGGGTAAAGGAAATAACATTTAGTCATGCAATACTGCCTCCTCAGGGACGTACCGATTATCATGAGCATGACAGACCTGAACTTATTTATATTGTAAGGGGAGAAGGCAAATGTGTGCATGAGGGCGGTGAGACACCTGTTTGTGAAGATATGGCTATATGGGCTGATGCAGGTGAAAAACACCAGATGGTTAATACCGGGTATGAACCTCTTAAGCTTGCTACTGTGTTTATACCGGGCTACACGGCTGAGGAAAATTATAATAGATGTGTGGAAGCTGCTAAGAAAGAAAACAAGTAAATTTTTGCTATTTACTGATGTCCAAGCGCTGATTGTCTCACTACCCTTTGGAGTGTGAGGCAATCAGAGCATGAAGAAATCAGTTAGTGCTGAAAATGAAAGATAGAATGGAGCCACATACCTTTTATGTGAATATTTGAACTGCTAGCAGAAGCGGCGAAATGGAGGCTTTTATGAAACTTGGAATTGGCAGCTGGACTTTTCCATGGTCAGTTGGATTACAGAACAAACTTGAACTAAAAAAACGTATAGGATTGGATGAAATACTAGATTTAGCTGTTGATATGGATGTTGGACTGATTCAAATATGCGACAACCTTCCACTTTGTAGTTTGGACGATAAAATGTTGCAGCGCTTCAAAGAGAATGCCCAACAACATAAGGTAGATATTGAAGTTGGCACCCGGGGAGTTTTACCGGAAAACCTTTTAAACTATTTAGATATTGCAATGAAACTCGATTCTGGATATGTAAGAACTATAGTTGATACCCCTGATACGGAGGATGGATTAGAATTAGCAATAAAACATTTAAAACAAGTGGTACCATTATATGAGAAACAAAATGTAAAAATTGGCTTGGAAAACCATGAGCGACACAGGGTAAAGCATCTTGCATATATAATTGAGAAAGTTGATAGCCCGAATCTTGGGATTTGTCTTGATACTATTAATTCAATTGGTGTTCTTGAGAGTGTGAGGGAGGTTGCTGAAGTTTTGGCACCATATGTAAATTGTCTTCACTTTAAAGATGTTTCGGTTATACGTTTAAATTCAAATATGGGTTTCACAATACAGGGCAGTGTCCCCGGAGAAGGATTTCTTGATATTGATGCCATAATGGATATATTAACTCATTATGATAGATCCTTCAACGTTATACTGGAACAGTGGCCACCTTTTTCAGGCGACATATATGAAACAATAGAAAGAGAAAAGAAGTGGGCATATGAAGGCATTGAATACTTGAAAGGTAAACTATTCTGATCCACCAAATGCATATTATGCTTCAAAAATTATAGTGATTATATAAAGGTACTCTATTGATTACTTTGTTTATGCAACGTGCAATATTCAAGGATTGACAATTCTCAAAAAGTATATTAAAAATGATTATTGCCTGTTACGGCAGCTCTTGATACAATTTTTTTGCAATGATGTATAACTGAACTAATGGAGGCGATTATGTTGCACTTAGCAGGAATTGCTGCAAAAAAGCATAAAAAAAGTTTTTTCAACCAAATCAAAATGAACCGATGGATGTACATTATGTTAGCGTCTGGCGTGATTTATTATATTGTGTTCAGATATTTACCAATGTGGGGATTGATTATGGGCTTTATGGACTATATGCCCCATAAGGGGTTGCTTGGCAGTAGATGGGTAGGATTCAAGCATTTTATGAGGTTTTTTAACGAGCCTGCTTTTAATATGCTGTTTAGGAACACATTAACTATAGGAATATTAAACCTCGTAATATACTTTCCCATACCCATTATATTAGCATTGATGCTCAACGAAGTAAGATGTTTAAAATTGAAGAAATTTGTACAGACATGTACATACATACCTCACTTTGTTTCTTGGGTTGTTATAGTATCAATATCAAATGTGATTTTTTCATATGAGAGTGGAGTATTAAATCTATTATTAAACCAAATCGGTATGGGAAAAATTAATTTTATGCTTAAACCGGAATGGTTTTATCCGCTTTTTTTTGGTCAGATCATACTTAAAGAAGCCGGTTGGGGAACAATTATATTTTTGGCTGCACTAGCCGGTGTTGATGTAAGCCTGTATGAGGCTTCTAAAATTGACGGCGCAAATCGTTGGAAACAGATATGGTATATAACCCTTCCAGCTATAAAAAGTACAATTATAACACTCTTGATACTTCGTCTTGGACGTTTTTTAAACACAGGATTTGAGCATATATTTCTTATGCTAAATGCAATGAACAGGCATGTTGCAGAGGTCTTTGATACATACGTTTACGAAAATGGAATTCAAAGAGGGTTACTCAGTTACAGTATAGCAGTAGGTTTTTTTAAATCTGCTATTAGTCTAATACTAGTTGTCTCTTCCAACTACTTAGCTAAAAAAGTTGGACATGAAGGCATATATTAAGGGGGGAGTCAAATGGTGAAAAAAGCAAGATCTGAATATTTAATTTTTGATATGATTAATTCCATAATATTATTTATTGTTGCAATCGTTACTATCCTTCCATTTGTTCATATTTTTGCTAGTTCCTTTGCAACGGTCAAAGAATTGTTAATGAGAAAGGTGCTTATTTTTCCAACCCAGTTCTCGCTGGAAGCATATGAATACATATTTTCAACACCGACAATCACAAGAAGCCTACTTTCAACAATTTATTTAACGGTTACAGGGACCATAGTAAATTTGTTTTTTACTGTATTGACTGCATACCCTCTAGCTCATAGAAATTTGCCAGGAAGAGCACCCATTATGAAAATGATAACATTTACACTAATGTTTGGGGGAGGCATGATTCCAACCTTCTTACTTGTTAAAGGCTTGGGATTAATCAATTCTTACTGGGCATTGATTTTACCAGGAGCTATTAATACATTCAATCTTATAGTTGTTAAAAATTTTTTTCAGCAAATACCGGTGGAGCTCGAGGAATCTGCAAAGATTGATGGTTGTAATGATCTTTTCATCTTACTCCGTATTGTACTCCCATTATCCCGACCGGTGCTTGCAACATTTGCGCTGTTTTATTCGGTAGGACATTGGAATTCATTTTTTGATGCAATACTTTATCTGTCCGATTCGAAAAAATGGCCAATACAGGTACTGCTTCGACAGATTGTTATTCTATCAGAAGTTGGAGTAGGTGACCCGGAGTACAGTGAGATCAGATATATTCCGCCTCAGACTGTTTCTAAAGCAGTCATTGTAGTTGCAACAGTGCCTATATTAATGGTGTATCCATTTTTACAAAAGCATTTTGCTAAAGGCATGATGCTAGGATCCATCAAGGGATAAAAAAATTAGAAATTAAGGCTATTTTGCCTTAAAATAATAAGTAGCTCTTAGCTACTAAAAAAATGGAGGTATTAAAATGCAAAAAGCAAAGTTTTTATGGAGAGGAATCATTGTTGTGCTGTGTCTTTCCCTATTAATGGGAGCCGTGTTTACAGGATGTGTAAAGGATACAGCGAAAGAAAGTGGAACACCGGATCAAACCGGTGAAACCAAGCCTGAGCCGTTGGATATTAGTATGACAATGATTTTATACCCCATAGCTCCACCGGATGAAAGTAATATCATTATCAAGAAGGTGGAAGAATACACCAACACCAAGCTCAATATTAACTGGATACCGGATGCTGCCTATAATGACAGAATAACGACATCTTTGGCTGCAATGGATTTGCCAGAAGTTCTATTGGTGAGAAGCGACAAAGAACCTGTTATATTAAATGCGTTGCGTTCTGATGTGTTTTGGGAAATCGGATCTTATATAAAGGAATTTTCCAACTTGGAGAACAAACTTAGCAAAATTGTGTTTAACAATATTTCTGTTGAAGGTAAAATTTATGGGCTATATAGAACACGAGATCTTGCAAGAAGAGGTTTGATATACCGAAAAGATTACGCTGATGCCATTGGACTTGAAGAACCCAAAACAACTGATGATTTATACCCATGGCTTAAGACTTTGGCTGAGAGTGATCCTGATGGAAATAAACAAAACGATACTTATGCATTGGAAATGAACAATCAAAACGTACAATATGCCACAACAGCACTGTCTATGTGGTATGGTGCACCAAACACCTGGGGTCTTAAAGACGGCAAAGTAGTAAACCGCTTTACAACTGCAGAGTATCTTGAAAGCATGAAAGTATTACGAAAACTGTACTCGGAAAATTTAATTAACCACGATTTTCCTGTGAATGCAAAACCTGATTATTTAGTGAAGGGTACTGCATGTGCTGTTTTTACAGTTATAGGTAATGCTCAGAATTTTCAGAGGGATGTTCAAAAGTTGGATCCGAATGCAACTTTCAGTCCCATCGGATTTCTTCAAGGAACAAAGGGCACATTCGTACCTGCAGAAAATGGTTATAACGGACAATTCCTGTTCCCTAAGAAAACCGTCAAAAATGAAGAGCATTTGAAGAAATTACTTGGATATTTTGACAAGCTTTTGGATCAAGAAATAATTGACTTATTCAAATGGGGCATCAAGGACTTACATTACAGTTTAGTCGATGGTGTTCCACAACGTTCTCAGGAACAAGTTGCTTTGTTTGAAAAAGATGCCAGCGGAATGGATCAGTTAGCTATTGATACGAACATTTATCCAACTCCTGGAGTGCTCAACCCGCTGGAAAAGAAAATATTAGACCAGAAAAACGAGATGATGAAACATACTGTGGCAAACATATGTGTTCCTTATACATCTGAAACAAATCTGGAACGTGGTGCAGAATTGGACAAGATTATTAATGATACAATAATCAAATTTGTTATAGGTGAAATAGATGAAGAAGGATGGAATAAGGAAATTGAAGGATGGCTGAAGGCTGGTGGAGAGAAGGTTCAAGAAGAATACACGCTGGAATATTTAAATGCGCACAAATAATAAACCATTTGTATAACGAGAAGATAATAGAATGTGAAAAGGGAGTAAGGGGGGTAAATCCATACCCCCTTGCTTGTATATACTGAACTCTTAAAGTCTGCAATTTGAAAAATACACAAAGCATAGGGTGGATTTTGAAAGTCAAATTGTGTAGAATTATTATGTTCCATGATAACATGAAAAAGGAGAAAAAACCATGAATTTTATATTTTTCTTTCCAGATGAAATGCGTGCAGAGAGTGTATCCTGCTATGGACATCCTCTGGTCAAAATGCCGAATTATGATAGAATAGCAAAAGAGGGGGTTATGTTTGAACAGTGTCATATTCAACATCCTGTCTGTACCCCCTCCAGGTGTTCTTTAATGACAGGTTGGTATCCTCATGTAGGAGGTCACCGTACATTGTGGCATTTGCTAAGAAACCACGAACCAAGCTTGTTTCGCTATCTTAAGGAAGCAGGATATCATATTGAATGGCATGGGAAAAATGACCTTTATGCACAGGATTACTTTCCAGATGTAGTGGATGTGGCTAAAAGCGAAAAAGCAGATGGTCAAGCAGGTGCATGCCCTTATGAAGAAGGAACTCCGGGTCAATATTCTTTTTTACGCGAAGCATTTTCGGGATCCTGTGATGAGACCGGTGATATGCAGAATGTGCAAACGGCTATAGATTTTTTGCATAACAGAAAGAAAGGTGATAAACCGTTTTTCATATACCTGCCGCTTACTATGCCACACCCTTCATATTCTGCGCCTGAACCATTTCACAACATGTATAATCCAAGAGATTTGGAACCTTTAAGAGCTTCTGACATAAAAGGGAAACCAGATTACCATAACCTTATTCGAAAATATAGGGGACTCGACCAACTTCCTGAGGGGGTCATGGAAAAAATACAGGCTACGTATCTTGGAATGAATAGCTATGTAGATTGGATGCTGGGAAGACTGCTTGAAGCTTTAGATGAGACAGGTTTGGACAAGGACACAGTTCTAATTATCAGCTCCGACCATGGAGATTGGGCTGGTGATTATGGTTTAGTTGAAAAATGGCCTAGCGCTCTTGATGATACTATAACACATGTGCCGCTATTGATACGGATGCCAGAAAATAAGTCCGGACATATAGTTAAGGAGCAAGTGGAGCTGTTCGATATTATGGCAACTGTACTGGATCTTGCCCGAATAGAGCCTAATCATGTACATTTTGCGAAATCACTGGTTCCACAGCTAAAAGGAGCTCCCGGTGATAAAGACCGTGCAGTGTTTGCCGAAGGGGGATATGATAATCATGAGCTTCATTGTTTTGAAGGTAATAAATTAAATAACATAGGGCTTATGAATCCAAAGCATGTATATTATCCAAAAGCGCTGCAGCAGCAGGAATGTCCGCAGAGTGTTTGCAGGACTACAATGATACGTACTCTGGAATATAAGCTCATTAAAAGGTCTCAGGGTGTAAGTGAGTTGTATGACCTTAGAACCGATCCTCAAGAGCTATGTAATCTGTATGAAAATCCGGAATACACCGGTATAAAAATAGAACTGGAGGAGCGCCTTCTTAAATGGTATATACATACATCTGATGTGGTTCCATTGGATATTGACAACAGAGGATTACCTCTACAGGTTTGAATCATAGAAAGAAAAGTATATAATATTTATCAAGAGGCGTTATAAATCCTGAGTATGATCCGGCAATAGTCGGTTCACTTGTTAATCAGTTGAGTTTGATGGAGGGATGGACTTGAGGAAGCTTTTTTCCGGTTATTATGCAAAAATCATATTGTACAGTTTATTACTGGGGATAATCCCTTTATTGGTATTTGGAATTTTCTCCTATAACAGATCATCCTCCATGATTCAAAAAAAGGTTATTGAAAGCAACATGAACATGCTGCTACAAACCAGAACAAGAGTAGAAAATATATTGCAAATAGTTGATTATTCCACCACTCAATTTATGAGTAACTATTCCCTGATAAATCGTGTCATGGAGCAGGAAATGAGTGTCAAAAACTTTACAGAAGTCAGAGATGTTGTGCAGGGTCTTAGAAGCATGCATACTGTTACTCTTGGTGTTAGTGAAGTTCACCTTGTAAATGTCAGTAAGGATTGGATTATTAATTATGATGGTATGACACCTCTTAGCAGTTCTGAAAAAAAAATGAAGATAACAAAGTATATGAATTCAACTAAGTCGACATTCTGGATCAGAGAGGGTGATATATCCAGAGAAAATGAGGACTATACAACTACAATCAACGCTTTTGAAGAATATGGGGTATGTCTTGTAAAAAAATGGCCTTTGGCAGTACCTTCTCCAACAAGTTTAATTCATGTAAAAATACCGGCTGCTGAGCTTAACAGGCATATTCTTGACAGTGGAGAGCTGGGTGGGCAGGTTTTGATACTGGATAAAGATTATTATGTAATTGGACATGAAGAACAGGCAATGCTAGGTAAGGACACTTCAAGGTCTACATATATTGAAAAACTTAAAGAAGAGAAGCAGGAAAATGGGTATTTTACTACCAGCATTGACGGAAAAGCTGTTTGTATTGCATATAATATTTCAAATTACAATGATTGGATTTACTTATCAGTAATTCCTTTGGCTGAGGTTACAAAGGAGTCAAGATCAATAGGTCTTTTTATGCTTATATTGGTGGCTTTTATTGTTATAACAAATCTAATATTCGCTTTGTTTGGTTCCAAGAAAATATATACCCCAATAGGCAAGTTGTATGATTTAGTCAGAGGAGTTGCAAAATCAGAAGATGAAAGAGAGAAGGATGAAGTAGCATTTATTAGAGATAATTTTGATAGATTGATAAAGAATAAAACGCAAATGAACAGCATTATAAAAAATCAGACAGAACAACTCAAGGAGTTTTTTGTTTTTAAACTCCTAAACGGAGAAATAAACAACGAAGAGTTAATGAATAAGCTAAAGCTATTCCCCTGTACCAACTCATGGAAACGAATGTGTGTGCTCGTTTTGCAGGTTGACACATTAAGAAATACATCTTTTAATGGAAACGATCGGGAAATTGTGTCTTTTGCTTTGAAAAACATCATCAGTGACCTTATTATCGTAGAACAGAGGCTTGGTCCTGTTTTTGTGAATGAGTATCTGGTCGCTTTGATAGGAAGCGAACATGATAATGATGACGCAAATAAAAGGTATGTTTATTCGCTGGGAGAAATGATACAAAAAGCGGTAAATGAATGCCTTGAAATAAAAGTGAGTATTGGTATCAGCAAACCGTATATTGATTTTTTAAATTCAAGTCATGCGCTTGATGAGTGCTTTGAGGCCTTAAAGTATAGCATCCGGCTTGGTCAGGATGCGGTTTTGTGTATTGAGGATGTATTGCCGCAGGGAATACCCAAGCATAAATTCCCCAAAACTCTTGAAAAACAAATAGTGGATGCGGTAAAATACTGTGATGAAGAAAGAGCACATCTCCTGTTAAATCAATTTATCGAGCAGTTATTGGGGGAGCAGCTGATTCACGATGAATATATAATCTCACTTTCAAGGTTATTGATGGATTTGATTGCAATTGTTCAGGACGAGGGAGAACGGTTTGATACATTTTTCAATAATGAAAGTGATTCGATTTTAAACCAGCTCTTTAGTTTAAGGACGACGCAAGAAATAGAAAAATGGTTTACAGATTTAATTCATAAAATTGTTATAGTGATATCAGAACAAAATGAAAGCCAGCAAAAAAGCATATCGGAAAAAGTTATATCAATTATTGAGGAAGAATACTGCACAGATTTGACGGTAGAATCGTGTGCTGCAAAATTAAATTATCATCCCGGTTATATCCGTCGCATATTCAACCAGGAAGTGGGAATCAATTTTAGCACTTATCTTACACAGTATCGTATCAATATGGCGAAAAAATGGCTTGGGGAGACAGATCTGAAAATATTTGAAATCGCGGAAAAGTTGCGTTATAACAACTCTCAAAACTTCATACGGTGTTTTAGGAAAACAGAAGGTATAACACCCGGTCAGTACCGTCAGGAAAGGATACAAGCTGTAAATCCGGAAAATTAAAATCATTTTGCCGGATTGCTATGATGAGATATATGCAACGTCTTTAATTCTTGTAATATGACCTTTTAAATTCACAATGCTTTAGGTGCGTTTCGAAGGGCGTATTACATAGAATTATGACGTTGCACATAGATAAGCTCATAATAGTGAAACTTTTCTGTAATCTACATAAATATTGTGGAGGTTTAATATAATGTCAAACTTACTAAATGTGAATATTAAGTCCAGCCCAGTTATCAGACGATACCGACAAAATCCTGTGTTATCAGCAAAGGATATTCCTTTTAAAGCTGATTGCATCTTTAATGCAGGAATAACAAAGTATCAAGGGAAATATGTAATGGTATTTAGAAACGATTATGATTATTCAAATGGTAGTTTTGCAGGGTGTAATATAGGTCTTGCATTTAGTGATAATGGCATTAGATGGGATGTCCAACCAAAGCCATTTTTAACTGTAGCAGACATGGAAGATGAGGAAATTACGAGGGTTTATGACCCACGTTTGACTGTAATTGATGGTTGCTGTTATCTTTGCTTTGCGGTAGACACTCCACATGGCATAAGGGGTGGAATAGCTGTTACAAATGATTTTGAAAAAATAGAAATACTTAGTATGACAACTCCTGATAATCGAAATATGGTGCTTTTCCCCGAAAAAGTTAATGGGGAGTATGTTAGGCTTGAACGTCCTTTCCCTGTATATGGTCGTGGTGGAAAGGATAGGTTCGATATTTGGATGTCAGAATCACCAGATTTTAAGTATTGGGGAAATTCCAAGCTTGTCATTGCAGTAGAAGATGTTCCATTTGCCAATGATAAAATAGGTCCTGGCGCTCCACCGGTTAAAACAAAAAAGGGTTGGTTGACAACTTTTCACTCAGTTGATTTAGATCCGATTAGAGGCAAAAATGGTTGGGAAAAATCATGGAAGAAACGCTATTGTGCAGGAATTATGCTTTTGGATTTGAATGATCCTGGCAAGGTAATAGGAATGTCTAAAGAGCCACTTATTGCTCCTGAGGCTGATTATGAAATAGATGGATTTAGAAATAATGTGATTTTTCCGGGTGGCATGATTCTGGAAGAGACCGGGGAAGTGAAGATATATTATGGGGCAGCTGATACAGTGGAATGCCTGGCAACTGCACATATAGATGAACTGCTGAAGCTTTGTGTATCGCCCAGATAATAACAGCATGTGTACGTTGTGTTGAAAATAGAATTCCAAGAATAAGGGAATCTTTCTTGAGGAATTTAATTATGTAATTGTTTGATGCACTCCGGTTATGTAAGTAATCCTATCTCCTTTAAGTACCTTTCTTTTTTTGAACCTATACTATTTTACCACTTCTATCATTAGTAGAAGTATTTACTAATATTTTGAGAGTAAGTATTGGCTTTTTGTAGAGGCAGATAAAGATAATAAGCCTGTCTGGTCACAGAATATAAACAAAAGAGGTTCTGTGCCAAAATAGTAAAAAAGCATCATAAAGAAAGCGGAGTAATACTCCAAAAACATTTCTATGTTATGAAGGATTATTTCAATTCGTGTCGAATAGTATTTAAATGAAACAATTTATATTTCTTCAATCCGCTTTTTCGGAAGCGGAATAATGGTACGTGTGTAATTAGCCTATTCTGTTATCACACTTATCATTGCGTAATATTCAAAAAGCGGATTGGAGTCTATATTACTAAAATATTGAAAGTGAGGTTATTAAAATGGCTGTCAGTAAGGAACAGTACAAAAAAGCAACCGAGCGCGCTATGGAGTACTACAACAAATCTTCTATAGTGATAACAGACAAGGAAAAGGCAAATATTGAAGTGGCAGATTTTGGTCTGGGGAATTTGGATGAGATAGGTATCGAAGTTATAACATATGTAAATGCTGAAAGATCCTGTGCAAAAGAAGTAGTACTTTTCCCGGACCAAATTTGTCCTGAGCACAGGCATCCTCCAATTGATGCAAAAAATCCAGGCAAGGAAGAAACTTTCCGCTGCCGTTATGGGGAAGTATACCTCTATGTAGAAGGGTTGCCTGTTGCAAATCCTAAGGCAAAAGTACCGGAAGGTCGTAAGCAGTATTTCACTGTATGGAATGAAGTAGTACTTCGTCCGGGAGAACAGTATACGTTGAGACCAAATCTTCTGCATTGGTTCCAGGGTGGTCCTTGTGGCGCAGTGGTTTCTGAATTCTCCACAAAAAGCATTGATGAAGCAGATGTTTTTACAGATCCTGATATTGATAGGTTGCCTGTTGTTGAATAGAATTGGGGAGGTATAAGGATTGAAGACAAAATCTTCTTTCAGGGATGCACTTAGTGAAGCTCTGATCTCAGCAGGAAGCGAACTAGAATCAATGGTTGTGCTGACACCAGATTTGGCAAAGTCAGTCCGAATCATGGATTTTCGCAATAAATTCCCTGAAAGGTTTATAAATACAGGTATCAGTGAAGCGGATATGATTGGTGTGGCGGCGGGGCTGACCACCACTGGCTTGATACCAGTAGTTGTTGGCTTTTCTATGTTTGTTGCGGAAAAACCGTTTGAACAAATTAGGAACATTATTGCATACCCGAATCTAAACATAAAAATTATAGCTACACATAGCGGTATTTGTGTAGGAAGGGATGGAGCCACGCACCAGGCGATTGAGGATATGGCTATTATGAGAGTATTGCCTAATTTCACAGTGCTTGCTGCTGCAGATGCCCAAGAGACCAAAGCTGCCATAAAAGCTGCATTACAGCATCACGGCCCTGTATATCTGCGCCTTGGCAGGGATGAAGCAGTTCCGATTTATGATGATGATAAAGAGTTTATCATTGGAAAATCAGACCGGCTACAAGAAGGAAATGACATAGCTTTAATAGCATGCGGAATCATGGTTAATAATGCTATGGATGCGGCAAAGCAGTTACGGCAGGAAGGAATAAATGCTAGGGTTATCAATGCATACAGTATTAAGCCTCTGGATGAAGCTGCTGTTATTGCAGCAGCAAAAGAAACCGGTGCAATCGTCACGATAGAAGACCATTTGCGTGTCGGCGGCCTTGGTAGCGCCGTAGCTGAACTATTGGTCAAGAGCTGTCCTATTCCTATGGAGACTATTGGCGTGGATGACATGTTTGGGGAATCGGGTTCTTCTAACGAGCTGTTCAAAAAATATGGATTAACGGTTGAAAATATTATGCAATCGAGCAGGAAGGTGTTGCAGCGAAAAATTTATGCAAAGAAGCGAGAGTGTTAGAAAGGAAGCAAAATTCATACCAAAAGGCGAGAGTGTTAGAAAGGAAGCAAAATATATGATTTTTCAAGAAGCGGAAATTGAACTTCTTAATGATAAAGCAAAACAAATCAGACGGGATATTGTCGAGATGATATATAAAGTGCAGTCGGGACATATTGGAGGTTCTTTATCTATAGTAGAAATATTAGTTTCGCTGTATTATGAGTGCATGAATATTAATCCTGATAATCCTGTTTGGGAAGACAGAGATAGGTTCGTGCTTTCTAAGGGACATACAGCCCCTGCTTTATATGCAATTCTCTCAGACAGGGGGTTTTATCCGCGAGAGTACCTATTAACTTCCTTTCGTAGGATAGACAGCAAGCTGCAGGGACACCCGGACATGAAGAAAACTCCCGGTGTAGATATGACTTCAGGTTCCCTTGGAATTGGTTTGTCTGCAGCTTGTGGTATGGCACTGGGGGCAAGGATAAAAAATAAACCATTCCGGGTCTATACTATTATAGGAGATGGTGAAACTAATGAAGGACAGATCTGGGAAGCAGCATCAACGGCGGCTCATTACAAATTGGATCATTTGACAGCCTTTGTGGATTGTAACAAACTACAAAATGATGGAGATACAAAGGATATAAAAGAAATGGAGCCGATGAAGGACAAATGGCAGGCCTTTGGATGGAATGCCTTGGAGATTGACGGGCATAACATTCACCAAGTACTGGAAGCTATCAGTTCGGCATGGAAATGCCATGGAAAGCCGACAGTGATTATATGTAGGACAGTGAAGGGGAGAGGTGTCTCATTTATGGAAAACTCTATAACATTTCATGGCAGCTCTCCGAATGATGAACAATTTAAGCAGGCTATGAAGGAACTAACTTAAAAATGAGGTGAAAGGTAATGGTTATAAATAATTGTATAAATCCAAATTTAGAAACAGGTACTCCCCCTTACCCGAGGAGTCAAGTAATAAAAAAATTGTACTGGGAGCCAGCAGAAAGTATGATAAGGACTGCATTGGGGAAAGAGAAAAAAAGATTTCCCGGTGTATTTGATGGCAGCGATAATTGGCCTATAACATGGGCTGATGATGACAATCTCTATGTTACATATGGAGATGGATATGGCTTTGATCCCATTCTTCCGGAAAAACTGGGATTAGGTTTTGGATATATAACAGGCTATCCACCACAAATTGGTACATTCAATTTCCGATCTGATGGCGAGAACCGGGGTATGGGGAGGTTAGGTAAAAAAGGAAGTGGATTGTTAGCAGTCAATGGTGTGTTGTATTTGTGGCTTTTTCATGCAAATGAGGAGGGTGGTCAGGCGCAGTTGGCATGGTCCTATGACCATGGTCGAAATTGGTCATTTAGTGACTGGAAATTTGAAGAATTCGGTTTATGTACATTTATCAACTATGGCAAAAACTATGCAGGCTCAATTGATGATTATGTTTATACTGTGACGCACGATGGTCCTAGGGCAGACGGACCGGCTGACAGAATGATTCTGTTGCGTGTCAGGAAAGATCGGATCACTGACCGGAATGCATACGAGTTTTTGCAGACAGTAGATGAAGGAAAGCCGTTATGGACATCTGATATCAATAAAAGAGGTGCTGTATTTGAACACAAGGATGCCTGCCTTCGATCAGGAATCACTTACAATGCTGGACTGAAGCGTTATCTGTGGTGGCAGCATATTCCTAATGAACCCGGACACAAAGATCGTGGAGACACCAGATTTGCTGGCGGATTTGGTATTTACGATGCACCTGAACCATGGGGACCTTGGACTACTGTATATTTTACCGACCGATGGGATGTTGGTCCGGGTGAGAGGGCTGAGTTCCCAACAAAATGGATGAGTGAGGACGGGAAGACTTTATACCTGATATTCTCTGGAAATGATAACTTCTGTGTAAGGAAAGCTACACTTGAGCTTTATTGAGCAGGTAAGGTAGAACAGTAACTTATGTTACTGAAGTATAACAATACTATTGTACAAGGAATGGATATAAATATGATAAATACCACTGAAAGCAGCTTTAATGACCGGAATGATATACTAATCAAAGTTCGCTTTGTTCGCCCCTCATTAACCAAATCAGAGAAAAAGGTCGCAGACTTTTTGCTGGAAAACCCAAAAAGTGTGTTGGAATCAACTCTGGCAGAGTATGCACAGTCGTCAGGTGCAAGCCAAGCAACAATCCTAAGGTTCTGCCGGCGATTAGGTGTGGATGGATTTCCAGAAATGAAACTTCAGCTTTCAGCTGGGCTTAGTGCTCATGATACTGTTGCTTTAAATCAGAAAATAAACAGCGAAGATACTTTGCAGGAGATAATGGAAAAGGTGTTTTGGTTTAATATCCAGACCTTAAAAGATACATTATCATTGGTGTCCTATGACTGCGAAAAAGCATTGGACTTTCTTCTTGCAGCAGAAAGTATTACATTTTTTGCAATTGGTGACGCTGGTGCTCCTTGCTATTTTGCAGATATCAAATTTAAAAGACTTGGATTGCGTAGCCAGATGAATACCGATCCAGATATCCAGTTGATTATGGCAAATTCCCTGGGACCGGGAGATGTCGCTATTGCTGTCTCCCACTCAGGAAGGAGCCGTTCTGTAGTAGAAGCTATGCGTGTAGCAAAGCAAAGAGGAGCGGCTACTATATGTATTACAAAATATGATAAATCTCCTCTGGTGAAACATTGTGATGTCAAGCTATATACATCTACTACAGATGCAACTGTTGGAAAGGAGATTATAGCAAGGCGAATTGCAGAACAAGCGATTCTTGAGAGCTTGTATCTTGGAGTACTTGCCAGGAGAAGTCCTGAGTTGTTTGATAAACTTAAAGGTATTTCCAAGATACTGGAGTTTAATAAAATGTGAGTTTTGAATAGGACTACAGCATTAATTTCATATATTTAACACATTTATGTGCCTTACTTAAAATAATTTCATACGCTTTAACGCATTGTTTCTGTAAGGATTATATAAAAATTAACTCTGTAGTAGTGAATGGTATTATATAGTGAATAGTATTATATAACGAATTTTACAAGAGGGAGTAGATGGGTCGGATGGCTAAGGAATTTTTAATAGGTACAGATATAGGTACCTCAGGTACAAAATCTATCTTGGTTGACTTGGAAGGAAGAATTGTCGCATCTTTTTTGGTGGAGTATGGTATCATAACTCCTCAGGCTTTATGGGCGGAACAGTGGCCAAAAGTATGGTTAAATGCTGTAAAGAAGACCATTAGAAAAATCATGGATAACTCAGGAGTAGAGCCGGATAAAGTAGCAGGGATATGTATCAGCGGTCTATATGGAGGTTCTGGTGTTCCTTGTGATGCTGATATGAATCCGGTGAGACCTTGCATCATATGGATGGATCGTAGAGCTGAAGAGGAATGTAGATGGCTGCAAGATAGAATAGGACTAGACAGAATTTTAGAAATTACAGGCAATGGAATAGATCCGTATTTTGGGTATACGAAAATACTATGGATTAAAAATAACGAACCTGAGAACTGGACAAAAATTCAACAATTTTTACCGCCTAACGCTTATGTGATTAACAAACTAACGGGCAAAACTGCTATTGACTATTCTTCAGCGGGAAATCTGGGTGGTATATATGATATGAGAAAACATTGCTGGTCAGAAGACTTAATGAAAGAAATGGGCATACCCTCCAGCATTATGCCCCAAAAAATGGTGGATCCCTGTGATATTACAGGAGAGCTATCAAAATCAGCTGCAGAAGAATTAGGTCTTTTGGCTGGTACACCTGTGTGTGCAGGTACAATAGACTGTTTGGCTGCAACCTTGAGCGCAGGTGTAACCGAATCAGGGCAGCATGTGGCAGTCTTGGGGACTTCCTTAAATTGGGGGCTTGTTCACGAGGAATTTCCTATGGATAAAAGCCTAGTGACAATGCCCTATGCCAAGGATCCCAAGACTAAATTTTATACATATGGAGGCGCTTCTACAGCTGGTGCACTGCCCCGCTGGTTCAGGGACAACTTTGCTGAACTGGAAAAGCTGTCAGAGTCCTCCGGAGAGGGGAGTGCCTATGCAGCACTGGATGAATCCTGTAAAAATATATTACCAGGCAGTGATGGTTTATTGATACTTCCATATTTCATGGGTGAGAGGAGTCCCATATGGGATTCAAACGCAAGGGGAACCATACTTGGACTTACTCTATACCATTCAAAGGCTCATGTATATCGCGCTATCCTAGAGTCTGTAGCTTATTCTTTAAGGCACATTATGGAATCCTTTCAGGGTGGAGTACAACCTGGAGGTGAATGTACCTTGGTGGGTGGTGCTGCAAAATCAAGTGTATGGAAGCAGATTTTTGCTGATGTTACAGGGTTATCTATCATATGCCCTAAAAGGGATGTTGAAGCCCCGCTAGGTGATGCATTTCTGGCAGGAATGGGCACAGGTGTACTCAAAGACTATTCGGAAATTAAGAGCTGGGTAGAGTTTGGGGAAAGGGTTATGCCAAACAGGGAAAATCATCAAATTTATACTGAATATTTCGAACAATATAAAAAGCTTTATCCAGTACTATCAGGTTCTATGAAACAGTTGGCGGAGACTGCAGTAAAGTATAAGAATCATAATTGAGCAGTTAACTATCAATGGTTAGGAAACGGAAACAGCTGAATTATTGAACTCATGCAGTAATCTATAATAAGCTATTTAGTATACTGAATCTATCACCTGATATTTCAAAAATTGCTCAAATTGACTTACAGCAGCCAGTTTGAGCAATCGGGTAGGAGGCTACCCGATTGTAGAAGATATGAAGGATGAAGAAATAACAAGGGTTTATGACCCGCGATTGACTGTAATTGATGGACTTTGTTATCTATGCTTTGCAGTAGACACTCGACATGGCATAAGAGGTGGAATTGCTGTTACAAACGATTTTGAAAAAATAGAAGTACTTAGTATGACAACACCAGATAATCGAAATATGGTACTCTTTCCTGAAAAAGTTAATGGGAAGTATATTAGGTTAGAGCGACCTTTCCCTGTATACGGTCGTGGTGGAAAAGACAGGTTTGATATTTGGATATCAGATTCACCGGATCTTAGATACTGGGGGAATTCCAAACTTGTCCTGGGGGTAGAAGACGTTCCATTTGCCAATGATAAAATTGGTCCTGGCGCCCCACCAATTAAAACGAAAAAGGGTTGGTTGACAACTTTTCATTCAGTGGATTTGGATCCTAACAGAGGTAAAAATGGTTGGGAAAAATCGTGGAAAAAACGCTATTGCGCAGGAATTATGCTTTTGGATTTGAATAATCCAGAAAAGGTAATAGGAATGTCTAAAAAACCACTTATTGCTCCTGAAGTTGATTATGAATTAGATGGATTTAGAAACAATGTGATTTTTCCGGGTGGTATGATTCTAGAAGAAACAGGGGAAGTGAAGATATACTATGGAGCAGCTGATACAGTGGAATGTCTGGCAACTGCGCATGTAGATGATCTGTTGAAACTCTGTTTATCACCTAGGTAATGTTGTGATTAGCAGTATTTATAATGTCTATATTAAGATTTGTATAGCAGTAAAGCCTTAGGGACAGTTCTAGAGCTTCTTAAAGAGTAGCGACCCAACTGAAAGCAAAGCGATGGAACCGTCCCCATGACTGAGGCAGACGAATGCGTATAAAATAACCTTGCGAATGGAGCTTTTTATATATTAAGAAATATTTGTATGTTATAGCAAACTGTCGTATGATATTAATGAAAAATTTAAGGTTGTGAGTACCGAGTATAGATTTTTTTGTTTCAATAAAAACATAAAAAAAGGAGAAAGAGAATCGTGAATTTTATATTTTTTTACCCGGACGAAATGCGTGCAGAGAGTGTATCCTGTTATGGTCATCCGCTAGTTAAAATGCCCAATTATGATAGGGTAGCCAAAGAGGGAGTTATGTTTGAGCAGTGTCATATACAACATCCTGTCTGTACACCCTCTAGGTGCTCTTTAATGACGGGTTGGTATCCTCATGTAGGGGGTCACCGTACATTATGGCATTTACTAAGGAACCACGAACCAAGTTTGTTTCGTTATCTTAAAGAAGCCGGATACCATATTGAATGGTATGGTAAAAATGATCTTTATGCACAGGATTACTTCGAAGGTGTAGTGGATGTGGCTAAAAGCGAAAAAGCAATCGGACAAGCAGGAGCATGCCCTTATGAAGAGGGAACTCCGGGTCATTATAGCTTTTTACGTGAAGCATTTTCAGGATCCTGTTATGAGACTGGTGATATGCAGAACGTACAAACGTCCATAGATTTTTTGCATAACAGGAAGAAGGGAGACAAACCGTTTTTTATGTATCTACCCCTTACTATGCCTCATCCTTCATATTCTGCGCCTGAACCATTTCACAGCATGTATAATCCAAAGGATTTATCACCTTTAAGACCTGCTGGCATCGATGGGAAACCAGATTATCATAGTCTTATTCGAAAGTATAGGGGACTCGACCAACTTCCTGAAGGTGCTATGGAAAAAATACAGGCGGTATATCTTGGGATGAATAGCTATGTAGATTGGATGCTAGGAAGACTGCTTGAAGCCTTAGATGAGACAGGCTTGGACGAGGATACTGTTCTAATTATCAGCTCTGATCATGGAGATTGGGCTGGTGATTATGGTCTAGTTGAAAAATGGCCTAGTGCCCTTGATGACACTATAACACATGTACCTCTGTTGATACGGATGCCAGAAAACAAGTCCGGGCATATAGTAAAAGAGCAAGTGGAGCTATTTGATATTATGGCAACGGTGCTGGATATTGCCAAAATTGAGCCTAGTCATGTACACTTTGCAAAGTCGCTTGTACCACAGCTAATGGGAGCTCCTGGTGACAAAAACCGTGCAGTGTTCGCTGAAGGGGGATATGATACCCATGAGCTTCATTGTTTTGAAGGTAGCATATTAAATAATATAAATCTTATGAATCCAAAGCATGTATATTATCCAAAAGCACTACAGCAGCAGGAATGTCCAAAGAGCGTTTGCAGGAGTACAATGATACGTACTCTGGAGTATAAGCTTATTAAAAGACCTCAAGGTGTAAGCGAACTGTATGACCTTAGAACAGATTCTCAAGAGCTTTGTAACCTGTATGAAAATCCAAAATACACTGATATAAAAAGAGAGCTGGAGGAACGCCTTCTTAACTGGTATATACATACATCGGATGTGGTACCCTTGGATATTGACAAAAGAGGATTACCTCCACAGGTTAATGATTAGAAAATAATGTAAAGCCCACACAATTCTCAAAGGGTTGAGTAGATATTTAAAATTGTGTTTTCCTAAGCCTCGCTGTGACTAGCTGTATTAGAGATGATTCTTTAGTTAATATGTTTGAGCTACCTCTTAAATAGACACGGGTGGAATGATTTTAGTATGAAAATCGAAAGCAAGTAAATAATTCGAGATATACTTTATTGGATTATTCCGCTAAAATAAGACTTGGGTAATATTCTGGGGGAGTCACTGTTATTTTGGCTCCGAAAGGATTGTATATATCCTGCAAACTTTAGGTGATATACTTTCAACATATTATAAGGAGAACTTGTTTTATGCAAACAAATAAAAGCTTTTTAGAGTACAAGATAATTGATGCACTTCCGCCGGTGGAGGATCTCCATAGCTTTGCAGTCGGAGACATATACGGCAATGGGGAAAATATTATAATCACAGGCGGAAAATCAGCTTTGTTCTGGTACAAACCGGAGACGGGGGAAAGAGGCACTATTGATGAGAACTTCTTCCATGTCGGTCTTGCGCTGGAGGATATTGACGGAGACGGTATTTTGGAAGTAGTTGTTTCTGAACAGCAGAATAATCCGAGGAGATTTTATATTGTATGGTTTAAGCCTCCTAAGGATATTCACGGAGTATGGAGCAAGCATATAATCGATTCGGAGTGTGCGGGAAATCCCCATGACATTTTGTTTGTGGATATTGATGAAGACGGGGAAAGGGAAATGCTTGCAGTAGCTTCCTATTCGAGAACTCCGGGTATTTTTCTTTATAAGCATTCGGCAAATATTAATGAGCAATGGAAGAAATACCAAGTCATGGACGGATTCCATACCGAAGGATTAGCAGTAGGAGATTTGAACGGAGACGGAAAGCTTGAGATTGTATCGAGCGCAGACTGGTACACGTGCCCCGAAGGAGGACCTTATTCGGGATTGTGGGAGCGCAGGGTTTATGCTCCAAGTTTTCGTGATATGTGCAGAGTTGCGCTATTGGATATTACCGGAAATGGCAGACCGGACATTATCACAGTAGAGTCAGAGTACAAAGAAGGACTGTTTTCGTGGTTTGAAAACCGAATATTGGAAAATCCTGAAGACCCATGGATAGAGCACAGAATAGATGATGGGTTGGTGTTCGCCCATTCGATACAAGCTTGGAATGATGAAAATGAAAATAGTCATATTTTTCTTGGGGAGATGGCCAAGGGAGGTTGGCAAAAGCTGTATAACTGGAATGCGAGGCTGATTCAATATACAACAAGCAATAAGGGCAAATCCTGGAGCAGTGAGCTTCTATATAAAGGAGCAGGTACTCATCAAGCTATCATGTATGATATTGATAAGGACGGAGTAAAGGAAATTGTCGGAAAGTCGTGGAAGTTCCCTGTGGTTCAAATATGGAAAAAGCGTGATGAGCCCTCTATTTTCACTAATTTTAAGCACACGTTTATTGACCGGGACAAAAGTGAAACCTGCACTGAGGTTTTTGTCGCTGATATAAACGGTGATGGATTGGAGGATGTAGTGTGCGGCTCTTGGTGGTATAAAAGCCCCAATTGGGAGAAATTTAAGATACCCGGTATTTTTCAGGTAGCAGCGGTTTATGATGTTGACGGAGACGGCAAGCAAGAAATAATTGCATCAAAGGTGGACGAAAGCGGAGAAAAATTCTTAGGAAAGCTCTCCAGTGAGTTCTATTGGCTAAAGCCAACAGATCCTGAAAATGGAGTTTGGGAGGAGCATTATATTGGCAAGGGTGCAGGAAGCTGGGCTCACGGAGCAGCAGCTGGTGCAGTGCTGCCCAACGGAAAAAGCGCTTTTATAGCGGCATATCACAGTTGCAAAAAGAGCAGAAGCACGGATTACCCGGAAATATTTGTGATACCTGATAATCCTGCGGATTCACCATGGGAGAAGCGTACACTTGTAGAGCTTCCTTACGGTGAGGAAATTGTGGTATTTGATCTTAACAAGGATGGTTTACCTGACATAATTATGGCAGGGTATTGGCTGGAGAATATGGGTGATGGGACATTTAAAACTCATAAATATGCAGAGGGCTTTGAAGGCTGCAGACTGGCTCTATTTGATGTGAACAAAGACGGATTAATTGATATAGTACTGGGTGAGGAGGTTTACCGTTCGGAAGAAGATACAATGGTGTTTGCACGGCTGGCATGGTTTGAAAATCCGGGCTTTGACAAGGAGCAGCCTTGGAAAATGCATACCATGGATTCTTTGCGCTCACCTCACTCGATATCAGTCTTTGATCTTGATGGTGATGGCGAGCCTGAGGTTATTTGCGGTGAGCATGACCCCTTCCAGCCAGAAAGAAGTCGTTCTAGGCTATTTGTTTATAAAAAAGGAGATAAGTCCGGTAAGACATGGATTCGTTACCTTGTAGATGACCGGTTTGAGCATCATAACGGAACGAAAATTATAAGCCTTGCCTCTGGAAATCCCGGTATAATCAGCCATGGCTGGGCAGACAAGAAATATTTGAACCTTTGGGAGCTAAAGCCGAACGGGTGAGTAAAATCCGGCGAAGGCTGTTATTTCTTATAAGTTTAACTGTAAAAAGCTTTGCAACCGAGCAAGGAAGGTCTGACTCTTAAAGCTCAAATCATCCTTGCTCTTCACTAAAAACCGGGTCATAGTAGTACTATACATCTCTAAGCTGCATTTCGCTAATGTTTCCTAATATTGCATAGTTATATTTCTTTAAGCTGCCTGTGAGCAGTAACCCTCAAAGGCTTGGTCTTGTATTATTATGGGGCTTTGGTTGCAGATGAAAACAACCGTGTGTTATAATGGGATTAGGATACCAAGAATCAGGGAATCTTTTGAAAAAAATTTAAAAACTTTTTTGGATGATTATTCTATGTATCGGGGGTGATTTTAGTGTACAGTCTGTTCACAAGAAATGTTAGCGGATTTTTACTTCAGGTAGAGTCAGGTTCATATATTTGGAAATGTTTCCGTCCAATAAGTCTTTTTGCAGATAAAAATGAATTTAATAAGCAAAAAAGAAAAAATAGCTTTTTGTATCAGAACGCGAAATTACTGGTCAATGAAGCGGGTAAACTTGTAAACACTAAAAAATACCACAGGTTTGGAGTTTTTTTACGGGAGATTGATGGAGAAGGTATAATATTTGGCGATAGTCCTGTTGAGATAGAGGTGGAAGAAGATATATTAACCGAGCAGATATCATTACTATGGCAATGCATGTTTTTTAATTATGTCATTGTTTGATGCAGCTTGCGTTTGAAAGGTTAACTGTATCTATATTCTTATAAGAGTAAGAAAGCTTTCCAACCAACCAACCAACCGATCAACCAACCACCAATCAACCTACGTATCAGAACTATTTTCTTAAGTCATTCACCTCTTATGGGTTAGCAATGGTAAATATGAGCAATAATAATCTTGAATATATGTTTTCCTATGATATAATTTATGAAAATGCAGCAAAAAGCTTCTGGATGGTGCATAATAGTTCTATGCAAATAGACATTAGAAGTTCATTGAAGATATGTGCATTACAAGAATTATTTTATATAAATCAAAGGCATTTTAATGCAGTTGGATATTAACATGATTCACTTTTCGTATGAGATGTGGATTAAAGTGACTTAATAAAAAACAAGAGGTGTAAAAATGGCTGAATTACGTTGGAATCCACTTATAAAGGATTGGGTAATGATAGCATCTCACAGGCAGGACAGGCCTCAGATGCCAAAGGATTGGTGCCCATTTTGTCCAGGATCGGGTAAAGTACCTGAAAATTATGATGTATATGAATATGATAATGATTTTCCAGCATTGTCACAAGAACCTCCAGCTCCAGATGATGTTGGTACAGACTTTTTTAAAGTAAGTGAGGCGTATGGCAAGTGTGAGGTTATTCTTTATTCTCCGGACCATAATACAACCCTCCCTGAATTGCCAGTAGATCATGTTAAGAAGCTAGTTGACCTATGGACAGAACGTTTCTTAGAGCTCGAAAAGGATGAAAAAATAAAATATATTTTTATATTTGAAAACAGGGGAGAAGTGGTCGGTGTTACTATGCCGCACCCCCACGGACAGATATATGGTTACTCTTTTATACCCAAGAAGCTGGAACTAGAGCTTGAAGCATGTAAAGAGCATTTTGAAGACAAAAAATCATGTCTTATTTGTGATATGGTTAAAGAAGAAACTGAGTTTGAAAAGAGAGTTATTTTCGAAAATGATGACTTTATTGTTGTACTACCATTCTTTGTAGAATATCCTTACGGTATTTATATTATATCGAAAAATCATAAGCAAAACCTTGTTCAATTTACAGAGCAAGAAAAACATAACTTGGCTAAAGCAGTGAAAGAATCAGCGGGCATGTTGGATTCTCTTTTTGATTCAAAATTTCCATATATGATGTGCATGCATCAGAATCCTGTTAACAGTGGAGACTTTAGTGACTACTATCATTTTCATATAGAATTTTTTCCTCCTATGCGTTCGGATGTAAAACAAAAATTTAATGCGTCTAGTGAAACAGGAGCATGGGCACATTGTAATCCGACAGCCCCAGAAGAAAAAGCAGAAGAACTGAGGATTGCATATAAAAAGTTTATTGAATCAAATAATAAGTGAAAGTAGAAAGAGCTGCAATGATAATTGTGCAAAATAGAAATTAAGAAAGTGAGTACAGGGGAGGAAACAATTAATGAACAAAAATGAACTTAAGTCCATGTTCTTGGAGATTTATGGCGGAGACGGGGATAATATAAGGTTTTTTACATCACCAGGAAGAGTTAATCTTATAGGTGAGCATACTGATTACAATGGAGGATATGTATTTCCTGCAGCTTTGAATTTAACAACTATAGTTGTAGCCAGAAAAAGAGATGACATGCAGATGAATCTTGCTGCTACTGATCTTGATGTAAGAGTTAGAGCATCGCTTAAGGAACTTGAGCGTTATAAAAAGCTTGAATGGGGAAACTATCAGCTTGGAGTAGCAGATGAGCTTATTAAAGCGGGATATGACCTAATAGGCAGCGATCTCTTGTACCATAGCACTATTCCCTTTGGTGCTGGGTTGTCTTCTTCAGCTTCAATTGAGGTTTCAACAGCATTGGTACTGGTAACATTCGCAAATGAAGCAAAAGGTATAAAAGCGGATGTTGATTTGGTTGAAATGGCAAAGATAGGGCAAAAGGCTGAAAACAATTATGTTGGAGTGAACTGTGGAATTATGGATCAATTCGCTTCTGCTATGGGCAAGGCAGACCATGCGATATTTCTCAATTGTCGTGACCTAAGCTTTAAGCATGTTCCACTTAATCTTTCAGGCTATAAGATTGTAATTTCTAACACAAACAAAAAAAGAAGCTTAGGCGCGTCAAAGTATAATGAAAGGCGCAGCGAATGTGAATCAGGTCTGGAAATTCTTAAAAATGTCATACCAGATATTGCTTATCTAGGTGAAATCAGCTACGAGCAGTTTGTAAAGAACAAGCATCTTATTGAGGACAACACCATCAGAAACAGAGTAGAGCATGTAATCTCTGAGAATGACAGGGTATTAAAATCCATTGATGTACTTAACAGTGATAACATAGAAGAGTTTGGAAAACTCATGATTCAATCTCATAACTCCCTGAGAGATTTATATGAAGTAACCGGTATTGAGCTGGACACTCTTGTAGAAGAAGCATTAAAGATTGACGGAGTAGTTGGTTCTAGAATGACGGGCGCAGGATTTGGCGGATGTACAGTGAGCTTAGTAAAAGAAGATGTGGTTGAAAAGTTCAAAGAGGAAGTGGGTAGGAACTATTACGAGCGTGTGGGTCTAAATGCTGCATTTTACGTTTGTGAAGCGGGAGATGGCGCAAAAGAACTGGTATAAGCAACTATTCATGTAAGTAGATAATTCCTATATATAAAAACTTATGATAAGGATAGTATGCTTAAATCAATCAATCAATAAGCAACTAATAGGTAATACACTTAATGGAAGGTGGGTATTGCCTATTTTGTTTATAAATGATCTTCTAATACGCGAGGTGGATTCATGACTATCAATTTACCCCGGGAAGTTGAATATATAATAAATAGGCTGTATCAAAGCGGATATGAGGCATTTGCAGTAGGTGGCTGTGTACGAGACAGTTTGCTAGATAGAGTACCGAATGATTGGGATATTGCAACTGATGCACAGCCTGATGTTGTTATGCAGCTATTTAAGGATCTTCATACAATACCAACAGGCCTAAATCATGGCACAGTGACTTTAGTGATGAATGGAAGTAATTTTGAAACTACAACTTATAGAATTGATGGGGAATACTCTGACAACCGAAGACCTGATAGAGTGGATTTTACACAGTCAATTGAAGATGATTTAAAGCGTCGAGATTTCACTATAAACGCAATGGCTTATAATAACAAACAAGGGCTTATTGATTTTTTTGGCGGTCAAGAGGATTTGAAAAATAAAATAATACGTTGTGTAGGCGATGCAAATGAAAGGTTCTCAGAGGATGCTTTAAGGATGCTAAGAGCAGTCAGGTTTTCTGCTCAATTGGGGTTTAGTATTTCCTATGAAACCAAGAATGCTATAATTCAAAATGCAAGGTTGTTAAATAAAGTAAGCCGCGAAAGAATTAGAAGTGAGTTTGAGAAAATACTTATCTCAGAGTTTCCAGGAAGATTACAGGATCTTGTTGAGCTGGGACTAATCGAGGAAATTATTCCCGAGTTTTCAAATTGTAAAGGATATCCCCAGAAGCATCCATATCATGTTTATAGTGTAGATGAGCATATCTACAAGGTTGTTGAAAATGTAAGAAATGATGTCGTTTTGCGTTGGGCTGCCTTCCTGCATGATATAGGAAAGCCTGAATGCAGAACAGTAGATGAAAAAGGAATTGATCATTTCTATGGTCATAACAGGGCATCTGCAAGAATAGCGAGAAAGACACTGCATAACCTTAGGGTAGATAATGATACGATAAATAAAGTGGTAAAGCTTGTTTTAAATCATGATTTAACTGTTGGGGAAAGTCGAAAATCTATTTGTAAATGGCTAAACAAGCTTGGCAAGCAAGGTTTTGCAAGGTTATTAGAGCTTAGAGCAGCTGATATATCTGCACAAAATCCGGTTTTTTATGAAAGTAGCTATAGTAAATTGAATAAGATCAAAAGTCTTTATAAAAATATTATTGAGAATGAATATTGCTATAGTATACAAGATCTAGCAATTGATGGTGAGGATCTTAAGAGGATTGGGTGTAAAGAGGGAAAAGAAATAGGAAGAGTTTTGAAAAGATTATTAGACATTGTAATGGAAGACCCTGATATTAACACAAAGGAAAAACTTATCGAGAAAGTGAAACTAATTAACCGCTTAAAATGACTCCATGCCGGAATAATCCAACTGTGACATGGACGTATCACTGATGTATTTTAAGGCTCAACGCGACAGCCCCATCGATAAAGATTGCTCCGGTAGCAGCAGCTAAAAGACTTTTTTTATGACTTTGGCAAGCTTGTCTTATGATAGTTTTCAGTTGGGAAATAATCATATTATAAAATAATAATCATAGTATATAAACTGCAAGCTATACTTTTTTGAAGAAAAACTAATCAATAATTCGAGAAAGTTTTTGCACTTGCCCTGTTGTATGTAGTTTTCCTAGTATGGTCTATTAAGAAGGAGTTTACATGCGTATAAAAGAAAACATTTCCTTGACTTCATGTAAAAATGGACATGCATGCAAAATTGTCGCAGTGCTTGGGGATAAGCAGGTTAAGGGACGGCTTGAAGCACTGGGAATAAGAAAAGGGAAAGAATTGATAAAAAAAACACAGCAGCCAGGTAATGGACCAGTAATAGTTGTTTGCGGAAACTTTGAAATAGCCATAGGGTATGAGCTTGCGCAAAATGTTATCGTAAACGTAGAAGTATAACATGTATGTATTGGGCAGCTTGTGCTTGTACCAATTCCTGTAAGTTTATTCTTAGGTTTAGAAAAGTAAAATAAATTATTTGAAATTAGAAAATATAATTAACTAGTGAATTGGTTCTTAATGGGGGTATTCTTTTGAAAATATTATTAATTGGTAATCCCAATGTTGGGAAAAGTGCAATCTTCTCAAAATTAACAGGAATTGATGTGATAACCTCAAACTATCCCGGTACGACTGTTGAATTTTTTTCAGGGAAAATGAATTATAAAGGAAAGGCACTTGAAGTTGTTGACGTGCCTGGTACTTATCAGCTTGACCCCCAAATTGAAGCAGAGAGAATTGCAGCTATGATGATAAAATCTGGAGATATACTTATAAATGTTGTGGACGCTACAAATCTTGAGAGAAATCTCAATCTGACATTACAGCTAATAAAGCTGGGAAAACCAATGGTAATAGCACTTAATATGTGGGACGAAGCCCATCACAAAGGAATTGAGATAGATGTGGACAAGCTGTCTGATATTTTGGACATACAGGTAATTCCTACAAGCGGAAGAAGTGGGGAAGGTCTTGTACGTCTTATGGAGGCAATATCTATTTCAACTCCTGCACCTGTTTATAAATGGTTAGATATGGATAGATGGGAAGCTATTGGTAAAATAGTTAGCAGTGTTCAGAACCTATCCAATAGAAAGCAGACTACTATTGAGTATTTGCAGGATTATTTTTTAAAACCCTTTTTTGGTCCTTTTCTTTCGTGTGGTGTGCTTTACTTAGCTTTTATAGCAATTATATCTATAGGTAAATTAGTTGAGGACACCAGTCTATATTTGTTAGGAAAATACTACACTAAAATAGTATTGCTGATAAGTGATCTGTTAGGAGGGACGGGATTTTTCCATGAGGTCCTTATAGGTGATTTGAATGGAAAAATAATAGATTTTGAAAGTGCAATGGGTGTACTGACTACTGGATGTTATGTAACTTTTGGGATTGTTTTGCCATATGTCTTTCTTTTTTATCTGGTATTTGGATTTCTCGAGGATCTTGGCTTTTTGCCAAGGGTAGCGGTTATATTTGACAGGCTTCTTAAAAAAGTTGGGTTGCATGGATTTTCAATAATTCCTATGCTACTTGCCTGCGGTTGCAATGTGCCCGGGATACTCTCCATAAGGAACTTGGAAACGCGCAGGGAGAAGTTTATAACAGCAGTACTTACAGGTATCACTATACCATGTATGGCGCAAACAGCGCTTATAATGCGCGCTGTGGGGAAAAGGAATGGAATTTATATTTTACTTGTCTTTAGCTCATTACTCACTATATGGAGCGTTCTAGGATTACTTTTGAAAACTACTGTTGAAGGAACAACGCCATCTCTTCTTATTGAAGTACCTCCATACAGGCTCCCAAGTATTAGTACACAGGTAAAGAAACTCAAAATGCGAATGTCATGCTTTTTTAGGGAAGCCATACCTTACGTTTTGGGCGGAATTGTTATCATTAACACGCTCAGAATAACTGGGTTTTTAGATTTTGTCGAAAAAATTACTAAACCTATAATAACCGGAGTATTTGGACTTCCCCAAGAAGCTGTTTCGGCGCTCATAGTGGGACTTATAAGGAAGGATACTGCTGTAGCCCTGCTCACTCCCCTTAACCTCAATAACACACAAATGTTTGTTGCGGTAATGATCCTAGTACTATACTTTCCATGCGTAGCTACTTTTACGGTTATGTTCAAGGAGTTAGGAGCTTTTGATACCTTAAAAGCTGTATTGCTAATGCTTTGCACCACTTTGATTGCTGGAGGCTTAATCAATCTTGCGCTTAGTACAATCTATACTCCAAAGGGACTTTTAATAACTGAAATACTGATTATTGCACTAGTTACTGTAATACTGGAGCCTGTTACCTAACTATACCTGATACGGTGCAAGAAGCATCACTTCTTCATTTTCGTCATAAATAGTATTAAACTGTGATAAGGGCAGCGGATTTCTTCCTAAACCGCATTCCATTGTAAAACCGGGTCGTCTGAATTCTTGTATAAACCAATCCTTGTATCCTGCATATGCATCCATCGGTGGAACCTGTGCTACCCTGTATCCGCTCACTTGTGCAAAAAGCTGGGCGATGGGCAGCGATATTGGGGGTTCAAGGTTTGCAAAATTATAATATATTACTCTGCCTTGAGTATGATAAGCTATAACAAGCTGAAAATCATGCGTTTTTGTAAAATCAGCTATTGCACGGCTCTCTGGCTCAGATAGGGGACTTGGTCCGACATACCTTTGGGGGCCTGGCCCTGTTATACCTAATGATTCTGCAACTTGCTTTGCAGTCTCCCAGCCAGCCGGATAATTTACGTTAAGATCAACACCCCGTGTGTTGGATTTCCAGACCTGCGAAAAAGGAAGGCCTGTATTGTTCCATTGCAGCAGTTGGTTATAATAGGGGTTTTGGGGACTCGGACCTTCAATTGCTATGTCGACCCCGTCGGGGTTTACCATAGGTACAATGTAAATACTAGCGAGGTTCCAGATATCTACTGTACTGTAACCTCTAATACTTGCTCCACGAGAATAAGCTTTAGAAAAATTCTCAATAAATTTCATCAGCAGTGGAGATGTAATCCATTCATATGCGTGATGTGCCCCATTATAGTGAATTCTGTTCGGTCCGCGGCCTATCCTTATATAATAAAGGTTTTTTCCAAGCACGCTTTGCCCCGCAACTCCAATTTCAAGGAAGGGATATCTTGCTCTGAGACCTTGGATATCCATTTCAAGAATACTATAGGTATAGTCAACATCAGTAAACACAACATCAATCCCGTAAGGAACTATTATTTGCTGACCAATTCTTAATTGAAGCGGATTGATTCCAGGATTAGCTGTAATTATTGCATTTACTGTCGTATAATATCTAGGCGCTATGTTTGCCAGAGTATCTCCTGGTCTGATGGTATAAGTATCATATCCTAAAAGAAACCTGGTAAACGAATTCCATGTGGCAGGTCCCACAATTCCGTCAGCTAAAAGACCATTATCCCTTTGATAAGCAATTACAGCCTGCTGAGTTTGCACTCCAAAAATTCCGTCTATTGGTCCCGGGTTATAGCCTATTCTTGCAAGAAGGCTTTGAATAAGCTTTACATAAGGACCTCTCATTCCAAATCTTAAAGTTTCCATTATAATATCACCCATTATATAAATATGCCTAAACCAGTCTTTGGTGTCACAAATATAAAAAAACCGTATGTCTTTGTTATATTCACAGTATCCATATTTTGGTAACGGTTCACAGGTAGCTAAAGAGATATAACTTTCGCAATGTTAAAAATTTGGTTGTATGTTTGCAAAAGTGATTATATAATAGTACAGGGTTCAAATTGTTTGTTATTAATTCCATGCCTGATGTTTGTTGTTGCAGTTACTTTAAAAAAAAGTAAAGGGTGAGACAAATGGTAATTTATGTTATAGGGTTAGGAGTTGTTTTTTGTGCGTTTTATATTGCACAATTAGTGTTCGTAAAAATTCACCGTGGCTGGACAAATAGTATTATCAAGTCAGATGAAAGTGATGAAGGAACAGGTGTAACTGTGATACACCCCATCAAGGATCTTGATTTTGAATTAGACAAGAACCTTGAAACATGGCTTAACCAAAACTATAAAGGCCCTGTAGAGCATATTTTTAGCTTTCAGGAGCTAAATGATCCAGCAATTGAAGTTGTTGAATCTCTAAAAAACAAGCATCCAGAAGTAGATATTTTATTAATTGTAAATCCAGTAACAAACGGTCTTAATGGTAAAACATCCAATATGGTAAATGGCATAAAGCATGCCAAATATCCTTATCTTTTATTTGGAGACAGTGATACCAGAGTTAAGAAAGACTTCATAACAAAAATGATAAGACCGTTAAAGGATGAAAAAGTAGGAGTCACTACCTGTGGTCAGTTGAATATTGGAGGACGCGATTTTTCTACGAGGTTTTTTACTTTTATTCAAAACAATGAAACGGATTTTCTTTGGGCTTTTCTTTGTAAGCTTGGAATGGATATAGGTATTACTGGTGCAGCTTTTGGTATGCGTAAGAAAGTAATTGAGGAAATAGGCGGACTGGAGAGATTTGGAACATCACTTCTGGAAGATATGTATCTTGGAAATACACTTTATGCAATGGATTACAAAATTATTCTTGGACCGTTTGTTGAGTGTCATGTTGATAAGTTTGGCATAGAAAAATCACTTAATTACGCAAAGCGGATTGCTATTGGTATCAGAACCCATATTCAATTTGAATTGCCCGCATTTGTTATAATGCTGTTCTGGTACTGGGGAGTTTTTATTGCAGCTGTTTTTCTTCAAGACAGAAGACTTATTATAGCAAGTATGATTTTTATGTGTATGAGGGCAATACAAGGAATTTTCATGAGGCTTATAGTTGGGGATAAGATTTACCCTATTGATGCGTTTATGGGTTTGTTCTTTGATGTTTTCGGAACATTTTATCTTCTATATTCGATTAAAGCTCCAGATGTAACATGGCGTGGAATTAGATATGAGGTTGAAAAGGGCGGATTAATAACCGCAATGACTGTTGAAGAAAGTGTTTTATCAGACGAAACTGAAGATTAGGTATCAACCTGCCCCCAAAAAAGGACAGTAGTTTTGGAGCTAATTATTTTATAAGAAAACCGGGTTGCGATAAATTTTGAACCCGGTTTTTTGTATCCCAATCAGGTAACCTACATGTTTCAATAATGAAACGCTGTTCTTAACAGCGCTCACTGGGTCGCCTGAATTTAAAAATCTAAACTGTATATCCTATAAGTTTTATAATGATTTCCTCCAATGTTTTCTATATCATTACGCATATTTGTATTGGTTTCACCAATGGTTGACCCTTCGCCCCATAAATAGCCCTTCTTTATAGCATTCATAAAGGAATGATAATATATCGCGTAGGATACACCTTTTTTTCTAAACGAAGGTATGACAAACATTACAAAAAACCTTGCACCGTTAATTTTACGCTTATAATACATGAATTTTAATAAGCTCAAAGGAGTAATACGACCATTCATATGTTTTAATACTTGGTTATAGTCTGGAAGGGCAATTCCAAAACCGACTGGTTCATCTCCGGACCTAGCAATTGGGATAATATCAGGATCAGCAAACTTGATCAGATGGTCAGCTATTCCATGAAGTTCGTCTAAAGTGGGGGGGATCATATCAGACCATTCTTCAGGAACCGCCAAATCAAGAATATGTTTGATTGCGTCAATTTCCTTATCAATTCTTTTTAAGTTTATCGGTTCAACATTAAAATTATATCTTTTTTGTGCATATTTAATACTTTTTTCAGGATTCTTAACAAACATCAGCTCAGGACTTATTAAGTATGCGTATAGATCAAGGTATTTCTTAAACCCATATTTTTCAAAAAAGCTAACATAGTATTCATGATTGTATGAATTCATTATAACAGGAGGGCTATCAAATGCATCTATTAATAAGCCCCGGTATTCGTCGCTCCCACCGCCTTTTGGTGATATCGGACCGCGAATACTGTTTATTCCTTTATCTCTAAGCCATTGCACAGCGGTATCAAACAGAAGCTTAGCAACTTCATAGTTATCTATGCATTCAAACATGGTTATGTAACCTGAATCGTTGTGCCTGATTTTAGATAAAGTAATGTCATAGCCCACACATATTCTACCCACAGTTTTACCGTTGAGTATTGCAATAAAGATCTCGTGCTCACCTTTTTGAAACAGAGGATTTTTATTTTTATCAAGTGTATCTTTCATATCGCTAATCATAGGTGGTACCCAGCAGTTGTTTTCTTTATATATTTTGAAGGGCAGTTTAATAAATTCATGAATTTGCTTTTGAGTTTTTACTACAGATATTTTAAGCTCCATGTTTGTCACCTTTTTTTGTATAAATATTGTTATATATATTTAATTTAGTTTAGTATATATGCTGATATAATAAAAGTATAGCATAATATTCTCAAAAAGAGAAAAACAGAATTCAACATTAAGTTGTTTACATTCATATGGAATGCCAGAGATACAAGCTAATGACCCTTCTTAATTCAACTGAAGCTTTGAATATTTAAAAGGTGATATTGTAAGAATGAAAGATATTCCACAAAAAAGAAGTGAATAAAACTGTTTATTGATAGTTTATTATAAATTATCAGAATATTTTGTTTGAATTATTGATTATTTTCTTATAATAGTGGGATGCTATATATACGCAGAATCTAGATATTTAGAGGAGATAAGATGAAATCAAATTTTAATGAATTAAACAAAAAAATAAAGGAACTAAAGATAAAGCTGGAAAAACTTATTTTGGAGAAAGAAGATCTAAATGACCCTGAAATAATAAAGACAAGTCAGATGCTTGATGATGTTCTTAATATGCTCAATGATGGGAATAATAAAAATACCCACAATAGTAGCTAGTTTTGCGCATTGAAACACAACAGGTTTGCTGTTATAATATGATTATTACCCAGTAATGTTTTTTTTGAGTTACTGAGGAGATTAAAACATGCTTATACTATCTTCATACGAAGACAGTGCAAGGCATAATAGCAAAAACATATGTAGAGGGTATAAAATGATTAAACTAATTCTTAAATTGCTTACTAGCAAGGCACTTTTAAAGGTTGTGCTTCCTTTATTGGCTATTTTTTTAGTTATACGCCTTGTGAACATCTGGGCAGGTCTTGGACTTGTTTTAGTGATTTTAGTATATCTTACTTATAATAACAGAGCTAAAGTTTTTTCTTGGATTGGTAACATTAACTATTATAAAGGCAATACCGAAGCTGCTAGGGTATGGTATAATAGGGCTTACAACAGTAAAAATCCAAATCCTAGGACGATGATTACATATGGATATCTGGAACTTAAAATGGCTAATATCGATAAGGCTGAAATGATTTGCAAAAGTGTACTAGAGTCTAACATTAGTGAAGATGACAAAATGTTTACAAGATCAAATCTTGCTCTTGTGATGTGGAAAAGGGGAGATATTGACGATGCAATTAAGGAACTCGAAGAAATAATACAAACATACAAAACAACTGTCATCTATGGTAGCCTTGGTTACCTGCTTATTGAAAAAGGTGACCTTAAGCGTGCTCTTGAACTAAACCTGGAAGCGTATGAGTATAACAATAAAAATCTCATTATAATGGATAATCTAGGACAAACCTATTACCTGTTAGGTGAGTATGATAAGGCAAAAGAGATACACGACAAGCTTATACCCGAAAATCCATCTTTTGCAGAAGCATGGTACAACTACGGACGAATACTAAGGCAGACAGATGGACCTGAAAAAGCACTTGAAGCAGTTAAAAAAGCCAAAGATTATAAGCTCTCGTTTTTAAGCACCGTAACTGATGAACAGATTGAAAGAGAAATAAAAGAGCTAGAAGAAGAGTGCCAGAAGAAAAGCTCTGAAGGCGGTACTGTCACTTAAAACAAACTTATAAAAAATGATATGGTGTAGCAACAGAACAGGCTAATTATTTTGAGAAAACCAACGGTTCCCGGAATATAAAAAAGCTAACGCTTTA
>CAYPLH010000019.1:0-64032 GCA_964411505.1 uncultured Clostridiaceae bacterium | reverse complement strand
CCCCTGGCCTTTCAGAACCATTAAACCCCCAGACAGCTTTTGGTATGTATGGATTTATATCCATAGTTTCACTGCCATAGCACCAACAGGGTGTAACTGTAATTGATACGCCTACACCTTCTTTGGCAAACTTGTCATCGCAGGCAGCAGCTTCTGAAACTCTTCCAATAGTTGAGTCTGAAATAACACATTCAATGGGTGCCCCACAAGAATGTCGCAAATTTTCAGTAACTAATCTTTTGACACTTTTGGCCATCTGCATTGTTTGACCTTCTAAAGATTCACGAGCTCCCCCTAGTCTTGCGTCAATTACGGGTCTGATACCCACTTTAGGCAGTCTGCCAATAAGACGGTTAACATAATTATTATTGTTTGACATTTCTCTTTTTACGCAAAGCATATTAAACATATGAATAAAGCAGAGCAAAAAATAGGAGTGAATTACTCCAATTAATTAAGAGTAGTACCAGCATAATTTAATATTATTAATTAGTTCATTAGAGTATTAATATGCTTAGCGAAAACCCTCCCTTCTGAATTCTATTTATTTAAGTGGAACTTTTTATAATCAAAAAAATCTAAGCATTATTTGAATACATTTATTTTCATTCCCACAACATGTTGTCAAGGCCAACTCCAAATCGGGCAATTATCTTCAGCTTTTTTGCTGCTTTAAATATTTCCTCATCTCATATATCCAACCCGGCAATAACAGCGTCAAAAACATCTATACAATCAAGTATTTCATGAGCTTCGTGAAATTTAAATTTGTCCTACGAAACTGCACAACCTCTATTTTCATTGATGGCTTAAAACTGCTTGCATCCTTTGAACGTGTTTTTAAGTCAATATTCAAGCCTTCCAGGTTCAAATAGTATTTCGCATTAACAGGATAAAGCTGATATTCTGCAAGAGAAGCAAACCCAAGATAATCCTGCAGTTTTTGCGCTTTTTCAGGATTAGCAGACCAGCAATTCATCAGCAAAACATAAAGTTCGGGATGAAAATTGGCCATAACACCACTGTAACCTGCACACCCCATTTTCATAGAGTCAAGCAAGGTTGCCGCATTAGCATTAAAAATTTTCAGATTACTGCCCTTTACAGCTCTGACCTTATCAGACAATTGTCCTAAATCACAACATGTATCCTTCAAAAACTTCAAACGACCTGTTGATACGCACCATTTTAAAAGATTAACTGACATGAGACGTTTATAAGGATACGGACACTCATATATTCCAAAAATTATTTCAGGAACCTTCTCAAGTATAATCTCTGCATTTTTCTTCCACACATCATCAGACTCATTTTCCCCTGCAATACGGTTACTAATCAATACAACAGCTTCCACACCTGTATCGGCGATCATCTTCAGCTCTTCAATCTGATTGTTCAGAGAATCAGAAACATGACCGGAGGCTATTACAGGTATCCTATTACTTACTTTTTCTTTTACAAAATGCGCAATTTTAATTCTTTCTTCTAAACTTAAATAAAACATTTCGCTGGATTGGCAAACTGCAAAAAGTCCATTTACCCCTCGTTCAATATACCATTCAATCAACTCTTCCAAAGCATTGAAATCAACATTATTTGATTGAGTAAAGGGAGTAAGCATTGTAGGCCAAACTCCATTAGGAATCATGTTATTTTTGTTCATGTTCTTAAAAAACTCTCCTTAAATTTAGTTTATTAAAACAACCTGCAAGTTATAAATCCTTCAAGCGCCAAGTGAAAGTTATTATATGTCACTGCGCTTTGAAATGTCATCCAGCTTACGTTGCTCGGTAATAATGTTAAGCCGCTACTCTGCCTTTTCCAGGTACACTTCAGGTATTTTATTCTTTTATTTTGTTACCCATATAGGAGTGATCCATGCCATCTCCCTATCTTTCAAAAATACCCGGGCATAATAACAATCGGTGTCAAGTTCATGCTTTTTATCAATGAAGAAAATTTTCTCGCTTTGCAGGTCACAAAACTCCCTTACCAACATACGGCCGTTTTTCAGTATATGAATCTTTTCAATTTCAGAAGGTGCAGAAACATTAAGTGTGATCTCTCTTGTCCCCGGAGCTTTTATTTCAGAGCCCATAGGTAACCCGTTTATATTGAAATCAGCTATAATTTCAGCACCGGTAGTGGCATATGCCCGCCGATTTTTAATACTGTCAAAAACCTCACTTCTACTTAGTCTGTTACACAGTACAATCGTCTTCCCGCTTCCTGCTTCAGAAAACTTGTTTGCCCAGTTGAATATTCCTGAACCTTGTGCATTCCCGGGGAAACCATCATGACAGTCTGAGCCGGCAACAAATCCAAATTTATATCCCTTTTTTAAGGCCTCTGACGCTGTATTAAAAACAAATTTTGCTGATCCGTTCCCTATTAAAGGTCCGTTGTTACCCTCTGAATTCCCCCAACCTGAAAACACCTCCACCATTCTGTCCCATTCCATATTAAAGCGATCCCAGCAGAAAGGATGGTCAACCGCTGACGTATGGTGGGGTATAGAAATAAAATCCCAACCTGCTCTCTTTAAATATTCAAACATATGCGAAGGGGGTTTTTCCATATACTCCCCATAGCGGTTGCCATATTCTACAGCACGATATATTGGTGGGTTCTCATCTCTGAAGTATATGTTGCGATGTCCGTAAAACCATGAAGTATATTCATAACCGTTTAACACCACAAAATTATCATCCCGATTAAATGCCTGAGCCACATATTTATGCACTTCCCAGTCATTTTCATTCATTTGAAAATCGTGATCACTCAAGCAGAAAAAATCCAGGTTGGCTATTTGAGATGCATAGATGTAATTGTTCCTTATCGTTCCATATCCGCATCCTGAACCTTTGTCCTTTACATAAGTACACTCAAGACAATTTTTATATTTATCTTTCCCTTCCCCATCACACGGGCTTTTAACTCCGCAGAAACTATGAGCATGTATGTCTCCTGAAAAAACATACTTATCCCCGATTTTGTTGTGTTTCTTCTTTTCAAATAATGCCTTCAATCCAGACTCCCAGTCAAGAAACATAAAGCCATTCTTAATATGCCTTTCTTCGTGAACCTGATCAACCCTTACCCACGTTCTTGATGGAAAGTACTCAAATGTGCGTATTTCAAGCTCAACAGAGCTTCCTGGCTTAAGCCTGGAAGCCGGTACCTTTAAAATTCCGGTTCCAAAGCTTGCCATCCTATCACCATTTATCCACTTATCCAGCATAAGCCCTGTGCCTTCTGCCGCAGTAAGGCTTCTCTTTACATCATAATATAAAGCAAACTCTCCTCTTTCCCACTTTTGAGAGTACTTTGACTCTATAAAACCCAGAGCATATTCCCCATTTATATATAGTTCAAAATATCCGGAAGGCTCCGGATACGGTGCCCCAATACCTGTTGCCATGGGGAAGACAAGCACTGCATGAGGGAGGTTAAAATCCTGTGGTATTATATCTGACTTCCATTTAAAACTCTTTCCACCCTGATGATCTACCTTCCACGCACGAATAATATTTTTAAACGAAGCTATCGGATACTCCTGCTTTTCGCAGTTACCAACAGTATAATCCGGTTCCATAAATCCATTAACAAGTGCAGTACTATAAACCTTTTTTACCATGGCCATTACTTCTTCTGCAGTAAGTCTTATGTTTCTTTCATTGTCAAAAGGATAATACATATAAAACTCCCCTTTCCTGTAACTTCATTCCCACACATATTAAACGTTCATATTGTTTATTCCCCGCCTTATAGAGGTAACTAACGTTAAAATATGGATTTATCCTGCCTGAAAACCAGCCCTTGTCCAAATTTCAAGCAGGTGCAGTATTGAAATAACTAATTTTCACTACAGTATTCATTTACCGTAATTTATATCATATCATGCTCCAAAAGATTAGTCTCCTCCACATCTTCACTCAATGCGTCAGGAATAAAAAACGTCTTTATTTCGCATCTTCCAAAATCAACTTCCCACTTCCTGTCAAGCATTGTTAGTTCAATGCTTGTTTTTGTTTCTCTTCCTTCAGTTTCATAGCACCGGAGTATAAAACCATTATCATCTTCTGCCCGCTTGAATACCACAGCAACTATATTTCCTGGGCTAATTTCTATTCCCTTCAAGCTTTTCGGCAAGCTGCCCTTATGGTAAGTTTCAAATATCTGTTCAACGGGAACATTTAACTCATAAGCCTTTCTTACCACTGCCCCTTCTTTCCAGTCTCCTTTATGAGGTACAATACTGTATGTAAATTCATGTATTCCCTGATCCATGAACTCACCCAAGTCATCCCGGATCCCAAAATGATCTGCATAGAGTGGGCTTCTCACAAGAGTCATACGTATCTCATTATCCTTTACATCAAAGCTGTACTTACTGTCATTTAAAATTGCCAATCCAAAGGTTTCATCTTCACAACTATCAGTAGTTCCGCTAACATCCAGCCATTGCTGCCCCGGATACTCTTTACCGTCTGCCGCTCTTTGTATAAAGCCATACGGTATTTCCGAGGTTACAACATATTCCTGAACATTAACCGGATACACCAATTTCAGCATTTTATGTTTTTCACGCCAATCCAGCCGGACATGCACTTTTATGTCCGCGCTGCCACTGTAGAGAATAAAATCCTGCCTCAGAGATGAATCATTATAGTAATTCTCTACACGGATCACTGCCCTTACCGGTCCGTCTTCCAGAACTGATATTTTTGCATCTGTGAACCTACCTGTTTCATTTCGAAATTCAAATATTCCATGAGCCCAGGTATCACTGTCATACTCGTCAATAACAATTGGCACAGCTCCCTTTCCGTTAAGGAACTCCATACAATCATCTTTACTGAAAATGCTTTTTATATATCCTGTATGCTTTTCAAATTCCACTTTTATGTATCTGTTTTCAAGAACACCGGCATCTAATGCCCATACTGATGATTCCGTTTGCGGTAAATCAGAATTGGAATACAGCCAATAGACCCGGTAGCCTAATGCGGGTATTCTTCCCATAAAAATGGTATCCATTTTGTAGTCTCTGTTTGTAAAGCTTCCTCTTACTCTTTGAATAAGCAACTCATTTCCATCATCATCAGTTACACAGCTTATTTGTTTGTTTACCTGTACCTGGGCCTCCACATCCCAGGAAAGGGGATTAAAGACTACCAGAGGAACTCCTCTTTCTCCGTCATCCCATAGATAGCGGATATCACCCTTACCTTCGCTTATTGGTCCGCCTTTTGTGGTATCAATTGACCAAGATATTTTCTGCAATGAATTATTTTGTATTTCAGCAGCTACTGTAAGAGCTTTTCCATAAAACTCAAAGGCATCGTCATACGCTTTTTGTATACTGCATCCGGCCAGTATATCATGAAACTGGTTGAATAAAACTTTTTCCCATGCTAATCTGATTTCAGCAACAGAATAATTACTGCATAAAATACATTTTGCAAGGGATGCAAACTTTTCTGCTGCAAGTAGTCTGTTTTCTGATTTTCTGTTTGCTGCCTTTACCTTTGAATTAGCACTGTAACATCCGCTGGCATGGTGCTGAAGGTCGCCTTTTATTATGGGAAGGCTTCCACCCATTGTATCCATTTCTTCAAAATACTTAAGTGGTGAGCTGAATAAAATATTACCTTGATCTCCTTTATTCAGTTCTTTAATTAGTTTTATATTGGCTACAGTAGGTCCTCCACCATGATTTCCCACTCCATAGAACACCATAAGACTCTGTCCCTGATCCTGTGCCATCTTTTTAACTTCAAGTATCTTATCTTTGAGCGGATTGTCCGAATCCTCCCACCACAGATTATAACTGAAAGGTATTTTATAAGTCATAACACGGCTTCCGTCTTCGCTTTCCCACCAGAAAACATTGGGAAGCTCTTTCTCTGCATCACCGGGACGCATAAAAACGTAGTAATCCATACCACTTTTTTTAAGTATCTGCGGAAGCATTCCATTATGTCCAAAAGAATCCACGTTATATCCTACCTTTGACATAACTCCGAACTTATCTTTAAAGTATCTTTGGCTGTACAAGCCATGCCTTACAAAGGACTCGCCGGCAGGTATATTGCAATCAGGCTGCAGCCACCATCCTCCTACGACCACCCATCTTCCTTCCCTTACACGCTCTTTGATCTCTTCAAACATGCCAGGGCAGTTTTCTTCAATCCATTTATAGTATGAAGCACATGCAGATGTAAATACAAATTCAGGAAACTCATTCATACGGTCAAGAGCAGAACGAAATGTTGCTTTAATCTCTGCAAACCCCTCCTGCCACCTCCAAAGCCATACAGGATCAATATGCGCATTACCTATCATGTGAATTTTTATTTTTTCATCCATGCTGATAATCTCCTTAACTTATATGTTTAAAACTCTCTGATAAATTAATTCTAACATTATATCACTACTTGCTGAATGAAGAATCATGACATAAATATATAGTATTATGCCATTACCAATACTTATTAACGGTTGCTTAAATCCACATTATCTCCTGTCCTTTTCTGCCACTTGCCAATCCTCTCCTTAAGTTCATTTATCAAAGGCTTATATTCAGGGTTAAGTACAAGATTATTCAGTTCGTTCGGGTCTTCCTTAAGATTATACAGCTCATTTTCACCAATTTTACTCCAACAGAGCTTCCAGCCATCATGTGTTACTATAGTTCTTATATAGTCGCTCATGGATTTCAAAATATCATCTACGTCTGCTACCTTTTTCCAGAATTCCGGTATTTTCAGTTGCTCCTGTTTCTCGGAATATTTTCCGTTAAGTCCGTTCCACTCTATATATACGTCCTTTTCTTCCAAATCACTTTTCCCTTCCAAAAAAGGTATCCAGCTGAAGCCCTGTAATTGATCAGGTATCTCTTTGCCCATAGCGTCAAGTAGGGTAGGAACCAGATCCACCTGACTTACGGGTTTCTCTGTCGTTATCTTTTTAATACCCGGAATTTTTAAAATCAGAGGTACTTTTACCGATTCCTCAAACATGGTACCCTTGGCAATCATGCGATGAGCTCCCATCATATCACCATGGTCACTTGTGTATACAATAATTGTATTTTCATTGAGTCCACATTCTTCTACGGTATCAAGTATTTTGCCAAGGCATGTATCAACAAGACTTACAAGACCCCAGTACCTGGCAACAAGTGCTTTCCAGTCTGCTTCTGTTTTTAGTCCTTCTTCATAATAGCTGTGTAGCCTGTTCAGTTTGTTCTTAAGTGTAGTATTAAAAGAAAGCTCATGATAAAAGCTTTCGGGAAGAGGTATTTTTTCAGGATCATATTGATCATCTCTTGGACCGAAATAAGGCATATGGGGTTCTAAAAAATTGACATATAGCACAAAAGGATTGTCCTTGTTTTCCTTAATAAATTTGCATGCCTTTTTTGCAGTAAAAGCTGGTTTTCCATGTTCCTCAGGTAGTCTTGCGCAAAATGCTCTGCTGAATCGCCCTACTCCGTTTTTATCAACAACATCAGGCTCGTAACCCAGGCTTACAAGGTATTCCGCATAATCACTTCTCTTTTTGTGATCTCTACCCTCCGAATAATATTTCTCATATTCCTCAGTGCTTCTCCAATCATCAAATCCATGCTGTCTGAAAACTTCATCTCCAAGATGCCATTTCCCATAATACGCAGTCTTATAATCATGAAAATCAGCCAGTTCCGGCAGACATCCGATATCCGGCCTGAGCGGTATGTTGTTTTTAACACAACCATTAGTATGAGGATATAAACCTGTCATAATCGTTGACCTAGAAGGAGTACATACTGGTTGGGATACATATGCGTTTTTGAACACAATACTATCCTTTGCCAATTTATCCATGTTGGGGGTATTTATTGTGTCATTTCCATATGCTTTCATAGTTTTTGCAGCCTGTTCATCTGTAAATATAAATAATAGATTAGGTTTTTTATTCATAAGATACTTCCTCCCAGATTAATTTTTTAATATGCTTACATTCTTAATATTCTTCAGTCTAATCAATTAATTCAAAATAAAATTTCTAGCTTTATAGGCTTGAATTGTAATATGATTGTTTGCTTCGTTAATAATAAATTTTATATCATATCAGCACTGATTTGAATAAAGTATTATGACACAAATATATAATATTATGCCATTGCAATTAAAACAGTTTTTACTTTTGTCTACTTTATTTTCTGCCATTTTAAGCTCTTTAATGCTTCAAAGAACATATCATTCTTATTCTGTTACGATACTGTTTATAGAGCGAAATTCACTTGGTGTTATGCCTTTACATATTTTAAAGTTTCGCGTGAATGTACTTACATCCAGGTATTCAACCTTTTTTGTCAGCTTCTTTATTGACTCTCTTGAGCTTAATAAAAGTTCACATGCTTTATCTACCCTGTATTGGTGAATATAATAAAGCATGCTCTCTCCCATTGTTTTGCGAAACAGAGTTGAGAGGTATATAGGTGTTAAATTAAAGCTTTCACTGATTGAAGAAACGCACAGTATACCAGTTCAATTTCTGCGGTCAAATCTTTTTACAACAAAAGTGGAACGCAGAACTTACAATCATGTAAGGAAAACAGTTCAACGCCACGTTTTAGCATCCAATGTACGTAAAATCCTACTTCACATTCAATGCTCCAATCCCAAATTTATATTTGGTACTTTTTTCTTTTATTGCCACGCCTGATATAGTAGATTTTCTTACTACTACTATATCACTTTTTCCAAACATTCCGATGTTTCCTCCAGCCTCTCTAATGTGAATAATCCCACGGTCAGTAATTATTCCGTCCTTGCTCTGGCAAATATATCCACCCTGGAGTGTCCCACCTGTAAAGCCAATATTCCCAATTATTTTTGCACCTTTCCCTACAGCCTCCTTTACAGTTTTTGAGTTTTTTACAAACCATTCTGTGCTCCCCTGCGCTTTTGAACCCAATGCAAAGTAGGATTCTGTGTAGCACTTATCCCAGGGTTCATCATACAATAAATTTTTTGATTGGCCTGCACTGGATACCGGTGTATCTAAACTATATTTTAATCTTTCACCGTCTGTTGAAATAGAACCGCCAACGCCAAACACATCGCCTTCAAAACCGACATCAGGCAGATCGCCTATCTCTTTAAAATTTGTAATCGCCTGCTTTTCGATATCCGGAATCAAACTATCCTCATCCTTTTCTGATTTTGTCTGTTCCGGTTCCTGTGCTTCCAGAACACCGCCGGATCCGCTTATTTTTGTCAATGCATCCGCCATTGACTGTAAAGCATCAGCATAATCAAACGAGACATCCATATTAACGTCATTTCCTGCCCAGCTGAGCATGCCGTCAAGAGCAACGCTTATATATTCATAAACAGTTATAGTACGTTCAAGGTCAAACTGGATAAATACATCTTCATTGGTAATGTACTTTAAAATCCCACCTGATAGGAGCCAATACTCTTCTAAAATTTGTTTTATTTCGTTATAACAGTTTTTGGACAAAGATATAGCTCTTGGTGTTAAACCTTTATAAACAGATTTTTGCCGTTCAAGGCTCCCTTCCCATCCTTCAATAGCTTGATTCTGTATTGCCATAATTTCTTCAAAAGTTATAGGTATAAGCTCATAATTTTCATCGGGAGTTTCTTTAGGCTTCTGGTTGTAATCTTCTTCTACAATTTTTAAAACAGCTTCGGATAATTCACTATGAAGTTCTTCCATTTCCTTTTCATATTCTAGACGGCATTTTTCAAGTTTAAAGTTGTAATAGGATTGCAGCACTTTAAAAGCATAAACCTGCCTTAAATTTTTCTTGATGGGATAAATCCCTTGTCCTCCCTCGGAGTAGTCATATAAATAATCTTCAGCAGCATACTGGTATTTACGGTAAGCCCTTTGATCATCGTAGCGCGTGAAATTAATTTCCTGCGATCTTTCATAAAGAAAACTATACATCTCCGAAAGATCAATAGTGTCTATTTTAGGAAAGGATTGTATTTTAATTTGTGCCTCAGGAGTATCTATTCCATCATTTATAAAGGCGGTATCCACATTTTCTTTTGCAATTAAGAATAATTCTTTGATAAACTCCTCTTTAAGTGGATATTCATCCACTTCAGGGTTAAGCTCCTCAACTGCTTCCAAAAAGGATTCAAAATGATGGATAGTAATTTCATTAAAACAGTGCTTTGCGCTTTTCACCATAGTTTCGGCAGCCAGTATGTCGTCTCCGTTCTTTAAGTGATTAGTAGTTAATATCTGGTACGCTGGCCCAAAATCCGGGGCTGCCATGAGTGCCCTGCGTGCGCAGCTTTCTGCTTCTGCAAAATTATCTAATTCAATAAAAAGATTAGCAGCATTTGTAAGAATAACAGAGTTTTCAGGATCCTGCTCCAAAGCTTTTAAAAAGAAAAACAGAGAATCTTCACGGGATTTTTCTGCAAGCATTGAACCAAAATTATTTAGCAGCAGAGGGTGTGGATATTCCTTTACAATCTCCGCAGCCAATGCAAAGGTACTATTATTCTCAAAGTCCAACACACATGACATCGCCATGTCATCAGCAAGCCCAAGGGCAATTTCCACTTTCTTGGTAGGGTCTGCCTTTTCAAACTCTACTAATAAGGGCTGTTTTTTTATATCCGAATTATTTTCGACGTAATCTGATATAACTTTGTCCAATTCTTCGACCAATTCGCTGCTTGCATTTCCTGCAGCTTTTGCATTAACTGGAAAAGAGTTCTTAGCATCAACATCATTTCCCCTATCTTTTCCACCACAACCTGATAATGTACTAATGAAAATCATTGTAACCATTATCACAGCACAAATTTTTCTCAAACCTTTCCACCTCCCACAATAGAGCAAACAAAGCCTCATAAAGTAACCTTGCCTTACCCGCTCCATTTAAGCATCTCATCCCTATAAAATAATTTTTATGTATTAATCATATATTAACATATTTTGCCTTCAGTATGTCAATTATTTTTTATGCAAATGCATCATTAAGCTGTTTCAGAAGCGAGCCCGCAAACTGCGGACGGTCTTTAAAAACCATTTTATCTGCACCTTCAAAGTATAGCTTTCTTTACCATCTATTTCGCCTGTGGCAGTTTATCATTATATTCTTCGGTAATAAATTGATATTTATTAATAAAACTCTCAGCCAAAATGTCAAATTCATCAAGACTTACTTCTCCCAACATAGCTTTTACTGCAATAGTCCTAGCCTCTTTTTCCGCCTGAGTACGCATAGCAAGTATGTCATGATCCACAAGTACTCCTAAAACCTTCATGGGATTCATAGGTACTGAGTTTGCGTCGGCAAACACCTTATCAAACTGCTCCCAATAAAGCCTTGCATATTCCTTTTTCCCTACATCATCCAGTTTTGTGCCGGCAATACTGAGATTAAGTTCCAGCTTAAGACATTCCTTCGAATTGCCAAAAAGTATGCCATAAATTTGACGCCAATCGTTTGCCGCAGATTCTTCATAGTTAATTACTTTTTCTCCATCTACAATATTATATTCAATACCTTCACGACCCCAACTAGTTAATTCCATGCACTCATCGGAAATCAGAATTTCGACAAATCTGGCAGCAGCATCCTTATTACACATCGATGATATTGATATGGAATGCTCCCCTAAAGAGAGCATTCCTTCATAAACACTTTGCGGGTCAATCCTTGGGTCATCTATTTTAGGCCATTGAGCCGGTATAAATATGGCTTCGTCAATATTGTGGAATGCAAAACCACCTATCCAACCGGCTATTGCCGACAAATTCTGTTGATTTATCAAAACCTTATTATTAATTCTTTTTTGCGAGAAATCCTTCTGTTTATTGGTAGCAAATTCAACATCCATTAATCCTTCTTCAAGCATTATTCTATATACCTTTATCGCTTCCTTGTAAAGAGGATTTTCAAAAGTATGTATAACTTTACCATTATAATACTGCCACCCGTATCCTGAACCTGCACAGCCGTAAGACTTGAAAACAAACTCACACGAGTGAAGGTTCTCTCTACTCGTATAGGGTATTGAATCGGGATATTTTTGTTTTAGCTTCCTCATTGCATTAAGCCATTCATCCATAGTCTCCGGAATTCTTTCATAACCTAACTCCAAAAGCAAATCATATCTTACTCCAAAGGCTTCATTTACATCGCCATCAGACGGCAGAGCACGCAGGCAGTATATTTTGCCATCATCGGTTTTTAATTGCTCTATATATGGCAAATATCTTTTTGTTAAAATTTTTGAATTGTGTAAATACTCTGATAAATCTATAAATGAACCAAGCTTACCATATCGTATTAAAGCTCCCGGACCGCTGTAATGGACAACATCACATATTTCATTTGAAGCCATCATAAGGTTGAACCCGGATGCAATATCCGTCCAGGGTGGTACCTTCGCTTCAGATATTTCAACATTTGCCATATCAGCCAATGTATTTAGAAAAATATTATCTTTAAAATCGAATTCCTTAGGTACCGACACGCCCGCTGTTACATAAAAGAAACTGATTTTATCTTTTTGTTTTAAATCTAAATTAGCAGTACTATTTGCCGGCAGTTCGAGAAACGCGCCCGCAGTTGAATCACTGTAACTAGGCATTCCTCTATTGTCGCAGGATAAGCTTGTGAATGCAAATAGAATTAGTAATGAGATAGATATTGTCAACTTTACTATTTTCATAAGCAACTGTCCCCCACACACCTCCAAAATGGTATGGAATTAATGTCTGTAACCATAGACATAAACTGCGAAAAAAGGCTACCACCTGTAATACTATCTTTATTTATAAAACAGTCCTTAACCTTCAGTATTCTTACCATAGGCAGCTCTTTCCCAAAATCTATATAATCAACTGTTCCATAGTTTGTAAACAAACAATTTTCAAATTCGGCATCATTCATGATTACCAGGGAAGCAGGTAAAAGTCCGGTTCTATCAAAGCTAACATTTTTGAAGACAGTTTTCCCTATCCCTTTATACCACCAAATCGAGTTTTTACGCCAATCATCAACTAAATCCCCAAATTGCTTATAGTCAATTACGGTGCAGTTTTCTATTAACATATCGCTGAGTATGGCAGGTACAATACTAACCGATAGCTTTCCACAGTCTTTTATTTTCATATTATAATGCGTATCGGGTACTTCAGTTTCAGCATGCTCGGGATCCATGTAATAAACAATTTCTCCATCATATCCAATGCTGTCATCTTCTTCCATGTCTCTGTTAATTTTAATGTTATCAAGTAATATATCAGGATTTCCTGAATAGTGCATACTGGCTGATGCCTTCATCTTAAAGCATGTATTTCTTAATCCCTTATTCTCTTTGCCTGTTATATATAAATTTTTAATCTGAATGACATCCGGCAAGGTCTGCTTCTCATAATCAGAACCAAGGTTACTGCTTAAGGTATAGATATCTACGACCGGAATATCATTTTCCAGAATTAATTCTACATCCTCAACAATTAAATTAGGATTAGCTATTTCTTCGGCTTCATGCTTGAAATCTGTTAACCTGGAGAGATAAAAAACGAAGTCAGAATCACCTGTGTAGGTTATTTTTGAGTTTTTAACCGTTACATCCCCCCCAATAGAGGGACAATCCATTCTTCTATATATCAGATATGGAAATTCCGTTGTGATATCACAGTTATTAACTGTAAAGTTCATTCCGTCGTATTGAATAGCCCTGATTCCCAGCATAACGCATCCGTTTACTGTATAGTTATGTCCCCAGTGACTATCAAATGTTCCAAGGTAGCCTTCGTAAATACCTCCGTTAATAGTAGTATGATTATCATGTCTCCCTGTCACCGCATGACGTGTATTGCTGATTTTCGTATTATTTAAGGTTGCCTTGAGGGTATTGATTACTGTCACGCCATAACCCAGCCCATCCAGCATAAATCCACTTATTTCGCAGTCATCAAGCACAACATTTACTGCTTCTGCAATATTGACACCGCTACGCTGCCCATCTGTCCTTCTTAAGTTTTCATTTTTCAGTATAAGCCCTTTAACTGTCACATCACTCCTTTTTATTGCTACAATACTTTTACCAGAACCGGTAATAGCATCATCAATGCATACAATATTAAGTCCTTCCACCTTTATTGGGTCTTCCTGCTTATATAAGCTCAGTGTTAGCAGGGATTTGTCATAATAATTCTCCAGAAGCTCAGTCTGCAAGGAGCCGTCGATATTTATTCTGTTAGTTTCGTTCTTAGTATAAAATTCACCGGGGTTATTGTTTCTCCACATAAGAAGCTCCTGCGATTTTAATATAACATCATAAAGTACATATTGTTCAAGTTCAGGTATATGCAGGACGCCTGCCTGAAGATTTCCTGCAATGTCATTTCCTTTAATTTTAATCGGATTCCCTCTTCTTGCTATGATAAAAAGCGGTGAATCTCCTTTATTAGTTGTATATAGTTTTCCTTTGCATGTTACATTTGTCTCAATTGTTATATTACCATCCACATAATAACTGCCTTCTGGTATTATAATATCAAAGTTTGTAGCATTTGCATAACTAAAAGCTTTACTAAAGGCTCTGGTACTGTCTATATATACTTTAGTGAGTATTGTACTGCCACACTTTCTGTCAAGTATTATATTAGCACCATCAATCGCTTTAACTCTGGCAGCCAGATGTTCGCCCTGCCTGCCGGGTTTTGCTCCGTTTATAATTATAACATAGTCTCCTGCACTTAAACTACCTAGGTTGCTTTTGGCAACTATTGTGTTCGTGCCGTCAAGCTGGCATTTTATCGGTTCTACGAAGTCCTTTGCTCCATGGTCTTTAACGTTGACTGCTCTTAAATTTTCTTGTTTGCTTTTGCCCGAAGTAGTTTTAGTGTTATCATTATCAAATGGCTTATTGCTAACATTAATATCACAGCCGACAGCCAATAGACCTAAGACCATTGTGGCAATAATCGGCAAACATTTTCTAAGTTTCATGTTATCATCCTTTCTTTTTGTTCCAATCAATTTTAAGGCTCAACCATTTCTACCAGCTCTCTAACCAATCAATCCGCTTCTTTCTATCCCTTCCATAAATTTTTTCTGGAGAAACAGATAAACAATCAAAATTGGCAGAATAACTAGGAAAGTTGCTGCCATAACAACGCCTTCCAATGTAAATGTGTCTGAAACTATTGAATCTTGTTGAAGCGACCTCTTCAAAAATTCGTACAAAGACGGCAGCTTTGACGGTAAAAGCTGTAATGCTGGTTTTGTAATATACATAGCTGGTTCAAAGAAGTCATTCCAATGCCAGACTATCGATAATATGGTGCATACCAAAAGCGCACTCTTAGCTACAGGCAATACAATCGTCCAATACGTCCTGAAAGCATTACAACCGTCAATACGTGCAGCCTCCTCCAATTCATGGGGCATTCCTAAAAAGAATTGACGAAAAATAAATATGAACAATCCTCCCCTAAGACCAAATCCAAAGAACGTAGGTACAATAAGCGACATATAATTGTTTAACCACCCTATTTTGGAATATAAAATAATCAAAGATATAATAAGGGTTTGTGTTGGTATAATAATGGTTAAAAGAACTAATACAAACAATATATCACGCAAAGGAAATTTATATCTGGCAAAACCATAGGCTACCATAGAGCAGGAAATTATGTGCCCAATAGTAGCGAAAATAGTAACAAAGCTAGTTTTTAAAAGACCACGGAAATAATCCAAGCTTTGCAGCGCTCTTGTAAAGTTATTTGTATGTAGTGATCTAGGAATCCAATTAACAGTAATATCCATCATATCAACAGGTGATTTAAGCGCTGTAACTATCATATAAAAAAACGGATAAAGAAATATAAACGCCAGATCAAAAAGCAATAAATAGGTTACCAGCCTAAAAATCAAGGTTCCCGAATGTCTTAAGCTTAGCATCCTTGATACCAAGTAATTAATCTTGGGGTTGGATTTATTCCATTTACTTAAAGTGCTTTTTACTCCAATAAACCTCATATTCAGTTGCATTTTTAGAACACCTATCTTTCTGACAAATTATAAATTGATTTTCTGGATAGTCCAAATATTATAGCTATCAATAAAAACACAAATATAAAATATATCATTCCTATAGCAGCTACATACTCATAATTATTAATATCAGCTTTTAAAAACATCATATATTCAATTACGCGATTAGTTGAGGATGTAAATGAATCTACCAGTGTATAAATGGAGTTAAGCAAAATAACCGGAAGCATCATTGGCAGGGTTATTTTCCAAAAACTCTCCCATACGGTTGCTCCATCACATTTTGCCGCTTCGTACAGCGCAACAGGTATACTTTGAAGCCCAGCTAAAAATATAATTATCTGGACACCCGAACTCCAGAACACAATGGTAATTCGACTCATAAAACTATTTACATAATTTATCACGTTAGGACCAAGGTACATTAATACTTCATCAGGCATTACAATTCCTCTTGCAACTTCTGTGGCCTGCTGATCAACACCTATACCCAAAAGCTGCTGCAGGACAAACCCGGATCCAAGTAAAACAGGCAGAAAAAAAGCACCTCTGAAAAAGCCTCTGAATCGTATGCTCCTATTAACCAGCATGGCAATAAAAAGAGAAAACACTAAATTTAATGGCATGTTAAAAACTGTACTAGTAATAGCCTGGTTAAGATAGGGGACAAAAGCAACATCCCAGACAAAAGCTTTGGCATAGTTTTCAAGTCCTATCCATTGCATTTCAAAACCGGTAATTTTAGTTATGTTGCTAAAACTTAACTGTACCGACTGAAAGAACGGGAATGCAAAAAAGCATAGAAACCCCAGTATCCACGGCAATATAAAAAGATAACCTTCTATAGTATGTTTTTTCTCCATGGTTAGCCACTTTTTGTAACGTTTGCGTTTCATTTTACACTGCCCTCCCTATCTATAACAAGATATTCTATAGGATTAATTTCATATCCATCGACAAATACTTTTACTGAATTGTAATTTATATAAATTTTGGTACCGTCATCATAAACAACTTTAAATAAACCATTTCGCATTTTTTCATGTTTAACCATTTCTTTATTCCATATATCTCCTAAGCGTTCATTAAACTCTCTATAAGTTTGTGCTGCAATATCAAGCCAATCTTTATAGTAAGAAGAAAATAATGAGTTATATTCAGTATATTTAAGTACATCGGATTTACTGTAGGTGAGTTTAAAATATGGCATGCAGCCATACTCTATCCATTTTAGTTTCTGACTCTGATAATCATAAAACAGATTGCCTGGATCAGATGAATATGGGATGTATCCATGAACTATCATTTGATAAAAAGGAATGGCTTCGGTTGTCACAATATTACCTGAATCCTCAACAGGGATTTCGAACAACCGGTCAACATGCTTCAGCACATATAGATTTCCACCCTCTACCGAACAATTTCCAAGCTGATTTTGCGTTTCCTCCAATATCTCCTGCCACAGCATGGCTGTCTTTTCACGTGTTAACGGAGACTTTTCATTGTAATCACGATATACCTGACCTCCAATTTTTTCAATACACAATCCGTTTATTCCAAAACCTCTGATTTCAGAAATGAATTGGTTTTTAAACCTATCTAATGAGACTGCCGGATTTAGTAGCAATTTTTTATTCAAAGAATCGACTGCTATTAACCCATTTTTTAAATATACAGTATCATAACGGACTGAAAAACCTCCAACATCCTTATTTGCATCTGTAACGTTTGTATCTAGATAAAGTTGATAGCCATTCTTTTTTGATAATTCTGCAAGATTTAAAAGTCCCTCTTTCCCACCAAGACTTTTGTTTGGAGAACTAAATACCGGATATTCGCCATAACCTTTTGCTCCCCAACCCATGAGCTTCACATGAATATTGTCCACGCCTTTTGAAGAAAACTCCTTTAATATTTCTTCTGCCTGTTCAAAAGTAGTTGCTCGAACAAACTTGTCAAATAAAATCCGTTCTTCCTTTATTCCCATAAACAAATCAAGGCTCATAGGTATTGAATTGCTACTGTTGTCTAACTTAGTATAATTACTACTCTTTCTAGTAATTTTTTCCGTATCTACTAAATATCTTCTGTATTCATTTGCCATACCACTATAGTCGGCATTTTCATTTGCAAGAAAAAAGTATTTTACTTCTCTGTCAACTTTATTCATTTCGTTTTCTATTCTGGGTGGTATGTTTGGGTTATCTCTTAAATCCTCATAAGTTCTCCTGTAAGTAAATTCAGGACTTATCCTGTTAAGATGAATATTTGAAAAACTCGAAGGGCTAAAGCCAATCGCTGTATCAAATTCTCCTTTTGTAACGGCAGCAATAAATGCAGCTGTATCACCTTTCTTTATTCCAAATACCGGAAGCATTGCAGTCTTAATCTTATTTACCTTGTTGTACTGATAAACATCAAGGTTTAAAGAATCACTTCCATAAATATAGTAGATGGATTTACTTGCCTTTTTACCCGTTTTATCATCAAACCTAAACAGTGCACCACATCCATCCGGATAAAATATATATCCTTCTTCTTCATTACTGCTTGCTCCTAAAAAAGGCATCAAATCAATACTTAAAATATGGTAGTCTCCTTCTTCTAAAATTCTATCGGCTGGTATTTGCACAATAAGTGTATTTTCTTCTATGAATATTTTCAGTTGGATAGATATACCGAGCTTATCAAATTTATAAAGCATGTTAACCCCATTATGAGTTGTTTCCAAAATTACTTCAGGCGTATGAACCGTATAGTCTACAGCAACAGTTGCAAACTTATTATTTGTAATGTTTGTATATTTAAACTCAAACATTGATTTCATTCTACTTAAAATTCGATTATTTACGTTCTCTATACCATAACTATTCATATCAACTGCAGAGCTCCATAAAAAGCCATTGCGCTTGTCCTCGACTATAATTGCATAATTGTCTGATCTATAGTACATTACTATATCATCTGTTTCAGCTACCTTCCTCAAGCTTCCATAAAAATTACTAATTATGCCACCACTATCTTCATGTTGCATATCATTGATAGCTAATACTCTGCCACCATCTTCCGCAATTGTGGTAACAGCAAGAATGCTCATTACAACTACTGATACCAGCAGTAAACATAATAACTTGGATATCCACCTTCCAAATATAAATTGCCTGACAATCATCTTTTCCCTCCTTGCTGCTTGCTTAATTCATAAATATCATCTTTATTTCCAATACTATATCCAAAACAAATTGAAAAAACTGGCTTGTGAGTGCAAAAAGAAGTATCAAAACAGCCCATATTAAGAGCATCATGATTAGACCCAAAAAACACACTTTTATTGTCTGACCTGTTGAATAATCATTTAAGGTCTTTACACTTAAGAATATTATAAGAAGTACCCATGCCAGCAAAATAACATTAAGTGAGTTATACAGCAGCAGAAGACTTCTTCCCATAACTCTCGAAAGCAGTGCAAGCGGTATTGAAAATGCAACATATGGCACCATGGCATAAGCTGTTGCGGCAAAACCCTCTCCTAGCAAAGTCTCTCCGTCTGAAATTGAGGTAATAGCATAACACGAAACTACCCAGGTAATAACAGGCAAAATAAATTTCACAATTTCCAACCATATATTAGCATCTCTTGGGTGTATGGCAGCGATGGGAAAATGCACAATATAGATAGTGATAATACGAACCGTTAATATCGCAAACAGCAGGAATATGCATGAAAAATAGTTAATTGTTTTTTTCTTTGATTTAATATAATAAAACGCATCTGTTGGGTAAAACAAAACTGCTATTGATAATTCCATGGTATTCATTCTATTTATTCCTCCTCCTTTTGCAAAAAATCTTTAGAGTCTCACCAGTCCATATGCTTTTTAAGCACTGAACCGGTATGCTTTTTCAAACTAATTAGAATTTTAAACAGAATAATAATAACGCCTGCAGTCAATAGTACAATCCAACCGAAAAAGCTTCTGTAAATTGAGTGCCTGTACTGCTCAAACGCCTGCGAATATCCTTCCTGATCATTTGCTAGCATGTATCTTTCCATCGATTCCTTCCATTTTTCTTCCTTAAAAAGCGCCTTTGCGATTCCTCTATGAGCCAAGCTATATTTCCCATCTATTTTGAGAACTTCTTCCCATATGTTTCTGGATTCCACATATCTGCCGTCGTCATACAATCTTGAGGCTTCATGAACTAATTTAATAAATCGTGTCGGTTCAAAAACCTGTATATTGTTAGCTTCTTGATCCAATACATAAAGCCTTCCCTGATTGTCAACAACTAAGCTTGAGGGGATTTTAAACATTCCTTTTTGCATACCAATTTTCCCGAAAGCAGTAAGCATGTTTCCCTCCTGATCATATTGGTATATCCTACCAGATAACTGTTCTATTACACTAACAATACCATTATTGTCAACAGCTATATCTGTAAAATTAGGCAAATTTGTCTTCATCCCTGCTGGGGCTGTCACTACCACTGTTTCACCATAGAATTTCGCAGGATAAATATTTTTGCCCACTGAGGTAATTTTCCTTATTTGATTTTCTTCCGTGTTGATAACAGTAGCGTAAATCATGCCATTAGCACCAATAACGAAATTCGAATACGAAGCGGGAAGCTCCTTTTCAACACGTGCTTTTTGTGAATCAGATGCAAATAATCGTATCAGGAGTCTCCTAAAATCAAATCTTAACCTAGTTGCTCCTACATAGCCACGAAATTTATTAAATGCATCCATGCTAAAAAAAGACTGGCTTTTAATTATGTATAAATAGCCTGTGGAATCTATAAATATTTTTGATGGGTCAAATGTGAAATCTTCACTCAACAAATCCGATTCTGGCTTTACAAATTCTTCAATATAGCTTCCATCCTTATGTAAATGCAGTATCCTTCTGTTCCCGGTATCAGCAATATACATGTCGCCATCATCATCAACATATATCCCTCTGGGGTTTTTAAGAGGTTTTTCTGGTGGCCCTGCTACTTCCATAACCGTAATGCCATCAAGTGTACTTTTTAAAACTCGGTTGTTAAGAGTATCTGCAACATACAAGTAATTATTTTTGTCTATGAACAAGTCTTCCGCACCATTTAAAAAGCCACCCTTTTCTCCAAAATACTCCATAACCTCAACCACTTTGTATGTAAGAGGAATAGGTATCCTTCTGTTATTTTCTAGGACATAATGGTCTTCTCCGGCTGTTACTGCTTGATTTGAGCAGAAAACAAATATAGTTATTAATATTACCAACCGCTTTAGTTTGCCGAAAACTCTCTTCACAATCAACTTCACCATTAGCCTGCTCATCTCCTTATGCTTTAATTCCTGAATGCACCATTGTTTCCATAACCTTTGATTGCATTAGTGTAAATATAATAATGGTAGGAATAGTAATAATGAATACTGCAGCAGACACTGCCCCAGCACGTGCAACAGATCCGCCTCCGCTAATTGTATTCAGTGCAAGCGGTAAAGTCTTCATAGCTTCACTATTTATGAATATTAACGGTGAGAAAGAATCGTTCCAGTTGGATATGAATGTAAAAACAATCAAAGTAGACCATGCAGGCATTAATGATGGCATAACTATTTTCCAGAACAAAGTCCACTCCTTAGCACCGTCCATTCTACCGGATTCGAGCAATTCGTCAGGATATTGCTCTATAAATTGTTTCATTAAAAAGAAATTAAAGGCTGCAGCAAGTTTTGGAATAATCAGTGCCCAATAAGTATTAATCATTCCCAAACTGCTTACCACCATATAGTTTGGTATTTGAGTTACATGAGGCGAAAACATCAAAGCAGCCAGTATCATCGAAAATATCCAATCCCTGCCAGGCAGCTTGTATTTTACAAGAGCAAACGCTCCTTGGCTGGCTATGATGACTGTTATTATGACCGTTAAACTTACAGTAAAGATACTGTTGAATACATAGCGGGTAAATGGTACTATAGAACCACTTAAAGCAATCAATAGCTCGGAAAAGTTCTGCAATGTGGGTTTGCGCACAAAAAATTTTGGAGGATACACAAACAATTCATCCATCGGTTTGAATGCTGTACTGACCACATATATCAAAGGCAGTGCTGTGAATGCCACTAGGCCAAACATAGCAATATATATAAAAACTTTGCCCAAATTTCTACGCTTTAACGCCTTTTTCAAATTAATAACCTCATTTCTAGTAAATGTCTTTAGACGAAAACACCTTCATGCATATCCTTCCCAGTATAAAAGTGATTAAAAACAATACAACCGCAACCGCCGAAGCATACCCCATCTGAAACCTGATAAAAGCATAATCGTAGAGATGAGCAACAATTGTGTGGGCTGCATAATTAGGGCTTGGCATTCCGCCTACCGTTTTTGCTACATCAAATACGCTTAAGGAGTTAACAATAGAGTTAATTGCTCCTAAAAGAAGCTGTGGTTTCATGAGTGGCATTGTAATCAGCCACAACTCCTGAAATTTGCTTTTAATGCCATCTATAGCTGCAGCTTCATACAACTCTTTCGATATATTTTGGAATCCTGCAAGAAAAACTAAAAATCCAGTTCCCATGCTCATCCAAATGCTAATAAATATTACTACCGGAAGAATTGTATTCGGATTAAGATTCCACAGTACAGGCTCATGAATAATACCAAAGTTAATTAAAATATTATTTATCATTCCGTAGCGGTCACTTGCAAAGAACCACATCCATACTACCGACATAGCAATACTACTTGTTATTGATGGTGCATAAAAAGCCAAAGCAAATCCTTTTCTAAATTTAAGCTGGTTTATAACCCAGGCTGCCATAAAGGACATTATATATCCGAAAGGTCCGCTTATTAGGGAAAATACGGCTGTATTTCTCAACGAAATCAGAAAAACATCATCGTCAGTAAATAAAAGGCGATAGTTGGCAATCCCCAGCCATTTAGGGTTCTGAATAATATTATAATTAGTCAGACTTATTCCGATTACTACAATAACAGGTATGATATAAAATAATGCAAACAATATTAAGTATGGAGCTAAAAATGAATAACCTATTCCATACCTGTTCCACCAGACTTTCAATTTATGCTTCCATCTTGCTTTAGTCTGTACTGCATTCTTTTCTTTGGTTATATCAATTATACTGCCCACAGAAAGCTTGCTCCTTTCTCATCCATACTACTATCTAAAATAGCACATATTTTTTGTTTTGTTCTTTCAAGTCTTTCAAGCTTTTCTCAATCCAATTTCAATGCGCGCTTGCATGAATTGTGCGCAAAAACACGGAATCAGTTTGCCCACAACCTTACGAGGCAGGGGACTTAGGGAACGTTGACAAACCCGTATTCCACCTGCTTGTTACGAAGCTCTCTGTTAATATCTTTAATAGCCATCTCCAGGGAATCTCGCACATTCATCCCTCCAATTACTACCCGGTTCCATGCATTTTCTGTATGACGTGAAGTGAAGTATCCCCCCAATACAACAGGTACTGCGTTCGCCCATTTCCACTGCTCTTTTATTACATTAAGATCCTGCTTATTCCAAGGCATCTTTGTAAATGCATTTACATTTGCAGTATTCCATCGCGCTTGAACCCCCATCAATGATTCCATCTCTATTCCAAATTTTGTCTGAATATCATCACTTGTCCACCATTTTAAAAATTCCCAGGAATCATACTTTTTGATCGAATGGCTCAGAATGATATCAGCATGTTCTACTATTCCCCCTGTAGAACGGTTGATTACACCTTCCTCTGTTATATGTCCCGGCAAAGGCGCAATATCCCATCTGCCAACCAATTCCGGTGCTGCTACAGAAAGCTGTACATATGTGTAATAGTCACCTATACCAATAGGTATTGTGCCCTGCCTTATACGATTAAAAAAGTTTGCATTTACAGGCATATTATAGATACTAAATAATTCAGTAAGCTCTCTGAAAGCCTGGTAGCCTTTAGGTGTATCCAGCGCTGTTGTCCTGCCTCCATCCTTATAATACTCCCCTCCAAGTTGGAATAAAAAAGTACTTAAATCTCTATCAGAATAAAACTCCATTCCATGCTGGTATAACACTGGCAGTACATGCTGGTATAAATCTTCCCAGGTATCTGGTAAAACAATTCCCAGCTCATCTAAAATATCCTTTCGGTAAAACATGGCTTTAAACAACATAGTTTCAGGTAATGCATATACGCCTCCATTGTATTGATAAGGGATCATAATTTGGGGAAGAAACCTTTTTTGCACCTTGTCAAAATCATCAAATTGTGTCATATCGGCTAAAGCACCTCTTATTGCATATTCCACAGGGTATTCTGAAGTAATACCTAATGCTGCATCGGGTGCTTTTCCTGAACAAATTGAGAGCATAAGTGCATCAACTGCACCTGCTCCGCCAGGAAGGACATTAATATCCACACCAATACCGGTTTTTGGTGTAAAGTTTTCATCTGCCATTTCTTTTATTACTTCTGCCCATTCTTTTCCCCTAGCTATCCAGACATCAATAACTTTATTAGTTTCTATCTGGTTAGCATATATGCTTCCAACGCTGTCATAGTCCTTTGTAAAAGAGTTTATAAAATTCTGCCAGGTTGCTTTTATTTTCTGAAATAAATTAGATTGTTTGTTTTCCCATTTTTCATCAGGTGGTCCTGCCAAAAAATAGTCAATAGCCAGTGGATGATCCTGCAAACCAAGACTCCATGTACCAAGATTGTTAAGTGCGCTATTCAAGTCATTTAGTTTCATAGGGATGGTGTCAGGATTCCTTACCATCTTATTAAGCTGGTCTCTGATCATTAAAAAATTGTTTGCCATTGCAGGACTTCCATCTGATATTTTATTAAGTGTCTTTACCTTTGCTTCCATACTTAGGGAAAGCTTTTTTAAATTATCCAGCAAATCAGGTATTTTTTTATCCAGTTCATATTCATAGTTCATATCGGGTTCACTACCAGTCAGCATAATTATCCGTCTTATAACTTCTGAAAGTAGCAGCATGTCATCTTTATTTGATTCAATAACCTCCACAAGAGGCCCCATTTTAACCGTCATGGACAGTTCATGTTCACCTTCTTCCAGATAAAAAAGGTATGGTTCTCCACCGGAATCACTTAGCACCTTAGTCTGCCATCCACGCTCATAAGTAAATTTATATTCCTTCAATTCGCTAAAGGGAACCTTCCCGTCAATTGCAATCTGTCTGAAAACCGGCATTCCGTCCTGATACCATTGACCAACACGCATACCGATTTTATATAAACCAGCTTCTGGAGCACTAAATTTCCATGTAATGGACATATTACCTTTTCTCCAGCGCCAACCTCCTATCATATTCAGTTTTCTGTATGTGCTGGAGGCAGGATATGTCATAGGATCCCCATCGCTTTCTCTTCGAATGGTAGGATCGTTTTTTCCGACAGCATTTGTCTCAGCCTCAAACCTGACTGTCTGCACTGTGCTTGTGTACCCCTGTTGCTTATAGTAATCAGAAACTTCTCTATATGATGGAACTGCCGCCGGCGCCTTTATAATGATATCACCAATTGCCATAGGCTCTTCTGTAAAGATAAGCCTTAAACTATGAACTCCTTTGGTTAAATAAAACAAAAACGGGTCAGTGTACATCCCCTGATGATCAGTCAGTGCAACCGTCTTCCAAATCTTTTCCTCTTCTTGCCCTGGTCTAACTTCATCTCCTATATTATTAACCTTAGGTTCCTCCTTGTCTGTCCAAACTCTATAAAAATAAATACTCTCAGCTTCTTCAAACGGAATGTTCCCATCCACCATAACCTGCCGCTGAATAGGATTCCCTGATCCCCCCAGCGGATAATACTCCACTAGTATTTCATATAAACCATCCTGCGGCACTTCTATAATCCATTCAAAAAAGTCTACATCCTCATCCCACACTAAGGCATTTTCCCTTCCCGCAATTTCAGTTAATAAGTGTGCATTTCCTTTAGCGTGAGCTTTGGCTAACCGTGAATCCAAAACTATTTCAGCGCCTATTGCCAGTTGGTATCCATGTTCTTTGTATTCACTCAACAAGGCTGAATAGGAGGGCTTCTCTCCTGTTCGTCCATCTCCTAAGACATCTGATTCATTATAAGATGCAGTATTATTTAATTTAAATTTTTCACTTAATTTAAGTTTAGTATCCTGTTTAGCCTGCAAGTTTACCGGAAATGAAAACATCAGCATAAATGCAGTCAGAATAATGCATAAATATCTATGAATTATCTTCAAGAGTAGAACCCCTCTCAGTTTAAAATTTCTTTATTATTCTTCTTAAGCTTTCATAATGCTTTTTTATTAACTTTTTGATACAGATATTATTTAGAGTTTGAAATTTTGGGGGCATAGAGCCCCCATTTTTACTCTAGTCGAGTAAAGTTATTTGGAGAAACTCTTGTAACGTGCATATGCATCATTATAAATCCTTAAAGCTTCCTCAAGACCCATCCCCTTAATCTGTGCTACAAAATCATCATACTTGTCAAGGGGTTCCAAGCCAACAATAAAAGCTGTTAATTTATCGCCTACATACCCTTTGCCTATATACGCCAGTATTTCATTCATAATTGCAGGCCCCTTTTCAAGCTCATCTTCTCTAAAATGCAATTTGGGTAATGGGGCCTCTACAATTCCAGGCTCTCTGTATAACTTCCATGCATCAATTACTTCAGGGAAATCCCTCATTAACTGAATGCTTGAATCCCATCTGTGAATTGTCGAAAACCCTATTGACGCTCTTTCCAATTTACTGGCAGATTGCGGATCTATCCCCTCTGGATGATCCATAATAAGATCTGTGAAAACTGGATTTCCATTAACCATGTTATAATGGAGACTCTCAACTCCATAAGTTGACAATATGATGCCTTCCTCACTATATAGAAAATCCAATAGCTTTATTACTTCTGTTGGATATCTGCTCCATGATGTAATAGCAGCTGCGCCGGGTACAACAGTTGATCCTGAACTGCTGGTATCTGAATAGCGTTTTCCACTGGATGATTTTAGAGGCAGAATAGGTACAAAACCATAGCTCTCATCAATTTTTTTCAACTCATTATTAGCAGCACAAATACCACTCATCGGCCAACAATGCATCATACCCAAACGGTTGGCTGATATCAGGGATTGCCATCTGGTTTTACTTTCACCAGGTCGGAACTCATTATCAATTAATTGTTCTTTATACAGCATGTTCAGGTAAGCCATGCCTTCTTTCCAAGCTTCTTCAACAGGTCCAAATTTTATGGTATCATCTGCATCATCTACATAGAGTGACAAATGCGCATCAAAACCATTAATGAAAGATGCTACCCTAGTAAAATGACCGCCCTGGAATCCGAAGGGTATTTCATCCTCTTGGTTGTTTCCATTAAGGTCATTTGTCCTGAATGCCTTTAGTACATTATAAAAGTCATCAGTTGTCTCAGGGAGTTCTAGGTTCAATGCTTTTAACCAATCATCTCTAATCGCATATATTTCACCAATGGAATTTGTGGAATCAAGCGTTGGAACATAATATATATTCCCGTCAGATGCTGAAATTTCCGACCAAACATTTTGTGAATAAGGCAAAACATCTCCCTCAAGAGAATTGTCAAATGCTCTTTTCATATTAAGAGCATGTTCTTCAATTAGATCCCTCAAGGGAATTAAAGCACCTTCCATCCCAAAAGTATCAAATGTTTCACTTTCTGTTGCTAAGGAAATAATATCAAAGTACTCTTCTGCAGCCAGAGCTGCTGTTAACCTCGTAATAGGATCGTCCCAGGGCAATATATCAATATCAAGTGCAATGTTAGTTAACCTTTCAAGCTCCTTATATATCGGATCGTCACCGCTGGGAATAATATCCGGATTGCTTCCCTGGTACATAAGTACTTTCAGTGTCAGCTTATCCTTTACGATAGGCATGATATCATTACCGGAACCTTTATCCGAGGTTGTACTTGTGTCTATAGTGCCACCCGGATCTGTTTCATCAGGTTGTAGTTTTTGTACACAAGCTGTAAACATCATAGATATTGCAAGCATGATTGTGATAAACAGTAATAGTTTTTTTCTTTTCATATGAATTTCCTCCTTTAAATTTATTCAGTTTCAAGCCCATTATATTCATATCTCCAGATCTAAAGCTATGATAATTTTTAGTCATGCGTAAATACTGTCATTTTTGCTTAAAAAAATTGCAGCTAAAAGGGATTTCCCCCATCAGTTTTGACTAATTATAATTTTTCCACTTATTATGACTTTGGAGCATTTTTCACATAAACCTTAGGCTGAACCATTCTAGGAATTTACTGAAAAATACAAATTTGAAAGTGCAAGAAATATCTGATATTATGGGCTATTCCACCCCCGCAGTATTTTATCAGCAAGTTTAAGCTGATGTTTGGCTGTACTCCAAATAAATACCAGAATCTTAAAAGTTCCGGTCATAGCGGCTGATAATTAATTTTTAACCTCTCATTTAAAACCAAAGCCACATACAAGCAAGCACTCCATCCATAGTCCCGGATACTAGGCATTGAAATGTTAAAATCATATGGGTACACATTGCTTGCTTTTCTATTAAGTCGGCTGGGAGAAATTATGTTATTTGGATCGTAAAACTCATAAATTACACCATCGTGCTGGTACCAAAAAGCTAAAACTTCAATTGTTTTCTTAGCTATTGACCGAGCAAGATCAATATATCCATAATCCATTAAACCCACAATAATCATGTAGTTATAATTTATCCATACAGGACCTCTCCACATATCTGTACCAAAAACACATTCTTTTTTTGAAATACTCGGAACAGGAAAGGTTGTTCCAAAATAATCTTCATCAGTTAAATAATCAACGAGATATTTTGCTCTTTTTTCATCACATATACCTGAAAATAGTGGTAAGAATGAAGATACAGCTTGTATTTTTTTAAACTTCCCGCTGGCTAAAATCCGATCATAGTAAAAATGCGTTTCATCATCCCATAGTTGATCATTTACAGCTGCTTTTATCTTCTTAAAAACTGTGTCCCAGAACTTTTTTTCATCTTCTAGCTTAAATATATCAGATATTTTTGACATATATTTTGCTTCATTTGCCATAAAACAAGAAAAATCAATTGTGTCCATTGCCACTACATTATCAAACCTTGTTGAATTGTCCATCCCGGATTCGTCACACCTGTTACTAACACTATCTGAATTTATCTCCCATTCAAAAAGATAATTATGGTTGCTATCACGGTTTTTGATATTCCAAAGGAGATACTTTTTTAGTCGTTCGTATTGTTCTTTGAGGATATCCTCTTTCCCTGTATAACTATATAAGTCATAAAGTCCCCAGGCAATTACAGGTGGCTGAGTAATATTACTGCAAAAATTGGGGTCTGCAAAATGCGGAATAAAACCATCTTCTCTTTGTGTATCAAAGACAGCTTTAATTGATTCATAGGCCATCTTAGGTACAATATATTTGTTGCCAATGGAATGAAAAATCGAATCCCATAGCCACAAGCGTTTATGCGGTACTCTATCCGGTGTTGTCCAGCGTGATTTAAACCTTCCCTCTGCTGAATAGCATTGCGATTTCATTATAGAAAAGCACTTTTTTAACGTTTTAGACTGTATCTCATCTAATCCGCTTCCTTGGGGCAGAGAACAATAAAAGTTAATTTTGTCAGCAACTAGTTTGTCAATATCTACGTTTAGCCCTCTATTAGCTTTTTTTAGTGCATCCTCTTCAGATTTTTTACTGTATGAAAAGCTAAATCTAATTATACCTTCATCATCTTCCAAATTTAAAACAGTAAATTCTCCATCTGATTTATGCAAATTTATACCCGGGTTCATACAACTTGCTTCCGCATCATAACTGTTAATTATAGGATATGCACTTTTTGCAGTATATCCTATTACAGTATCTTCAGATGCAAAAACAATGCAAAGCTTCTTATACTCTCCGGAACTCCTGTCTTTATAATTGGCTTTAATGATATCAGATGCTACAATAACGAATTTCAAGTCTTCAACATCATTAAATTTGATAAACAATTCTTTTTTTGTGGCTGTATGGAAGAGTATTCCCACCTTGTCACCCAGCAACGTTCCCGATAAACTGTTTTCAAATGTACTAATTCCATCTAGGGAAGAAAAAGCAAAAATGCTTCCCTGCCCCCATATGTTGGGTAAAGCCATAAACACTCTCTCCTTGTCAATGAAATTTTGCTATTAATAATATACTCGTATCTCCCCGGAAAGTGCGCAAAGCAACTTTCCGGGGAGGTAATCATATAACATAAATTATTGTAATAACAACTTGTGCGTCAATAATTAATGCTCTAAGCAAAATGTAGAAATCTCACAGTTTTCTATAAAAATATCCCCCAAAATTTCAGGTATAACGTCAAAAGACAACTTTCCACAGTTACTAATATGCATATTAAATTCCACATTTGGATCCTGATTATTTTCGGGTAGATAAGAATATATGATATTGCCATCTATACTGCCTGAGCCTGTACTTTTATTTACAGATATATTCTCCAGATGCGCTTCAGGGTCGCCTGCAGGGTTGCATAAATAATACTTATTGGTTGCAGGCATCATTTGGAATGCTGTACTATTAAGAGCTGTATCACCTATACCTGTAATTGATAACCCATATACCTGTATTAATTCAGGCAGTACCTGTATTTCATAGGTTGTATCAATATCGTGATCAATATCATATAAATTTACTTTATTTATTTCGTCATCCAAATATAACGTTACATTTTCCATTATTAAATTGGGATTGTATAGATCACATTTATGATCAAAATCAGTTTGGTTGGCTCGGTATATAGTGAAATCGTTATTCTGACTGTCTCCGGTGTAGGTAATTGTTGTATCTTCAATTGTTAAATCACCGCCAATAAATGGGGTATCTGATCTTCTTGACACAAGTATACGGTATTCTGTTGTTATATCACATCCGTCTATTGATAAATTGTTTCCTGCATATGTTATGGGTTTACCTCCAGCTCCTTGAAATTCTTCCCCATATATAGTGGCATCATTTATCGAAAAGTTATGACCCCAGTGGCTATCGATCGTTCCACCATATCCTCCGAAAGTCCCTCCATTAATTGTTGTGTGGTTATCTCCGTTACCTGTCACTGCATGACGCGTATCACTGATCCGAGCATTATTCAAGGTTGTATTAAGAGTCTTTATTGCCGATACCCCATAGCCTAATCCATTAAGGTTAAAGCCTTGGATTATTGGATTATTAAGTGTTACATTAACGGCATATGATATATTAACCCCACATCTTTGACCATTTTCAGTACTTAAATTATCGTTAATCAAAACCAGATCATCAAGTGTTACATCACTTCTGCTAACCATCACTATTGCTTTGCCATTACTTGTTATGGTATTGTCAATACACTTGATATTTAATCCATCCACTGTTATAGGATCTTCTGTGTTGAAAAGAACAAGCTGCAGGGGATAATGATCATCGTAGCTTTCTGCTAAACCTGCCAAAAGATGACCACCACTTAATATCCTGTTCGTTTCCTCCTTATAACATATTTCCTGGATGCCGCCGTTATTTCTATACATAAAAGGGTTCCCTGAGTCAAATACTATATCGCAGCCTGCATATTGCGCTAATTCAGGAAGATAATCGGTACCTGCCTTAAGGCTGTCTTCAAATGGCGGCGTTATTATTGTCTCACTGTATTTGTGGGTGATTCTGAACAAGGGTGTTGTTCCTTTATTAGAAGTATATATCCATCCACTGCATGTTACATCTGTTTGTATTTTAACATCACTAACCACAAAATAATTTCCTTCAGGTATGAATACTAGGTAGCTGTTGCTGTTTGCATAATTAAAAGCATCTTTGAAAGCCTGGGTGCTGTCAATATACACATCAGTGGTTATTGAACTGCCGCAAGTCTTGTCAAGCGTAATTTGATTGCCATTAATAGCGTTTATTTTGGCATACAAATCTGTCCCCGGATCGCTGCTTTGAGTTCCATTGGTAATTCTCACATAATCGCCCACACTTAAATTTCCTATACCATTTGTAGCTACGATTGTATTTGTCCCATTAAGTTGGCATGTTACAGGCGCTACAAAGTCTTTTGCCCCATAATCAGTTACATCTACTATATAGTTGGCATGCACCAATCCAATGTTCCCGCCTGTAACCAATGCTAGTGATACCAGAACCATTGTAAAAAGAATAATTAATTTCTTGCACTTCATCTGACAATGCACCTCCTTATTTTTTAGGGAAACAAGATGTTTCCTCCTTAAATAATTAACAAAATTAGAACACAAATATGCACACATTGTTTAAGCTCATTGTAATTGCATGTCATGATCTAAAGCTATGATAATTTTTAGCCATGCGTAAATATTGTCATTTTTGCTTAAAAAAATTGCAGCTAAAAGGGATTTCCCCCATCAGTTTTGACTAATTATAATTTTTCCACTTATTATGACTTTGGAGCATTTTTCACATAAGCTGGATTTGGCTATTAAGTTTTTTCTTATTTATGTTATAATTGTTGGTAGATAAAATATGTTTTAATGTACTATAGCGAAAAACATCAGTGCTTTGGAGTCAACCTGCTTTTAGTTTTAGCTTTTTTTGATTCCAAATTATAAGCAGGTACATTATGTGTAATATTGCGGTTCTCAATAGGGCATTCTGTATTTGTCACTAGACCTTTTAAAACATGTAAGACAGGGGGAATATACTTGAATAATTTTGATTTTCATTTCCACAAGACAATACGCTTAAAAAAATTATATGGATTACAGCCTTCACTAATCGTATATTTCATTATTATAATAATTGCATGCACTTTAGTTACGGGAATCCTGTCATACAGAATTATTGGATCATATATAACCGACCGCACAATTGCTTCAAACAGCAAGCTCTTAAGTCAATATAAAAGCAGTATGGACTCAATATTAGTAGATCAAATAACAGGCATTTCTTCGAAGATTATTTATGATATAAATACTAACATTTATTTAAACAAATACTTCAGCAGTCCGGTAAAAGGTAATATTGCAGATATTTATAATGTCAGCAGATACCTTACCGATATGAGTATCTCAAATTCACTGATAAATTCTCTTTCAATATATTACATAAAGAACAACCTGCTTATTTCGACAGATTACATACGGCATACTCTATACAAAGCTTTTGATAAGCAACCTGAGCTAAAGCATTATCATAACATTGTCCAGAAGGCAGCTTATAAAAGTCCAGAAACTCTATCTTTCATATTTGATTATGGTTTTGACTCTGACTCAAAGGCTAGCGGGTATTCAAAAAACACTGAATCTGGAACTCTAATTCATGCTGTAAGGTTAATCTATGGGTATGATAAGAACATCATCGGGGCTGTTGTTGCCACAATAGGCAGCAATATCTTTAAGGAAGTTTTAAATGAGTTTACCCCGGAAGAACTTGGGAGTATTTTCATAATCGACAGTGAAGGTTTAATACTTTCACATACTGACAATAAGCATATAGGTCAAAATATATCAAGCATTAATTATAGCAAAAAGCTACTAGATGTGAGTAATAGATCTGGGTATTTTATTTCCACTATCGAATCCATCCCTACTGTAGTTTCTTATCAACAGTCTGAATTTAATAACTGGCGCTATATTTCGGTTGCCCCAATAAAAAATATCTCTTTCGTTAAGAACAACATTTTTATAATCATGATGTTAACATCATTTCTATCATTATTAGTAGGGTTAATAATTTCATTTGCTGCTGCAAAAAAACTTGCCAAACCTTTTCAATCCATTGCTGATTATTGCCGTAAAAAGCATTTTACCAGTAAAGAAATGAATAGTAAGAACGAGTATACCTTAATAAGCAATACCATCAACAATCTGGAGAGCATTGTAAAAGAGAAGGATAAAAAATTCAATTATGCGCTGCCTATACTTAAAGTAAATTTTCTTAGTGCTCTACTCTCCGACAATCCTCCTGAAATAGCAGAGATAAGTTCCAGAATGAAGATGCTTGGTATTAACTTACCATATAAGTACTTTTGTACTGCTGTGATAAAACTTAAAAAAAATCGAGATTCTGAAAAAGTGATACAGTATGAATGCGAAAAGCTTAATGTATGCTCACAGGTTGAAGAAATGTTTACGACAGTAACTTCAACATGTTTACTTTATGAACGGGATAATATCCTATCTATACTAATTAATTTTGATTCTGATGAGGATGTAATATACAAGCTTGGAAAAAAGTTTATTGAAAAATCTCACAGACAGGAGAAAGATACAATATTAGTTTTAAATTGCCTGTCTTTCGGGATTGTTTGCACCAACCTTTATTGTATTGGCGCATCCTATAACGTTGCAATAAATGGTCTTAATTATAGTTATGTTTTTCCTGAAAGAAACTTTTTTATATCAGAGGATACTATCAGTTTGGATCAAAAACGCTCCTTCTCAAATAAATTGCTAATTAATAACTTAGACAACTCTTTTAAAAGCCTTAATTACAAAAAGTGCATGTCTGACCTAGACAGAATAATTAAGACATTAAGAAGTGGAAACTATAGCTATCATCAAGTGTATACAACACTTGTAACATGTCTTGGAGTAACTGAAAATTTTGTATATACAAATTCCGAAAAAGAATTGGATCTTCATCAGGGCTTTAAAAACACCATCAATATATTCGAATATAGAGAGTGGCTTAAAGAAATAATAGAACGGGCGTTTGAGTCGGTAATCTATGAAGATTTGCCTTCTGAAAGCAATAATCTTGTTAAAAGAGCTAAAGAACTTATAGAAAAAAATATTAAGAATTCTCAACTCTCACTGGAGTATATCGCTGATGAACTTGGTATAAGCTATAAACATTTGAGTAAGGTATTCAAAAACAAAACAGGAGTTAAGTTCATTGATTACCTTACAAACCTTAGGCTGAACCACTCTAGGAATTTACTGATAAATACAAATTTGAAAGTGCAAGAAATATCTGATATTATGGGCTACTCCACCCCGCAGTATTTTATCAGCAAGTTTAAGCTGATGTTTGGCTGTACTCCAAATAAATATCGGAATCTTAAAAGTTCCGGTCATAGCAGCTGACAATTAATTTTTAACCTCTCATTTAAAGCCAGAGCTACATAAAAGCAAGCACTCCATCCATAGTCCCTGTTTTGTCATACCTGTTACTAACTCCATCTGAATTTATCTTACATTCAAAAAGATAATTATGGTTCGTGAACCTATCCGGTAAACCTACAAAAAAACTCCCTTTACAGCAAGTGTTATTTTCCACTCTTACTTTATGCCGTAAAAGGAGCACCTAATAAGCTTTTTTAGTGTTATTTTCACATTACTTCTCCAATACCTTAAGAGGTCTCATCATATCATTGTCCTCATGCTCAAGAATATGGCAGTGCCAAACATAATCGCCGACATGTTCTTTAAAGTGCATTACAATAGACGTTACCTGCTGTGGCTCTGTTCTTACTACATCCTTACGTCCGGTTTCATATTCCAAGGGTGGTGTTAGTTTTTCAGGGTAAAATTTATAGTTTCCGTATTCATCAAAATCTTCGTCTGTAAATGGCTTCCTTCCCAATATTTCAAAATGCACCAAATGGACATGGATTGGGTGTGGAAAATCAAAATGATTAACCAAATGCCATATTTCAATAGTATCCAATGTGGGTGTTTCGGTAACCGGAGCATCCCATTGTTTATAGTTGAGTAAATGAAGTACCCTTCCATAATGGTCTTCTGTCTCATCTAAGTGTAGTGTTCTTTCTTTAGCTGCCTGAGAAGGATCAATTTTGTGATGCGGCATCAATTCATGGGGAATAGTACTTTTATCAGGGTATTTTAATCGTTTGCCTACTTTAAACTTCATTATCAGTTCAATACCCGGACTTGGGGGAGCCGGTGCCACATTCTCTAAAATGATTTCCTGTCCCTTGTATTTTGAAAAGTCTATTACTAGATCAATCCTTTCAGCAGGCTCTAGAATAAAAGAATCAAGGTGTACGGGATGCTGCAATAATCCTAGCTCAGTACCTATCTGGTGGAACATAGCTCCATTATTCAGTTTCAATTCATACGCCCTTACATTTGAGGCATTTAGTATCCTAAATCTATATTTTCGAGGTTCAACTTCAAGATATGGCCAAGCTTTTCCGTTTACTACTATTATGTTTCCAAAGAAAAATGATGGTGTTGAAGGAACAGGATTACTTACAGGAGGGGTTGCATTGTCCGGGTAAAATAGTGATCCGTCTTCGTTAAATGCCTTGTCCTGTATCATAATCGGTATCTCATAGGGACCATCAGGAAGGTTAAGCCTCTGTTCTAAAAAATCTCGTATAAGATAGAATCCGGCAAGCCCAGCATATACATTTAGTCTTGTTATTCCTATAGCATGGTCATGATACCATAAGGTACCCCCCGCCTGATGATTGGTATATTCATATACTTCTCTATTAAACTTATGCCCTACAAATTTATAATCTCTTGAAAACCATGCTTCGGGGTAACCATCACTGTGATCTTCTACATTGGCACCATGCAGATGAACTACCGTTCTTACATCGGGTGTGTCCATAGTTCCGTGAAGAGTATGATCTATAGGAAGCAAATGTTTTAAAGGTAGTTTGTTTTGCCATTTAACTTTTATATGCACATCCTTTGGCACTTCTATAGTTGGTCCTGGGCACATTCCATTGTATCCCCAAACCATGGTTGGAGGAAAGTACTTATGAAACTTATGCTTTACCTCCTTCATCTCAATGTTATAAAAAAGCTCACCTTTATCTGAAAGCATTGGTTTTGCAACAGAAGGTACAGTTAACGGATCCACAAACTTCGGAACTGTAGTTGGATCTGCGGGGTTTACCTTGATTTTTAACTCTTCGTTTTCTTCGACACAAGGTTTTTCATATTCTTCCTGCCAAGTTGGATCTATTGGTTCCAGAGGGTATTTAGGTTCTTTGGGGTCTTTTAGTACCTCTTCTAAAGATTCAATCAAAATAATCACTCCTTTCGCGCTAAAGCATACTTTTGCTGTATTTTTTTGTGTTACATAAAATATAATATGTTCAAGAACCGATTTTCGTGAAGGGATCGTAATCATTGATAAACAGATGAGATTTAACGAAAGTAGTATTGAAATTTTTCAAAATATTTTTTATGAAAATCTTTGTTTGTAAGTATTCTTTTAGAGTTATTAGATTGTTTATGCATCGTTTCATTTATCTACTTGATATATTTAAAATAATGCTGCAAAAAATAAGCTTGTATTCTAATGATTAGAATGCACTTAAAATATTGATGAAAAAGGGAGATGTAGATGAAAACAAAAAAGTTTTTTTCAATAATTCTGATTTTTGTAATGACAGCATCAATTGGTTTGACCGCATTTGCAGCTGAATTTGATGATGTTCCTGATGAGCATCCATATAAGGAAGCAATTGATTTTTGTGAGGCAAAAGGGTATGCAATCGGTATGAGCGATACAGCATTTATGCCTGACTCGAACCTCACACGTGGACAGCTTGCTGTTATCTGGTGCCGTATTCTTAGTATTAGGGAAGAAAATCATACGTTTGCAGATGTTCCCAAGCTAAATAATTATTTTGATACTGCCATTATAGTTATTAATAGTCTGGGAATGGTTAAAGGGACTAGCGAAACAAGCTTTTCACCAAATGATTATATTACACGTGAACAGCTAGCATTGCTCACTAAGAATACCTATAACCTTGGTTCTGATAACCCCGAAGCATATAAACAGTATACCGACTCTGAATCTATTTCAGAATGGGCTCGTGATGGCATTAACTCTTGTATCAATGCACATGTGTTTGAGGGCTTGTTTGACAAGGAAAACTTTAAGCCCCAACAACCCGTTACACGTGCTGAAGTATGTCAGCTCATTTATAATATATCATTGCCGGTTTACAGTATAACAATTGGAGAGCTTGAAGGCGGCACCATAACAGCTAGCCCCATGAAGGCTCGTCCTGGCAAGGATATAACATTAACAATAGTTCCTGATACCGGTAAACAGTTAAAAGCTGGAACTCTGATGTACAATGACACAGTCATTGAAGGCACAACCTTTATAATGCCGGCTAAAAATGTCACTATAACAGCTATATTTGAGGATATACCAGTTACTCTAGAATCGATAGTCGTTACAACTCAACCAGACAAGACAACCTACACAGTAGGCGAGGCTCTTGATCTAACTGGTCTGGTTATTACAGCAATCTACAGTGATGATTCTACCATTGAAGTAACCGATTATACAACTCTACCAGCTGAGGGCAGCACGTTGGAAGAAGAAGGTACTGTGTCTGTTGAAATAAGCTACACTGAAGGTGATGTTACCAAGAACACATCGTTTGATGTTGAGGTAATCCCCGAAGAACCAACAGGACCAGCTGTCCTTGAGTCTATAGCAGTGACAACCCCACCTAATAAGACAACTTATACTGTAGGCGAAACTCTTGACCTGGCAGGTCTAGTAATTACTGCAACCTTCAGTGACGATTCCACTGCTACTGTAGTAGCAACAGAATATACTACTACTCCTGACAGTGGCAGTACACTAAGTACCGAAGGCCCTGTAACTGTAGAAGTAAGTTATACTCACGAGGATGTTACAAAAACCACATCCTTTGATGTGCAGGTGAATTCTGCTGGTTAGATTGTTTACACAACTAAGGTAATTTCGCGCAGTCCGCCTTGGTCAAACTGAACCATATAGCAGAAATTGAAGTTAGGAGCATCAAGACTCACATGGGTGTAGACTTCTCTTACTAGAAAAAGCCGCAGGTATCGTTAAGTATAAAGTGCCCGACGAGCATCCTGCGGCCTTTTTTTATGTTGCTTATGCCATCGTTTCAAGCATCTTAGGTGTTACATTATATAAAAGCTCTTCACCTTTTTCATACCGCTTAAATTCATCAATCATATACCAAGCCATTCTATGAACTTCATTGCCTGAGCTTCCTGCAATATGAGATGTGAGGAAAACATTATCCATCTTTAAAAACTCACTGTCTTCTCTAACAGGTTCCGGATATGTAACATCCAATACCGCTGTTCTTGTTGGCACGGCTTTTAAGGCTTCGATGAGATCTTCCTCTACCACCTGCGCACCTCTGCCTGTATTAATAAAAGTTGCGTTGTCAAGCATCAGATTAAAATGCTCTTCGTTCATGATACCAACTGTTTGCGGATTGTTCGCCAAGTGATTAGAAATAGTCTGACAGGTAGCAAATATTTCTGTAAGGCTATGTTTGGTAACTCCTAGTTCACTCGCCTTATCATCAGCAAGGAATGGATCAAAAACCATTATATCCACATTATATTGCTTTAGTAAATTAATAACCATTCTGCCTATCATACCAGCTCCAATAATTCCAACCTTTACAGAGTAATTTCCAGGAAACTTTGAGAAAAGCTTTCTTGCCTCTGTACGATTTTTCTTGCAAAGAATAGTATTAATATAAAATCCCTTATTTGCCAGAACTATCTGGGAAGCTGCATATTCAGCGACAGGAACTGCATTTGCGACCCATGCACTTACAACATTTACTCCACAGTTCAAAAAAGGTCGGGCAAACCTTTGAACACTACCAGCGCCATAAAATACAACCTTCAAGTTGGGCATGTACTCCATAATCTCATTTTCGGTAAAATCTGGCATCCCCCATGTAGAAAATGCAAGCTCAGCGTTACTCAAAACTTCTCGGTTTGATATAATTTCACACTTACTAATGCAAACCTCATGTAAATCAACCATACCGCGAAGCTCCTTTACCGCTTCCTCACTATAAACCCTGTTCATATTTTCAGGTTTGGCATTCAAAAATATTGCTTTTTTCTTCACTTTAATCGCTCCCCCTTTTAAATTCACATTTTAAAACTACACATGCATTCTCTTTTTTAACTCAATTATTATACTTTCTCCATGGAATATCATAACAGCTGATAAAAAAATTGCACTTGCAGCGACACATATTATGGATGGATATTTCACATCAACCCAGTCAAATAATATAAAAAGAATTGGTATTATACCAAATAGTCCGATTAGCAATAAGTATGCAACATAATCACTAATACTTAACTTCATAGCCTTTGCAGTTATATACATAACCAGCATGGCAGAAACGCTTATAATTGGAATTAAATATTCGAGCGACCAGTTTCTCCATCCTGTCGTCCAATCCCAAACGATAGAAAGCAATGAGATTATAGTTACCTGCCACATTATTTCCTTTGCTATATTATGCCTCTTACGTACAACTAAAATTAAACTTAACCACATGCTAACCAATCCAAGTAAAACAAATGAAAACCAGTCAGTTAAGGCTGGAAACAATTTAGACATGGCAAAACTTGCTACTATTGCTGCAATAGAAATAAAAGCAGCTATTCTGGTAGCCATGTGCTGCTCATAGGAAGGAGGAATATCAGGATAAATCTCTACTATATTGCTAGTACCATCAGGCAGAATATTCAAACATAATGGACATTTGTCACCGTTCCCTCGAATATGAATCTTGCAGTAACTACAATATTGCATAACCTCACTCCCTCTACGGTAGGTTTGTTGATATCTCAATTTCAATACCTTTACTTGTAAGATAATTAAAAAATGTTCTTTGTATATCAGTTTCTCCAAACGGCGAATTAAAACTCACAACCAACCTGTCTTTGTAAGTGCACATAGATATTTGTGGTCTGATAACACCAGTAAAAACGCTAAACTGCCTAATATAATCGTCAAATTCAACCGGCATTTCAATCCGTCCTAAGTTGGAGATTGCTGCAGTTGTATTTCTATTGTTAACACTATTGGCAATTCGAATAAAGAAATCCTTAATGGGTAGGGGAGCCACTCTTGTAAATGGATTCTTCTCCAACAATATATAACGACTTAAATGCTTTATCATTTGTTCTTCGGTCAACTCTTTTTTAAAGCTCGCGCTTACACTGTTAATCACATCTATAAAATCGGCACTTTTCCCTTCAAACTCATACCCGATGCTAATGGTACTAAAGAAGTTCCTGGTTGTTTCGGATTTGAAAAACTGTCGCAAATTGACCGGTACAAGCAAAACCACAGGGCGATCCTTTTTTAAAGCCGGCATATGCTTGTAAATAGAATACATAAATAATGCGGTTATAAATATGGTAAGTGTAGTGTTACAACTATGGGCTTCTTCTAGGACAGCTTTAGCAGACATGCTGCCTTCTATCACCTTTATTCTGTTTTCTTCCATTCTTGTGCCCTTTATATGGTAAGCCTTCTTATTTTTATTTATACTTTTAATTTCTTTTATAGCCTTAAAAACGTTTCCACCTGCGAAATATTTTTCAAAGCTGTCTTCTTTTTTTTCACTTATTGATGCATTAACAGTTAATTGAGGTATTTTGCCTGCAAACACATCTCTGTACTTTAAGAACAAATAATGACTCACTAGCGTATGCATAAACCCAAGTGCACCTTTTCCATCGGACAATGCATGAAACACTTCAATACTTATTCTTCTGTTATAATAAAACACTCGAAATAATAAATTTTTTTTCTCTTTAAAATAAATAGATGCGCAAATTGGATTAGATTCAATCTCAACCACCGGCTTTATGTCGCTACTTTCAAAATAGTACCAGAAAATGCCCCTGCGTAATACAGATCTGTACAATGGAAACTTTTCAATAGTCACATCCAGCGCTTCCTGTAAAATATCTGCATCTACAGTTTCATGCAATTCACAGGTAAACCGGAATACCTTGGTATCCTTATAGCTACAGGTTGCAGGAAAAATTTTTGACGCATTATCAAGTTTTGTCCACTCAACTTTCTTTTTCTGATTCATCTTAGCTCCAAAATAGTAAAACTTAATAGTGATTGCCTTTTTAGCTTCTCAAATTAGTATTATGATTATCCAGTCTTCCAAGGAAGGCTACTTCAAGCTTATACATGCATAACTTGCAGTTAAAAATCACTTTGTGACCTTCTGGGTTATAATCAAATTACTATTAAAGTTTTTCGCGTAAAACCTGTCAAAGCTTTTGCAACAATCATTTCTTTTATTGTAATACAATTTACCTTAGTATGGAATAGAAAAATTATTTTACTATAAACCTGAAAGTGGAAAAAATTACTCCTGTTGATGTAATCTTGTTTTAAATGATATAATGATTAATACACAAAAAGTATATTAGTTGAACTTCACATACAATATATAGTGTCCGAACGATTTAATCGCCAGCATATATTGTATGCGAAGGCGTGTTCAACTTATTTTTGGGAATAATCATATAATGATTTAAATTAAGATTAGTATTATCACCGGAGCAAGGTTAGTAGAAAGTATTTAAAGCTTTTTGATAACTTAAATGAACAAAGTATTCTAAATGGAGACAGCTTATGAACCGCAATATTACCACTCGACATTTTATGAAGTTTATTAAATTTGACAGCAACAGAAATAAATTTCTTTTTCTTTTAGATGCACTTATTATTAACACTGCTTTTGTTCTGACTACTGGAGTAATTTTATCAGGATACATGGTCCACTTGGGTGCTTCCGATTTCATGATTGCAATGATCAATAATTCCACCAATTATTCTACCATTTTATCGGTAATTTCTTTTTTTATTTTTGGACACTTTAAAAATCATAAAAATGCCCTTTTGGCCATGAATTTTCTATCCAGGACAACTATATTCCTTATTTCACTATTGCCTCTAATAATTATTAATAAAAACGTAATGCTGGCGCTGGTTTGTATTCTGGTAGTTATCTCTGATGTAACCTGGGGAATATATCGTGTAGGATGGCTTGTATGGACAATGGATGCCGTATCTGACAAAGACAGGAGCAGCTTTATATACCAGAGAATGTTTTTGGCCAAGATTTTTATGAGCGTAATGGTAATTGCGGGCGGGTTTATTATTGATTATTTTAACAAGGGGTATTTGGGTTTTCTAATTGTCTTCTTTATTAGTTACCTGCTATCAATATCCGATGTCATTGTACTTAAAAATATTGACACAAAGGTTTCAATTCAAGATCAGAAAGATAAAAATCATTTTGATAACTTTTTTAGTCCGTTAAAAAATAAAAAGTATAGAAATTTCCTTGTTTTTAATATGATTTTTTTCCTTGTCTACACTATGTCGGTTTCATTTACACCTGTTTATACTATAAAATACCTTAATCTGGATTATAAGTATTTATCAACTGCAAATACAATATCACTGATATCAATGATATTTTCAAACAAAATATGGAGCAGGGTACAAGCTAAAAAGGGAATCAATTTCGTCTTAGCTGCATGTATGTTATTCACTGCCGTTGAATTAATTATCCTGTCATTTATTACAGAAAAGACAGTTGCTTTACTTCTTTTATCATCCCTTGCTACAGGTGTGGGATATGGGGGATTCCAAGTAACAGTAATGGCTTACCGGTATGACATTATGCCAAAAATAGGAAGAACCATTTATGAAGGTTGGTATTACTTCTCATTTGGACTCGGCATGCTTTTTGCTCCATTAGCTGGTAAAATACTTCTTAATTATCTTTCGGGTATTGGGTATGGAGGCTTTGAACACCTTGAGTTCAGGCTTTTATATTTCGTATCGTTCCTCAGTATGGTAGTAATCTTAATATTATCATGGCATCTGATGCTGCGAAAAAATAGTCCGGTTCAAGATACGGCGCAAAATGACAAGAGCCTTGTCACATCCAGTAGATAACATAATGATAACACAGATAAATGCATCAAATCCATGGACAAAGTATTCTGCAATATAGTTATTTTTCAGCAATACTCTTCTCTCTCCATTTACCCTTCTTAAAGGAAATCGAAGTGATCACTGCGCCACATATCCATGCTATCAGTAAAGAAACATAAGTTGCCTCAGGTCTTCCTGTCGGATATGCCATACTACGTGTAAAATAGGCAATTGTATAAGCAATAGGTACACGTAAAACTATTGTAACAATCAACGAAATCCACATAGGTGTTATAGTATCACCTGCACCACGCATTACACCAGAAAGAGTCTGAGTTACAGCCATCGCAATGTACCCAACTGCCAAAATACGCATCATATGCATGCTCAATTCAACAAGCTCTCCTGTGTCAGTAAAAATGTTTACTAGATATTTACCAAGAATAAGAATAATAATTGTTATTACTGTTGAAACTCCTACCGCTATCCGGATACCATCCTTTGTTCCTTGGTCCACCCTTTCCATCTTTTTCGCACCTATGTTCTGTCCTGCATAGGTTGTCATCGCAGTACCAAAGCTGAAGTTAGGCATCATTGCAAATCCATCCACACGCATGACTATAACATTACAGGCAATAACCATTTCACCAAAGCTATTGGTCAAGGACTGCACAGCAATCATTGCAAGCGAAAATATCCCTTGAGTTAATCCTGAAGGCATACCAAGCTTTAATAGCTTGACAGCGTACTCCTTTGTTGGTACCAACATTTTAAACTTAACATCAAATAAGTCTTTCATCTTCATTAATTTTATAAAGCATAGAATCGCTGAAATTCCCTGAGCTATTACAGTGGCTAGCGCAACTCCTGAAACACCCATATTAAATCCTGCGACAAACCAAATATCCAACCCAACATTAAGTGCTGTAGAGATTAGTAGAAAAATCAATGCTGAAACAGAGTCACCCAACCCGCGTAATATGCCTGAGAATATATTATAGTAAAAGAAACCTAGGCTACCAACAAAAAGAATTATGAGATAATCCTCGCACCAATCTATAATCGAGTCTGGTGTATTAAGGAATGTAAGCATGGGGCGTGCTGTAAGGGGACCAATTACCATGATGATTAATGATGCTATGAAAGTAAGTGTTATACACACACCTACGGTATGGGAAAGTTTTTCACGATCCTTTGCACCAAAGTACTGGGAAACCATTATACTTGCGCCTATAGAAATGCCTACAAATAATACTAGTAATAAATTTAGTATTGGAAATGCACTTCCTACGGCAGCAAGGGCATTGTCACCAACGTATTTGCCTACAATAATTGAGTCGGCTGTATTATAAAATTGCTGTGCAATGTTTCCAATCAACATCGGAATCGAAAATTCAATAATCCGTTTCCATGGTGTTCCCTCAGTCATATCTTTAGGTGAGAACAGTTCTTTAAGCTTTGACATATATAAATCTCCTGCAATCTATAATTTTATTCATTTCAGTTTACATGTAATTCTCATTTGCGTTTTGATTATCTTGGGCAAATTAGATGCACGCAATAAGAAATAACGCGTGCTGGGCTTTCCGAGCACGCTTCTCCTAACATTCAGTTCAGAATTAAAAGGTTATTATACCCATCCTCTGTTTTTAACTGCTTGTGCGACACGATTAATTGCAATAATGTATGCTGCATCCCTCATAAAAAGGTTCTTACTTACCGACAGTTCATAAACAGCTTTAAATGCCGACGTCATCTTTGTATCCAGTTTGCTCATAACTTCTTCAATCTCCCAGTAATAGTTCATGTTCGACTGAACCTGCTCAAAATAACTGCATGTAACTCCACCGGCATTTGCAAGAAAATCGGGAATCACAAATATGTTTCGTTCGTTTATAACTTCGTCGGCCTCTGGTGTAGTAGGCCCATTTGCGCCTTCTGCAATAACCTTCACTTGTTTGCTTATCCTGTGAACATTTTCTGAATTTATCTGGTTTTCCAGCGCTGCAGGAATAATTATATCTACATCCTGCTCAATCCACACGTCTCCAGGAAGTATCTCATAGCCTGCGTCCTTTGCCCTATCTTTTTGTATTGAACCAAACGAATCAGTTATATTCTTGAGAAATTTAAAGTCTAAACCATTCTTACTCCTGAAAGTATAAGACTTTTTATCTTTATTGTCCCAGCATGAAATAGCAACTATTTTCCCGCCAAGTTCACTATATTTCTGAGCTGCATGCTGTGCTACGTTGCCAAAGCCCTGAATGCTTGCAGTTGTATTGTCAATTTTAATATTAAAAGTTTTTAATGCTTCACGTAGTACAAATATAATACTAAAACCTGTAGCTTCAGTTCTCCCCAAGGATCCGCCCATACCCACAGGCTTTCCGGTAATAAAGCCAGGATATCTGCCTCCATGTATAGTTTCGAACTCATCTAGCATCCACAACATATGTTTACCGTTTGTCATCACATCAGGTGCAGGTACATCACTGATCGGACCCATATTTCGCGCAAGCTGTCTCACCCAACCACGACACAATCTCTCCTGCTCACGTTCAGTCAGGTTACGAGGATCACATATAATCCCACCTTTTCCGCCACCCAGCGGAATATCAACTACAGAACATTTCCATGTCATCCACATGGAAAGAGCACGAATTGTATCTACAGTTTCATGCGGATGAAAACGAACTCCGCCTTTTGCTGGACCCCTTGCATCATTATGTTGAATGCGATATCCTTTGAATACTTTTGTACTCCCATCATCCATCTGAATTGGAATAGTTAAATGATACTCACGCATAGGCTGGCGCAAGAAATCACTTGTAGCTTCATCTAATCCGATTCTCTCGGATATCTTATCAAATTGTGCTTGTGCAACTTCAAATGCATTATAAGATTTTTTCATATAATACCCCCAATATTAGCTTAATTATTATAAACACCCTTCCACTTTTTCCAACAAACTTTTTGCATTACTTGTATAATTATTCATTCCAAAGCATTTAAACTTCAAAACCTATGCAAGTACTTTCCACATAAGCTGCAATTCCTTCATGATTTACTACCAAATACTTTAGTTGCTCCAGCATTTTTAGAAGCTAATGAAATTCGACAAAATGGAAACTTCATTAAAGTAATTAATAGCTTTAAGTTTGCTAGGAATATTATACACTTCCATGCAAGCATAATCAATAATTTAATATGTTCCATTTATTGAAAATATGATCCACTTATGACAATGTCACATCGTACCACATGTTCCATTTATTGAGAGCTTACTTTTTTTAGTTCACATAGGGTCTAAGTAAACTAATAGATGAACAATCATCTCTAATTCAGTTATGTGAGCAGTAACAATTTCTGTAACTCTACCGCTTCAAATAACCTTTTGAAATCGAGTCCTCAACAACTTCTAAAACAAATTCCCAAAGTTTTGGAGTGTTTTCCTCCAACATTTCATTTCTTTTCATTACATTGGCACTGGTAACTCCAGGCTTCTGCCATGTATGCCCGCTGGTATTGTAATTTAAAATTAATGGCTGAAGCCTGTCTAGGCAAGATGCAAACCTTGCTTCAGCTGTATTCAAGTTTTCAAATTCATCCCAGAGCTCACGTATTTCACAAGCCTGATCTTGTGGTAAAATGTTAAAAAGCCTTTTTGCTGCCTTTGTTTCGCGCTCTGCCTTATCTTTTTGACCCTCCTTATCATAGCAAAAGGTATCTCCTGCATCTATTTCCACAATATCATGAATAAGTACCATTTTAATGACCTTAAGCATGTCAATTTCTTTTTCGATGAAATATTCTGAGAGCAGAATTGCCATTACAGCTAAATGCCATGAATGCTCTGCATCATTTTCATTTCTTTTTGTTCCGATTACAACATTCTGCCTATATATCTGCTTAAGTTTATCAATTTCAGTAATAAACTCAATTTGCTTTTTTAGTCTTTCTTTGTTCAATCTTTGCATCTCCTTGTAATATATTTTTTTAATAATAAGTAATTCCAATTATTATTTATTATATTGTAAATTCATTGCAGAATACAAGAAACATTTAATATGCTATTGATTTTGACTTTATTCACTTAATGTTCACACGCATTACTTATAAACATTAACTTTGTTTCGAAAAGAAAATTCCTTTCTTTTTGAAAGAGGTCTAATCCGCCAAAAAAATACTGCCCTCAATAATCGAAGGCAGTATCTCTAATTAAAAAACTAACATTTTACTTCATTTTACGGTCATGTGCTATTTTCTGTAATTCAAGCATTCTTTCAACACCAAGCTTCATGGCTTCCGCTACATAATCGTCCCATTCACTTATATCTCTAGTTCCGATTACAAATTTTGCGATATTTTCATCTCTGTGCTTCTTCAAGGCTGTGTCTACGACAGACCTCTCATCAGTCTCCTCCTGTTTAAATACTACAGTCGGCTGCCTCTTCCCATCATATTCTCTGCTTTCGGTTATCGCTACATTAAGCTCATCAGAAAATGTACTCATGTGTCCTCCGTAATCAAAAAACACACCTGCACCACCAGTTGTAATACCATATTTTATTCTTATGTCAGCCATTTCAGTGACATCAATAAACTTTCTTTGACCGTTTACAACAGTGTAGGTTTCTCCTTCCTTACCCCAACTAGTAAGCTCTTTGCCCTCGTCGGAGTAAAGGAAGTCATATAGTTTAACAACAGTATCGACCTTTTTAGAAGTAGAAGCTACTTCCACCCCGCCGTCTGCAATATGGGAATATGCAAATAACTGTTTACCATTTTTACCTGCTGGTGGCGGCAAGTAACTCAACTTAAAGTCTGGATTTTCCTCTCTCATTGTGGGTGTAAAAAAGTCAATTCTCCCTACATAATCAAGTGTAACAAAGCTAGTATCTGTAGTCATTAAATCTTGCCACTCTTTAGCCGCAATTGACATGAAGTCAGGTGGCATCAAGCCTTCTTTAAACAGTTTGTTAAAGTATATTACCATCTCTTTGTAACTGTCTTCAATTGGACCGTAACGCCATTCATCTTTATCAAAATCGTAGTATAAATATTGATTCGTGTTCCATTGTGGTCCAATCATTTCAAACTGCTTTATATTAGACCTGAACCCAAGAGGGAATGATTCGGGGTATTCTGCTTTAAGTTTTACAAGAACTTGGTAGAGCTCATTATAATCTTTAGGTATCCCGAGGTTATGTTTCTTAAATAAATCCTCACGGTACATCCAGCCTCTTCTGTTGGTTTCTCCCATACCGTAGGTTGGAAAACAATAAAGATTCCCATCAGCATCCAGCGCAGCTTCATACGTCTCAGGGGAGAATTCTATAAACTTTTTAAAGTTGGGCATTCTGTCAATAAGGGGTTTTAATTCCAGAAACGCACCATCAGCTCCAATATTTCGGGCAGTTCCTGGTCCGACGGTAAATAGATCTGGTAAATTTCCTGATGCTATAGTCAGGTGAACCTTCTCTGTGTGCCCGGTATTTGGTGTAGCAACTATATTGAGTTTGACATTGGTTGTCTTTTCAATTGCGTCCCATATCCACCAGTCATCTAAATGTGGCCAGCTAGGATGGGATGAAGTCAACATTTCAAGCTCAACTACCGGCTCATTCAAATCTGGCGAGCTGCTAGTACTACCACCTTTTCCATCTGTTCCCCCCTCATTCGTAACACATCCTGGTAATATACTTACCATTAAAAAGCATATCAACAGACTAACAACTACTTTTTTCATAACTAAACCTCCTGATTATTTATTTTACAAACGCACTGTGGCGGTTTGAAACAACATAAGCAGCAACCACATGAGCCGCTCAAACAATCACCAAATAACTTCATGATCTTTCACACTCCCTACCCTTTCACCGCCCCTAGCATAATCCCTTTAACGAAGTGTTTTTGTAAAAACGGATATACGCAAATTATTGGGAGCGTGGATACAACTATTGTTGCGAATTTTAAAGCTTCAGGTATGATAAGTGTATCGCCACTAATACCTGTTACATCACCTATGTATTCGTTAGCGATAACTATTTGCCGCAAGATAACCTGCAGAGGATATTTATCCGGTTTTGTCAGATATATAAATGGACCCATGAATGAGTTCCAGTAGCCAACAGCATAAAACAACCCTATAGTTGAGAGTGCTGCTTTAGATAATGGAAGTATTATGTACCAGAAAACACCTATATCCTTAAGTCCATCCATTCTAGCTGATTCTCCTAGCTCTTTTGGAATTGCCGAGAAGAAGGATCTCATTAGGATTATATTCCAAGTTGATATGCTCCCGGGAATAATCACAGCCCAAATTGTGTCAATCATTTTAAGTGATTTGACAACAAGGTATGTTGGTATCATTCCCCCACCAAAAAACATTGTAAAGACTATCATAAGGGTAAACCCCTTCCTAAATGGAAGTTTTGGACTTGACAATGCAAACGCAGCCGCTGCAGTAACAGAAAGGGCAATAGAGGTTCCTAAGACTACGTAAACTATGGTGTTGTAATAGGACTTTAGTATCCGAGTATCTTTTAGCACTGTTTTATAAGTATTGAAGTTTAAACCCTTAGGTATAATGCCTATCTGATTCCTTAAAATATAAATATCCTTGCTTAAAGAAACTGCTATCATATTAAGAAATGGGTATAGCGTTATAACGACTATAAACAACAGAAAACCAATTTTAAGTATTGTGAAAATATAACCAAATTTAGATGTTCTCATGTAATCATCCTCCCCTTACCAAATACTTGTATCTGAGAATTTCCTAGCCAAATAGTTAGCAGCAGCTACTATAACAAGTGAAACTAACGACTTTGAAAGACCTATTGCTGTCGCATAGCTGAAGTTCCCCTGAACAAGGCCTACCCTGTAGACATAAGTGCCAATGACATCTGCTGTTTCATAAATTGCTGGGTTATACATTAAAAATACTTTTTCAAACCCGATATCCAATACATTTCCAGTATCTAAAATAAATAGTGTAATTATTGTATTTGCTATACCTGGCAATGTAACATGCCATATCTGCCTGAACTTATTTGCACCATCTATTATTGCCGCCTCGTATAGCGATGTATCTATTGATGTTAATGCTGCCAAATATATTATCGCGCTCCACCCAACTGATCTCCATATTCCTGATGCTATGTATACAGTTCTGAACCACCCTGGATCAGACATGAAGTTGATCATATCTCCCCCTAATGACATAATTATTCTGTTTATAAAGCCTGACCTCGGGGAAAGAAATTGAAGCAGCATACCAACTACTACAACAGTAGACATAAAGTGGGGTAAATAACTAATGGTCTGCACAACCCTTTTAAACTTAATATTTCTCACTTCATTCAAAACAAGAGCAAACATTATTGGGGCCGGGAATCCCCAAAACAGCTTATAAACTCCAAGCAAGAAAGTATTTCTAATAATTTCAAATGAATCAGGATTGTTAACAAACATACGGTAATATTTTAGACCAACCCACTTACTGGCAAACACTCCCCTAAAAAGATTATAATCTTTAAAGGATATAATAATACCGTACATGGGCAGGTATCTAAATATAATATAGTAAACCAGACAAGGCAAGAATAGTAGCAGTAAATACTTTCCTTCATTAAATCTTTTTAAAGCAAGTTTTTTCTTAGCAGCAAAATTTGCTTTTCTATTTAATGAAGCTGAGGCAATTGATACATTACTTTTCACTATAATACCATCCCTTCAAAAATTTTTATGCGCTTATTGGAGCCTACTAAATCAGCTGCTGAACTTTTTCGTAGTCCTATAGTATAATAATAATTGCTTTTAGAAGGATTTGTATATAGTTTAATTCCAATATTATCGTATTATTATGTGATCGTTGATAAATACTATAAAGTCAATTTTAACCTATCTTTTATTAAAACACTGATGACTGTTGAGTCTCGACCATTATAACTTAAAAAAGTGGGCTATGCCACTTTTTTTCGCTAGGGAACCTTATGGTTCGCTTCGACGGATGCTCCGCATCCAAAAAAACCCTCCTTAAAGCAGCAAAGGGGCTTCCCCTTTGCAATCCCCATTGTCTAGGAAAGTATACTTTCCTAGACAATAAATAAGATGCTGCCTCTATTAACAAAAGGCAGCATCTATTTCCTGCATTCATAAAATTAAATATTTTTTAACTGATGTGTCTTTTTCGGCTTCTAGTTAATATTTGTCATACGATTATATGCAGCGCTGTATAGATTTAGTATTTCATCAACACCAAGTTTCTTCATCTCTGCAACATAGTTAGCCCATTCTTTAATATCTCTTTCGCCTAATATAAATTTTGCAATATTTTCATCTCTATGTTTTTTAATAGCAGTGTCTGCAACAGCACTTCCATTAAGTTCCTCCCGCTTAAATACTGCACTTGGCTGCCTCTTTCCATCATATTTTGTACTTTCAATAATTGCAGTATTAAGCTCATCAGAAAATGTGCTCATATGTGAACTGTAATCAAAATATACACCTGCGCCGTTGGTAGTAATGCCATAATTCTTTCTAATATCAGCCATTTCATTGACATTAATAAATTTTCTTACACCATTAACAATAGTATAGGTTTCTCCCTCCTTACCCCAGCTTGTAAGCTCCTTTCCTTCCTCTGAGTAAAGGAAATCATATAATTTTATAATACTATTAACTTTATTAGATGTAGAAGCTATTTCCACACCACCTTCAGCAAAATGAGAGTATGCAAATATCTGTTTACCATTCTTACCTGCAGGCGGCGGCATATAAGACAACTTATAGTCGGAATTGACGCTTCTCATAGGAATATTGAAAAAATCTATTCTGCCTATGTAGTCAATTGTAACAAAGCTGCAATTTGTTGACATTAAGTCCTGCCACTGTTTAGTAGTAATCGTCAACCAGTCTGGCGGCATTAAACCTTCTTTGAACAACTTGTTAAAGAATATAACCAATTCTTTGAAGCTGTCTTCGATAGGACCGTATCGCCATTCTTTTTTATCGAAATCATAGTAAAAATCATCACTTGTATTCCATTGCGGCCCTATCATTTCAAACTGTTTAATTCCGGATCTGAATCCTAAGGGGTATGAATCAGGATATGTCTCTTTCAGCTTTACAAGAACCTTGTAAAGCTCATTATAATCTTTTGGCAGCTGCAAGTTATGTTTCTTAAATATATCTTCCCGGCACAACCAACCTCTTCTGTTGGTTTCTCCCATACCGTAGTATGGAAAACAATATAAATTGCCATCAGCATCCAGTGCAGCGTGGTAGGTTTCAGGGGAGTATTCTATGAAATTTTTGAAGTTGGGCATTCGTTCAATAAAAGATGATAATTCCAAAAAAGCTCCGTCTGCCCCCAATCTTCTGGAAGATGCAGGTCCTACTGTGAATATGTCCGGCATGTTTCCTGATGTAATAACAAGGTTAACCTTATCAATATATTCATTATTGGGTACAGCAACTGTATTGAGTTTAACACTAGTTTCCTCTTCTATTGCTTTCCATATCCACCAGTCTTCATTATAAGGCCAGCTTGGATGAAATGATATCAATAGATCAAGCTCAATTTCCACAGCATCGGTTGTTTGGAAGATGCTATTCTTCTTTGCTTCGTGTACTACCTCATTAATGAAACAGCCTGATAATATACTCATACTTAAAAAGCATATCACAAGAGCAGCAACAACCTTTTTCAAACTATTTAACCCCCCAACTTTTTATATCATTTAGTGCTCCATAGACAGTTTTCTGCTTCTTGTCCCATCTTTGAGTCCGAATTGCATGTGCAATTCACTGCAAAGTTTATCTGTAGTTAAAAAACATTTTTACGACTTTATGGGGACAATTAATACTATTAAGGGTATATATTGTTGTCTTGATAAATTTGTTTAAGTTTGTGGTATTCGCCAGGCGAAACACCTGTATGTTCCCTAAAAACCTTAATAAATGTATTAGAATCTCTATAACCAACCATTGCTGAAAGATCCTTTGTTCTTATTTTACGTTCTTCAAGAATGCTTTTTGCAGTCCTAATACGAACTTTGCTAACAAACTCTGTATAATTAATACCCATACTATCTTTAAACAACCTTGAAAGATAATTCGGTGACAATTTGAACATATTGGCGAACATATCAAGATATATCTCTTTATCATAATTTTCATTTATATACTGCACCATTTTATCGACTGCATTATGCCCATATGTCTTTTTGCATTCTATATTATCATACATTATATCACTCATATTGTTGAGCAGCTTTTCAAAATCTTCCCGCACCTCACACCTATCTAAATTCATATATAAACTATCTATAAGCTTTATATCAAGTACTCCATCGTCAGATAATTTAAATAATTCATTAAACACTGAAACATAGTATCTTTTTATATGCAAAAGTGGGGTTTCCTTTGCTTCAAAATATTCAAATATTTCAGTCATATATTCTTTTGTCCTATGCGATATTCCTAACTCCAAAAGACACTTCATTTTATCTACTGTTTTTTTGGGTATGTGAAATTTTTGAATGTCATCAATTTTAGAGCTGGTAATAAATTGGGTTTTTTCGATTAAAGAACAATATTGGTTTAGCCATATCGCTTGATCACATGCTTGTTTTAAATTGCTGATTCCTTGGTAAACTTCACTTACTGAAAATCTTATATAAAAATATTCGTAGTCATTTTTTAAAATTCTGACAATATTATTTTCAAACAATTTTCGATTAAATTTTCCGCCATTTATTGTTACTATTGAAACATATGAATTGATGCCGATTCTGAAGGTGTATTTCACTAGGTTCATATCACTTATTGTCGCGTCTATAAGTTCTTTAACTACTATGTTAACTTTCTCATAACTATTGTGTTCAGAAAATGATATTTCTTTAAATTTATTCTTATACATAACTTGGTAGTTTATAATTAGAAATTGATCAAAACTATCGCTTTTTATATTCAGCTCATTAAGTATGTTTTCATCTATATAAATATCAGGTATTCTTATAAGTCTATCATAAATAGATTCCCTGCAAGTCCTTTTAATATTTACTAGTTTTTGCTCTATGGACATATAGCTATCATGTGTATAATCTATGTAATCATAAATTTTTTGTGTATCACTTACATTGTTTGTGCTTTTAGCCGCTGCAGGGCTTATCACATCAACTATTTTTTTTATCGGTTTATAAAGTTTTTTCGAAAAAAAGCATGATAATAGTACAGTTGTTACAAATAGTAATGATATTATAACAATAGTGCTCCTGTTATAGCTTTCCAGACCAGTATATATTATATCCTCATGAATTATCTTTATATAAAACCAATTGTAATGTGATGATTTTGTGTAATAAGCACAATAGTCTCTCTTTTGAGAGGTGTCTAATTTAATGGAGTTTTGGTTCATACTTAAATTATCAATTATTTTATTAATATCAATATCATACTTATTGCTATTATATATGATACTTTTTGAATCATTGTCATAAATAATAAAATCTGAACCGCATAATAGATCAATCTTGTCAGTGTTTATTAAGACCATAAAGCACATATTTTCAAACATACGATTGTCAGCAGTAAAAATGGCCAAATCTCTTTCAATAATTTTATCAGGGAAAACTTTTGTTTCATATGTGTTAACCGGAAAAACTATTGTCCCTGTATTATGTGGTTTAATTATACTATTTAAGTACTCCTTCCAAAAATACTTGTTTTTGCTTGAATTTATCATGTATCTTTCAAAAAACTGGTCAAAATTAAAGCTTCCTTCTTTGTTAATTATAACATTGTCATCCTTAATATAAAAAACTATATCTTCTACAAACGAGTTGACTATAGTATTACGTGCTATATACCTTTGTATCATAGAATAATCGAAATGGCTTATTTTGTCCTTTTCATCTATTTTGTATAAATCCGAATCATCTTTAGACTGGTAAATAAGTTTCAAAACTTCATACACATTCTGGTCTATATCTTTGCCTATCCTAGAAACAACTTCACATCTATTACTATTTATCTCATTCTTTATTAAGTTTTGATATCTTTGATAAATTAGTATATAAGCAATTGAAAACAAACAAATAATTAAAAGAAAACAAAACAGATATTTATTATATGATTTCTTTAATATTAGATTAAACATCCTCATAACAATCTCCTTGTTCTTAGAACTAATGTCTATAAACTCTCAGAAGCATCGAATCTCTCACTTTACATAAGGACTACATTTATAAGGAAAAACCTATACTTGGAACTACCCATGTTCGTACATAGAATCCACAGAACATGGATAGTTCCTTATTACTTTATCATACTTTAATGATGAATCCAATCCTTTACTTTTATTTATATGCAGAAGTAAGTGATTATTTCATCGTGTTAAAACTTAATAAACAATAAAGTTTACTATAAAACATTAGGTCAATTACTGTGGAGGCTGAATCTCCCTGACGCTGAACCATTTAAAGTCTGTGTTGGTTGCACTATCCCATCGGAAGGTAGCTGTTGGACCTCCCCAAGTTATAATCTGATCTTCATCTGCGTATGGAGGACCTCCATTTCCTGATAGTGGCCACGCTTCATCGCCCCATCCACCATCGTCAATATATTCATTTATTTTTGTCCAAGAGGTTTTAGTTTGATTTTCATCCACCCACAGCTCAAGCTTTACACACGTCTTACCATCCTTTTCAAAATTATACATAATAGTTTTGATTCCAACCCACCTGTCATCAAGATCTGGAATTCTGTTATTATAGTTGGAAGCATAGGAATATCCACTTGGGTGCCATTGTTCTTTTGCAAAACGTGTTCTGCCGCTATAATATAGGTCGCCTTTGTAGCACGTACCTTCATGCATTTCACCATCATAATGTCTTCCACCACGTGCATACCAAGCAAAGTTGTCATCCCCCGAATATGAATTGACTTTTACATATCCTGTCATCTCAACATTTTTCCAATCCTCAGGATCCTGCATATAGCCTTTTTGTGCAAGTAATGCCTGATTATACGTATCAATTCTCTCAGGATGATATCCTTTGGCTATAAATACATTCATGCGAACTTTATCAGACTTCGTTTTCCATGAGCCATCGGAGTTTTTTGTTATAGTTGTCTTTGGGTCAAAGCGGCTGGTATCCTTAGCGGGATTATTCATGTCCATAAACCACTCATCTCCACCCTGTTTGGTTGGGTAAAGCATTTTAATACCAAATGTATCTGTTTGCCCTCCGGGAGGTGGCGTTGGTGTTGGATCAGTGGTTGGCGTTGGACCTGATGTTGGATCAGGTGTTGGTGTCGGGTCAGTTTCCGAAATTAATGAGCATATTTCCACATTATCAAACTTAGCATTTGCATAACATGTAACAAGACCAGCTTTCCCGCTGCTAAAGGTATTGTCGTTTATCGAAAGCTGCTCATCATCATTTACGTAAAGCTTTAGATTTGAACCCTTTTGCACAGCTTTAAATACATATGTGTTATTTAATACAAAAGTGAAGTTCTTTGCTGCTATATCTGTAATTGAGCCGGATACTTTTTTCCTTATCTTAAGCTGACCGCTATCATATACAAACATATAGTAATTGTCAGCGTTCGCATACCTTCCCAGTATGCCTACAAGCCTGCTTCCTGTGCTTCCCCAGCTGTTAACCTCCAGATCAACCTCAACACTGTAATCGCTCCATGATAATTCTCCTACATAGGAACGGGCAATATTATCTTCATCCTGCGTATCATATTTATACGAAGAGCTAAAGTTTACAATTGACCATTGCCCTCTTTCGACAGTCCAGCCATTTGCCGTCTGATCTTCAAAATCCTCAAATAATAGAACAGGGCTTTGACTTTCAGTCTGTATAAGCACATTATCAAATTTGGCATTTGCATAGCATGTAATAAGACCGGCTTTCCCGCTACTAAAGGTATTATCATTTATTGACAGCTGCTCTGCACCATTTACATAAAGCTTTAGATTTGAACCACTAAGCTCAGCTCTAAATGTATATGTGTCATTTAAGGAAAAAGTGAAGTTCCTTGAAGCTATATCTATAATTGAGCCGGATACTTTTTTCCTGATCTTAAGCTGACCACTATCGTACACAAACATATAATAGTTGTCAGAATCCAAATACCTACCCATTACACCTACAAGCATGCTGCTTGCGCTTCCCCAGCTGTTAACCTCTAGGTCAACCTCAACACTGTAATTGCTCCATGATGATTCGCCTACATAGGAACGAGCAATGTTATCTTCATCCTGCGTATCATATTTATACGAAGAGCCGAAATTTACAATTGACCATTGCCCTCTTTCAACAGTCCAGCCATTTGCTGTCTGATCTTCAAAATCCTCAAATAATAATGTCTGTGCACCTGCTGCATTAAGGTTCAGTAAGGGAAATAAAGAGATTGTGATTGCCAATATGAGAATTATCCCTATTATTTTTTCGCCTTTCATTTTACATTTCATTTTTTAACACCCCTTATTGTTAATGACACAGATTTCTCTAGCTCAGACAAGATAGATTAACTAGTTAAAATATACATTTTTGTTTTGTATGTTTTTGCCTTTATGAAGAAAAGATAATTCTACTTACCGCAATGGAATCACCTCCTGTTTAAAAGGTATAATCGTGTTGGATGTAAAAATGATAGTATATTAAGTAATTACATGATAATTAAATTATATTAATTTGTAAATAGTTATTTTCTTACTTCATAGTGCAAAACCTATATTAATTAAAAAATATCTATTATATTGAAAATGGAATACTTTTCATGATGGATTATTAAATAAGACATTTTTATCTTCCAATTGGAAGTAGCCATTATTTATAATCAAATAATGGCTACTGTATATGTTCATTTTGGAATTCTTACAATAACAATAACAATTTAGTTCACGAGTTTATCCTCACCAATAAGATAATCCTCTATTTTACATCAGACTTCCACAAGCCATGGAGGTTACAATATGCATAAACATCTGCATTTTCCTTATCACAGAAAACAGCCTTAGGCTGGTCACCTGGCGAAAGCGATATTCTCTCTGTACCATTGTCAGTTACAACAGCAATCCATTCGATATAGTGTTGTTCTGTCATTGGATGAGCATCAGACCCTACCTCCACATATATTTTACCATCTTTTCTTATGGCAACCGGAACGTGCTTTTCTTTGGATGCATCAAAAGTATTAGCTTCAAGCAAAGTCATAGGCTGTCCACAACAAACGAGCTGTCCTCCACCATTTTTAATCAACCCCACCATATTACCACATATTTCACATTTGAAAAATTTAACTGCTGCCTTCATCTACATTTACCCCTTTCAAAATTATTAAATAGCTATAATGCCAGATTATCTCTGCCATAGGAGGCAAAAGACATCCTTCTATTCGTTATAAACCAAAAAGCACATATTAATTACCCCTATTTAGAGAATTTGAAACAAATTCTTTATCGTGTAACTCGTTTCCTTTTGGTGATGATCTGTGCTAATGCAAAAAACAATATACCAAAGCAAATTTGAATTATCATACAATAAAACGATGGCAATAGCTTCTCGAAGTTAAAATTTGACAATGCTCCAATCTGATTGTTTGCCTTAACATACCAGTAAGTGGGTGTAACAGCAGCAATTTTAAGTGTAACATCACCTAAGAGTTCTTGAGGCACAAAGACTCCACTGATAAACGAAATTCCCAATGTGACAACAGTACATGCAGCCATAACAGCATCCTTGCTATTGATGCTATTACTAATTAAAAAACTGAGACCAGCAGATGAAAAAGTAAACGCCAATGAATTAAGTAAAAAATAAATCATATTTTTGTTTATACTATTATTAAAATTTAATAAAAAGCTAAATATGATCATAATAAACCAGCTCACCACTATGAAAATAAACATACCCAGTATAATTTGAGAATTAATGCGGGTAATGCTAAATGGCGAACTATTATTCCGCATCTTTATATCAGGTTGGTTAACAATAAGCATAATAGAGCCTATGCCCAGAATAAGAACTGATAGAAGCGAATAGGCTAAAAAATTGAAGTAATAGACATTAAAATTCGTATTTGCTTTCTCTGCAGCTTTTTTAGGTATTATTACTGTTGTGCTTATGCCAAGATCCTTTTTTACAAGATCGACCAATACTTCCTCTGAAATTTCATCCATCCATTTTACGTATAAGCTGGCTGTGTTTAGATACTGATTAATATTCATTCCCACATGTACTGCTGAAAAGGAATTGGGGATGTTTGTTATCTTTACCGCTACATTCTCCCCACTCATAAAACTTTGTGTAAATCCGCTTTCAACATGAATAATTGAGGTTACATTACGAAAATACAAAGCATCTGCTAATGCCTCTTTCTCATAGGGAATTTCAATAAAATTTGCCGACTTTTCTAATTCATCTCTCATACCGCGAACCAAAGGGGTATCCTCATCACTTATAAAAACTACATCTGCTTTTGTTGGCACAAATGACTTGACATCACCTAGCTCCTTAGATAAAGAAGCTGAAACCATAATTGACATGCACAAAAATACTACTAAGTAAATTAACAATATAGGCACATTTTTCTTTATTATCTTGAGACACAAATTAAATACTGGCATATTTACGCCTCCTTATTAATTTGTAAGTGGCAGCCCAGAATATAGCTATAAAGAGTATCAGTAATGCCATATTCAAAGTATATCTTTTTAAAGTGTCATAATAGTAGAGAGAATAAAAAGCGTCTGTCAATAAATTAACAGGATTCAAATACGACAGTAAAGGAACATTCCTAGCGATAATATATTTCATGTTTTGATACATCATACCAGCAAGAAACGAACAAAGCATAGTAATTCCTATTAAAATCCCTGTCTTAGTGTTTTCATCTTTTTTACTAAATGCGCTAATAAAAGCACCAAATGATATTCCTGTGATAGAACCTATAAAAGTGCTTAAAAGGACTAACCCGGTTTTTGTTCCAAAATCAATATTGAGAACAAAAACAAGGTAGACCAACAATATCAACAGTTCTGCAAAATGAATCAGCACAGATGCGGTCATGCTTGCAAAAAATATCTTTAATTTGTGGACTGGGGCGATATTAATCCTCGCAGCTAATGTAGATAAATTTGCCTGTATATACATTATTTCATTATTACCAAAGGTACTTCCGTAAAAGCAAGACATAGCAATTAGTACATAGAAATAACTGAGCAAATTGTTTGGTTCTGAGCTAGTTAAAGGTGTTTCTTTTGTGTAGGTCTTCCACTCAGTTAGAGAATTATAAAAATCTTGCGCCACTCGTGGATTGCTTGATAATATGTAATTTGCAGACGAAGTTAGTTGCATATAAGTATCAGAAAAGCTCTTGATTATATTTTGATTGATGCCGGATTCCTTTACAATAAGTTCAACCGATGGATTTAAGATAATATACCCATCAATTTTACTATCTTCTAACAGCTTTATAGCTTCTTCTTCAGTAGTCAAAGTAGTATGAAAAAGAGGATCTTCACCTTGTGACACATCTGTCATTGCAGTTTGAAAACTAAAATTCTTATCATATTCGTCATTCTCTACTATAGCTATCGGGATCAGCTCAAAGCTTTCAACAGTCGCCATGTTGGACAATGATAGGTTGAAAAAAGTGGCTAACGCAATAGGAAATACTAAAGTCCAAAAAATCACTTCTTTATTCCTTAATAATACCTTAAGCCTGTTTATAAAAATATGTTTAAACATTCTCTCCACCTCAATCCCTAAGCTCTTTCCCTGTTAATTCAATAAAAACATCGTTTAAAGTGGGAAGCTCTGTAATGACTTTATCATAAGCAATTTCCTCTGAATGAAGAAAATTTAAAACTTCAGTTATATTGTTTTTCCCCTTTTCTGATATGACAACCAAAAGATCATCTTTGTATTGAGCAGATGCAATGCATTCTAAAGTATTTATTTTTGCCAATTGCTCCGGTGTAATAGCTGACGTCTCTACAGTGATTTTTTCACTAATTGAGATCATATCCTTTAACTCTTCTTTTGTCCCTGTCGCGATTGGCTTTCCCTTATCAAGGATCGTAATACGTGTGCATATTCTCTCCACCTCTTCCATATAATGAGAGGTGTAAACAATGGTAGCTCCCTGTCGGTTAAGCTCTACGATTCCTTCTAGTATTCTATTACGGCTTTGTGGATCTACAGCCACCGTTGGCTCGTCTAAAATAATAAGTCTGGGTTTATGAGCAATTCCGCAAGCTATGTTTAATCTTCTAAGAAGTCCTCCTGAAAGCTTTTTAGGATAGAATTTTGTGAAATCTTCTAAACCTACAAAATCAATTGCTTCCATTACTAGATTTTTTCTTCTATTTTTATCTCCAACATAAAGACCACAGAAGTAATCAATATTTTCATATACAGTTAATTCTTGAAATACCGCAACATTTTGCATGACTATCCCAATATCTTTTTTTATGCTGTACGCGTCCGGAGACATTGGCTTTCCGAAAACTTCAATCTCACCACTATCATACTCCAGCAATGAAAGGATACAATTAATGGCAGTAGATTTACCAGAGCCATTAGGACCTAATAGACCAGAGATTTCACCTTCTTTTATTTCAAGGGATAAGTGGTCTAACGCTCGTAAATCACCATAGTTTTTTACCAAGTTACTTACCTTTATTATCATTTTCCCACCACCATAGTCTATTTTATTAATTAATTTTTAAGTTATGATTATCCAGCCTACTTCAAAGCCCAGTCACAAGATTCATTTTCTACTCGCTGTCCGGCTCCTACGCTAGTGAAGTTTTACCTAATACTTCTAATCAATTATAATTATATCTATGACAAACTCTTTTGTAAATATGGCAACTACATTAAATAATTAAGTTGCAGTTCAAAGGTAGCTAAAGAGACATACCTGTGCAATGTTAGGAAACGTTAGCGAAATCTTAATCCAATCCATTGGTGAATGGAAGTAAAATTCCTACAGGAGCAAATAAAAATATGTTACCAAGAAGTTTCTCAATTAGTATTGTTCTGTTTATTGAGTTATTAAGATGTAGATTTAAATAGTTCCCAATAGTTTTAAAAGGAATATAATTTACGTTCCATTTAGCGTATCCAGCAATGTTTACTAAACCAATGTTTATAGCTCCAAAATGACGATATCGTATAAATAACACATTTACTAATCCCATAATATAAAAAATAAATATAATAAATAAGAACGCTTTTATTATTTTAAATCGTTTTATCATTTCATTAATACACGAAGCCAGTAAATATGTAGCAATTGCCATGGGAATGCAAACCCCACCAGCACATATAATAAATGCTTTTACAGTAAATACAATATTTTTGTTAAGTAGCATAATCCCAACATAAATAGCAAACAACATACTTCCCGTAAATAGGATTCCTGCAATTATCTTCTTTAGCAATACTTTACCCCAAATATTTCTCACCTCCAGGTAATATATGCTCCAGAATATCTATGTGTCTTGCATTGCTGTTCATAAAGTAAAATCTCTCCCCATATCATTAGTAACTTATAGGAACTTGCACCTAATATTTAGTATTCAGCAACATTCTTAAAAATCCTGCCGCAATCAGTAATTTTAAAGGAGATACTCTTAGGTACAGTGACTAATGGGACAAAAAGGACAGAAAGAACCCGACCTTAGGAGAGGTAGCCCGGCTTAAGATGGAGTAACTACGTGAAATTTGGCAGCACGAGCAAAGAAAAGAGGATGATTATTTTTATTACAAAACAACCATCCCCTATTGACCTAAATCTCCACTTTATTTAATTTTCAAGTTTAAGCCTGCATTATTCCACAACCTTACTTTTCCATTCATATTAAATTCAATAAAAGAAGAACCATAGGTCCACCGAATATAGTACTTTGTACTGTATGCACCATAATCGATTCTATCCGGTAAGCCCATTACATGAATCACGTCCTCGAATGAAGACCCAAGTTCTACTTTTGTTGCGCTGCTGCTTACTTTATCCACAACCTTTTTCAAAGAGTAGATTCATTGTCTTGTGATAGACCTCTTTAACCGCCGTCCCTGATGTGCAGTCTATGTCTACAATGGTTTGACCATTATT
>CAYPLH010000018.1:0-67825 GCA_964411505.1 uncultured Clostridiaceae bacterium | reverse complement strand
TTCAATTCAACCTGCAAAGTTTTTCTTACCATATTCATGATAAAGAGCAAAGTTTCTTTAAATCCCATTTTCGACTCCCTTGAAAAAAATTTTGGCTTAAGTCTATTTGAGCATTTAAACAAAAAGTCGTCAAGTAATAATTTGTTTTCATCAAGAATAACAACAAACAATTTTCCTATCTTCACAATAACTACCTAAATTCTGTAAGATACACAACAAATGTGTTCTTTTTGATTATTGGGCGATTTTTAAAAAGTCAAGTGTTTTTTTGCTATTTTCAAAAATATTTTCGCATTTTACATTTGTACCAATTGCTTACATATTAGCTTGATGACATTGTGTACCCGGTACCGTAGCGAGGGTGCGGAGCGACTGAGCCTGTTACAATACAATAGACCGATAACAGAAAAAGATAGTTGTAAACTATCTTTTGGAAGTCTATAGTTTCAAAGCTCAACCACTGCCAGCCAAACTGCTTACTAAATAAATTACTAAATATTCCTGACTTTTATGATATACTCATACTATACAAATTGGTGACTCAGTTTTAGCATAGCTATTGAAGTTTTAAGGCTAATGAGCCAAGAGGAGAATATTTTAATGGTGGAGTATTCATCTTTGTTTAATGAAAACAACTATAATAGAAATTGTATTACAGGCGATGGGGATCACTTATATAATCGTCTCAAGGAATCAATTTCCAGGGCGAAGAGAATAGACATTATAGTTGCATTTTTGATGGAATCCGGCGTAAGGCTCTTAGAGGAAGACTTTAAGGAAGCTGTTGATAAGGGCGCTTCCTTAAGAATCCTATGTGGAAATTATCTTAATATAACTCAGCCTCAAGCTCTTTATCTTCTTAAGGACTCTTTGGGAGACAGAGTTGATTTGAGGTTTTATAATGTTCCCAATAAATCTTTTCACCCAAAAGCATATATTTTTGAATATGAGGATGGCAGCGAAATTTTTATAGGTTCCTCCAATATGTCTCGCTCAGCTTTGACTAATGGCATTGAGTGGAACTATAGAATTTGCTCAAAAGTAAGCCCAGAGGATTATAATCATTTCAAGCAAACCTTTGAAGAGTTATTTCTTAACCATTCAATTATAGTTGATGATAATGAAATGAAAAGATACTCAAAAAGCTGGAAGAGACCAAAGCTATTCGAGGATTTGGAAAGGCTTGAAAATGGTACAGCTGTAGCTGCTGGGGCGGGACAAGCAAAAGCCGCCGCGGAACCCCATCCCGGATATGTAATTGATACAGAAGAGCCGGATCAATGTCTTGAACAATGTAAAATTATTAATTATCCATGTCCTATTGGACCTCAGATAGAAGCTTTGTATGAATTAAAAAAGTCTAGGCTTGATGGCTGGGATAAGGGTATAGTAGTTGCAGCTACCGGAGTAGGTAAAACATTTCTAGCAGCGTTTGATTCGAAAATGTTTAATAAAATTCTTTTTATAGCTCATAGAGAAGAAATACTCATCCAAGCAGAAAGAACTTTCAAATGCGTAAGACCTGAAACATCAATAGGTCACTTTAGCGGAGTGCGCAAAGATAAAGACTGCGATATATTATTTGCTACAGTACAGACTCTAGGGCGGAAAGAGTACCTAAATACTGAGTATTTTGCCAGAGATGAATTTGACTATATTGTTATTGATGAGTTCCACCATGCAGTGGCGGAAAGCTACATAAATGTTATAGAGTATTTTAAACCAGTGTTTCTCCTTGGTTTGACTGCAACTCCCGAGAGGCTTGATAGTCAGGATGTATTTGCTTTGTGTGACTACAATCTCGTATATGAAGTAAGGCTGAAGGAAGCGATTAATAAGGGTTGGCTTGTACCTTTTAGGTATTATGGTGTTTATGATGAAACTGATTATAGCAGAATCGATTATAAAAATGGTAAGTATGATGATAAACAACTTGAGCAAGTTTTGAATATAAACAAGAGGGCAGATTTAATACTGCAAAACTATCTTAAGTATAATAGTAGGAGAGCTTTAGGGTTTTGTTCAAGCAGAAGTCATGCAGTTTTTATGGCAGAATATTTTATGAGGCAGGGTATTAAGGCTTGCGCTGTTATAAGCGGGCATATACCTAAAAACAGTTATGGCTTGGAAAATGGAAGAGAATCATTTTATGTACTGGACCGAAAGGAAGCTATAGATAAGCTAAGAAAAGCTGAAGTTAGAGTGATTTTTTCTGTTGATATGTTTAATGAAGGGCTTGATGTTCCAGAAGTAGACATGGTTATGTTCTTAAGACCTACCGAGTCCCCAACAGTATTTCTGCAGCAGCTGGGTAGAGGATTACGTAAAAAGGGCAAGAAAAGGTATGTAAATGTATTGGATTTTATCGGGAATTATAAAAAAGCTAACCTAATTCCTTATTTTCTTATAGGTGATACAAAAGGTTTTGGAAAGGGAGCAAGGTCAGTTCATATGCCGGATGAAGAAGAATATCCAGAGGGTTGTATTGTTAACTTTGATTTTAAATTAATCGACCTGTTTAAACGTATGTCTGATGAGCAGAAAGAATTGATTGACAAAGTAAAAGAGGAATACTTCAGGATCAAAGAGAAGCTTGGAGACAGACCATTACGGCTTTCAATGTACACTTATCTTGATGAAAGTATATATGCATCAATTCGTACCAAAAAGAAGTTCAATATTTTCAGAGATTACCTTTCCTTTCTTGATAAGATTGGTGAACTATCAGAGGATGAGAGCCAATTGCTTGGTACAAAGGCACATGAATTTCTTAGGGAAATAGAGAATACTGGTATGACAAAGATGTACAAGATGCCACTGCTGTTGTCTTTTTATAATAAAGGAAAAATGAAACTAGTAATAGATGAAGACGATATATATGAAAGTTTTAAGGAATTTTACTCTCATGGGTCTAATGTGATAGACCTTAAAAAGGACATTAGCACATCCAACTATAAGGATTGGGGAAAGAAGGAATATGTAAACCTTGCCAGAAGGAATCCTATGAAGTTTCTGAAGCAATCTTCTCCGGAATTTTTCTTTGAGGAAAATAAGCAGTTTTGCATTGTTCCGGAATTAGAAGAATTTATTAATAATCCAGCGTTTCGCAAGCATTATATAGATATTATTAATTATAGAACTCGAAGATTCTATAAAGAAAGGTTAGAAAAACGAGCAGATGAAATAATTAAAGGGAGCGTTAAACATGGAAAAGAGTAATTTGATTAAGTATGACAAACTTGTTCGGGACAAGATTCCTGAAATCATCGAGGAAGCCGGTAACAAGGCTACAGTTGAAATTTTAGACGGAGAAACCTATCAAAAATATCTTAACATAAAGCTTGGTGAGGAACTGAAAGAATATTTGGAAGAAGGCTGTGTTGAAGAATTAGCAGATTTGGTTGAAGTTATTTATGCTTTACTTGATTGTAAGGGTGTGACACTTGAAGAGTTTGAGAAAATAAGGATTGCTAAGGTAGAAAAGCGGGGCGCATTTAATAAGAAGCTTTTGTTAAAGGAAGTAATAAATAAAGTAGGAAAAGTATAAGTGATGCATGAAGGATATTGCTGTGAACCAATCTATCTAGTACCTTTGAGATGGAAGTGCGTAAATAGCCCGCCAACTTTTACGGAGAATACCACTTGTTACATATAAAAAATTAACAATTGATGCCATTATAGTAATTTATGATGATGTGTCAAAATCTTATTATCGATTAATCCGGTACATGTAGAAAATATTTCGGGTGGAACCTGGTACGTTGCGAGGGAGTGGAGCGACTGAGCTGAGTAATTCTGAAATCGACACTGGAGCATAACGACTGAGTTTATTATCACCTGTAAGGAATGTTTCAACCTGATAATGTTCATGTCATCAAATTTCTGACAAATAAGTCTTATAATGCAGGAATTTTCATACAGCATGTAGAAATATAACATAAATGTTAATAATCTTAAAGTAATTCACCGCCTTGCGGATGGATGGAATACTGAACTGTATTATATGCAGAATGAACATGAATTTGAATAAAACAAAAACCCATGGAGAAATTTGATGACTGATTTCGGACGGAAATGTATGCTGCGTTAACTTATATATTGAAAGAGTACAAATATAAAGTCGAAGGAGTATGAATATGGACTGGATACTATACGTGATTATTGGAGTTCTGATTGTTCTATTTTTTGTAGTGAAAAAGCCATCTTCAGTTGTGAAAAAGCCATCTTCAAAAGATGTACCACAAAATAAAAATGTAACCCTACCCTACAAAAAACGTGATGACTTCCTTAGCGCTTCTGAGTTGTCTTTCTATCGAACATTGGGTACATTTCTTGAGAACAAGGTGATAATCTGCCCAAAAGTTGCAGTTAAGGAAATAGTGTTTATCGGTAAGAGTGTCGGAAAAGACTATATGAAGTTTTTTAACTATATTGCAAAAAAACATGTGGATTTTGTGCTTTGTGATGCTAAGACGATGCAAGTTATATGTGCAGTAGAATTAGATGACAAGAGCCATCAAAGAGAAGCGCGTAAGCAAAGAGATGCTTTTGTAGACCGAGTGTTTGCGACCTCTCAAATTCCGCTATTTCACATAAAGGCTCAAAGTGGTTACACTAAGGAAGACTTAAAAGAGATTTTAAATTATTTTTTGCCTGGAGAGCCAACCAAATTAGATATAGTGGATGAAATTGCAATCAAAACAGGAAATTTCCAAGAAGAGACCAACGCCCCTATTTGCCCCAAATGCAGTATTCCGATGGTTAAAAGGAAAGCGACTCAAGGAGCAAATTCCGGTAAAGAATTTTATGGCTGCTCTAACTATCCAAAGTGCCGAGAAATTAAGCAAGTTTGAAAACTTTGGTATGCTGCTTTGGCGTGCTTCCGGGGAAGTTGACCGATAGATTTTTAGACATCTTAACTTTGGGGTAAAGCAAGGTGTGACCCGCAAATGGGGAGACCTTAAAGAAACAAACAAAATGGAGATTATAAAATATTACAAGCTTGCCCGTGACAAAACCCCAGAAATTTCCTACACCGAATATCGAAGAAACCGCTAAGTATAATAACGAGATTATGGGATTTAGAATTGTGAAATATTTAAAGAAGGAATAGAGCAGGAGTTAATGAAGGAATGTAAAGAGATGATACAGAAATTGCAAATTGCGAATGTATGTTGTGAGATAGAAATCTGGTATTATAGCAAATAATGATAGAAAAATCAGTCAAAAATTGATATACTTAACTTAAGATAGATTAGAAAAGGAGGCGAAGAGAATGACAGATAACAAATCAAACGTATTGAATCGCGTATTTACTCGGAACGCTCTTCGTCAGTGGATTGGGTTAAAAGCTGAAAACACCTATGTATCAGTTGTTAAGCGTTATTCAGAAGACCCTGAAAAAAAGAAGAATGCTGAGCTGATTAGTGAAATATATTCAGAATTAAAGAAAAACTATAGAAATGAGTATTTTTATAAAAATACTTTGCTAAACAAGCTGCTTTTGGGGATCCATAGCGTTAATACCACCACTGCCTTGACAGAGATTCCTGTAGCAAAATCAAAAGCTGATTTTGTTCTAATAAATGGGAAAGCTGTAGTTTATGAGATCAAAACTGAGTTAGATAATTTTGAAAGACTAGAAAGTCAACTTAACGATTATTACAGAGCATTTAATTATGTGGCTGTAGTAACATATAAGGAAAATTTAAAGGCATTGATGAAGAAAATTGAGCTAATGCAAAAACCAATAGGTGTTTATATTTTACAAAAAAACGGGAGACTAAGCACTATTAGAAAACCTGAAGAGTATAACAATTCTCTGGATGCTAATATATTGTTTAAAATTTTAAGAAAACCTGAATATGAAGCAATCCTATTGAAGAAGTATGGTGAAACACCTAATGTATCTCAATTTAGATATTATACTGAATGTAAAAAGATGTTTTTAAATATTCCGATTTCAGAGGCACATAGCTATGTTGTAGATCAATTAAAAAAAAGGAATATGATCATTAAAGAAGATTTTGTTAAAGTACCGTATGAGTTGAAATTCTTAGCATATTTCATGGAGTTAAAAAGTGAAGATTATTTAAGGCTTAATATATTTTTAGAACAACAATTTGAAGGGGGATAGGGAATGTATTTGCCATATTTAAGAGGGAGACAATTCGAACTTATAGCATTGCGGGAATTAGTAGAAAAAGAAGTATTAAGTGAAAAGGTTATTCCAATAATTGAACCGGTTAAATTATCTTCTACACTTATTAAAACAATTACTAAATACAAAGAAGAAGAGAAAGTTTTGTGTATAATTGTAAACCCACAGGTTGGTGGTTTTTACGATGATTATCAAGATTCAAAAAATGAAAAACTGGTAGAACAATTTAATAAAGTAATAAGTGAAACAGGCACTTTATTATTTGCAAGAATCGTAAAACCTAAGGATATTGCTGCAGAAACATTTATTAAAAAACATGGCAATAGCATGAGTACAATTTGTACGAATAAAGACGCTATACCAATACATGAGAAATATTTTGCTGATCGAGATGTGAAATTTAACTTAATTCCTGATGATAGTGGTTTTCGAAGGAAAATAAGAAGTAACCGCGTTATGCTAGATGATAAATTTAATAAACTTGAGAGGAATATTGATTATAGCAAAATTGATGATGAACCTTTTTCAGAAGATCATTTGTTTTACTTAGAGGATGGTTACAAAGGTTTTGCAGATTATTCAATTGTAGGGGACGAATATAGTGATACCGGATTTGCTCCATATGCAGTAGCTATTCATATTGTTTACTTTGCAGAAGACGACAGCTTACGCATTAAGCATTTTGTATCTGATTCAAATGATGATATAAGTGATCCTGCAGGCAAATTTAGAGAGGCTCTTTCTAAATTAGTAGAATGGAATCAAACTATGAAGCTTAATACATTGGGAATGATTGAGTTTGAAGATTTATATGAAAGAGAAGCTTATCCGGGGCTCGGCACTGTAAAGAAATTATCTATTATGCATCATATTGAACTGTTGGGAAGCTACTTAGATAAGGAGTAACAATATGATTTTTTGTGAAAAGTGTTTTCTTGATGGTGAAATAATTCCAATAATTCATGAATGTGATGAAATTGGAGAGTGTCAAATTTGTTATTCCAAAGATGTGTACATATATGATACGGATAAGAATGACAAATTGATTAATTTATTTGAAGATTTTATTAGTATTTTTACTCCAGCCCAACTACTACCAGATGCTTTCCCAAAATCAGAAATTAAGATGCTGAAAAGTGAACTTTTTACGAACTGGAATATTTTTAATCAGAGAACCGAATCAGAAATATATAGCATTGTGACCGAAGTTTGCAAAGAAAGATATGAATGTAACCCAGAGATTTTTGATAATCCAGTAGGCTTAAAGGAACTATATGAGACTGATTATTTAGAAGAACATTCACTATTAACCACCAAAACTTGGGAAGGTTTTGTTGAGTCATTAAAATCTAAAAACAGGTTTCATACACATTATATAAATTTGCAACTATTAGATAAGTTTTGCTCATATATTCGTAAACCATATAAGAAAGGAACACTTTTTTATAGAGGGAGAATATCTGATGAAAGTGGATATTTAAAAGATGATATGGGTGCACCTCCAAATGATCGTGCATCTGAGGGAAGAGCAAATGCCAATGGTATTAGTTGTCTATATGTAGCAGATTCTATCGAAACAACACTCCATGAAGTTCGAGCAGGAGCTTTTGATTATGTTTCAATTGGTACATTTGAATTACTTGAAGATATAATTGTTGTTGATTTAAAGAGAATAAATGTGATTAGTCCGTTCATTTATGGGCTTGACTATAGAGAGCATGCCATAAATAAAGAACATTTAAACAAAATTAATGATGAGATGGGTAAAGCCCTTCGAAGAAGTGATAGTCCCCTTGATTATGTTGCGACGCAGTATATTTCGGACTTTATAAAGAGTCGTGAACGCGATAATAAAGCTGTTTACGCTGGTGTTGAGTATAAAAGTGTTATGAATGAAACGGGATATAACCTAGCAATATTTGATGAATGTTTATTCAAGTGTACTGATGTGGAAGTCTATGCAATAAAAAATATCACTTATAATAAACAGAAAGTTTAGTATTAATAATTTGATATTATATCAAATTAAAATGGTACGGGTGGTTCCGTACCATTTACAACCACTGTTTTTGCGGGGGAAGCTAAAATGGAAGACTGGATTGATAAAGAGGTTCATGCGGTTATTGAATGTGGTTTTGATGAAACTATCGGAAAGTCATGCCCCATCATCACAACAGGGGATAAGAAATTTACTTAGGAAGAATTCGGTGATGAAGTTATTACTTTTGAAGGCTGGACGTTTAACTTCAAATTTTCTTCGTTCGACATGCCATCTGAAGCAGATCCATGACTAAACCTACTGATTCCCTGAACGATAGATTGTCCCGCGATAACAATGGAAAAAGAATAAGTATGCATGAAGGATATTGTTGCAAGCTAAATTTTCTGGTATCTTTGAGATAGAAGTACGTAAATAGTCCACCAACTTTTACGGAAAAAAATGCCGCTTGATACATATAACCAATTACCAGTTAAATCCGGTATGCTTATTTATGATGAGGTGTCAAAATGTTATTGTCGATTAATCTGGAACATGTATGTATCGAGTTGCTTTACAAAATCATCTCGGGAGAATTCGTTGTGATTGAATTCATTAAAAAAGTAGTACCATGCTGTTGCATTATCTATGTTGGTTGTAAGCTTATATTGCAGAAGCCATAGAGTTCCAATTTCTTCTACGTATTTATCGTTATTATAAATGATATTACCTAGCTTAGTAAGCTCTTGATATTTCTTACCATGTGGAGGCTCAGAAGTAAGACCTACAGCTTGAAGCCAATATCTTAGAGATTTAACCATATTCGCCCCCATTCCTAACATATCCATTGGATTTCCTTTATTCCCCATAAAGACTGTTGGCTCCATAACAACATTTTTCATTCCTTTATGTAGCCAACCTTTTCGTATAAAGAATGTATCATGCTCTCTAAATTTCATAATAGCTCTTTGTTCTTAGATATTTATCCATCATGCAACCACCCTCAAGATATTTAGATGTAACACACATCATGCAACGTTTACACTTCTTTTCATTGATAAGGTATTCATCTCCCACAATCGAAATTGCTCCATGTTTACATAAAGATTCGCATTTTAAACATTTACGGCAAGCATTAAATTTTCTCACCTGATAGCCAACCATTCTCTGCAAATCATTATGTTTTGCTACATTCATGGTCTTAATTTTTACATAGTAATCGTATCCGTCATGGGAAAATGGCTGAACTGATATGATTGGCACATTAGTTTTGGTACTTAAAATAATAGTTTCATTGATTAACTTACGCCCTAGAGTCGTAGAAACCTTGCCAAAAGGTGTTAAAAGATTTAAAAAGCCATCATCTATTGAACGAGAAAGCTTGTATACTTTTGCATTTTCTTCAGAAGTACAGTTTGTAAATCGAATTTTTACATCCTCTGATGAGGGAACTCCTTTGCCACCCTGGCGAGCTTTCCATTTGCCACTATCAACATATATTTCTGCGTCAAGTTTACCAATCTTTTCAGCAAAATCTATCAAAAACTTGCGCCATTTTCCACTTTGTTCTGGCATATAAATTCGAGACAAAAACTGCGCTCGGTGGTTATTATTTGGACAACACCAACATCCTACTCTGTCATAGCCCAGCCTATAAGCATCATTAAAATCTGTGCCTTCGCTTAAAATATAAAGCCATACATCAATATCTTTCCAATTGAAAATTGGAGAAGCAACCTTTTGTTTTTGAATTTTTACTAATTCAGCATTATCCTCAACCCGGTTATACTTGCTACGGCTCACAGATTCACTCTTGCGCATACCATAAAATGACAAAATATCTACATCCCTGTATAGACTGTTTAGTACGCGAGCAATGGGCCCTGTCTTAAACATAGAACAGCACCAGCGTAGCATACGGGCGGGAGGACCAATGTCCTTACAAACCTCATAAAAATCTTGTTCCTTGTTTTTTGCAGTCTTTAATATCGCTTTAGGATTATTTTTCTTAAAGCGTTCGGTGTATTCAATGGTTAGAGGGAATTCAAGGGTGGTATCTCCAAAGATATGTACTAAGCTTGGGTTACTTAAGGCACGTATAGTTAAATCCGCAGTAACGGTAGAATCTTTGCCACCTGAAAAAGAGATCACTACATTTTCAATGGGGTATGTATGTGCGGTATTTTTTATAAATTCTGATGCTTCATTAAAAATATACTGAAGTCTTTCATTATTTGCCTTTGCAAAATTCTCTATAGTTTTATTAAAAAAGTCATAGCTATTTTGCAGACTATATTTCTCAAGTTGTTCAACAATTTTATCAACAGAACACTTTTTAAATATCTTACTTGAAACAATCCTTGACTTACCATCAATATAATAACGATTATCTGATGCCCAGACAGTTTTGTTTATGTATTCAAAAGGCTTTGCCATTAGTATTTCAATCAATAATCGTTCTTCAGGGAATACTGGACGTAAATCTGCACATAAATAAGCTGTTTTATTACCGCACAGAGAACAAATGTCTTTATCTATTCTATCAACTGCCTTAATAAGTGGTGTATTACAATTATTGCAATAATAAACCATGACAGGGGCATCTTGCTCGGTTGCAGAACCGCAAAGCTCACAAATTTTACTATTAGATTCTTCATTGCAACTCTTGCACCACACAACAAGATACCTCCTTTAACTTACCATTAATCGTATCATATTATCACAACTGTCGAAAACTAATCTTTTTGTGAATTTTATATTATAAATTGTAACTTTAACTGCCGTGCATTTTATATCTACACCTCCTTCCTCCCCCAACCCCCCTCCCCAAAAGCCTACTCCAACAACCCTGAGTATTCCATAATGAGAAAACAAACCAGCCCACAGATATACCCGAACATGAACGCCCGATACTCTTTATCATAAAACCATTTTAACATATTATCAATCACCGCCTTACACTACAGTAAGGTTGATTTTACATCCAGCCTGTCATCGTACATCATGCGGGTTAGAGCTGCGCCATCACTTAAGCCATTGGCGTAGTAATAGGGAGCCTGAGAGCAAATAAGCTGATTCATAGCGTCCGCAAACTGTGCAAGCTGTATTTTACCGCTTCCTGGAAGCTGTTCTGTGAGGCGATCAAAAAGATCACATGTGAGCCTGTGAATCTTGACTGCCTCATCTCTCCTGTTAAATTCCTGTGATAGCCATGCGATTCTGTCTGCTTTATAATGGACAGAATGCTTGCTTTTAAATATATGTTTTTTCATGAGCCATACCTTTTCCTTTCCCTGTGATTTTTTTAGGGAAAGGAAAATTAAAAAAGGACGAACCATGTAGGTAAAACCGTACATGATGCGCCCTGTATGCTGACTCTTGAATATAGAATCAAAATGAATTATAATTGAGCATACGGCGTAAGTGGCAGCGTAATGCTGTACTTGTACGGGTGTGTGTTACCCTACATGAGCGATTCGGATGCGCTAACATCCGGTCGTCATTTGCGCCTTAATTTAATTTTCCTTCCACAGATATTATATAGTAAATCATGGAATGAATCAATGATTATTGTAAATATTTTGGATAAAAATATTCGACATAAGTTGACAGATTAATCGCAAGCACCAAGTAAGTCAAGGGTTGCATTTACAATGTCGATTGTTACAGTTCACAGGTAGCTAAAGAGATATAACTTTTGCAATGTTAGGAATCATTAGCGAAATACAGCTCTTGCAAATGAAGCGTAGTTTCCGTTATTGCGAAAGTTATATCTCAAGTTATAGAGGGTCTGAACAGAAACGTCTTGCGACCTACATAATGCGTCCCATATGCTGACTCTTGAATATGGAGTCAAAATGAACTATAATAAGCACACCGCATAAAAACTATAATATAAGGAGATATGATAATGAAAAAGGATGTTTTTACTGTTCCGTTAACTAAAAATCCGGCTATAAACATGAATGTTATTCCGGGTCATTTTACTACCAATCACTTTCATGCTACTCATTATCTTGATTTAGATGATTTAAAAACTAATGCATCTTTAGCTAGAGATGTGGCAGTTGAACTGGCGTTGCCTTATTTAACAAGCGCACTTGTGGATACCATTGTGTGCTTAGAAGGAACAGAAGTAATTGGAGCATATTTAGCGGAAGAGCTTTTACAAGCAGGAACATCTGTAGTAAACAGTGACAGAGAAATTCACGTTGTAACGCCAATTAGCAATACGAATAGAAATTTAATGTTCCAAAGTAACAAACAGGAATTGATTTATAATCGCAATATAATTGTGTTAGTATCATTTGTATCCAGCGGGATAACTCTTAACAGTGCATTAGAATGTCTTTCTTATTATGGCGGTATAGTAATTGGGATATCAGCGTTATTTAATGCTTCTCCCAAACAATTTGAACAAGAAATTTTTTCTATGTTTATAGATGAGGACATACCTGGGTATCAACTGTTTAGTCCAAACGAATGTCCTATGTGTAAAGAAGGCCATAAACTAGATGCGATTATTGTTCATGATGGCTATATAAAAATATGATTGAATTCCAGTAAGTGGCAAAATGGTTTATTTTCGCAAGCTAGCCTTTTAAAAGGTTTCTGCTTTGCTGCAATCTGGGAGACAATTTAAAATATAAAACAATTAAGGAGTGGATTTGATTGACATCATTGGGAGCAACATCCCACGGTTTTAGCTTTATGCAAATAGGTTTACCACAGATTATTATGGTATTGATTGCTTTAACTCTAGTGTATCTTGCCATAGCAAAAAAATATGAGCCACTACTGCTTCTTCCTTTAGCATTTGGTATGTTAATTGCTAATATTCCATTGGCAGGGCTTTCTACCTATGATGAGGGTGGCTTGATTTATTATTTTTATAAAGGAATTGAACTAGGAATTTATCCACCGGTGATTTTTATGTGCATAGGTGCTATGACTGACTTTGGACCTCTTGTTGCTTCTCCAAAGAGTGCACTTATTGGATTGGGCGGACAGCTTGGTATTTTTGCTGCTATGGGCGGAGCTTTATTAATTGGACGCATTATCCCTGGAATTGAGCCCTTTAGCCTCAAAGAGGCAGCCGCAATTGGTATGATTGGTAGCTCAGACGGACCAACTTCAATTTATACTGCGGGTATTCTAGCGCCGAATTTACTGCCGGTTATTACAATTGCAGCTTACTCATACATGGCATTGGTTCCTCTTATTCAACCACCTATTATGAGGGCACTTACCACAGATAAAGAAAGAATTATTGAAATGCCACATCAAAAAAGAGTATCGCGTCGCACGAAAATTATTTTTTCACTTGGTGTTACTATTGCCACATTAGTTTTAGTCCCTGAGGCAGGATCATTAATAGCCATGCTGATGTTAGGGAATCTAATTAGGGAAAGTGGTGTTACAGAGCGATATGTCCGTACGCTGCAAAACCATTTGTTGAATATTTTGACATTGCTAATTGGGATTTCTATAGGTGCAACGGCCACAGCTGAGCGAATCTTGAACCCCCATACCCTTTTAATCATTTTATTAGGATTGTTTGCGTTTTCTTTTGGTACTATTGGTGGTGTACTTATAGCAAAGCTTTTGTGTAAAATAACAGGAGGAAAAGTAAATCCTTTGATTGGTAATTCCGGCGTGTCTGCTATGCCTATGGCTGCGCGTGTTTCTCAAAAGCTAGGACAGGAATACAATCCACATAACCACCTGTTGATGCATGCAATGGGACCTATTGTCTCTAGTACCATTGGTTCTGCTTTAATAGCAGGTATTCTCATTGCTAGCTTTGGATTTTAATTTAATAAAATATTATTGAGTAGGTGCAATCTGCAAATCATACTCTATTACAAAATCAGTGAATTGCTTTCTAAAATAGAGCAGGTGACACAAGACTGATTTATGTTTATAGAAGGATCATAGTAGAATAGGATTTGGGTGGGTATAATTAGACGTATCCTGTAAAAACTAAACAAGACTTAGATTTATCTTATGAAGCTTAAGGTCGAAAGGGGTACAATCCTTGGAAGTAGCGATTATTGGTGCGGGAACGTCTGGGCTATCATGTGCAATTGAATTGGAGAAGCACGGCATAAAGCCTGTTATTTTCGAATGCAATAATTTTATAGGTGAATATCATCCTCATGTTTCAGCTTTATTAGGGCTCATTTCACGTCCATATCCAGATCCTATCAAATACATAGATAAAGTACTAGGAATAAAATTAAACGCGCTTCACTCATTCCAAAAGATTATACACATTTCACCAAACAACCAGGTTACAGCGACAGGTTCTTTAGGGTACTTTTTCATTCGTGGGAAAGAAGATATTTCTATTAAAAATCAGCTATATAGTATGGTCAATTCACAGATAAAATTTAATACATTTATAAGACCTGAGGATTTGGAGAAAGAATTTGATTATGTCGTGGTAGCAGATGGACACTGGTCAGCACCTGAGCGGTATGGTATATGGCAGGAAATAATGAAAACCTGGCTTAAAGGTGGAATTTTTGAAGGAGATTTTGAGGACGATACCATCATTATGTGGCTGGATAATGATCTTACCCATGGCGCATATATTTATTGTGCGCCATATAGTAAAAATAAGGCTGTTATTGCTCATGTTGTTCAAGGCATTGAGCATGAAGATTTAAATGATTACTGGCAACGATTTTTACAATCAAGAGGAATATTGAAAAAATATAATATGGTTGAATCGTGGGAACTTCCGCATAGAGCTGGGTTTGTAACTACAAATAGGGTTGGAAGAACCTATTTTATTGGAGCAGCAGGCGGAGGAATTGAACCATTTCTAGGTTTTGGACAATTAAATGCAATTTATTCAGGTGTAATGACTGGTAGAAGTATTGCACAAGGAAAAGATATAAAAAAACTACTCAAAGATTTACATAAAAGAAATAATGAGCTGTTAGTTTTCAGATCACTTATGAATACTGCTACCAACAAGGATTTTGACCGGCTGCTCATGTTGATGAAAACCCCTGGAGTAAGAAATTTAATCTATAAAACAAACATTAATGTAATCAAATATATTTCAAATGGATTGAAAATGATTGTTAAGGAAGACATAAATTTTGCACACTTGATTAAAGGGGGTCAATAGTTGGGCAGATTTAAATTAATTTGTTGTCAGTGTGGCTCAGATAAAGTTATTGAAACAAGCGAAATTGATAAAATCCATTGGATAAAAGACTATACCATATTAGGGCAAGGTGTAAAAAGAAAATGCACTTATTGCAATAATGAATCTTTTGAGATATATAGAACTTGGCATAAATAGTTAAAACAGATTCTTGTGAAATTCTTGATGCACAAAGTAGTTATAGTACAGACTATTGATGAATATTATATCAACAGAAGCAATTGCATAAGCAAGGTGGTTGATTAATTCATGATAATTATTGTTAGAAGAAGCAATGTTCTTCTTATAGTGCTTGTTTTTATGTTATCATTAGCAGCTTATAGTATTAATTTTACTAAAGACCCTACAGTTCCTGTGGTTACAAACCCTTACGCAGATAATGAACTCATAGTTCTTATTGATCCCGGTCATGGGGGAGAGGATCCCGGCGCTGTAAGTGATTACAGTGGTATAAAGGAAAAGATTCTCAATCTTGATATATCATTTAAGCTAAAGGCTTTACTGGAAAATGAGAACATTAAAGTATTAATGACACGTGATGAAGATACTCTTAATTATGCTCCAGGCACTTCAGGTATTTCAAACAAGAGAATGCAGGATCTGAAAAACAGGAAAAATATGATGGACAATTCAGGTGCCGATATTGCTGTCAGCATTCATTTTAATAAATTCAACCAGACGCAGTATTATGGTGCACAGGTTTTTTATCCACCCAATTGCCTGGATGGTGAGAAACTTGCAAAACATATACAGAGCGAGTTAAAATCTCAAGTGGATCCAGGAAATAAAAGAGAAGCTCTTATCAAAAGTGATGGGCTTATTATTATTAAAAACTGGAAAACTCCAACAGTAATAGTAGAGTGCGGGTTTTTATCCAACAGGGCAGAAGAAGAAAAGATACGTGATGAGCAATACAGACTGAGACTGGCTGTCGCTATTAAAGATGGAATAATAAAATATTTCAAAGAAAAAAGCGGTGAATCGGACAGTCCGGTGTCTAGTATTGTTACAAAATGAACTCCTATCGACTGGATTCAAGCTCATCCCATAATAGATACAAAGTCTTAAGCTTTTGTGACAGATCTGTTGTTTGCTGGTGTAACTCAGTAAGTACAACATGATCTGTCTGTATGGAAGGGTCATTCATTTTAATATTTAGTGCTTCGAGTTCCTCCTCTATGGAGTAGATTTCGCTTTCAGTTTCTAAAAGCTGCTTTTCCAGTTTTCTTAGCCTTGCCTTTTCTTCTTTGTCGGCAAGATACTCAAGCTTTGAGTCAGAACTTTTTTCTGATTCGGATTGTTCATCCCACTTCGACAAGTTTTTCCTATAGTTAATGTAGTCAGAATAGCTGCCAGCATAATCAATCAGATTCAAATGACTAATTTCAAAAATACGTGTTCCAAGTTTATTTATAAAGTACCTGTCATGAGATACCGCAAGTATTGTTCCGTCGAAATTTAACAGTGCTGTCTCTAAAGCTTCCTTAGACATAATATCCAAATGGTTTGTAGGTTCATCCAACAAAAGAAAGTTTGAGCCTGACAACATAAGTTTGGCTAGGGCAACGCGAGATTTTTCGCCACCACTTAATGTTGATACAGTCTTTAACACATCTTCACCGTAAAAAAGAAATAGAGCAAGCGTATCCCGGACTTCGGTATGCGTCAGCTTATTGTTAGAACTCCATACTTCCTCAATAATTGTGTTTTCGTCTGATAATGTCTCCTGCTGCTGATCAAAGTAACTCATTCTAACATTATGACCATATTCAACACTTCCTGAGGTTTGCGCAAGAACTCCAGCCAAAATCTTAAGCATGGTGGATTTACCAGAACCATTAGGTCCAATCAGAAATACACGCTCGTTTTTATGTATAGAGTAGTTGATTTCCTTAAACAACGCTAAAGATGAATATTGTTTTGCAAGATTTTTTACAAAAAGCACATCTTTTCCACTTGAAACCCCGCTTTTGAACTTAATGCTGATTTTATCAGGCGCTTTTTGGGGTTTTTTAACCTTTTCCATTCTATTAAGCGCTTTTTGCCTGCTTCTTGCTGCAATAATATTACGCTCTCTGTTCCATTGCTTCTGCTGTTCGATAAATGCTTCAATTCTGGAAATTTCTTTTTGCTGCAGCTCATAATGCTTTTGACTGATTTTTCTTTGCTCTGCTTTTCTTTTGATAAACTCAGTGTAATTACCATCATACTCAGTGCATTCGCAGCTTTCCAGCTCAATTATTTTGCTTGCAATTGAGTCTAAAAAGTAACGGTCATGGGAAATTACAAAAAGCGATTTTTTATAATTTTTCAAATAATCTTCAAGCCATTCTATAGCATTAATATCCAGATTATTAGTTGGCTCATCCAATAGCAAAAGATCAGGTTCAGAAAGAAGCAGCTTGACCAGTGCGAGACGAGTTTTTTGACCTCCACTCAGCGAGGATATTTTAAGTTCAAACTGATTTTCGTTAAAACCAAGCCCTTTTAATACACCTTTTGAACGGCTTTTATACTCATACCCTCCGTTATGAGAATAATCAAAAGTAACGGTATCATACTGTTTAATGAGGGAATCGAGTTTTTCCTGATCCTTTTCATTACTTATTTTGTTCTCCAGCTCCCGCATTTTGTTTTCACTTTCGATTAAATCACTATATACTAACAAAATCTCGTCCAGAATGCTGTTTTGGGGATTTAGTCCTGAGTTTTGCTCCAAATATCCTACTCTTATATTTTTGGCAATAAAAACATTACCTAAGTCAGGCTTGTATATGCCGGTGATAATATTAAACAAGGTAGTTTTGCCAGTTCCGTTTAAACCAACAAGTCCTGTTCTATCACATTCATCTATGCTAAAAGTAGCGTTTTCAAGTATTTTATTGGTTCCAAAGCTAAAGGAAATATTATTGCATTTTAATACTATCAATTTGTGGCACCTGTTTCTAACTACAAAATATTAAGCTAAAGTTACAGTTCACTCCCCTTATATCTCTTAGCTACCCGTGACCAGTAACAGCTCAATTTTAACAGATGGGTAATGTTAACGCAATATTGACAATAAAATAACAAAGGTGTTATAATACACAATTATAGACAGTATCTCGCTACACTCCATATTAATCAACGCAACACTTTAAGAATTTAAAGGAATCATAAATATTATACTAAAAATTGTTCAGCAAGATAAGTCTGGGGTGAAGCACTAAATATGTGTACCAATCATTTCGCGAGCAAAAATCTAAAAAAACGAGGTGCAGTTATGAATTCAAAAAAAAAGGTATCCATGGCGGTAGTTAAGCGTTTACCTAGGTATTACAGATATCTTGCGGATTTATTGAAATTAGGTATTATACGTATATCATCCAAGGAATTAAGCGACAGGATGGGAACTACAGCTTCTCAAATCAGGCAAGATTTAAACTGTTTTGGAGGATTTGGACAGCAGGGGTACGGATATAATGTAGAAGTACTGTATAATGAGATAGGTAAGATACTTGGGCTGCAAAATGAGTATAGAACGGTTATACTCGGAGCAGGAAACATGGGTCAGGCACTTGCAAACTATGCTAACTTTGAAAAGCGAGGGTACAAGATTGTAGGTATATTTGATATCCGTCCTGAAATTATAGGAAAAAAAATTAAAGATATTGAAGTTATGCATATGGATAAATTTGAGGATTTTGTAAAAACTCATAGAGTTTCTATTGCAATGATTACTGTTCCCTATGAAAAAACACCTGAGGTTGCGACAAGAGCTGCACGTGCAGGTATCAAAGGCTTATGGAACTTTTCACCTATGGACTTGGAAATACCTTATGATGTAGTTATAGAGAATGTACATTTGAGCGATGGTTTAATGGTATTAGGTTATTGTCTAAACGAAAAACTTCAGAACCAGAAAGGGAAAGGCAACAAAATTGTCTAGGAAAGTATACTTTCCTAGACAATAAAAAAGATAAGAGCCCATGGGTTGCAAAAGTGATTTTATGGTGCAAAAATTACTGGGTTTTGCATATTTATTTTTTGTATACTATGTAACCTTCTATGGACAGCAGTTTATAAGCCCTGTCAGCCATGCTTCTATCAGGCAGGGATATTTTGAGACATCCCTGCTCAAATTCTCTGTTGTTCGAGATATTAATATTTTTAATATTTATCCCATTTTCTCCGAGCAATGTAGCTATTTTTCCTATTATGCCAGGCTTGTCTTCAACATCTGCATATATTTCCTCAAGTGGTTCAATTAAACCCTTTATTGCGGAGGGGACAGAATCCCTAAAAGATTTTGCTGACTCAAAGAATTCAAATATGTTATGTGTATTGTTTTGGCAGATATCACTCTTCAAGTTATCAAGTATTGAAATATAATTGGATAAAATTTTTATTATTTGTTCAGAATTGCTGGATATGATATTTTCCCACATCTGTGGGCTGGAGGATGCGATTCTTGTTATGTCTTTAAACCCTCCTGCTGCTAGCATCTTAAGCTTTCCATCCTCTGTTTCACTTTGCATTACCAGATTAACCAACGCTGAAGCAATTATATGTGGTACATGACTGATACCTGCAGTTATAAAATCATGCTCTTCTGGTTTTAAAATTAAGGGTATTCCGCCCATACCCTTAACTAGCTCAGTCATAAAAATTACATTTTTTGATCCGGAGCTCTGTGTTGGTGTTAAAATATAGTATGCATTTTCAAACAGGTGAGCTGTACTTACTTGGTAGCCCCCTCTTTCACTGCCCACCATAGGATGTCCCCCGATAAAGGCGGGAGTATCATTTAACATGGACGCTTTTTGTGGTGACAGGTGAGAGCTATACTTAGAAGCAGGCGAATCTTCATGCCACTTAGATTTTATTGAATCTGCATACTTGACAATTTCAGTTTTAGTGCTGCACACATCGGTTACCAAAGATCCAGGCGGCAGTTTGGTATAAATATCACCTATGTATTTTTTGGCAAGCTTAGTGGGAGTGCACAAAAAGACTAAGTCGCTTTTTTGCATACTGTCATTTACTGTTGTGAATCCTTCCTTTATTACACGGTCATAAAGAGCGTGACTGATCGTTTCTTCATTAGTGTCAAGTGCGGTTATATTATTAAAACCCAGCTTCTGCTTTAATGCTTTAGCTATTGAACCACCAATCAACCCTAATCCTATGATTAGTATTTTTTTATTATTTGGCATATTAATAAGTTTGTTTTCCATAGTTAAATTCTCTTCCTACAATCTCTGCAATTTTTGATATGTCATTACATAGCCTGTCAAAATCTTCAGGCATCAACTGCTGCGATGCATCTGACAATGCACACATAGGATCGGGGTGCACTTCTACAATTAGCCCGTCGGCACCTGCTGCAATAGCTGCTTTAGCCAAAGGAGGAACATATTGAGCTTTTCCTGCTGCATGGCTTGGGTCAACAATAACAGGGAGATGACTAGAGGCGTTTATAACTGGGATAGCACTGATATCGAGGGTATTTCTTGTTGCTGTTTCAAAAGTCCTGATACCTCGTTCACAGAGTACCACATTATAGTTGCCTTCACTCATAATATATTCAGTTGCATTTAAAAATTCGTCTATGGTGGTTGAAGGTCCGCGCTTAAAAAGCACAGGCTTTTTGGAACGACCTACTTCCCTTAAAAGATGAAAGTTTTGAGAGTTTCTTGCGCCAATTTGAAACATATCAACATATTTATCGGCAACCTCAACCGCTTTTTCACTGGTGACTTCGGTTATTACCAGCAATCCAGTAGCATCTTTTGCTTCCTTTAAAAGTTTCAGACCTTCCTCTTCAAGACCCTGAAACGAGTAAGGAGAAGTTCTTGGCTTAAATGCCCCACCTCTTAAAAACTGTGCACCAGTTTTCTTTATTGCAAAAGCTGCATTTAATATCTGATCGCGGTTTTCTACTGCACATGGTCCTGCCATAATCACAAGCCCTTTGCCTCCAATTTTTACACCGGAGACATCTATTTCGCTTTTTTCAGGCATGAATGTCTTACCAGCAAGTTTATATGACTCAACTATGGGTACAAGCTTTTCTACACCTTCCATAAGTTCAAGGGGAACATTATGGAGAACTGTTTTATCACCTATGACGCCAATTATTGTTCTTTGTGTACCTTTTGAAACATGTATTCCAAGCCCGAGCGATTCTAAAACAGTTGAAACTTCACGTATATTTTCGCTAGTCGATGAAGGCTTCATTACAATAATCATTTAAATAATCCTCCTACTGTAAATTTGAATAAAAGAGTGTATTTCCATATAGTTTATTACTTAATATAAAATTATTCAATAAAAACTCAAAGCTTTTAAAAACCTAAAATATGAAGGGCATACGATGAACAAAATAAAAAAATAATAATTTCACTGTTCAACTTTACCTGTTTAATGTTATAATATGATTATCTGTCAAAAAGCACCGAGTGACTTACTGCAGAAATTTAAGTATCTATTTGAAAATGTCCTAAAGATTTTGAATTATTTTTCTAATTTTTAGGTAAGATAATATATTATCAAGCATTATAGGAAAGTCAAACTAATAAGGGGGAGTTTTTATGAAAGCTTATACTACGGACAAGATCCGCAACATATGCTTAATGTCCCATGGAGGAGCAGGTAAGACCACTCTTGCCGAAGCGATGTTGTACAACTGCGGGGCAATTGATCGAATGGGGAAAATACCTGACGGAAGTACTGTATCCGATTATGATCCCGAGGAAATTAAAAGAAATATTTCTATTAGCACAACATTAGTGCCTTGTGAATGGAAGGATTATAAAATAAATGTAATCGACACTCCGGGATATTTTGATTTTGCCGGTGAAGTTATGCAGGGTATTAGGGTTGCTGATGGAGCGGTCATTTTGGTACATGCAAAAGGTGGCATTCAAGTTGGAACTGAAAAATCCTGGGCATATGCAAGTGGGCAAGGCATACCTAAAATGTTCTATGTAAGCAAAATGGACGAAGAAAACGCTGACTTTGATGGAACATTAGAACAGCTTAAAGAAACATTTGGAGTGGGCGTTGTTGCGTTTCAACTCCCAATTATTGAAAATGGTAAATTCATAGGTATAGTCGATATACTTAACATGAAAGCAATGAAATTCGATGATAAGGGAAATACTACAGATATTGAAATTCCTGCATCACTTACTGATAGAGTTCATGAAATCAAAGAATCTCTTAATGAGGCAATTGCTGAAAATGACGAGGAGCTCATGGAAAAGTTTTTCGGGGGAGAAGAGTTTACCACCGAAGAGATTAGAAAAGGCTTGAGCATAGGCTTAGGTGAAGGATCCCTAGTGCCTGTTTTTTGTGGTTCAGCCTTCAATAACCAAGGTGTAAAAACTTTTATGGATGGTATATTAGATATCATGCCTGCACCCGATGTAAAGGGAAAGGTCAAAGCCCAAAAGCCTGGCAGTGATGAAAAAATTGATTTGGTGATTTCTGAGAGTGGCCCTTGTGCTGCATTAGTGTTCAAAACAATTGCAGATCCGTTTGTTGGGAGAATATCTTTGTTTAAGGTATTTTCAGGAGCAATTAAGGCTGATTCCACTGTATATAATATAGATCAGGAAAAATCCGAGAAAATATCACAGTTATTCTGCCTACAAGGAAAAGAAAAGATTTCGGTGCCAAAAGTTGTGGCTGGAGATATAGGAGCTGTTGCAAAGCTTCAGATAACTAATACTAATGATACATTGTGCGACCAAGCCAACCAGGTTTCACTTGAAAAAATTGTTTTCCCAGAGCCTGCAATATCACTTGCTGTAGAGCCTAAAGCAAAGGGCGACGAGGAAAAGATAGGCGCAGGTCTTCAAAGAATACAGGACGAAGATCCTACTTTTAGAGTCGAAATAAACCCTGAAAGCAAGCAAATTATTATTTCGGGTGTGGGTGAACAGCATCTCGATGTTGCTGTAAGCAAGCTTAAGAATAAGTTTAATGTTGCTGTTGACTTAAAAGATCCTAAGGTGCCATATAGGGAAACTATCAGAAAAATGGTCAAAGTAGAAGGCAAGCACAAGAAACAGTCAGGTGGACATGGGCAGTACGGACATGTATTTATAGAGTTTGAGCCAAGTGATCAGGAAGATCTTGTATTTGAAGAAAAAGTTTTTGGTGGAGCAGTTCCAAGGCAGTATTTCATAGCAGTTGAAAAGGGTCTGCGTGACAGCATAAGCAAGGGCGTGCTTGCAGGTTATCCTGTTGTTAATCTTAAAGCAACTTTGGTTGATGGTTCCTACCATCCAGTTGACTCGTCAGAAATGGCTTTCAAAATAGCAGCTAGCCTGGCTTACAAAAAAGGTATGGCAGAAGCCAGTCCAGCATTACTTGAACCTATAGCTCATGTTGAAGTATATATACCTGACAACTATATGGGAGATATAATTGGTGACCTTAATAAAAGACGCGGAAGAATTCTAGGCATGAATCCCCAAGAAGGTGGAATTCAACAGATTGTAGCTGAAGTTCCGCAAGCTGAAATGTTTAAATACGCAACAGATTTAAGATCAATGACACAAGGAAGAGGATACTTTAGAATCTGGTTTGAAAGGTATGAGGAGACTCCATCCAACATAGCTCAGAAGGTTATTGAGGAAGCTAAAAGAGAAGAGGAAGGCGAATAATACTAACAAAGTATCGTTTGGGACACTGATTTGTGATTTATCAAAATAGTTTTAAAAAAAGAGGCTATGCCTCTTTTTTTGTGGTCGTGCGCCACGCATGGTGTGTAACTAGGTGGTGAAGGTTCGCTATGGGGGCTGGCAGTTGCTAACCATTAGCCAAGCACAAGGAAAGTACACCTTTTTACAAAATGGGAACTGCATAGTAGATGCCCTTTGCAAATTTTTAAGTCAACTCCTTTTCTTACCATTCAAGCTAGGCACACAGTATGCACTAATCAGAACAACGTTTCACCAGGTGTTAGGATATTACCCAAAATATTATTTTTATATATTAAATTTTGTGATAATTTTTTGTCGGTATACTACAATATTCTTTATCAAATTACTTAGAAAAACATCTTGATTAAAACTCTCTCAAGCTTGCCCATGAAAAATCAGAGTAAATATTTGCTGATAAATGTCAGAATGTTTTTATAAGCAATAAGGGAAATTGACAAACTTTTTTTTACGATTCCTTTATAATCAACCATGCCGCCTAATAGCAATAGGTTTTTTTGGGGTTTATACTAATGACAAATTTTGGGGGAACAAAAGATGAATGAACAATTATCATCAAACATGATTATTCAAAATGCTGTAAGAAAGTTTGGAGAAGTTAGAAATAACAGAGTGACCAGACTTATATTTACCAAGCAAAACATGACGGCTTTGCTTATTTCTATTTTTATGGGCAGGGCGTCGTTGCTTGGACAGTTTATGCCTTTTGGGTTTGCGCTATATGCTGCAGCAACGGGACTTGAGGTAAATAAAGCATTTATGGCTGTGGGACTGACTTTTGGTATGATCTCTGTAGGTGCTGTTGATCAAATATTTATTAGCCTGTCTGCTATGGTACTTTTTAAAACATTTGGTCTTATTATAAACTATGAAGATGGAAAAGCAAAGCTAAAGCATGCACTAGTTTCGTTTGTTAGTGTATTTATACCTGGAATTATTGTGGTCTATCTTGATGGGCTACTAATGTATGACCTTTTCAAATTAATATTTTTTAGCTGTATGGTTTTTTGTCTTGTATTCATATTTAAATATTTCCTTACTACATTGACTGAGTCATCACGCAGCGGTTATTACTCAAACGAAGAGCTGATTAGTTTAACAATAGCAGCAGCAGTTTTGATTTCAGGACTTGGTAATATTTATATTGCAGGGACATCTGTAATGAACATATTGTGTATATTTGTAATTTTATCGTTAGGTCACAAATTCGGAGCCGGTGTTGGCTCCGCACTAGGTGTAGCCATGGGACTTATAATAAGCCTTACCGCAGCAAAAAACCCTGAAATAATTGCCTCATATGCATTTTGTGGACTTTTGGCAGGCGTTTTTAAAAATTTAGGCAAGACGGGGTCAATCCTTGGATTTGTATTGGGGAATGCAATTTTGACTTTTCATATCAATGGTTCAACAGAGGTTTTGATTCATATAAAAGAGATTTTACCGGCAGTAATTATATTTCTTTTAATACCCGCTAGACTGCTGGGTATTGTGTCAGGTATTTGTGAAAAAGCGTCAGTAAAGCTAGTAGGCGATAAAAAAAACTATGCAAAAAAGATCAGGGAAATGACTGTAGATAAACTTAAGAAATTTTCAAATGCTTTCATCTGTTTGGCAAAAACTTATGATGAAATAGCAGAAGCAAAACCTGTATCAAATAAGCAGGATGTTTCAATTTTGCTTGACCGTGTTGCTGATAAGGTATGTAAAAATTGCAGTTTATGCAGGCATTGTTGGGACAGAAATTTTTACAGTACATATCAGTCGTTTTTCTCCATTGTAGAAATACTTGAAATGAAAGGTTGGGTAGCAAGGGAGGATGTTCCTAATTATCTTTTGGAGCGATGTGAGCGTATTAATAGCTTTGTAAATGAAGCAAATAGCTTATATGAAGTATTGAAGGTGAATACAGTGTGGAAAAATAAAATAAATGAGAGCCGTGAGATGCTTTCACAGCAATTAAGTGGTTTATCCAAAATAATAACAGGTCTGGCAACAGAAATTAGCATAGAAGAGTCATTTAAAGGTGATCTTGAGTATTTGATAAAAGATAAACTCAAAGAGTCCGGGATAAAAGCTGAGGATGTTACTGTATATGAAAATAAGTGGGGGAAATATGAGATTGAAATTTCTAATTCCAATAAAGAATGTCAGGAAGCAAGGGAGAATATCAGTCTTATAGAGAAAATAGTTTCTACAGCAACAGGAAGAAAAATGAGAAAGAATGGTTCAAGAAGCGGCAAAAAGTCATCGGATATGTTTGTATTAAGATTAATGGAAGAAGAAGTGCTTAGTGTAACAATGGGTGTCAGCATGAAACCGAAGTCCGGGATGTTTAAATCTGGAGACAGCTATACATTTTTCAACACAGGAGAGAGTAAGTTTATTGCTGCTTTAAGTGATGGTATGGGATCTGGTGAAGGAGCTGCTATCCAAAGTAATACTGTAATCAAGCTTCTTGAAGAGCTTGTAGATTCTGGATTTGATACAGATACGACTATTAATATCATTAATTCAATTCTTCTAATGAAATCAAATGAAGAAAGTTTTGCGACAATAGACCTTTCCATAATTGATCTATATGACGGTGATGTGGAATTTGTCAAAATAGGCGCTGCGCCAACATATATAAAAAAAGATGACATGGTTAAGATAATTAAAACGATATCTTTACCTGCTGGAATTTTGGGCAGTGTGGAAACAGAGCTGATGCATTTTAATGTGGAGGACGGAGATTTCATTATTATGATGACTGATGGTATTTATGATTCATTTTATGAGAATGTGGTTGATGGTTTTATTCTCGAGGATTTTTTATCAGAGTTAGAAAGCAGAAACCCCCAGGAAATTGCTGATGATGTTTTGAACAAAGCACTTGCAGTAAGTGGCGGTAAATCTCGTGATGACATGTTAGTACTTGCTGCTAAAGTATGGTCTGGTCATAGATCATAGGGCAATCATAAAATGAGATGATTTATAAAATATGTATAATAGCTGAAAACTAACATAAACTACCTTTGTGGAAAAAGTGTTCCAATGTTTGGATTTTGGCGGAGGCTTTTATGGTTAATGGAATTTCAAAAAAAATAGTAGTGATAAAAAATATTCCTTCCAACGTAATAGAAGAGGCAATTTTGATACTTAAGAATGAGCCGGAGAATGCCGTTGGAAACAACGCTAAGCCTGATTCATCAAAAAAGAAGGCAAAGTGGAAGAACGAATACCTCTTAAAAGAGGCAGAAGATATAATAAGTGAATACATTAAGCAAAATAATGTAAAAGGTGTAGAAGCTTTTGGGAATGAAAAGCATCCGAAACTCAGACGAAAAAAAGGCTTTTTGACCAATGTGGTAATTAATTCTGTTTTAACAGGCAGTATTCTGCTTCTGTTTTATATCCTTACCAGAATAGTGTAGCTTAGGGTTAACTTGATTTTAGAAAATTTGGCGGGAATCATCTGCGTTATCTTTTTATAAGATTTTCAAATTTCTATGCTAAACATGTCAAATCTCTTGTATAATAGTATTATGAAATTTAATAATGTACGAGGGTAAAAATGAGTGATAGGGTAATCGATGTAAAGAACCTGGTAAAAAAATACGGAAAGTTCACTGCTCTTGACAATATTAATCTTGAGATAAGAAAAGGTGAAATTTATGGACTTGTGGGTCCGAATGCTGCAGGCAAGTCAACATTTATATCAATTCTTACCGGACTAACAAAGCCTACGCAAGGGGACATCTATGTAAATGGATACAGTGTATCAAAACAGTCGGGTAAAATAAAAAGCATGCTTGGCTATGTGCCTCAGGATATTGCTCTTTATCCAATGCTTTCAGGACTTGATAATCTTAACTTTTGGGCTGGAGTATATGGACTTAGAGGACCTTTGAAAAAGAAGAGGATACAAGAGGTGCTAAAAATTGTGCAGCTTGATAAAAGGGCAAAACAGAAGGTAGACGAATATTCAGGCGGAATGAAACGTAGGTTAAATATTGCTGTTGGGTTGATTCATAGTCCAGAAATAATTGTTATGGATGAACCTGTTGTAGGTGTAGATATACTTTCTAAAAAATATATTCTGGATGCACTTCTTGATCTAAAACATAAGGGATGTACTATAGTGATAACTAGTCATTATATCAATGAGCTATCTTCACTTTGTGACAGATTTACACTTCTTCATAACGGTCAAGTTAAGCTTTCTGGTACAAAAAAAGAAATTTTAAATTATTATGGACATGACGATCTTGAAGAAGTAATGATATCAGTTTTTGGAGGTTCAGATTAACCAAAAATGGTACAATACCAAATAGCATCATACCAAATGATGCTATTTAGAAACAGTAGTACTAATAAGAAATTTACAGGAGAGGTTGTATGAACAAAAAATCTATAATTATAATTGCTGCTTTATTAATACTGACTGCAGGAGGGGCGGCGTTGTACTATGCGCTTGAGTACAGACTCGCACATCTTTATTATTTTGAAGTTGAAGGAAAGAGCCTCAAAGGGTACATAGATACATATAAAAATAATTATAATAAGTTCTATGAGGAGAATATACCATATTTATCTGGGAGGCATAGTAGCGAAATTGAAATTCGAACTCTAATGAATGCTGATGCAATGCCTGAAAACATTAAGAATACAGTATCTCTTTTGAATAATGTTAAAATTGGAATTAGTACGAAAAATGATGCTGAAGGGAATAAAGCCAAATCCGATTTATCGCTATATATGGCAGATACTCCGCTTGTTGACGTAAGGGCATTAAAAGATGAACAGAGAATATGGCTTTCAGTACCGGTTATTATGCCTGAAACTTGGCTAAACATCAATAAAGACAGATTGGAACATATATACAGTCTTATTTCACAAAGATACGGGATAAGGTTCATTGAACCTCTTAAACTATTTAATTCTTCGGGGCTTTTAAAAAGCATCTATTATTCTGAACCTGAAATCAATGATTTAGCAGGTGAATTAGGCGAATTTTTAAAGGCATTCTTGACTAATGATACGAAACAAACTGCACAATCAAAAGAAAGTGAGGGTAAAAGCTCTCAAACCATTAATGGTGAGGAATATATAAAATATGGTGAAATTTCAAGCTTACAAGTTGATGATAAGAATATTAAGGTAAAGGAAATAATCGTAAAACTCAGTGGTGAAAAGTTTAAGTCACTACTAAAGCAACTAACAGACACAGCTTTAGAAGATGAAAAATTCATGAAGCTTGTATATGGGAACCTATCTTCGGTGGTTAAATACCTTGATGAAACGGGGATTTTGCAAATAGCAAATTTTATAGGCGCGGATTCTTATTATTCTCAGTCCTTAGAAATAATGAGTAACCCAGAGTCATTCAAAGGTTTATTATACAACTTTGTCTCGGCATGTACTTTTCCAGAAGAGGTAACCATGAGTGTTCTAATTGATAAAAAAGGAAACATTGTTGACAGGAAGATTACATTGCCCTTTGTGTTTGGAAGCGAGCCTAAAAAGGTCATAAGGCTGCATTCTGGTACATACAATACGTCAAATAATATCTGTGACAGCTTTGTTGATGTGAAAATTGACGCAGATGAGCCATGGGCATTTGAAATATCGACCAAAAAGGTAGGGGAAGATGCCCCAACTCAAAAGGTTTCAACATTTAATTTTATGTGTGAGGATAACAGCATGAACATTTCGCTTCGGTTAGGTTTTGATGATAAGCTTGATAATCTAACCTTAATGGAAATTAAGAATATAAACTACGATATTGAAATAACAGATAAGAGTACCGAAGTTCACAATAAAATTAATGGTGTACTTAGACTTGAGCAAACAGAAAATGAGAAATTCAAAACTCAGGACAAATCAATTACCCTTGAGGCGGATTTTTGCATGCCTTCGTTTAATTTTGAAGCTTTTGGTTTTATGCTGAATGTTAATAAAAGAAATATATTTGAGATAGAAGAGGTTGCAGTTACTGACCTTTTGGGAAAGGAAACTATTGATCTTAACGAGTTTTCTATGCAAGATATGGAAAGCCTTGAAAATAGAGTTCTGATGTCGTTCGGAATGTTTTATTTGAAGAATAAACAGATTATAGACAGCTTAATGAGTTTGCCCGGGAAATGAGTTTGTTGAAAGGTATATCAGACGGTCAGTTGGACAGGTTGATAACATAAACATAAGATAAGCACGAAAAAGTTAAGAAGCATTGACAAATAAGAGAGAAAAACAAAAGGGACAAGTGAGGTTTATGTCAGCATTTACTACCATTTTCAAAAACGATCTTAAACTATTTTTGAAGGATTGGAAAGCCGTTATACTGCTAATGGTGATGCCGGTGCTTTTTATATCTCTCTTTGCATATACCCTCAAAGACTATATAAAGGAAAACTCCTTTATTGAACCTTTTGATATTGCTATAGTGGACAAAGAGGATACTACTCAATCAAGAATGGTTATAAGACAGCTTGAAGAAGTTGGAATATTCAAAAACATTTTGATTCTACAAGAAGATAGGGCAGTTTCTATGCTGGAGGATAATCATATTTCAGCTTTTATTACCATCCCACAAGATTTTACAACAAGTGTATCTCATGGAGAAAATAGACCAATTAAGGTTGTAGGAAATGCTAATATGCCTCTGCATTCTTTTATAGTTAGAAACCTTGTTCAAAGCGCATGCAATTTGGTTTCTGCAGGACAAAGTGCTATAAATGCAATTTATTATTATAATAAACAAGCGGGAGTATCCGGTCTTGAGCTTGAGCAGGAATATACAGAATCGGCAACCCGTGTTGTTATGGAAGCAATGGTCAGAGGAAAGGTATTTAGAAATGTGCAAACACCTTCGGGTCTTAATCTTACGCCTTTTGAGTATTTTACTTCATCACTTTTAGTCATATTTCTTATGTTTGCAGGTATGCCGGGTGTTAAAATGCTTGTTACCGAACGAGAACTTGGGCTGTTTGATAGGCTCAGGGCATCTGCGGCAAAGGTATGGCAAATAATGGCGTCAAAGTTTTTAGTAACTTTGCTTTTGTCTTCGGTTCAATTTATTACTACTTTTATAATAACAGTTTCACTATTTAAAAATTATTGGGGTTCAGGTTATAAGAATGTTATTTTTATGTTTAGTTCAGTATTATTTGCTGTTTCGTGCTGGTCGCTTCTGGTTTCGTCAATATCTCGAACACCAAAATCAGCTGACATGATTGGGAACCTTGGAATACTTCTTATGGCGGTTATAGGTGGAAACATTTATCCATTAACATCAATGCCAGGTTTTGTACAGTTTTTGAGTAAGCTGACTATCAATCGATGGGCAATGGAAGGTTTTATGGTTATTTTCTCGGGTAATAAAGCACTCGAAGTGGGTGGATATGCTTTACCCATTTTAGCTTTGGGATTTTGTATGCTGGCTATAGCAAGTACATTGTATTACTGGCAATTAAGAGGATCGGGCGAGTGATAATATGAAGTTATTCTCAATTGTATATTATAAGCTTAAAATGATGGCAAGTGATAAGGTGTTCTTATGTGCAATGATTATCATACCGGTTTTCATCACCCTAGCAACAGGGCTTGCTCTAAGACATGAAAAATTGGGAATAGTGCCTGTTGTTCTGGTAGATGAGGATATTTCTGATGATTCACAGCTTCTTGTAGAAAGGATACAAGGCAAGGAAGGTCTGGCGGTTAGTATTCTTGACCGCAATAAAGCTGGAGATGAACTTATGCAAAACAAGGTGGAAGCTGTGTTTTTAATAAAGCAAGGGTTTTCGGATAAATTAAAGGCAGGCAACGCAAATGAACTAATTGATTTTATAAAATCACCTGCGTCATATTCATCAGAATATATAGCAGAAATTGTAGCTGGTGAGGTTTTGAGAATACATTCGGGATACATGGCTGCAAATAGTGTAGTGTCAAATTATAAGAAGCTTGGTAAGGTATCTGGAGATGAGCTTTTTAACGAAGTAATAGAATATACAGATTCTTTTTGGGAGCCCGAGCCGTTAATGAAAATGGAGTACTACGAGATTAAAGGAGGCGAGCCGGACAAGCAAGGCTTCTACATGCCTGCTGCAACTGCGACTTCTGCAGGAATAATTACTGCGTTTATTATGCTATATATACTGTTTTGCAGTGGTTGGCTGATTGAAGAAAGAACGAACGGCACGCTAAAAAGACTTATTGCATGCATTGATGCACTTTTTCTAACGTATGCGGCAAATATCATTGCTATTTTTATTTCAGGTATATTGCAGATTTTACTTTTTGCTGTTATTATCAGGCTTGTCTTTGGAGTTGTACTTTTTACTAGCGTATTGTCCTATTTAGTTATGGCAGCTTATTTGATTTGTGTTATTTCTATTGGTATGTTTCTTTCTTCTATTCTGAAAACTTCTGCACAATTACAATCCGCTGCACCCTTTTTGGCCTTAGTGACCGGATTTATAGGAGGTTGTTTTTGGAACTTTGTAGATGTGCCTCAAAGGATTCAAGCACTTTCGAGATTTACACCGCAAGGATGGACGCTTTATGCCATAAACAGCTTGATTATAAACCCAGAATTGACCAAAGGCGTATTGGAAACGTTTGGCATATTGTTAATTATTCCATTGATTTTACTCCCAATAAGTTATATTATAGTAAGAACAGGTTTACAAGTTGAAAAAATTAATAGATAAACTGATTATAAAGGCAGCTTATGGAGGCACTAATGAAGTTATTAAACATTTTACTTTTGCCTAAAAGTCTTTTTCAAAGACTTACTGATAAAAAGGAAACTCTAATTGCAGGCATATTTTTCGTGGGTGCGATTGACATGTACGCATACTTATATAAGCATTATGAGGATTTATATTTAGGAAAATCCGCTTTTGATGTCGTGCTTGCTATTGTATTATCATTGATTATTTTGATTATTGCTGGTTCGATGGATGTCTTTTTGTTTTCATGGCCAATGTTTGACTTATTCGGGTTTTTAAGCAAGAAATTTGGTACTCAAAAACGCCTCGAAGAAAAAGAATCTAAGGAATCCTTTAATCCTACTGTTATAATATTAATGAAGGTTTATATTTTAGCTCATATTCCAGTTTTACCACTTAATTTAATATCGAGCTTTGCATATTTTAAAATTCCCCCTGATGAATACACACCTGTTATTATAATGAGCCTTGTAATAATCTATGGCGTTATTCAGGTCTGGTTTAACTGCATAATTACCCATGGTGTAAGTGCATTATACAAAGCTGGATTTGAATTTGTGATCATTGTTTTTCTAGCTGTTTTTATGTGGTCGTATTTAGAAGGACTTGCTCTTGAATATATTATCAGTAACTGGCTTGTAAAGCTTATGCTATAAGGGAAGATTATTTATTCATGTGTAAAGTTACTGTTTACAGGCAGCTAAAGAGATATTGTTCATAAAATAATGTACTTTGAACAGTAACTGTAGCTAAAAAAGCGGATTGACGAAGCTGTGATATGCACCTTGATTTTTAAGAGGAATGTTGTATAATATAATTTGCATACAGAAAGTTTTTAAAAAATCATCTGTCCCAGTGGCCTAATGGATAAGGTAGTGGATTCCGGTTCCACTGATGCGGGTTCGATCCCTGCCTGGGACGCCATTTCCAACTCGATCAGTGATAAGAGCTTTTCAGTATTTCCTTCAAAGTTGTAGAAAAAAGGGTTATATTTTTTATCAAGTACAAGTAAATAAGGCACTTCTTGTTCAGGAAAAATAACGAACAATTCACTAATTGTGTTTATACCGTAATCGGTGAACAATGGCTTCTGTGTTTTTAGGGGTGGAACCTGAGGTATCTTTACTATATAGCCTTTGTTGGGGAAGGCATTAACTTTAACGTACAGGCTTTTTACATTACGCACATATGATGCTGACAGGGTTCTTACTTCTTCTGTCAGCGATTTAACCTTTATAACTTCTCCTCGAATTATATCAAAGATTTCTATATTTTTTTGTTCAGAATCGGAGGATGCAAGGAATGCAACAAATTTTGAATTGTCAAGGTTGGCACTACATGCAACAATTTCGGAGTTTTTCACATCCTTTTGTGGTCGCTCTATGAAAAAAAATATTCCGAGAAGAAAAACCAATATTAGTGCTAGTATCAAAAAAAGAATAGCCTTTCTTGCATTCAATGTAAAAATAAACATATTTGATCACCCCATTAAGATGTATGCAAAAAAGACATGTTTTATTACAAGAAAAAGATGAAGAATGAGCTGCTAAAAAGCAGCTCAAACATATATTACTTCGTCATTATATAGGAAGGCACACTTTAACCATCTATTTTTTAAAATCTGTCAGGTGCATATTTTAAAACCAACTTTTCAAGTTCTTCGTCACTAACGGCAGCAACTCTTCCATTTGCAAATTCTGTATCAATCCAACCTTTGATCTTTGCGACAAAGGGCTCTTTTTTATCAACCTTCGACTGGCTATCTAGTTTATAGAAGGTATTAATCCAATGAGCAATACCAGCGAGCCCAGATAGATTGGTTACGGCAACCATCGGAGGACGGTTAAGAATTTTGGACGTGTCAAAGATATTGTAAATTTCCTCATCTTTTAAAAGACCGTCAGCATGGATGCCTGCTCTTGTAACGTTAAAGTTTTTACCTACAAAAGGTGTCATTGGTGGAATTTCATATCCCATTTCCTTTTCAAAATACTCTGCTATTTCTGTGATAACAGTGGTATCCATTCCATCTGTTGTACCCTTAAGACTTGCATACTCAAATACCATTGCCTCGGTAGGTACATTTCCAGTACGTTCACCTATACCAAGCAAGGCACAATTAACTGCTGATGCACCGTATAGCCATGCAGTTACAGCGTTTGCAACGCCTTTATAAAAATCGTTGTGACCATGCCATTCCAGTTCAAAAGAAGGAACTCCTGAATAGTGACACAGTCCGTAGATAATTCCAGGAACACTTCGTGGAAGCGCTACTCCAGGATAAGGAATGCCATACCCCATTGTGTCGCATGCACGTATTTTAATGGGAATGCCCGCTTCTTCTGCGAGGTGCATCAACTCATTTACAAATGGAACCACAAAACCATAAAAGTCTGCTCTGGTGAGATCCTCAAGATGACATCTTGGTTTAATACCATAGGACAACGCATCCTTTACCACTCCAAGGTAATGATCTGCCGCTTGCTGACGGCTCATGTTGAGTTTCTTGAAGATATGATAATCAGAACAACTGACTAATATCCCGGTTTCTTTAATCCCGATATCTTTTACAAGTTTAAAATCATTTTTGGTAGCGCGTATCCATGTAGTAACTTCTGGGTACTTGTAACCTCTTTCCATGCATTTATATAAAGCATTTCTATCATTATCACTGTATATAAAAAACTCTGTTTGCCGTATAATGCCTTTTTCACCGCTGAGTCTATGAAGCATATCATATACATCCACAATTTGTTTAGTTGTATACGGGGTTCTTGATTGTTGACCGTCTCTGAATGTTGTATCGGTGATCCATAACTCTTCAGGCACATTCATAGGAACCCTACGGTGATTGAATGGAATCTTTGGGATTTCATCATAAGGATAAAGGAACCTGTAGAGATTCGGTTCTTTTACATCTTGTAAGCTATATTTATAGACTGACTGCTCCAAAGTGTTTGTCTTTTTGCTAAATTCTAACATATGCACGCCTCCTTTTAAAAATGGTAACAAAAATATGACGCTTTGCATAATTTAAACTGCAAACCATAATAATCTGCACCTTTTATTTGTGTTATCAGAATTTAAAATCAGGTATAGATGTTTAATCTATGTTTAATCATGGCTATTACCTCACATGGAGGATTTTTATAATTGTATACAGTTATACTTTAAAAGTCAATACCTGATTTTCATGTATTTACCTACTGCAAAACCGAATTTTATTGTATAATATGAACATATGAATAAAGACAGAATTAAAATAGGCAATGTGATACCGAAAAACAATATTTTTCTTGCGCCCATGGCAGGTGTAACTGATATGCCCTTTAGAATTTTATGCAGGGAGCATGGCGCAGGACTTGTATATACCGAGATGATTAGTGCAAAAGGGATGCACTATAGTAGTGAGAAAACCTTAAAGATTGCAGAAATTAATCATGAAGAAAAACCTTGCGTCATACAGATTTTTGGATCTGAACCCCATATAATGGCAGAAATCGCGAAACAGCTATCTGATTCAGATGCAAGCATTATTGACATTAATATGGGCTGTCCTACCCCGAAGATTACTAAGAATGGTGAAGGCAGTGCACTAATGAAAGACCCTCTTTTGGCAGGCAGAATAATTGAGTCAGTGGTAAGGGCTACCCAAAAGCCTGTTACTGTAAAGATCCGAAAAGGATGGGATGATGACAGTATTAATGCGGTGGAAATAGGGAGAATAGCAGAGCAGAGCGGAGCCTTGGCAGTGACTCTCCATGGTCGCACACGCCAGCAGTTCTATAGCGGAAAAGCTGATTGGGATATTATCCGGGAGCTGAAGCAAGCGCTATCCATTCCTGTCATTGGCAACGGTGATATATTTGAGCCGGAGGATGCAAGAAGGATGTTTAACGAAACTGGATGTGACGCTGTGATGGTTGGCAGAGGTGCAAGGGGGAATCCATGGATTTTTGAAAGAACTGTTCATTACTTAAAAACGGGAGAATCGATTCTAGAACCTTCTTTTGAGGAAAAGATAAATACCATCATCCGGCATATGAATATGTTGATAGATATAACAGATGAACGCTCTGGTGTGCTTGAAATGAGAAAGCATGTGGCTTGGTATTTAAAGGGTATGAGAAATTCCACTTATGTAAAAGACATGATCTTCAAACTGACGAACAAAGAAGATATTATTGCATTATTGAATGATTATGCTAAAGAGCTTAGAGGGTTCGGTGCTACAATTGCCAAGCGTTCATAAATTTATTCCTCACCGTTTATCTTCAATAATGACTTTTGTATCCCTCTTGCAAGAGCTTCTGCAGTTTTTTCTCTAAAATCACTGCTTTTTAAAAATACCACATCTTTTTCGCTAGATAAAAAGCCTAACTCAACTATTACAGAAGGCATTTTTGCGCTGCTTAACACAGCCAGATCAGATCGGTCGTTAATACCCCGGTCATTTGTTTTAAGAGAATTCATCAGTTCTTCCTGTATTGTTAGCGCATAATCAATTTCGATTAGTTTGCCTTTTTTTAAGGCTCTTGAGGGCATATAAAGGGTCTGAGTGCCGTTTACACTTTTGTCTTCAAACCAATCACAATGTATGCTTAAAAAAAGAGCTGCATTTTTATCGTTTGCAATCTCTATTCTTTCTTCATGGTCAACAAAGTCATCCCCCTCTCTTATCATATACGTAGCAATATCACTTTTTTTTAGAATCTCATTGAGCTTTAATGCAATATCAAGAACAATATCCTTCTCTTTTAATCCGTTGTCGACACAACCGGGATCGATTCCTCCATGACCAGCATCTATAACAACGAGAAGAGGTTCTTCTGGGGATACTGCATCCTTTACCTCTGTTTTAACAGGCGGTAATGTAGCATTGCTGATAGCTGCACCCTGGTGGATGTTTTGTGTCGGATCCAAAGAAGATTGTTCAGGCGTACCCAAGAAAGGGTTTGACCCCCTGTTGCCATTGTAGTCAAAGGTTGCAAGTAATATAGTACATAAAATAGCTGCGAATAAAATTATATAAAAGATGCTCTTCTCTTTCATTGATTACCTCCTTGGTATATGAGTGCATATTTATTATAGAAAAAATATTTAAAAATCACAAGGGAAATAAGTAGTGAAATTCTCAATAAAATATATTCCAATTTTAATATTATAGTCTGTTTTCAAGTAATATTGGTTTTTTACTATAAAGTAGGAAAAATACTATATACAAATAAGTGATTGTAAATTATCATACTAAGTGAAAGCGAGTCCTGAGAATCGAACATACAACTGTGTATATAATCGTATGTAAAATAGTTCACTTCCAGGCGGTTAAGGGGGAACTTATATGCCAGAAAGAAATTGGCATGTAATATTTACTTTTACTGGACAGGAGGAAAAACTCACAAAATTCATTGAACAAAGGTTAAAGGGTATTAATTATGAGTTATTAATACCTAGACGCGAGAGATATGAACGGAAAAATGGTAAAATGGAGGTGGTTGCCAAGACCTTGTTTCCCGGATATGTATTTATTAAGCTCATTATGACCCATAAAATATTCTATACTATACGAAATATACCACGCCCAACTAAGATTTTAGGGATAAGCGAGGATGGAATAAAAATTATAAGCGATGAAGAGATGAAACCTATATTAGATTTAACCGACGATCAAGGCGTAATAAGGATTTTAAAAGGTATCGCAGTTGGTTCTAAAGTGCAGATAATTGATGGGGCATTTAAAGGGTACCACGGTATAGTAAAAGAAATAAACAAGCGGCAAAAGGCAGTAAAAATTGAGTTATGCATGTTTAATACTTGTTACAAATTCATTTTGGGAATTGATATTGTAAAACCTGTAGAGGAAGACAAAGCTAGGATTGGATAACTTGTCGAATTATACAAACATAAGTATCATATGGATACATATAAAGTTATACGGTGTTCAAAATATAACCTGAAAAGCTGCTATGAGAAATAATGAATCTATAACACGCAAAATATAGAGTATTACATGATTAGCAGCTTTAGCAGAAAAAAAGGCAGAAAAACATACAAAAAAATTGTTGACAAGCATAAAAAATTATGGTAATTTGATGTTGTACAAATAAGAAAGAGAACAACCTTTTATTCTGATACAAAATACAAGTGTACTAACAGGCTGATTCGTCGTCGGTTAGTAGATTTGTATGTTATATAAACTTCAAGTAGCATGCTTTTTATGTATATAGGGTATATATTATTCTCTATATATTATAAACAACAGCATGTGAAAGGAGAGAGATGTATCCTGACAAAAAATTACTCTGAAAGGGTGTTTTTTTATGTCAAGAAAAGCATACTTTAAAACTACTTGATCCAACACAATCCGACAGTGAAAAACAAACCCACCTTTTTGCATGGATTAATGATCTTTTACCTTGAAATTCTTGACAAAACCAACTAAAGCGTGATGTGTAATCATATTTAACATGAGCTTGAAAATTTCAAAATTTTTTAATTAAATCTGGTACATGCTAGTAAGCAAGTGAAAGGGCAAAGCTGTATGTAGGTTTGCTATTGGAGGGGGTAAATATCAAATATATTGGATACACTGATTTTTATTTGTGTTTTTGGCAAAAATCGGACAAGAAGAAAAAGCGGCAAAAGAAACCAACGCTGTATTTAAAGATGAGATTACTTTCCAGAAGTTGACGGTAGAGACGTTTTTCAGAAAAAAGGGCGAAGTCAAAAAGGTGACTCACCTTGCCTTTCCGGGTTATATATTCGTTACTACAAAAATAAAAAATGATGAGTTTGTAATGCGGGCACAAGAATGCGTTTACAAATCTGAAGCAACTATACAATTACTCCGCTATAGTGACACCCATGAGGCAGCAATGCACCAAAAGGAACGGGCAGCATTGGATTATCTGTGGCAAGGCAAGGATTGTATTGAGGCATCAAAGGGATTTATCAAAGGTGATCGCTTTTTTATTACTGACGGTCCACTTATTGGACGAGAAAGCATTATAAAGAAAATACATCCTCGCAGGCGACAGGCGATCGTGGAGATTGAAATTATGGGTGGTGTCCAACTGACAGCAGTTGGTCTTGAGATTTTAGAAAGATTGCCGTAAGAAGAAATGATGATGATTCGTAAGGATAGCTATAGAATGAAGAGAAAGTGAAATTGGACGGTTTCACAGTTTGTGAGGTAAAAATATGCGTATTTTATTTCTGCTTGATTTTTTTAGTTCGCTTGGTGGAGTAGAATTTTACAATTATTTGCTAATTAAAGAATTTGCTGAAAAAAATATCGATTTGAAAATATATATTGGAGAACGACCGAAGTATAATTACTGGATAGATTTATTGTCTAATTTAAATAATATTGAATGTTATTATCCGGAAGTATTTCACGATGAGTTGCAATCGCGAATAATTGAAAAGAAATTTTTAAGAAAATTTACAAAAGATATAAACAACTGGAAACCAGATTATATTTATGTGCATCCAGCAGGCAAATTATTAATTACTTATTTTGAAGAAAATCCAAAATCCGAAGTTCCAATAATTTCTACCGAGTATACAACCCCATGTAAAGAGGCAAGTACGTGGTTTTGTTCTGAATTATCTCAATACATTAATCGAATTGAAATAATTGTAGCTACATGTGAAAGCGTAGCATATGGATTGCGTAATTTTCATAAATTCACAAATAAAATTGAGGTAATACCTCACCTTATCCCCGTGACTACAGGTTGGACTGGTGATGAAGGAGATATTAATTCAATCGGTTGCATATGTCGTCTGTCACCAGAAAAGGGTGTGGATTTTTTGCTTGGAGCATGGCGCAGTGTTAATAAACTGTTCCCTGAAACTTCCCTACATATATATGGTCACGGAAAAGATGAAGAACACCTAAAAGAGCTAACATCTTCCCTTGGTATTTCAGGTAGTGTGTTTTTCGAAGGTACATACTTACCTATATCAGGAATTGATGAGGTTGCTAGTAGACACAGAATCTTTGTGCAACCTTCGCTATTTGAAAGTATTCCAACATCTATACTTGAATTAATTGCAAGGAAAAGAGCTATAATTGCAACCGCTGTAGGGGGTATTCCTGAAATAATAAGCAATGAAGAACAAACAGGTAGTTTGGTAGAACCAGCTTCTACAGATGAAATTAGCAAGGCGATATTATTTCTGCTAAATAATAATAAATATATCTCACTATTCTCCAATAATGGGTATGAAAAGTTTAAAATTATTTATGATTTCAAAAAGAATGTGGCCAAAATGATGTCTCTTTTTGCTAACAATAAACAAGGTGGGTTTGGAACATGAAAGTTTTAATATTGGCGCCACATATAGATGATGCAATATTATGTCTTGGTGGTTGGTTATTACAAAATAAACACAATGTTATTGACATTATCACAATATTTAATACTGCTTGGAGTTGTGTAAATTTAGGTTTAGAAAATGATCAATTAAACGATATAAATAAATTGGAAAACGAAGAGGTATTTAAAAAAATAAAATGCACTCGCAACTATTGGGACTATCCAGAGGCGTTAGCACGTGGATATAAAAATTGGTTTGATGTTCTTGATTATAAAAAAGATGGTGATCTTGCTACTTCTATTTGCAATCGTTTAGAAAAATTATTTTGTGCAGACCAGTATGCTTCTGTATTTTTCCCTATGGCAATCGAAAAACATGTTGACCATGAGTTGTTGTTTTGCGTTATACAGAGATTGTTAGAAATGAAACATATAAATTATAACATGTCTTTTTATATATATGAAGATTTACCATATGCATATTATGTTGATGTAATGCAGTGGGTAACAAAAGTTAAAAAGCTATTTGTATTAAAAAAACATATTTTCAATATCACAAATGAATTTATGACAAAAAAGGCATTACTTTCTATTTACCAATCGCAAATTACGCAAAAAGATATTGAAGCAACATCATTATATGCACAAAGCATATTGCCAGGAATATATTCTGAGAGGATTTGGGAAATTAAGCAAGTGAAAACTGCAAAATGATAAACATATTTGTGCATATTGGTATATGTAAACTTTAAGTAGGAGGTTAGAAAATGCCTAAATTAGCTATCGATGGAGGAGTTCCAGTATTCCCCCAAAATACCGAAATAGTACGTCGTAATAAATATTCGAACAAAGAAATTGAAGCAGTGGCTCGTGTAATTGAAAATGGAGTCCTATCTAGTTTTAGAGGGGGATGTGAAGTTAAGTGTTTTGAAAGGGAATTTGCGTCTTTTATTAATTCCAAATATGCATTGGCTACCACTTCTGGAACTACTGCACTTCATACAGCTGTTGCTTCTTTTGGTTTTTCTCAAAATTCGGAAGTATTAGTTCCTGCCGTAACCTTTGTTTCTACGGCATCTGTCGTTTTACAAGAAGGTTTGACACCTGTATTTGTAGATATTGATGAGAATTTTTGTATGGATCCCAAAGATTTAGAACGTAAAATCACAAAACTTTCATGTGCGATAATTCCAGTTCATTTATATGGCCATCCGGCGCAAATGCAAGAAATTAATAATATTGCAAAACAAAATGGCTTGATTGTAATTGAAGATGCGTGCCAATCTCATGGAGCGGTATATCATGGTATTAAAACCGGGGCACTTGGGGATATTGGATGCTTTAGTTTTTATGAGACAAAAAATATGAGTTGTGGAGAAGGGGGCATGATTACATGTTCTAACATGGAAATATTTGATCGATTATGCCTAGTAAAAGAACATGGCTCTCCACGAACATCTAAAACTTGGTACAGCTATGAAAGACTTGGTTATAATTATAATATGACAGAAGTACAGGCGGCTATAGGTCGAATACAATTGCAAGTTTTAGAGAAGAACAATCAAGCGCGGAGAGATAATGTAAATATTTATAGGAATATATTGAATGGATTAGATTTGGAACTTCCAAATTATTCTTCTGAAGTAGTTTGTGTTAGTCATAACTTACCAATATTATTACCAGAGTCTCTTGCAGAAAATCGAAATTTTATTGTGGATGCATTACGTGCCGAAGGTGTTCCTATTGATATTGCTTATCCACAACCATTATATAAAACTACATTATTTCAAAAATTAAAGCTTTATTCATATTGTCCTAGGGCTGAAAATGTAACAGCTAGGCTTTTTACATTATTTACGGATAACTCTATTGATGAAAAAATCATTGAGCTTACTGCTGAAGCTATTAAAAAGGTAGTTAGTTATTTAAAATAATCTAATTCGCAAATATCTTGATTAATCTTAAACAGCATAGCGTGAAAGGAATTATACAAAAATGAAAATTACATGTTTTATGGTAATGAGTATTGATGGGATTATAGCCAGAAATGATCGAGAAGATGTTAGTGCTTGGTCGTCTAAAGAAGATCAGCGATTCTTCATAAATAAGGTAAAGGAATATGATGCGGTTATAACAGGCAGAAAATCTTTGAATCCCAAACTTTTGGATATGCCGACTTATTTATTAACTAATAGTAAAAATCTCTATACGGATATACCTAATATTCACTGTACAAATATTACCGAGCTAGTTGAAAAATTGCATAAAGATGGCTATGAAAACATCGCACTCCTTGGTGGACCTACTACAAATATCCCGTTTTTTAAAGACTCACTAGTTGATGACCTATATTTGACGGTTGAACCTATTATGATGGGATCTGGGTTGCACTTCAACGGTATTAGTGGAATGGAATATATTTTATCACATTGGATGCTAAATGATTATTGTCTCTTAAACGAAACTGGATCTTTCTTATTACATTATTGCAAATCAGAACACAAAGAGAATACCGGCAATAAGCATTTATTAATGGATTTAAAAGGTCAAATCAAAATTGTATCTGATGGTGAAACAGGTAAGATGTTGACAAACAAAAAATACTGGAACGAACGTGCCAGTATTCATGCTGAGTCCGACTTTTATCGTATAGATGAATTGGTTTCAGGCATTAGTTCATTGACTGATTATGAAATAAACGAGCTGGGTGATTTGAAAGGTAAGCGTATTGCACATTTACAATGTCATATTGGAACTGAGACTATTTCTTTAGCAAGGTTAGGTGCCGAACTTGTAGGATTGGACTATTCAGAAGAATCAATTAAGACTGCCGAAATGATAGCTCATCGTTGTGCAGTAAATTGTCATTTTGAATGTGCTAACGTTTATGATGCTTCAAAAATCCTCGGAGAAGAAGTTTTTGATATTATATATGTCAACTTCGGGGCTTTGATAATGTTGCCAGATCTAAAAGCATGGTGTAATGAAGTAGTAAAACTATTAAAGCCGGACGGTTTCTTGTATGTTAATGAACTTCATCCAATCGCTGCAACTTTATCGTCAAAATCTCCTAATCTTATAAGAGATTATTTTATTTCAAAAGCAAATTTGTCGTATGAATTAGGGAGCTATTCGGATGGGGCGGATAATAGATTATCAAAAACAACAAAAAATAATTTGCTGTTTACATGGGATTGGACTTTAGGTGATATTGTTACCACTATTGCGGAACATGGATTGAAGCTTGATTTTTTGCATGAGCATTCCGGTCATGTTGACAAAAGATATTTTTATTTAACTCAATGTAAAAATAATAAACGCTGGTACTCATCTGCTGGCATACCAAATGCACCTGCTACATTTTCGTTAAAAGCCTATAAACAAAAAGTGTAAATATTAGAATACGGAACATCAAACTCGGAGGTTATATAAATGATAGATAAAGAAAAAATTAAAAAATCTGTTAGACTGTATCTTGAAGGTATAGGTGAAAACCCAGATCGTAAAGGACTTGTCGAAACGCCAAGTCGTGTTGCTAGAATGGCGGAAGAATTATTTGCTGGATATCATGAAGATGAATGTAAGCATCTCGGGAAACAATTTGAAGCTCAACCTGGAGTGATTGTAATGGAAAAAGATATTGATTTTCACTCATTGTGCGAGCATCATTTATTGCCCTATATCGGTAAAGCCCATATAGCATATATACCGCTTGAAAAAGTTGTTGGTCTTAGCAAATTATCACGACTAGTTGAAGTTTATTCACGGAGATTGCAAATACAGGAAAACATGACAAATCAAATTATTAATGCTCTAATTAATAATGTGAAATGTGAGGGAGCTATGGTTGTTATTGAAGCGATACATACTTGCGTAACAATGAGAGGAATTAAAAAAAATCAAAGTAAAACTGTCACGATGGCAACACATGGTGTGTTTTGTCAGCCATCATTTCAAAATTTATTTTTTCAAATGAAGAATGAATAAGAAAGAAAACTCGTTAAAATTAATTATATTGAGGTGTTATATATGGATTATTATAGTGATAGGGTAGAAATTAAATATGTGTTGCAGGCTGATGAAATGCATCATATTTTAGAATTTATAAAACGTTATGGAACAAGGGATAAGAATTCAAACTCTATGGGTGAATATAAAATTAGCACCTGTTATATTATGAGTTGGAATACAAGATCAAGAATTGGAAAAAATCATGGACATCTCAGAATAAGGCATTACTTAGATACTTGTAAAATATTTCTTGAAGAAAAATCAAAGATTCAAAATTTATATTACAAAACTAGATATTTGATAAATAATGATGAAGAGGAATTATTAAGAAGCTTTGACACTATAGGTCAAATTGAAAATTTTATAAACATCAGACAATTTCCGTTTTCTCCACAATTATCTATGATACCAATATTAAATATATTTGAAATTAGTTATATTAGACAAGCATACTCAGTTAAATATGATGATATGGAATTCAGGGCAACAATAGATAGAGAATTATTATCAAATGATTGTCTGCTATTACCGAATCACTTTATACTAGAAATAAAAACCAATAAAAAAGAGTTCGATAAAATAATATATTTATTCTTGCAGAAGTATAAAATATTACCGCAAAAGTTTTCAAAATATAAAATTTTGAAACGTAATATACATAACATCACAGCAAACTCATTCTAACTATGTATTTGCATTTTAATTAATAAAGTTGGAGAATCATGACAAATGAAATCTCAAGTCAATAAAAATAGAATACTTGAAACAATTAATATATTTAGAAATAATTGCAACAATCTTTTGCTAGAGGAAATTAATTGCTCTTCTTTAATTTCCCACAATGATCATACTTTAAGATTTGTAAATTCAACAACAAGCGTGATGAAGCCATATATTGAGTTTATTGATAACTATACAGGCATATATTTAGTTCAACCATCAGTTGGTTTTCAAGGTGTCTTGAATTGGAAAAACAAAAAGATAATTAGTCCATATTCTTCATACTTTATCGCCATTGGCACTTTAAGCCCTATGTGCTACTTATCAAGGTGCATTCAGGAAACAGAGATATTTTTGACTCAAGCGTTCGGATTTTCTCCTGATGATATTATATTGGGCTACTATTTTACAGATGTGGATTTTAAGGAGCATTTAAAGGGGTGTAATTTTCAAGTTTTTGCTGAAAGTGATTTCATTCATGCATATCGTCATTGTTTTGGTAGTGCGTCTTTAACGGGTAGAAATATTAACATCTACCATTGGCAAGATGAACATAAAACTGAAATTGGAAATGTTATCATAATAGAAAATAGTGGCTTATCGGTTGGCGTTGAAGTGTCATTTGACATACCATTACTGATTCAATCGCGCTATAACTATGTACATGCGGTTGATACATTGCCCGCTGCTGAGGTTATAAGGCAGATACTGCCAGATTATCGCTGCCATGATGGATTAGTTGAACTTGCTGATCTTGTTACCCTTGGCATAAATCTTATGATTGATGGCTTAAAAATAAAATCTAGAGGGCGTGAGGGCAACTTAAAACTTACAATAAAGCTTGTGGCTGAAATTGTAAAAGCTTTTTCTTTACCGGAATGGAAACTATGTCACATACTACGAAAAACTATAGAAGCAGAAAAAGATATTAGAAAAATTTTAAAATATTCCGAAACATTACAATGTAATGATGAAATTCAAAATATGTACATAGAAAAATTACGAGAAATGCTTTTTGGATAGGCTATACTTAATAGGAGAAAACATGCATCGGATAGATAAAATTATTAACAATCCCCAATATAATCATTGTTTGAGTTTAATTAAAGAACGAGAACATGATCGTATCTTTTGTCGTCATGACTTTGCACATTTTTTAGATACGGCAAGAATTGCTTATATTATTGCAAAAGAAAAAGGATTTAATTATACAAAGGAAATAATTTATTCCGCTGCCTTATTACATGATATCGGAAAGTGGAAAGAATATGATAAAAATATCCCTCATGAAATTGCTAGTGCTGAAATAGCCGAATCTATATTGAACGATATTGGCTTTTGTGATGATGATATCTATGTCATAAAAAAAGCGATATGTTTACATCGTGAAGAAAATGCGACTGGATTAGGTGCTTTGTTATTCCTTGCAGATAAAAAATCAAGAATATGTTATTTGTGCAACGTTTCGTCAAACTGCAAGTGGAATGATGAAAAAAAGAATAAGAACTTCTTTTATTAATTAAAAAACTATAACTGAATCGGAGAGCCTTGAAATGAAGATATTATTTATAAAACCACCAAATCGTGGACTTTATCATGAAACTGTTCGATTTATTCCAATAGGGCTTGCCTACTTGGCGTCAGCATGTCGGATGGAAGGACATGAAGTTCTTCTGTTTGATTCCCTGACGTATTTTGAAGATAACCGAGTTTTATATAAAAATGAATTAACGGATATTCAACGAAGAAAAATAAGTTTGCATCCGGTTATAAAACATATTATTCACTGGGGGGCAAGTTATGAAAGAATCAAGCAAAAATTGCTTGAATGCCAACCTGACGTTGTTTGTATTACATCAATGCATTCTCCATCGTATGAAACCGCGTATGATATTGCTAAGCTTGTAGCTCAAGAATTGCCAAATGCTGTAACAGTTATTGGTGGTTCCCATGCTTCAATTTCTTATGAACACATATTAGAGTTTACAAATATTGACTATATAATTCAAGCTGAAGGGGAAAAAAGCCTTCCGAAACTTTTGAATTGTATAGAGAACAATATCATTCCGAAAGATGTTGATGGTATTGTTTTTAAAACTATTGATCCGCAATTAGCCAATAAAAAAACAGCAACTGGAGTGACATATTATTATTCTGCAAAAAAAGAATGGATTCATAATTTGGATGATAATATATATCCAGCTGCTGATTTATTAAACTTTGATAAGTATGATGCCACTTCTGTTTTAATTACTAGTCGAGGATGTCCATTTTCTTGTTCATTTTGTACAGTTCATCCAACTGTTGGTAAAACATTTAGGTGCCGTAGTGCTGAAAATATTGTAAATGAAATTGAGTGGTACATAAATAATTTCAATATTCAGAAATTTAATATTGAAGATGATAATTTCACTTTCAATATTGAACGAGTAACAGCAATTTGCGATTTGATTATTGCGAGAGGCTTAGATATAGAGTTATATTTACACAATGGTATTATGGTACTCGGAATAACGGAAATGTTAGTGGATAAAATGCTCAAGGCAGGCATAATGTTTCTTTTTTTTGGATTAGAAACAACATTTAATGAAAAGTTGAAAAACTTAAAAAAAGAACACACTTCTCTTTCCAAGGTAAAAGAAGCACTCGGATGGTTTAAAAAGCGAGATGCAACTATGGGTGCATCTTTGATTATTGGTCTACCTGATCAAACATTAGATGATATCATATCCGATATCGTTTGTCTGATTGAAAATGATATTGAATTTGGTAGTCCTAATCCGTTTTATCCCATCCCCGGAAGTGAAATATATGACACTTGTGTGCAATCCGGTTTAATTAATCCAAACGAAGACTTGACATGGTTTTGCGAATTCAATTTTCCGATTGAAACCAAACACTTCAACAGGAGAGATATTTATGATCTTTGGAGTGTATGTAATGCATTTTTTATTTGGCCGCAAGCGCTTTTGGCATATAGGCAAAAGATTCCGTTTGAAGAAAGAATAAAGTTTATTGAAAACGATCATACCTTACGCGGGAAAATAACTTCAAGACAGAAAAGTTTCTATTTTATTCCAGATAAAGGCATTTCTTATTCAGAGATAAATCGCATATCTCCACATAATGATAACGCTGAATTATTTATAGATTCGGTCACTGGAGACATGATTGCGAATATGGCATATTTACTAACAGGACAACCACATAAATCTATTCAGATACAAAGTGTGTTAAATAATGATCCGGTTAATTCTTTTTGTGTCTATCCGCATGAAAATAGTAGAAGCAGAGCAATTGAAAAATTAGTACAAGAGCTAACATTATTATATATGAAAAATGGAGGAAAACAAAATGAAAATTTATAATTGGGAAAAGCAATTATCACAAATAGCTCCACAGGTCTATTCGCCATATGACGGATCAGGAACACAACGAATTTTTTTTCGTTCTGCAAAGGGCTGTTATCTATATGGCGAAGATGATAAAGATTATATTGATTTTGTGAATGGAAAAGGCTCTGTTATGATCGGTCATAATGCTGATGTTGTTAATCAGGCAATTATAAGAATGCTTCAGGAAAATAAAAGTAATTATACTGGACCCAATGAATTAATTGTTACATTAACTGAGCAAATTCAAAGAGGCGTACAAATCAATCAGCCCAAAATAGCTTTTTATGGAACTGGTACAGCGGCATGCCGTGCCGCTGTTGGAGCCGCGCGCGCGGCTACAGGTAAAAAAATAATTTTAAGTGCCGGTTATCATGGTTGGGATCCCATGTGGGATATCTGGGACAAGGAGTTATTAGAAATAAATGATGAAAAAATGATAAATTTCTTTTTCATACCCGAATTATTAGAAAAAATCATTGCAAATCATAAAAACGACATAGCTCTCTTAATCATATCGCCTGATTATACTTACATAAAAAAAGAAACACTACTTCAAATTATCGAAATGTGTCATATTTATAATATCATAGTATGCTGCGATGATGTTAAGCAAGGATTTCGGTATAGATATGGTTCTTCGTTGGAGCAGATAACAAATAAATCCATAGATATGTATACTTTTTCAAAAGGACTTGCAAATGGGCACAGGATTTCTTGTCTAATCGGTCGCGCAGATATCATGCAGAATACAAAATATTATACATTTACTTCATTTTATGACATGGTATCTATAACTGCTGCCAGCGCAACATTAAAATTTATGGAAAATCAATGTGTATATGAAAAAATTATTAAGCAAGGCACAAATTTACTCAAACTATTAAAGAATATTTGTAAAGATTCTAAATTACCTATTGAAGTTAATGGTTCTGGTCCAGTTTTTCATTTCGTATTTGGTACTGATGAATTACAAAATGCATTTTATAGAGAAGCTGTATCTCACGGGATTTGTTTTTATGAAGGTGATAATCAATGCCTTTCTTGGAGTTTCAATGATACTGTTTTAAAAGAATTTATCCGACGGTTTACAGAGACTATTGAAACACTTATCAATAATTTTCACCGCTTAAAAAATACTAATGTTACTATAGAGCGGACTTTTTTGTCTGCATGGAATATGATTGATGGTGCTACCGATACACTCCCCATAGAACAGCGTATTACGCTTATTAATAAATACAACTTAAAATAATTATAGTTTGGAGGCAAAAATATGAATATTAATTATGAGAAAGAGTTCACTTTTTATGCTGATGAAGATGTTATCAAGCATATAATTAAGTGTGTTTTTGAAGAAGATTTTAAAATTAACGGAAGAAAGTATGTTGCCAATAAAGTGAAAATATCTCCTGCCATTCATTTTTATTTTCCCACCGAGGATGATGATGAAAAAAATGTATATAAATTTAAAGACTATCAGGGTGCGTTCATATTGAGTAATGTTAAAAAGTCGATTATTCAAAATGATGGAAAGATTATTAACATAGAAATGAGTGAAAAAAATGAATATTATGAAAATGAAAAAATGAATTTTAATAATATATCATCAATCATATATAAAGAAAGAATGACAATAGGCTTTGAAAAAAATGATTTTAGAATTAGTTTTGACCGTATTGTAGGAGTTGATCCCTATAATATGAGAGCATCTTCTTTGCCATATTACTATTTTGAAATTGAATTTGAGAACACAAAAAGTACTTTTGAAGAAATTGTGAAAAAATTTAATTTGAATGCTATTCAAGAACCTAAATATGTAATAGGTGAATTCGACGAAAGTGTTAATTTGAATGAGATAATACATTCACAAGGTATTTCAAGTTATTTAAACACCTTGAATGATAATCTACTTTCTGGATATTTTGATAAGTTTTATACAAAATATAAATTTGATGGAGAAAATGTCGAATTAGAATTAAAAATCAAGAACTATACAAACGATATAAAGGATACTCTTATTAATGAACTAAAAAAGGTTTTCACAGTCATATATGAAGATCACAACCTAATAGAAGATGAATATTTTGATGTAGAAAACATTTTACTCATTAATAATTTGTCGTACAGAATACGGAAGACGCACAATAATCAAAGAAGAAATTTGTTTTATAAGGTGCCTCAAACTGATAAAGGACTATTTTCCTCAAGAATTGAATATATGACTAAATTCCACAATTATTGCAACGACGAGATTATTAATAGTGGTTGTAGAGCCAATAATCTATTAAACAAACAGTTTAATCGCAAGTTATCGAGTAAATTGGAAAAAATTGCTGACATTAAAACAAATCGAGATGTATTTTTGGTGTTGAATAAAGAAGATCCTTCTTTTTTAGTAGGTATGCTGTCTTTTGATGAGTCAGAGTGTATTTGTGATAAATATAATAACCATTCTGAATTTTTTAAAGAAATTGAATTCGAAATATATAATGACTGTATTTCACAAAAGAATTTTAAAGAAATTATAGCGTCGTTAAATAATATATTTGGTAAATACTCTATTGATAATACCAATAAGTATTTAAATGCCATGAGAAAATTGGCATTAGGAAATATAAAGTAATTTTTAATTCTAACAAAAATGAATAAGAAAATATAAGGATTGATTAAATGATTAGCGCGGCAATAATTGGATTTGGAGATATGGCATGAAAAGCACATGTGCCAGCATTCAAAAAGCTAGAAAGCAAAGGAAAAGCTCGATTAGTATCTGCCTTTGATACATTTTACAAATTACAATATGCAGGAATAAAATTATATTCTGATTTGGAAAATATGTTGGAAAGAGAACAAATAAACTTAATTGATATTTGTCTGCCAACTTATTTACATGCTGATTTCGTTATAAATATTCTTAAACGAGGATATCATGTTTTTTGCGAAAAACCAATGGCCCTCAAATTAACAGAGTGCAGAGAAATATTATCAGAAAGCAAAAAAGCTAAAGGTAAATTAATGATTGGCCATTGTCTTCGATTTAGTGAAGAATATCTTTATTTAAAAGAGAATATACAAAACAAAACATTTGGGAAACCTCTTTCTGCGGTATTTAGAAGATATAGTGCTCCTCCTTTATGGGCTGATTGGCTTTTAGATTTTAACAAATCAGGCGGATGCTTATTAGATATGCATATACATGATATTGATATAATCCGGTTTATATTTGGGGAACCTAATGCAGTTTCATGTGTAACTTCTAATATATACTCTGTTGATGATGTTGTATATTCTTTCTTATTTTATGATGATATTACGGTTTTAGCTATCGCTGATTGGACACAGCAAGGTTTAGAATTCACATCGGATTATCGCATAGGCTTTGAAAAATCCACGATAGTCTATGATAACAATAAAATTACGATATATCCTCAAGATAGAATTGCATGGGAACATGGATTCGATAATGAAGATATGTATTTAAAAGAAATTGAGTATTTGTTCGATATGATATACTTAGATGCTATAAACACTCAAAACGCACCGGAAAGCTCATCTACAACGATAAAAGTAATGGAAACTTTGAGGGACAGCGCGAGAAATAACGGAAAAATAATATCCCTATCTTGAATTTATTAAAATAAAAAATAATGTCATCATTATTGTATACTATGTAACTATAAAATAATTAAAGGGAAATATTTATGAATATACCTCAAAAAACATACAAGGCTATAGATGCATTGAAACTGACATTTCAAGCATCACCTTTTTGTGCCACAATATATGCGTTGTTGTCGATTATCATCGCTCTCACATCAACAGCAGCAACAACATTAACAACGGCCAATTTTGTTGATACTGCTATTGTTATATTACAAGGAGAAGGCCATCAAAATGATATTTATTTGCCACTTATACTGCTTATGTTAGTGTTGGGAGTGAATCATACACTTAATTCTTTTGTTTCATTGGTGAGTTCACGTACAAGTTTGCAATTGCAACATAAACTAACTCCTGTTATGGTTGAAATACATGCTTCTTTAGATTTTAAACATATAGAGGATGTTAAGGTATGGGAATTGATTTCCCGTGTATCCTCTAATCCAGTGAGCCGAATAATAAATGGTTTTAGTTCATATATGCAAATATTAATTATTATTTTGCGAATCATTTCCGTATTGGTTTTAATAATGACGCATGTATGGTGGGCGGCAATATTAATTTTAATATTTTCAATTCCTACATTCTGGCTTTCTATGAGAGCAGGAAAAAAAACATATCAAGCAACCCGTGATGCAGAAAAATTTAATAGACGTACAAATTATCTTGATGAAGTGCTTACAGGGCGTGATAGCATTGAGGAACGTTCATTATTCGGATATATAAATAGTGTGAATAATCGTTGGCAAGAACAGTTTGAATCTGGGCACATACTGCAATTAAAAGTAACAGCAAAGCAATTATTAATCGCAAAAGGTTCATCCATTGGTTTGAATTCTATTGTCATGTTTATTGCGTTAGTATTAATAAGCCCAGTGATAACTGGTCAGTTGTCAGCTGGTATGTTTATGGGAATAATTGGTGCTGTAGTTGCGTTAATATATCAAATGGGTTGGATGATGTCAGGATCACTACAAACCATAGCCAGTACGGGTGAATATATGAAGGACTTAACTGTCTTTTCTACCTTGAGTAAAACAGCTGATGCATTAAGCCAACCAGATTTAGACCCTTTAAATTTTTGCTCGGCCGAATTTCGCAATGTTCGATTCAAGTATCCCAGTAATGATAGATATATTATAGATGGGTTGTCTTTTACGCTTCACAATGGAAATCATTACGCTTTTGTCGGCAAAAACGGATCTGGCAAAACCACCATCATCAAATTGATGACTGGTCTTTATGCAGATTACGAAGGAGAGATATTAATAAACGGTAAAGAACTCAGGACATACAAGCAAAGTACTCTTAAGGCACTTTTTTCGGTTGTATATCAAGATTTTGCTAAATACTACATATCACTTAAAGAAAATATTTCATTTGGCGACATTTCTGGGAGAAATGTGCATAAACGTGTATTCGAAGCGGCGAAATCTGCAGGGTTAGATGAAACAATTGATAATTTAAAGGATCACATTGATACGCCACTAGGTAAGATAAAAGAGAATGGACAAGATATATCAGGCGGGCAGTGGCAAAGAATAGCCATAGCACGGTCGCTTATAAGTCGTGCCCCAGTAAAAATACTTGACGAACCCACTGCTGCACTTGATCCGATTGCTGAAAGTCAGATATATGCAGATTATGAAGGGCTAATGTATAATAAAACAACAGTGTTTATTAGCCATCGCTTAGGTTCTACAAAACTAGCAAATGAGATTTTGGTTATTGACAACGGAAAGATTGTCGAGCGTGGCACTCACGAAAAGCTTATGACTAAGAGCGGCATCTATTACGATATGTTTGAGGCTCAGAGGAGTTGGTATCAATGAATAAAGTAAATTATTCTTTTACTAGACTTATATTACGAATTATACCCATGCAATTCAGGGCTTTGCCTAAACAAACGATAGTTTTCATATTGATTAATGTTATTAATTCATTATCGATTACTGCTGGAATTATTGCAACTCAACGACTTTTTGATGCAATCACTCATGCGGCATCAGGGCATCTTGATTTTGGGGGTTGTGTGATACCATTGCTTGTTATGACTATATTAGTTTTTTGGCAAAATGTGGTGGATGGTATACATGATTTTTATTCGACTGTTGTTAGGGAAAAATCTAGCGCTATTATTAGAACTATGCTGCATAAAAAACTTCAATATATTGAACCAGAGAAATTTGAAGATACTATTTTTTTGGATAGTCTTAATAAGGCTAAGGAGGGGATACTCCCTTTAACGACTATCTGTTTTACTTTAATTAGTTTACTTTTTTTTGAGGGACTCTATTTCTTCTCGGTGGGAATGTATCTTTTTAATTTGAATCCCATACTAATGATTACATTAATATTAGCATTTATTCCTGCTTTATTATTACAAGTTGTACGTGTAAAAATTTTTACTAAACTCGAAAAACAAAGTGCGCCACTACGTCGTGAATATGAATATTATAAAAAAACTTTATGTGATAGAGAATATTATAAAGAAACCCGTATTTTAGGAGCATTTAAGTTTTTATATAAATTATTCAATAACACTTTATTTTTGCTCATACGCTATCAGTGGAAAGCTGAACGCAAAATTGCATTATTACAGTTAGCATTAAATCTTTTTACTTTTGTAGGAATGGGAATGTCATCATATTTGTTGTTTGTTTCAACAATGTCCGGTGAGATTACAGTAGGGGCATTTGCGGCAGTTTTTTCAGCTTTAGGGCAGATATTTAATATTATGTTCGGGATGTTTCAATGGGAGTTAGGAAACATAAATAGGAATATTGGTAAAGTTGCTAACTTTGTTTTTTTGATGGATATGCCGGGAAGGACGGGAGTTGAAGATACATATGACTTTACTAAAGGTATAGTAGCTGAGAATATCAGTTTTACTTATCCTGGTAAGGACAAGCCTGCAGTTTGTGATGTGTCACTGTCAATTGCTGATGGCGAAACGATTGCAATAGTGGGAGAGAACGGAGCTGGAAAAAGTACATTAGTTAGGTTGTTAATTGGACTGTATTGTCCATCTAAAGGTAAAATAATAGTTGCTGGTATGGATACAATGCTCACTGTACCATCTGCCATATATAAAGGAATATCAGGTGTTTTCCAGAAATATCAACGGTATAAGATGACACTAGGTGAAAATGTAACCATAAGTAATGCAGAGGATGTATTAAATGAATCAAGGGTAGAAGAAGTCCTGAAAAAAGCAAGTGTAGAATTTGAATACGATGACGTAGGATTAGGTACTATGCTGTCTCCTGAATTCAATGGAATAGATTTGTCGGGTGGACAATGGCAGCGTTTAGCCATAGCACGTGGATTATATCGTGAGAATGGATTTATTGTGTTAGATGAACCGACAGCCGCTATTGATCCAATAGAAGAAACTAATATTTACACTCAATTTAAACAACTGTCCATAGGGAAATGTGCTATAGTTGTAACACACCGTCTAGGATCAACAAAACTAGCTCATCGTATCGTTGTGATGGATGACGGAAAAATTGTTGATACTGGAACACACGATGAACTGTTATCGCGCCCAGGAAAATATGCTGATATGTGGAATTCGCAAGCACAGTGGTATAAGAGGTAATTCTTATATAACTGCAGAGTTTCGCAATAGCAAATATTGGAGGCGGAATATATTAAGGCGTTATTCCGTAAATTCAGAGTGGTACATTTTCGGTCATAGAAGTAAATAGTTTCGTGGTGATAGGTCTAAAGAAGCCTTACACGATTTAACATGTTTGATTGAGTTGCTAAAAAGACAAACTCGCAACAACTCGATTCATACTGCTTCTTATAGGCAGCCTCCAATATATCATATCAGCAGGAATCTCCCCCTGTTTTCATTAATATTATTGCCGCTTTTCTAGCGGCAGAATGGAGTCTTATATGAAAGAAATTGATATCCAAAGAGTTTTGCACATTTTAAACAATGTAATAGAGAAATACTGTTTTACGAAAGAACAGTTTGATGATGATTTGACAAAATATGGTATGAATTCTATTGAATTTATACGTGTCATTGTTGCTTTAGAAGATGAATTTAAAATTGAGTTTCCAGATGATTACTTAATTTTTGAAAGATTAAATTCGATAAATAAAATAATTCAGGCCTTGAAAACTTTTTAGCGTATTAGCGACTTTTTTTGTATAGTAAGGGCAAAGTCTGTTATCATCATACAAACGTTTACTACGATTGGTAAAATAATCCGGTACTGATCGGTATCAATCGTTGAATTGCTGTTTAGGAATACACAACTTTATTTGTGTCTATTTTGCATCTCAATAATATATTGTTTCCGCCGCGGCGAAAGTTCAACAGCTAAAATATATGATCAGAAGAAATCTGCCGATGAAACTGTTTTTAATTGCACAATTAAATATAAAATAATTAGATTTACTGAAAGGGAAAAAACAATGGAAAAGCATTATCAAGTGAATCCTAATAATCTCAGGAGTCAAAAAGAAGACATTGTTAAGCAGAATGCTCTTTGGTATAGAGCGTTGAGTTCAGTATTATTTGATATGGATAACTTAAATTATGCAGTCATTAAAGGCGAAGCATTATCTGTAATGGCGTACGGGGAAAAAGGATATAGAGATTCTGGGGATGTTGATATATTAGTTGATAGAAAACATATAAAAAGTGTTAGGGATGTATTTCTTAAGCACGGCTTCAATGATAACCTTCTAGACAACGATGGCAACCCAAGGTCTCTGACACGAGAAGAGAAGATTATGTTTATGAATTCGCATCAAGTATTGCCATTTTATAAGAATTTGAGCCAAGGCAGCGATGATGCTTTTTTATGTGTTGATATTAATGTTGATATATTTTGGGGTGAATATAGGGGTAAAAGAATTGATATGAACTCATTCTTATCAGATACCGTATATATGGATTTGCATGATTGCCATATAAAGGTGCTATCACCTATAAAAGCATTTATACAGTTGTGCATGCATCACTACAAAGAGATGCATGCGTTATATTATTTAAAATTAGGTAATCCATTTACAGAAAAAATGTTTCAGGATGTCTACTGTTTGTACGATAGACATATTAAGAATAAAATAAATTACCTGCTAAAATTTGTTGAAGAGTATTCACTTGAAGAGGTATTTTATTATATTTTATATTACACAAATCTTGTTTTCCCTGATTATATATTGGAAAAACATTTAAAACTATTCGAAACTGATGAGGGAGTTAAAAAGCTGAATTCATATGGTTTGAATGAGAATGAAATTCGTGAATGGAATGTAGACTTCTATACTCGTATGAACCATCCTAATATTTATAGTGTTGTTGAACCGCAATTACAAGATGGAGATAAAGAAAAAATAGAAAGAGCACTAAGTATTTTTTTATAAATAGTTTTAGGGATATCATATACGTGCTATGTTTTCAAGATACTTCAAGGTCAGAAAAGAGAGACTGATATTTTAAGTGTGCCATAATTACTATCAGTTAAAGTGAATTCGACAGGATTCAAACGATGATAATGAAATTATTTTTACAGAGGATTGGAGGATATTTAATGATTGATGCATGTTACTATAAAGAAGCATTATATATAAGGAGAGTTGAGGATAAACTATTAGAATTGTTTTCTGAAGGGAAAATAAATGGAACAATACATACCTGTGTTGGTCAAGAGTTTTCAGCAATCGCTTTTATTAGAGCAATAAACGATGGAGATTATATTGTTTCAAACCATCGTTGCCATGGACACTATATTTCATATAGCAAAGAATATAAAGCTTTAATTGCAGAACTAATGGGCAAAAAGGATGGAGTGTGTGGAGGAATCGGTGGAAGCCAACATCTTAATAAAAAAAGGTTTTTTTCTAATGGTATTCAAGGTGACATGATGCCAATAGCGGCCGGATTGGCTCTTGCAAGTAAAATGAAAAAAAAAGATGATATAGCTATTGTATTTATTGGCGATGGTACACTTGGTGAAGGTATATTTTACGAAACCATGAATATTGTGTCCAAGTGGCAGATTCCATTGTTAGTGGTATGTGAAAATAATTATTACGCACAATCAACAAACCAAAGAGCGAATTTAGCAGGCGATATTATTAGTAGAGCGCAATGTTTTGAGATAAAAACGTTTGAAAGCGACATATGGAATCTTGAGCAGCTTTTTGATAATGCAAAAATGAGTATAGATTTCGTAAGAAACGAGAGTAAGCCGGCATTTCATGTGGTAGGCACATACCGCCTGAATCCTCACTCTAAGGGAGATGATTATAGGGATGCCAATGAAATAAAAGAATATACAATAAAAGACCCTTTGAATATATTTCAGAAAAAGCAACCGTCAATATACAAAGAGTTTCTAAAAGAAATCGACTCTGAAATTGGTGAAATTATAAAAAATATAGAGTCAAATGACGACCTGGAAATTGACGAATATTGTGAAGTAGAAATAGAATTTAAGTCAGATAGTATATGGAATGAACTATTAAGCAATGAAAAAAAACAATCAGAGCATATTTATTCATTTTTTAGAACAGAAATGGAGAGAAATAAAAATATAATTTTTTTAGGCGAAGATGTACTATATCCCTATGGAGGAGCATTTAAAATTTCAAAAGACTTGAGCGCAAGATATCCAGAACAGGTTTTCGCAGCACCCATAAGTGAAGCTGCTATTACAGGTGTTTCAAATGGATTGGCAATAGCTGGGTATAGACCATTTTTAGAGATAATGTTTGGTGATTTTATTACTCTGTGTTTGGATCAAATTATCAACCATGCAGTTAAGTTTAACTACATGTACAACAAGCAAGTTAAGTGTCCCTTGGTTATCCGCACTCCCATGGGCGGAAGAAGAGGATATGGACCTACACATTCACAGACTTTGGATAAACTTTTGCTTGCAATCGATAATATTAAAGTGATTTCTATTAATAGAATGATAGACCCAGGGTGTATTTATAAAGCGGTTTTAGACTTTGAAGAAAACCCTGTAGTTATTATAGAAAATAAGATTGATTATGCAAAAATAGTTACTGTCAGAAAAATAAATAATTATAAAACTGAAGTGTCTTTTGTAAATAATTATCCGATTATTAGGGTCAGACCACAAAAATCACAGCCAACAGTCACAATTGTTACTTATGGTGGGATGAGCGACATTGTATTGAATTGCATAGAACCTTTATTTTTTAAGTATGATTTAAAAGCTGAAGTGATTATCCTTTCAAAAATAAAACCTGTTGATTATCATGAAGTCATAAGGTCAGTGAATGTGACTAAATTATTATACGTAGTAGAGGAAGGATCTTCGTCTCATGGTATAGGAAGTGAAATTATTACAGCCGTGTCCGAACAGCTAAATGGAAATATTATAGCCAGAAGAATTGCTTCATTGCCTCTCCCTATACCATCAAACAAGAAACTTGAAGATAGAGTTTTAGTTAATGAAAAACGTATAATAGAGGTTATCGGGAGGCAGATAGTTTGAAACAAAAAGATTTTGATACAGGGTAAGAAGTGCATAACAAAAAGACCGTATAAAAACGGTCGAAAAAATGAACAGAAAACTATGCGACTTCGCTGGTTTCCTCGTCCACAATAAGAAAACCTTTGCTACGTAATAACGCAATAGCCTGCGATGTGGTAAGCTCACGAACGGCAGGCGGCTTGTCAGTCTTTCTGTAGAGTTCAACGTTGTATGCTTCGTTTTTATCGAGCATATGCCAGATAGCGGTTAGTAGTTTACGAGCAATGGCAATAGTAGCTTTCTTGCCACCACGACGTTTTTTTGAGAGACAGATATTTGCTTTTAAGTTCGATGTGCTTGTCGGAAGAACTGACAGCAAGGGCAATCTGAACCAAAAGCGGTTTGAGATATGCTCCGGCGCGACCGATGCGGGTGGTTTTCTTTTTACCAGCACTTTCTTGATTTTGAGGAGTAAGCCCTGCCCAAGAACACAGCTTTTTTGATGTTTCAAACACGGACATATCAGCACCGATTTCCGCAAGGATACGAATTGCGGTAAGGGGTTCCTTGATACTCGGAACAGTCAAAAGCAAATTGATCTGGGCTTGATAAGGCTCAGCGAGCCGCAAAATAAGGCTTTCAAGCACAGCTTTAAGATTGTTTAAGCTATCCATATGTTGACGGATAAATTTCAACTTTTCGGTTTGCGCCAATGTCAACTCGCCGTCTAATGCCGCTTGAACATCCTCAACAGAAGCCTTGCACTTGCCGCTTAGTAACGGAGCGATTTCAAAATCAGAACCGTTATGTTCGAGTAAAGCATCAAGAACACGAGTTGCGCTTTTACCGAAAACATCGGAGAAAACATCGTCCAACTTGAAGTTGCAAACAGTAAGACAGTTTTGCGCCCGGTTTTTTTCGCTACTGCACATATACGTTAATTTAACGTAATAGCGGCACAAGTCGCGAAGTTGGCGAATTTCCTGTGGAGGAATAAAACTAGAACGAACCAAATCGCACTTGAATAATTCAGAAATCCACTTGGCATCTTTCTTGTCGGTTTTTTTGCCCTTGATAGCCTTGACGTACTTGGGGTGCGTCAGGCAAACGTTACAAGTTTTTTCAATGGCATTAAAAACCGGAATCCAATATTTGCCTGAGGATTCCATACAAACGTCGCGGCAATTGTTTTGGGAGAGCCAATCCGCCAACTTTCGCAAATCTCCTGTAAACGTGGAAAATCTGCGGATTTGGTGTGTAGTGTGGCTTCGCTCGTCGGTCGTTGCGATACAAGCGACAAGGAAATTTTTGTGGACGTCCATGCCGCAACACACAGGGTAAACGATGTCAACAGTTGATGACAATAAAAATCCCTCATTTCATAAAGTATTTTGAGGGAACGGCAAGGACTTAACATTCTGCTAAAAACGAGTAATGTCTTTACAAAAATTAGTTTACAGGCTCTTTCGCCTACTCGTTGGTGCTTGAACGAATGTCCGGCGACTTATTAGAATACGAGATAGCAGCAAACCGCTTCACCACTCACCTCCGCGTGCTCTGTAGTATGCCGTACCTCAGAGGTAAAGTATATCATTGATTTTAAATTAAAAACAGACGAAACGCACTAAATAATTTTCATTTCTCGTTGGTGCCTTTCGCAGGAAGGAATGGTCTTTAGAATGAAAGTTTTACAGGAAGTAGTTGCACTGCAAGAATCTGTTAATGATGAATTTGTGCTTATATGCAAACTATTTTTTAGTAATAATAGTTATGTGAAACAGGGAGAGATTATTTTAGAATTTGAAAGTTCAAAAACGAACGTTTGTGTTGAAGCTGAAGCCGAGGGCTACATAGAATATTTTTGCAGTGAAGGAATGGAATTAAAAATTGGTGAAGTGATAGCAAAAATATATGACGAAGCAATAGGATTAAGTAAAAATATAAACGGCAATTGTAATGATTCAGGTAATCCAAAAAAGGCCAATATTGAGACAGTCTATTCGGAAGGTGCGTTAAAATTAATCGAGGCTGAAAAAATCAATAAATCTGTTTTTGCAAACATGGATTTTGTAAGTATTATTGATGTAAAAGAAACTGCCCATAAGGATAAAATTAGTGAAAAAGAAATAGCGGCAAGTCCAAAAGCATTAAATCGTGATGAAGTTGACTTTGAGATGCTTACTCCTTCAAAGAAGGCACAGATAGATAATCTTTTGGACAAAGGGAGTATTACCAGTTCAGTCAGTGTCTATATAGACATGAGTAGTAACCCGAATAAAAGCTATTCAAACAACTATTTTTTATCAATTATTATTTACGAGACCTATAAGCTACTTAAGATTTATAAAGAACTCAATGCTTTTTATATAGATAACGGCATTGCATATTACAAAAACGTTAATATAGGGTTAGCAATTGATATAGATAATGGCTTAAAGGTAATAAAGCTACCTAACGATGTGGGAGAAAAAAGTCGAAATGAAGTCGAAAAAAACATATATCAAGTTATAAGAAAGTATATTAGAAAAAATTTGACTGTTGATGATATTCAAGGCTGTACTTTTACCATAAGTGATTTATCAAATGAAGGAGCAGCTTTTTTCACACCACTTGTATGTACAAAACAATCTTCCATCTTAGGGGTGTCTGGGATTGATGAAAAGCTTATGCGTCTGACGCTTACGCTATCCTTTGATCATAGAGTTGTAAAAGGGAAAAGAGCATGTATGTTTTTGATGAAATTAAAAGAAAAAATAGAAAACACGATCAAAGTTTATTAATCAGTATCCAACTGTGAAAACGGCTAATTTCAGAGTATCGCCAGACAGTGCAATAATATATTTCACTTACTGGAAATTTTATGAGAAACATTTGTGAGATAAAGCTTGTTCATACAAACAATAGGTGATTTGGTTATATTAAAAGGGTTACAATTCTTGCAGAACTAAAAAGAATATTGAAAGCATTATGGTATTAATCCGATCACAGGGGGAAGATGAAATGTGATTAAATTGTATTATGTGGAGTTAAATGATGTTGTTGACGCTGAAGTGTTTAAGCAATTATTAACATTCGTTTCTAAAAATAAATATGAGCAAATCAAACGGTTTCATTTTGATATAGATAAGAAACTTAGCCTGTATTCCGAAATCCTTGTTAGAACAATAGTTTATAAAGAACTTAATATCTTCAACAGAGAGATTATCTTTTACAAAAACAAGTATGGCAAGCCGTATTTAAAAAATCATTCTGATTTTCATTTTAATTTATCACACACCAGAAATGCTATTATTGCAGCTATTGCGGACAAGCCAATTGGAATAGATATTGAGAAAATCAGAGTTGCTGATGCTAAAATAGCAAAACGATTTTTTACTGAGAGTGAAGTCGCTTACATAATAAAGGCGAGGATAGATATGGACAAGCGCTTTTATGAGGTTTGGACGAAGAAGGAAGCATATATCAAGTTTATGGGCAAGGGATTTTCAATACCGCTTAATTCATTTGATACGTTAGATGGTGATATTTCAAAACAAATACTTACTTTCGAAAAAGGCGAGTACATAATTTCAGTTTGTAATGAGAGTTCAAATCTAAAATGCAGTATAGCTGAGTTGTCGGAGAGTGATGTTGAGAGCAAGGCAATGGAACTATTATGAACCTGCTTAACTTAGGACTTCTGCGGATAAACCGGAATATAAGAGGATCAGTATGCGCAACATCTTTAATTCTTGCAATATGTTTGGAATACACAACGGTTCCAGTGGATTTCGAAAGCCATATTGCTTAGAATTATTACGTTGCATACATATTCAGATGAGGCAATCTTGTCTAATATTTATTATTCTGTTTTTGGATTACGAAAAAATTTAACTTTTATTGCTATAAAAATATATGTGTCAGGAGCAAATAGTATGATTTTAGATATAACACCTTTACATGATGATGGAAATATGTGTATTGAAGACCCTATATATTCATATACTAATTGGATAGGTCGGAACTATGAGATGATGTTTTCTGACTCCTGGGGTTTTGAATTTACTTCAAGGGATAGTGAAATTGTAATTGGTTTAGGTTATATAAATGTAGAATATCTATTAGAGAGATATCACGGTATTAAGATTAACACAATTGAAGCAAATTCTGGGGCTGATATACTAGACACAATTAAAAGCGAGATCATGTCTAAAAGACCTGTAATGATAAGTACATTTATTCAGAACATCCCTTGGCGTGCATCTAGTGCAACTGAAATTGGCAGATGGCACTGCTTTTTAATTATCGGTTATGATTGTGAGAATTTTTATTGTATAGATCCATATTTCAATAAAAACATTAATAAATTTAATATTGAAAATTTTAAACGAACACATATTGGTAATTATATTACATTAGAGCTTGTTCATGAGGAATACACAGATATTGATTGGAGGTGTATAGTTGAAAATACATTGGTAAAGTTTCGAAAAACAAACGGTACTTATGATTCCATGATAAACTTTGCTAATTATTTAGGTCACATGGAAAACCTTGTATGCCACTTCGATGGAAACGAGTTAATAAATAATTTGGTTCGGCAACTGAATTCAATTTTAAACAGTCGATTAAACTACGCGAAAGTATTGAGATATATTTCTATCGCGTTGGGCATACCGGTGCTTGGGAGATATACAATTAAATTACAAAGGGCATCGCTCATGTGGAACAAAGCCAAAGGCTTAATAACAAAGGCAATACTAGTCAATAAAATTGATAATAGCTTATATAACCGGATAGAACACAATATAAGAGAAGTTGCAAATTATGAAAAAGAAATTGTTGATGAGTTATGTGGGCTTGTACGGGATGAAAATTCTTTATGTAAATCAACTGATACAACTATATCTTCATGTACAATTGTGCATAACATTATAAATGATTATAAATTTATAGACTTAAGTAGTTTTTTAAACATCATTGCTTTCGGAACATCAGTTTCAGATCTATGTCCTGCTAAATTTACAATAAGAAATGGATATTTATATGCTGAAAATTTACCTCTCAATGAAGAATTAGAAGTTGGAGACATGAAATTCGATAGTACAAGAATTAGAGGAGATTGCTACGATAGCATGAAATGCAATGGAGAAGCTATACCATGCCCGGAAGGGCTCTACGATTACATAATGTTTTTAGGCTGCGGTGAGGTTGGACATCAATCTGATGAAGTAACTATTGAATATGAAGGTGGAAAAACAGAAAAGATGCCGATTGAACTTTCCGATTTCTGGAGCAATATTAACTTTTTTGGAGAAAAGTTTGCTTGGAAAGGAAGATATGTGAAAGTAGCAGGTGGTAAACGCGAGCTGCTACAAAGAGAAGTTTATTTATATGCGCAAAAGTATCAATTATCAAATCAAGATATTGTAAAGTCCATACATTTACCTGAAAATCCGTTTATTCACCTGTTCGCTATTACACTTGGCAAAAAATAATGAATTAATTCCATTATTTTATATATGGAAAATAAGATAAAAAAATTTTGGTTTCAGAACCAGAGGAGTGATTGCTTTGAAATTTATTGATATTAACTGCATGGTGGGTGAATGGGGTTATAAAAAATTAAATATTACCACACCCGATGATCTTGTCAAAGAAATGAAAAGGTTGAATATTTATAAGGCTTTGGTATTTGACTCCAGGTCATGGATGCATCTTCCCAGCTTGGGTAATGATATTATTACTAAAGAAGTTATGAATTACAAAAATCTCCTGCCTGTTATGGCACTGACTCCGCTTATTGAGCAGGAGTTTGGTGGCTATGAACAAATTCTTACCTACATAAAGAGGAACAAAATTACTGCGATCAGGCTTTTTCCTACTGACCATGGTTATGCAATCAGCAAGTTAACAATGGGCGACTTGTTTGCTTTTCTGGAAAAAATCAAAATACCGGTATTTGTTCAGTGTGTTGGAAGGATGCGGGGAGGTTCTCCAGCTAACCTCGAAAACTATTATGAACAAATTTGTGAGTTGGCATATATATATAATGAGTTGCCAATTGTGCTTTTGACAACTCATTATTCAAAAACACGCATGATTTATAAATTGCTTTCAAAATGTCCCAATATAAGTGTTGATACAAGTGGAATTAGTTACTTTAATGGAATCGAAGATATGGTTAAGTATTTTGGGTCAGAAAGGATATTTTTTGGAAGCAGAATGCCTTTTAATGACGGGGGAGTTGCTGTCGGACGCATCATATATTCAAGTTTAGACTATAAGGATAAAGAAAACATCGCTTATAAAAATGCTATCCGACTTTTAAGTAAAAATGAATTTCTATGTGATGTAATGGAGGGTGTAACTAATGGGTAAGGAAATATTACAGCGGGCGTTAAAAGGTGAGAAATTGTATGATTTGCATATAATAGATTCCCATTGCCATATAGGTCAGTGGCATGAGTTTTATTATCCTAAAGCAAATATTGAAAAAATGATTGAGACAGCAGATGTGATAGGTATAAAAAAACTGACAATATCTCCATTTGCATCATGCGATTATAAGTTGGGAAACAAATTAATGGCTGATGCCATCGAAAAGTTTCCTGAAAGATTATTTGGTCTGATGATGTTAAATCCGAACATGCTAAGTGAAGTTCAAAGTGAATTTTACAAGTATTATTCGATTAAACAAGTCATCGGCGTTAAGATTCACCCATCCAACCATTGGTATAAGATATCAGGAGAAAATTATTACCACATATTTGATAAAGTCAAACAATGCAGAGGATACATACTTACCCATACACGTGAAGGTAATGCTGCATGCAGTATTGATGCATGTGAGCAGGTCATAAAGGACAATCCCGATATTGCATTTGTTTTGGCTCATGGTGGGGGTACAAATGAGGGTATTAAAAAGTCTATACGTGTAGTGAACAAATATGAGAATGCATACATGGATACATGTGGATTAGAGGTGCCATCGGATACATGGATTGAAAATATCGCAGACAAGGTAGATAGTACGAAAGTATTTGCTGGTTCTGATTGCTCCTATTATGATATAAGGATAGGTATATCAAAGGTGATTTTTGCGGACATTGAAGACGAAATAAAGATAAAGTTCCTTTCGAGAAATTTCAGAAATATGATAAGTAAGTATGGCAAGAGCTGAGTGGAGTAGAGTTTGTATGACCTTTAATCTCTTGACAGGAAGTGTAGCTAATATCTATGCTTCTTGTCTTTCTGAGGATGGAATAAAAACCATAAACGATGAAGAGATGAAACCTACTATTTTTAGGATATTTTCACATGTGGTACAATGAGACATTATCATAAGTGGATCATGCTTCAGCTCTGACCTTTGCTTATTGGTCTTGACCAAACTAAAATATTCGAATATAATGGAATGAGATTCCTAAATATACGAAATGGGGGGAGGTCAACAGTTAATCAATGTTTATAAAAGTTCATAAAACACTATTGAATTATTAAATATTAATTATATAATAG